>CAZTIW010000031.1:0-56768 GCA_964613915.1 uncultured Thermoanaerobaculia bacterium
CGGCGAGGCGCAGCGCATCAAGCTGGCGCGCGAGCTCGCTCGCCGCGCCACGGGCCGCACGCTGTACATCCTCGACGAGCCCACCACGGGCCTGCACTTCGACGACGTCCGCAAGCTCCTTCAGGTCCTGGCCAGGCTGGTGGACTCGGGCAACACGGTGATCGTCATCGAGCACGATCTGGATGTCATCAAGGTCGCCGACTGGGTCATCGACCTCGGTCCAGAGGGCGGCGCCGCTGGCGGCAGGGTCATCGCTGAAGGCACACCCGAGACGGTGGCGCGAGCGGAAGGCTCGCACACGGCGCGCTACCTGCGCCGCGTGCTGGCGCCGGGCGCGGACGCCGCGTCCCCGCCCGCCGCGAGGCCGAGCCGGGCGGGCGGCTCCCGCGCCACCGGCGCGAGCGCCGGCTGAGCCGGGCGCGGACTTCCGGGCCGGATCCGTGCGGTCCACTGCTAGGCTTCCCGGCGCGCATGACCATGTTCCCACGACCCCTCGCCCCTGCCCTGGTGCTGCTCGCGATGGCGATCCCGGCCGTCGCGGTGGACCTCGCTCCCGCGCATCGCGCCGCGGACCGCGCCGCGGACGCCGTGGTGCTCGTCGAGTACGTGCTCGAGAAGGAGGGCCGACCGTTCGGGGGCGTGGGCCAGCGCGCGGAGCTCGCGGCCGTCGGAACGATCGTGTCGTCCGACGGGCTCGTCGTCCTCCCCGACGCGATCTTCCCCGAGAGCGAGGATGAGCAGCGCGAGCCGGCGACGCCACGCGGGTTCCTCGTCCGTCTCCGTGACGGACGCCGCGTCAAGGCGACCCTGCTCGGACGCGACCGCAAGGCAGCGCTCACGTTCCTGCAGCTCGAGACCCCGGAGCCGAAGACTCCCTGGCCGCACGTCACGTTCGCCGATGTCCTGCCGGCTGCTGGAGATCCCGTCCTGCTCATCGAGCTCCTGCCCGAGCGCTACGGCTACGCGCCCGTGACGCGCGTGGCGACCGTCGGCGGCGTCGTCAGCAAGCCGCGCACGCTCGTGGACGTGGATGCGCACGTGCAGGACAGCGGGACGGGCACGCCGGTGCTGGACGGCACCGGACGCGCCATCGGCCTGATGTCCATTGACCCCATCGGGCGCGACCCGGGGACGCTGCAAGCGCCGCTGCGCATCCTGGGCGTGCTCTCGCGCCAGAAGGCGCCAGGCTTTCCGATGGTCATCCCGTCGCGAGGGCTTCTTCCGCTCATCGCGTCGCCGCCACGGGAGGCGCTCGCGAGCGCGCGCGACAAGTCATGGCTGGGCGTGACGATCCAGCCCGTGCCGCGCGCCCTGGCCGATCACCTCGGCATCCCGGCGCCGACCGGCGTGATGGTCACGAGCGTGCGCGACGGATCGCCGGCCGCCGCAATCGGCATGCGGCTGCACGACGTCATCCGCGAGCTCGATGGCAAGCCCATCGAAGCCGTGGACGAGGCGGCGCTGGCGGGCTTCATCGAGCGCGTGCAGGCGCTCGGCACGGGACGCGCCGTGCCCGTCACGATCTGGCGCGACGGCTCCGACCAGCGGGCCGAGGTCACCCTCGCGACGGCGCCGCCGACGGCGGTGGTCGCGCGCGAGCACCGCGACGAGACGCTCGGTCTCGCCGCGCAGGACCTGACCTATGACCTCCTGCTCGCGCGCGGGCTGCCGGAGGATCTCGGCGGGGTCATCGTGAGCGACCTCGAAATCGCGGGCCAGGCCCAGGTCGGCGGCCTCGAACCCGGCGACATCATCCAGGGCGCCAATCGCACCGCCGTGCGCGACGTGGACGACCTGCGCGCCGCGCTCGACGCCGCCCGCCAGGCGGGCGTCGCCGAGATCATCTTCTTCGTGCTTCGCGACCCCGACACGCTGTTCATCCCGGTGAAGACCACATGGTGACCCTCCAGTTCCGTCCGTGGACCGCCACGACCCGCGCTCCGCTCGCGCTGGTAGCCGCCCTGGCGCTCGCCGCGATCCCCGCGCGCGCGCGCGCCGAGTCCGCTCCGTTCGCCGGTTCGGGCGTGGAGGTCCTGGCGCATGCCGAGTGCACGGTGGCCGGGCGTCCCATGGAAGTCGCCGTGCTCGAGGTCACCGGCAGCGACGAGATCTTCCGCAACACCGATGCCTGCCTGCGCATGCCCGGCTGGCCGACCGCGTGCCTCGGCTTCGTCGCGGAAAGCGTGTCCTTCGCGAACCGCTTGCCGCGCCCGACGTTCATGGTCGCGTGCGTGCCGGACGCGCGCATGGCCTGGGCGCTCGCCAGCGTGTGGAACGACCACGGCCTGTCGCTCCGCGCGTGGCGGATGAACCTGACGAGCCTCTCGCTCGCGACGCTCGAAGGGCCCGAGGGCGGGCGCGAGGTCGTCGTGCCCGACATGCCAGGCATCGATGCTGGCGACGAACTCAGTCACGTGGTTCCGGAACTGCGGCCCGGCGCGACCTGCACGGACCTGCGGGTCAGCCTGGTCGCGAGCGAGTCCAGGTTGGAGGTGGAGGCGCGGCCCGAGGGGACCTGCGAGGGCTGGCGCGTTCGCTTCGAGGCCGCGCTGGGCGGCGCCTTCGCGAGCCCGCTGCCGCACGCCGCTTCGCCATCTTCGCCCGGCCAGGCGGTCGCGCCCGCGGAGCCAGACGCCGGCAGCGAGGCCGTCGAGCGTCGCCGCGCTCCCGTCGCGCTGATGTCCTTCAGCCGCCGCTGACGCCGGCGCCCGGCGGCGGGTGGCAGTCCCCAGCGGGCTGCCCTCAGCGCTCGGCGGCGTCCGGGTGCAGCAGGACATCCACGGCGTCGCCGGCAGCGAATTCCTCGCGCCCCTCGGGAGCGATCCAGAACGCGTTGGCCGCGGCGGCGGCGACGAGATCCGCGCTGCCGCGCGAGGGCACGGGCTCGCACAGCGCGCCGTCGCGGTCCCAGGTCACGCGCGCGGCGAGCCAGCCGGCGCGATGCGCGCGGCGACGGAAGGGCGCTGAGAGGCGCGCGCGCACCAGCCGGGGCTCGGGCAGCGCGAGGCCCCGCATCTTGCGCACGGCCGCGCCCGCAAAGATCATGGCCGTCGTGAGCGCGGACACCGGATTGCCCGGCAGCCCGAACACCAGGCAACGATCGGTCCGGCCGAACCACATGGGCTTGCCGGGCTGGATGTTCACGCCGTGGAAGATGCGCTCCACGCCCAGCGCGGGCAGGACGTCCTGCACGACGTCGCGCTCGCCTCGCGAGACGCCTCCCGAGATGAGCAGGAGATCCGCCGCCAGCGCCCGCGTCAGCGTGCGCTCGAGCGACTCGACCTCGTCGCGCACGACGGGGTTCAGCTGCACGGGATCGCAACCCAGGGCGCGGCACAGCACGGCGAGCATGGGACCGTTGCTGTTCCGGATCTTTCCCGGCCCCGGGCGCTCGCCCACCTCGACGAGCTCGTCCCCCGTGGAGACGATCGCGGCGAGTGGCCGCCCGTACACGGTCACCTCGGATCGCCCGCAGGTCGCGAGCAGCGCCACGTGAGCCGGTCCGACCAGCGTGCCCGCGGGCACCGCGACATCGCCCGCGGCCAGATCCTCGGCGCGCCGGGAGACGTGCCGGCCGGCCGTCAGCCCGGCGCTCAGGACGATGCTGTCGCCGTGATCGGCCAGCGTCTCGAGCGGTTCCACGGCATCGCACCCGGGCGGGAGCGGAGCGCCGGTCATGACCTTCACGGCGCAGCCCGAGGACACCTCGTGCGGAAACACCTGGCCGGCCGCCACCGATCCGACGACGCGCAGCCGCGCGCCCGGCGCGGCGTCCGCGGCGCGCAGGGCGTGCCCGTCCATGGCGCATCGATCGAACGGCGGGACATCCACGTCGGACGTCACGTCCGATGCGAGCACGCGCCCGAGCGAGGCCGCCAGGGCCACCTGCTCGGGCGCGAGCACGGGCGTGACGGCCAGAACGCGATCGAGCGCCTCGGACACGGGAAGAAGGGACGGTCCTTCCTCGACGCCGCGCGCCATGGCCTCAGCCCTTCTGGCTCGTCAGCCGCTCGGTCTCGATCTGCACGAGCATGTCGGGCGTGACATCTCCGGTCGGATAGTCGCCCGAGAAGCACGCGTGGCAGGTTTCCTCCAGATCGGGGTTGCCTGCCTTGACCGCCGCGACGAGGTCGTCGAGCTCCTGATACACGAGGCCGTCACAGCCCAGGTGCGTCGCGATCTCGTCCACGTCGCGACCGCGCGCGACGAACTCGTTCCGGGTCGACATGTCGATGCCGTACACGCACGGGTGCCGGAGCGGCGGCGCGCACGAGGCCAGGTAGACGCGGCTGGCGCCGGCCTGCCGGGCCATCTGCACGATCTGCCGTGACGTCGTCCCCCGGACGATCGAGTCATCCACGATGAGCACGTTCTTCCCGTCGAACTCGAGCCCGATCGCGTTCAGCTTGTGCCGCACGGAGTTGGCGCGGTGGGCCTGCCCCGGCATGATGAAGGTGCGGCCGATGTAGCGGTTCTTCACGAACCCTTCCCGATACGGGACGTCGAGTTCCTGCGCCAGCGACAGCGCCGCCGTGCAGGACGACTCGGGCACGGGGATCACGGCGTCGATCGGCCAGCCCATCTCGCGCACGCGACCGGCCAGGACCTCGCCCATGCGGCGCCGCGTCTTGTACACCGACACGCGGTCCAGCATCGAGTCGGGCCGAGCGAAGTAGACGTGCTCGAACACGCACGGAGCGTGCCGGTCGCCGGCGAGCTTGCGTGCCGTGACCTCGCCCGTCGGCGAGATGAACACGGCCTCCCCCGGCGCCACGTCGCGCAACTCGCCGCAGCCGATCAGGTCGCAGACGACCGACTCGGAGGCCACGCACCAGGTGTCCCCGTTCGGACCCGCGCGCCTGCCCATGACGATCGGCTTGATGCCGAGCGGGTCGCGGAAGGCGAAGAGGCCGTGCCCCGAAACGAGCCCGACGACCGAGTACGCGCCCTTGACGCGGCGGTGGACGTCGGTGACCGCTTCGAACAGCGCCTCGACCGTGAAGCCGGAGGTCGCGTGGCGGGCGAGCGCCGCGGCGAAGACGTGCAGGATGACCTCGAGATCGCAGCTGGACTCGACGTTGAAGCGGTCCTTCTCGCGGAGTTCCGCCACCAGCGACTCGTAGTTCGTGACGTTCCCGTTGTGCACCATGGCGATGCCGAACGGGAAGTTGGCGACGAACGGCTGCGCGTCGTCGGCCGAGCCCGCGCCGACCGTCGGATAGCGCACGTGGCCGATGCCCATGTCGCCCGCGAGCCGGGACACGTGGTCGCGCCGGAAGACATCGCGGACCAGGCCAGCGTCCTTCACCAGGTGCAGGCGGCCGCGCTCGTCGCAGGTGAGGATGCCCGCGGCGTCCTGGCCACGGTGCTGGATCGCGATCAGCCCGTCGTAGAGGTCACGGACTGCCCCGGGCGCGTTGACGAGGCCGACGAAGCCGCACATGCGAGGGTCACTTCCGGTGGAGGAAGCGTGGAGTCTATCACCTAGTCTCCTGCCGAGGCGCTGGTATCCTTCGCCCCCTCACCCCGGGAGAACAGCGCATGTCGCCAGCGGCGGAGCACCACAAGGTCGTCATCATCGGGTCGGGCCCGGCGGGATACACCGCCGCCCTCTATTCCTCGCGGGCGCTCCTGCAGCCACTCCTCTTCATGGGGCACGAGCCCGGCGGCCAGCTGACGATCACCACGGATGTCGAGAACTATCCCGGGTTCGAGCACGGCATCATGGGCCCGGATCTCGTGGACGTCATGAAGAAGCAGGCGGCGCGCTTCGGCACGACGTACGCGGACGCGGCGGTCACCGCGGTGGACCTGAGCCGGAGGCCGTTCACGGTCACGGCCGAAGACCGGACGGTCACGGCCGACACGCTCATCATCGCGACGGGCGCCTCGGCCAACTGGCTGGACTTGCCCTCCGTCGAGAAGTTCCGCAACAAGGGCATCTCGGCGTGCGCCACCTGCGACGGATTCTTCTTCCGCGGCAAGAAGCTCGCCGTGGTCGGCGGCGGCGACTCGGCGGTCGAGGAGGCGACCTTCCTGACGCGATTCGCGACCGAGGTGCACCTGCTCGTCCGGCGCGACGTCCTGCGGGCGAGCAAGATCATGCAGGAGCGCGCGATCAAGAACGAGAAGGTCAAGCTTCGCTGGAACACGGTCGTGGAGGAAGCGCTCGGCGACCAGACCCTCTCCGGGCTCAAGCTGAAGGACACCGTGACGGGCGCGACCGCGACCGAGGAGTTCGGGGGGCTCTTCATGGCCATCGGGCACACGCCCAACTCCGCGTTCGTCGGCGACCAGCTTCCCAAGACCGCCGCCGGGTACCTCCTCACCATGCCGGGTCGCGCCGCGACGAAGATTCCGGGCGTGTTCGCCTGCGGCGACGTCGTGGACTCGTACTACCGGCAGGCCGTGACGGCGGCCGGCACCGGCTGCGCGGCGGCGATCGAGGCGGAGCGCTTCCTCGAGACGGGCGAGATGCCCGAGCCGCCGACCACCTGGAAGGGCGCGCCGGTCCACCACGCGTGAGCCGGCTCCGCGCCTTCCTCGACGTCCTTCGCCGCAAGGGCGACCTGGTCGAGGTGACCGTGCCGGTGGACCCTCGCTTCGAGATGGGCGAGATCGCCCAGCGCCTCGTGCGCTCGGGCGGGCCCGCCGTGATGTTCCGCCAGCCGGTCGGACATGACACGCCCGTCGTCATGAACCTGCTCGCGACGCCCGCGCGACTCGCGCTGGCGCTCGGCCGGGAGCCCGCAGCCATCGGGGCCGAGATCCAGTCCTTCCTCGAGGACGCGATGCCTCCGAGCGCGTCCGCCCTCTGGAAGCACCGGCGACTCCTGCTGCGCGGCCTGGACGTGCGCGTTCGCCGCGTCCGGCGCGCGCCCTGGGGGGCACGGGTCGGACCGCCCGACCTCACCCGCCTGCCGGTGCTCACGTGCTGGCCGGGAGACGGCGGACCCTTCATCACGTGGCCTCTCGTGGGCACTCGCCATCCCGATCACGGCGACGACAACCTCGGCCTTTACCGCATGCAGGTCTTCGAGGCCGCGGAAACCGGGATGCACTGGCAGATCGGAAAGGGCGGAGCCTTTCACCACCACGCCGCCGAGGCGAAGGGCCGTGACCTGCCCGTGATGGTGGCGCTCGGCGGCGAGCCGATCCTGCTGCTGGCCGGCATGCTGCCGCTCCCGGAAGGAATTTCCGAGCTGGCGTTCGCCGGATTCCTTCGCGGAAGCCCCACCGACGTCGTCCGCCTTCCGTCGGGCCTGCTCGCGCCGGTCGAGGCCGAGTTCATCCTGGACGGCACCGTGCCCGCCGGCGTGCGGCGGCTCGAGGGCCCGTTCGGCGATCACTTCGGCCACTACAGCGCCGCGGCCGACTTCCCGGTGTTCCGCATCGCGCGCATGCACCGGCGCGCCGACGCGATCTACGTCGCCGCCGTCGTGGGCAAGCCGCCGCAGGAGGACATGGTCCTGGGCAACGCGGTGCAGGACATGTTCCTGCCGCTGCTGCGGCTGACGCGACCCGAGGTGCGCGACGCGTGGGCTCACTACGAGACAGGCTTTCACGCCCTGTTCACGGTCTCGATGCGCCCGCGCTACGAGAAGGAGTCGCTGAAGACGGCGTTCTCAGTCCTCGGCGAGGGGCAGGTCGCCCTCACCAAGACGTGCATCGTCGTGCGCGAGGACATCAACTGCCGGAGCGCGCGCGCCGTGCTGGCGGAGTTCCGCACGCGGTTCGTTCCCGCGCGCGACGTCATCATCGCGCACGCGACCTCCGCCGACACGCTGGACTTCACGGGGCCGCGCCTGAACCACGGCAGCAAGTTGATCGTTGACCTGACCGGCCCGCGACGGGACGTGCCGCCGATTGGCGCCCTGCCCGACCTCGCGGCCCGCCACGCTGGCGTCGTCTCGCAGGCTCTCGTCGAGGACGCCGTGCTCTTCGTGCGCGCGAGGCGCGGCCAGCCAGGCCGGCCGCTCCTCGAGGCTCTGGTCTCGGATCCGGACCTCGCGCGCGTTCCCCTCATCATGCTGGTCTCCGAAGACGTGGATCTCGCCGATGACGTCTCGTGGCTCTGGGGCGCGTTCACGCGCTTCGACCCGGCCAGCGACATCGTCTTCGCATCGTCCCGCCTGAGGGGAGCGGTGGCGATTCACGAGGGACCGATGGGCGTGGACGCGACGTGGAAGCCGGGATACCCCGAGCCGCTCGAGATGCCCGCTGACGTCGTGCGGCGAGTCTCCGAGCGCTGGGGCGAGTACGGCCTCGCCGGGCGGTGACCCGGCGCCGGCGCCGCTGGATGCCGCGCGGCCGAGCGGCGCGTCACCCGCGGAGACCGTGGCAAGCAGGCCACGAGCATGCGACGATGCGCCCGCAACGCCCATCCCCGCCCCGAGGTGATCGTGGATCCCAAGGCCTTCAAGCAGCGCTTCCCCTCCATGACGACCGGGCTCTCGGGCGCCGATGTCCAGTCGCTGATCGACGCGCTCCATGCACGGCCACTCGTGCAGGGCGACGTTCTCGTCGAGCAAGGCGCGGCCTCCGATCGTCTCTGGCTGGTCTTCGAAGGCACGCTGGGGGTGACCGTGAGCGTGGCCGGCCGCTCGGTGTCGCTGGGCCGGGTCGGCCAGGGCGCGACGGTCGGAGAGGTCTCCTTCCTCGACGGCGGCCCGGCCTCCGCGACGCTGAAGGCGCAGGGACCGGGGCTCGTGCTCGAACTGACATCGAGCGCCGCGCAGCGCCTGCTGGCCGAGCATCCCCGTGCCGCCGCTGCCATCAACCGCGCGGCGTGCGAGGCCATCGGCGTGCACTTGCACGCGGCCACCGACAAGCTGCAGGCGTTGCGCGCGGGCCAGCCTGGCCAGACGCGCCCGGACGCGGATGAAGAGAGCCTGCTCGACGCGCTGCGCGAACTGCTCGGACTCGGAAGGAGCTAGGCCATGGACCTGCAAGAAGCTCTCGCCACGCACCCCGACTTCGCGTCGCTCAGCGCCGAGGACCGCGACCTGCTGGGGAAGGCCTTCACGATCGACGAGCGGCCGGACCGGCACGAGTTCATCGCCGAGGGGGGCCGGCCCGGCGCCGCATGGATCGTGCTGTCGGGAACGGTCGTCGTGACGCGCGAGCGCGCCCCATACCAGGACGAGCTCGCGCGCGTCGAGCCCGGCGGCATGTTCGGCCTCGCCAGCCTCGTCGCCGGGTCGCGCCGGACGGCGACCTGCCGGGCCGAGGGTCCCGTTCGCGCGGCGCGCGTGGACCGATTCGCCCTCGACCTGCTGATGCGCGACCACATCCCCGCCGCCGTGGCGCTGCAACGGGCCGTCGGGCGGCAGCTCGCGCACGACTACCGCAACGTCGCGGACACGATCCGCAAGATGCTGGAAGCGCGCTCGGCGCCAGCCTGACGCAACGGGTGGAGCGATCGCCGGCTCGCACGGTGTTCGAACGGGACCGCCCGGGTCGAGCCCTCTCAGCGCCGGCCTTCTGCCACGGCGCCCCGGAGCGGTGCAGCGTTGACGGGTTCCCATCGGGCGCGAAGCAAGGTAGGATGCCCGCTCATTCCTCGCACCCGAACGCCGGATTGGTCGGCATCCCCACCGCGCTCATCGCATGAGCGCGCTCAGGCCCCTCCACGGCACGCTTCGACCACCGAGCCGGACAAGATAAGGCGAGCAAGCCCGAACGAGGGCACGCGCTTCTCCGAGCCATCTCGGCCGTCATGTAGCAATTTGCCACCTTTCCAAGGGCGGTCACGCCGTGCAAGTATCGGCGTTCCAAACCTCCCCTCACCCTCTCGTTGAGGTTCCCATGAAGAGCCTGCGTCTCCTCCTGTTCGTGCTCCTCGCTTCCCTGTTGACCGTCTCGCTGATGAGCTGCGACGGCAGCGGCGGCAGCGGCACCTCGAGCCCGACCGACACCGACGGCGACGGCGTTGCCGACGGCGCCGACAACTGCCCCACGACGGTCAACGCTGACCAGGCCGACGCCGATGGCGACGGCGAGGGCGATGTCTGCGACAACTGCCCGCTCAGCCCGAACGCCTCGCAGGCCGACGGCGACGTGGACGGCGTGGGCGATGACTGTGACAACTGCCCCTCGGACGCGAACGGCGGCCAGGAAGACGGCGACGGCGACGGCATCGGAGACGCGTGCGACAACGACGCCGACAACGATGGCCTTCCGAACGCCACGGATAACTGCCCCCTGTTCCCCAACGCGGGTCAGGATGACGCCGACGGCGACGGGCTTGGCGACGCCTGCGATTCGTGCCCCACGGACCCCGCCAACGACGCCGACGGCGACGGCATCTGCGGGGGCGTTGACAACTGCCCGACCGTGGCGAACGCTGACCAGGCCAACTCCGACGGTGATCCGCTGGGCGACGCCTGCGACAACTGCCCGACGAAGACCAACCCCAGCCAGCAGGACAATGACGGCGACGGCGTGGGCAACCCCTGCGACAACTGTCCGCAGAACAACCAGCCCCAGCCGGACGCCGACGGCGACGAGATCGGCAACGGTTGCGACAACTGTCCCTTCGCCGCGAACGCCGATCAGGCCGACGGCGACGGCGACGGCCGCGGCGATGTCTGCGACAACTGCCCCTTCGCTCCGAACGCCGACCAGGCGGACGGCAACGCGAACGGCGTCGGCGACGTCTGCGAGGCGGGCGATTCCGACGGCGACACGATCCCGGATCAGGACGACAACTGCCCGTTCGACTTCAACCCCGGCCAGGAGAACGACGACAACGGGAACGGCGTCCACAACGGCGGCGGCGACGACGACTTCGGCGACGCCTGCGACAACTGCCCCGACAAGAACAACAACCAGCAGCAGGACAACGACGGCGACGGCGTCGGCAACCAGTGCGACAACTGCCCCAGCGACAGCAACCCCGATCAGACCGACACGGACGGCGACCTGATCGGCGATGTCTGCGACCTCTGCCCGCTCGGCGATAACACGGCCGACGCGGACGGCGACGGCGTGCCCGATGCCTGCGACGCCTGCACGGGCGACGACGCCACGGGCGACTCGGACGGTGACGGCGTCTGCGACGACCTCGACGCCTGCACGGGCGACGACTCGACTGGCGACAGCGACGGCGACGGCGTCTGCGACGACATCGACGCCTGCGCGGGCGACGACTCGACGGGCGACTCGGATGGCGACGGCGTCTGCGACGACATCGATGCTTGCCTCGGCGACGATGCCACGGGCGACACCGATGGCGATGGCGTCTGCGACGACCTCGACGCCTGCACGGGCGACGACGCCACGGGCGACACCGACGGCGATGGCGTCTGCGACGACATTGATGTCTGCCTCGGCGATGACGCGACGGGCGACACCGATGGCGACGGCGTCTGCGACGACCTCGACGCCTGCACCGGCGACGACGCCACGGGCGACACGGATGGCGACGGCGTCTGCAACGACCTCGACATCTGCCCGGGCTTTGACGACAACTCCGACGCTGACGGCGACGGCGTGCCCGACGGCTGCGATGCCTGCCCGGGCTTCGATGACTCGGCGGACTCCGACGGCGACACCGTGCCGGACGGATGCGAGACCGAGAACAGCGATCCCGATTGCCGCGACGGCGTGGACAACGACGGCGACGGCAAGATCGACGGCGCCGATGAGAACTGCCAGGACGTTCGCTGTGGCAACCCGGCGAACAGCCGGTGGCGTGACTGCGACCTGGACGGCCTGCCGCCCTGGAGCTGCCGCTCCAACGGCAACTGCCCGTAGGCGGGACTCACCTCCCGTCGAGAACGGCCCGGATCGCGAGATCCGGGCCGTTTTTTCTTGCGGGGCAGCCGCCGGCCATCCCCTCGGGCCTTCGCGCGAGGGCTCCTCAGCGAGGACCCGCGCGGGCTGCCTCGAGCAGCGCGCCGCGGAGGGCGTCATCGGCCAGCGCGCCGTGAAGGTACGTGGCGAACGCCGTCCGGTCGGCCAGCGCGAACCCGAGCGGGCAGTCCCCGCCACCCTTGGCGGGCTCCCGGAACACGGCCGAGACGCCAGCCCCGCTCAGGACTGACCGACCGCCGTGAATCTCGCGTCCCGTGACGAGCCCCCCGGCGGGCCCGAGAGCGCCCGTCAGCGTTCCGACGGTGGGTTCGTCGATGGACGGGCGCGCGAAGACGGTGACGAGGTCGAACACGCCAAGCCCGGCTGCCTCCCGCTCGCCGCCCTCGAGGCTCGCGGGATCCAGCAACTCGGATCCCAGAATCTGAAGCCCCCCGCAGATCCCCAGGAGCCGCGCCCCGGCGGCGCGCGCCTGCAGCACGGCGGCGTCGAGCCCTCGCTCGCGCATCCAGCGCAGGTCCGCCATCGTTTGCTCCGAGCCGGGCAGGATGACCAGGTCCGCGCCCTTCAGCTTGCTCCCGCTGTCCGCCCACCGGACCTCGGCGCGTTCATCGGCTTCCAGAGCCGCGAACTCCTGACGCTCGCCGATGGCCGGGAAGTCGAGGATGGCCACGGCGACGCGATCGGGCATCAGCCGGCCGCCAGCTCGGCGTACCGCTCCTTCGTCGGGTTGAAGTAGCCGAAGGCGATCCAGGGGCAGCGCGTGACCAGCGCCTTGCGGAAGCGCGCGACACCCACCCCGCGAGCCACGGTCCCCCGCGGAAGAGCCCGTTCGTAGAGTTCGGGATCCACGTTCAGGTTGCGGACCTGGATGAGATCCAGCCGCGTTCGCCCGAGAAACGCCACGAGCGCCTCGATCTCGGCGGTCGTGTCCGTCACGCCCGGGTAGTACAGGAGGTTGATGCTCACGCGCCGTCCCCGGCGCTTCATCTCCATGGCCGACGCCTCGACATCCGCGAACGTGTAATGCCGCGGGTTGTAGTAGGCCGCGTAGACGTCATGGCGAGGCGAGTTCATGGAGATGCGGATCGAGTCGAGCCCGGCGTCGGCGAGGCGCCCGACAGCCTCGGGGAGGCTCGCGTTCGAGTTCAAGTTGATGGTCCCGCGCGGACGCTCGGCGTCGAGCGCGCGAACCGCCTCGACGAGCACGTCCGCCTCGAGGAGCGGCTCGCCCTCGCAGCCCTGACCGAAGGAGACCACCCCATCGGGGACGCGACTCCAGTGGTCGCGCGCCAGAGCGACGATCTCGTCCGCCTTCACGCGGCGCGTGATGCGCTCGTGACTGGCGCGAAAGGCCCCGTCCGGCTGGAGCGAGATGCATCCAATGCACTGCGCGTTGCAGGCAACGGACGTCGGCAGCGGGGCCTCGTGACGGCCCAGGAAGTAGTTCTGCGCCGCGCGGCAGCCGTAGTCGAGGGCGCAGCGCGTGAGCTGCTGGCAGATCCGGTTGTCGGCGAGACGGTCCATCGCGGCGAAGGCGCCCTCTCGGATGGCCGCGTCGTCGAAGCGCCAGGGATCCTGGCGCATGTCGGCGTCCACGCGGGCGCCCGTGGTCCAGAAGCGGTCATCCGCGAAGCCCAGCGTGGCATAGGCGTAGAGCGGCAGCGCGGGCGCGCCCGGCCGCGTGACGTAGGCGGGCCGGTGCGAGCGGGTCCATGCGGGCGCGAGGAAGGCGGACGCCGCCACGACGCCGGGATCGTCGAGCTCCACGATGCGCCCCGTGTCCGGGTCGAGACCGACCGGAGCGCGCGCGGGGAGGAGATAGAAGTCGCTGCCGCGCGGCAGCGGGATCCATCCAGAGCGGGGAATGGGCTCGGGCTCGGGCCCGGCGACCCCCACGGCAAGAAGATCGGGATGGTCGATCATGTTGCCGGAGGCATCGCACGCGACGAGGCGTGGCGGCGTGGTGGGGCGCGTGGGCATGCGCTCGAACGAAAACACGCTGGCCCCTCCCGGTCAACGCCTCATGCGCTTGTCGGCCGGCGGAACGCCCGGTAGGCTCCCTTCCTCGCATCCCGCCAGGCACGCTCACCCGGCCCTCCCGGGCCCCGGTTTCGGCCGCGTCGCGCCTGCACAGCCCCACGGAATCCCTTGCATGACCTCTCGTTGCCCCCGCCCCCTCGCCGGCCTTCTCGCCGCCGCGCTGGCAATCGGCCTCGCCGCGAGCGCGCCGGCGCAGGACCTCAACGTTCGCGAGATCACCCTCGACAACGGCATGCGCGTGCTGCTGCTGCCGCGTCCGGGCGACCCGAACGTGGCCTGCGGCTGGATCGCCCACGTCGGCTCGGTGAACGAGCGGCCCGGCATCACGGGCCTGTCGCACCTCTTCGAGCACATGATGTTCAAGGGCACGCACGTGATCGGCACGCGTGACATCGCGGCCGACATGAAGATCAACGCCGAACAGGATCGCGTCCGCGCCGAGCTGCGCAAGGAGCAGGACGCCCTCGACCTGAAGGCGTTCCGCGGCGAGATCGCCGACCCCACGGATCCGTCGGTGCGTTCCGAGCGCCACCAGAAGCTTCTGGCCGAGTTCGACGAACTCGTCAAGAAGCAGAAGGACCTTCTCGTCGACAACGAGATGGACGCGATCTACCAGAAGGCGGGCGGCTCCGGGCTGAACGCCTTCACCTCGCATGACTTCACGGCGTACATCGTGAACATGCCGGCGAACAAGCTGGAGCTCTGGTACTGGCTGGAGTCGGACCGCCTCATGAACCCCGTGTTCCGGCAGTTCTACTCGGAGCGCGACGTCGTGTGGGAGGAGCGCCGCATGCGCACGGACTCGACGCCCACCGGCAAGCTCGACGAGCTGTTCGAGACGATGTTCTGGAACGCCTCGCCCTACAACTGGCCGGTGATCGGCTGGCCGAGCGACCTGGACGGCATCACGCGCGAGGAGGCCAACGCCTACTTCGCGGGCAACTACGCCCCGGCCAACCTGACGGCGGCCCTGGTGGGCGACTTCGACGTCGCGCAGGCCGAGGCGCTCGCCCGGAAGTACTTCGGGCGGATTCCCAAGGCCACGGCCAAGCCCGCTCCCATGCGGACCCTCGAGGTCCCGATGCTCGGCGTCCGGCGCTTCGAAGCCGAGGCCGAGACCCGGCCCACGGTCCAGGTGCGCTGGTTCGCCGTCCCCCACAACCACGTGGATGCCCCCGCGCTCTCCGTGCTGACCGATCTGCTCAACGGCGAGACGGGCCGGCTCCAGATGTCGCTGGTCAAGGGCAGCAAGATCGCAGCCTCGGCGAGAGCCCAGGCCGACACGCGCAAGTACGGCGGCTACCTGGCCGTGAGCGGCATCGCGGCCACGGGACACGAGCCCGAGGAGGTCGAGAACGCGCTGTACGCCGAGATCAAGAAGCTGCAGCAGGACCTCGTGCCGGCGGAGGAGTTGCAGAAGGTGAAGAATCAGGCGCTGGCCGACAAGTACCGCCGCCTCGACGGCAACTTCTTCGTCATGATCCAGCTCATGATCTACGACTCGCTGAACGACTGGCGCGACATGACGACGGAGGCCGACAAGTACCTCGCCGTCACGGCCGAGGATGTCCGGCGAGTCGCGACGAAGTACGCCGACATGAGCAAGCGAACGGTGGCGGTCTACCGCACGAAGAAGTCCGATGCGGCGCCGGATCCCCTGTGGGACGCGCTGTCGCCAGAGCAGCAGCAGATGGCGGGCATGATCAAGGCCCAGATCGGGAAGGAAAAGGACGTGACCAAGCTCGAGATGGCCCTGGCCGCCATGGGAGCGCAGAAGGCGGCCGCGCCGCCGGAGGATCAGCCGATGATCGCGTGGATCGAGAGTTTCATCCAGGGCCGCGTGCAGGCCATGAAGGGAGGCGCCCAGTGATCCGCCCGTTCCTCGTTCCCCTCGTGGCCAGCCTGGCCGCCGTCAGCCCGGTCGCGACCGCCGCGCCCGCGCCAGCGGCGTCGCCGATCGTCAGCCACCCCGACAAGCTGACATTCCAGCCGCTCGCGTATGCGGCTCCCAACCGCGACAAGCACCGCCATGCCCTGTCCAACGGCGTCACGGTCTTCGTGATCGAGGATCGCGCCCTGCCGCTCGTGACGGTCGGGTTCACCTGCCGGGGCGGCAGCTACCTCGAGCCCGAGGGCAAGTGGGGGCTCGCGGCGATGACCGCCGACCAGATGCGCAGCGGCGGCGCGGGCGATCTCGACGCGGACGCCTTCGACGCGCGCGCCGACTTCCTGGCCATCAACCTGGACACCGGCAGTGGCGGGCGCGAGTCCTCTGCCACCATGAACTGCCTCTCGAAGGACATGGGCGCGGCGCTCGACCTCACGTTCACGATGCTGCGAAGCCCGCGATTCCAGCCGGACCGCATCGACCTCTACAAGACGCAGCTCAAGCAGCAGCTCGAGCGCCGCAACGACTCCACCACGGACATCGAGCAGCGCGAGTGGCGCCGCCTCATGTACGGCGCCGACCACTTCGAGTCGCGCCAGCCGACCGTCGCGTCCATCGGCAGCATCACGCGCGACGATCTCGTCGCGTTCCATGCGCGCATGTGGTCCCCGGCGAACCTGATCGTGACCGTCACGGGCGACGTGGCGACGGCGGATGCCCTCGCGGCTCTCGAGAAGCGCTTCGCGGGCTGGGCCGTTGGCGAGGCCGTCCCGCCCGTGCCGAAGCCCACGCACGTGCCCCCGGTCGGCGTCTTCGTCGTGAACAAGGACGACGTCAACCAGACCCGGGTGTCGGCCGGACACCTGTCCACGACCTGGGACGACCCGCGCAAGCCGGCCATCGAGGTGATGAACGAGATCCTCGGCGGCGGCGGATTCGCCAGCCGGATCCTGAAGCGCGTGCGTTCGGACGAAGGGCTGGCCTACTCGGCGGGCAGCGGCATCGGTTTCGGCCGCGAGTATCCCTCGAGCCTGCGCGTCGCCTTCCAGTCCAAGAACAAGTCCGTCGCTCAGGCGCTCGATCTCGCCCTGGGCGAGGTCGCCCGCATCCGGACCGAGCCCGTCACGGCGTCCGAGCTCGACATCGCGAAGTCGTCGATCATCGAGAGCTTTCCCCAGCGCTTCTCGAGCGCCCGGGCGAAGGCGGGCACGTTCGTGGACGACGAGCTGGCCGGTCGCCCGGCAGACTACTGGGAGAAGTACCGCCCCGGCATCCAGGCCGTCACGGCCGCGAACGTGATGGAGGCCGCCAGCTCGCTGCTGAAGCCCGAGGCGATGGCCATCCTGGTGGTCGGCAAGGTGGACGAAGTCCTCGCCGGGGATCCGGACAAGCCGGATCACGCGCTGGCGCGCACGGCCGCTCGGACGGGGATCATGCAGATCCCTCTCCCCGAGCCGGGCAACCTGGTTTACCCCGGCGCCCCGACCGTCGTGGTCCCTCCCGCGAGCGCCCCGCAACCGGAGAAGGTCACGGCCGAGTAGCCTTCGATCCTTCGAGCCACGGGCCTCCTTGCCTCGCGGCGAGGAGGCCCTTCGTTCGATCGGCGCTGACCGCGGGGCGGAACGCCCTCCCCCCGGAGCGCGTATGCTGGAGTCATGTCCGTCTTCGGCGCACTCCAGGCCCTGGCCCTGACAGGCGCGTTCGCGTCGCGAGCCTTCCTGCCGCTCTTCGTCGTCGCGCTGCTGGCCCGCTTCCCCGACGCGATCGCCTGGCTCCCGCTCGTGCCGGATCGCCTGGTGAGCCTGGATCCGCGGCTGGCGTGGCTGGTCAGTGACTGGTGCCTCGCGAGCCTCGGGATCCTCGCGCTGCTCGAAGCGGTCGCCGAGCGCGATCAGGACATCCGGGCCTTCCTGGCAGAGGTGGATCCGTTCCTGAAGGGCGCCGTCTCCTTCATCGCGGCGTTCGGCCTTCTCGACCCCGCCAGCGCGCAGATCCTGCGCACGGTCACGGGACTCGAGGTCCTGGCGGCGGGAGGCTGGGCGGCTGACGGCGCGACGATGCTCGCGGTGGTCCTCGCCGGCCTCGCCGGCATCCTGACGTTCTCGCTCGCCTTCTGGAGGAATCTCGTGTTCCGCGAGGCCCGCGAGGTCGCGGACGACCTGGGCGCTGGCCGTCTCATCACGTGGCTCGAGGAAGCTTGGAGCTTCAGCGCGGTGCTGCTCGCCCTGATCGCTCCCGTCGTCGCGATCCTCCTGGCGGCCGCGGCACTCGTGCTGCTGCGGCTCGTGCAGACCGCGCTCGAGCGCGCCCGCGATCGGTCGCGCGTGGCGTGCCCGGCATGCGCGACGCCCGCGCTGCCGGAGGCGACGGCCTGCCCGGGCTGCGCGGGCGTCCTCGCGCCAACGGCTCCGGCGGGCTCGGCCGCCTGGCCGGACGCCTGGATGGGCGACGCGGAGGACGAGCGCCCGTGGGTGTTGCTCGCACGCGGCCGCTGCCCCGCGTGCGCCGAGCGGCGCGATCCGGCCGACCTGCTCGCGGCCCGGCCTCATCCGTGCGGCTGGCCGCGCCGCGCCGAGGAAGCGGCGTGGCACGAGCCGTTCGTCGCGCGCGTGCAGGCCCGAGGCGCGCCGCTGGCGCTCGCCGCGGCGGGTCTCGGCCTGTTCCCCGTCGCGGGGAGCGTCGCCGCCCTGGTGCTCGCGCGCATGCGCCTGGCACTGCCGCTGCGCCAGTACGTGCCGCGAGGTCAGCGCTTCCGCACGCGCTGGGTGAACCGGCTCGTCGCCATGCCGTTGCTGCTGGCGTCCGGCGTCCCCGTCGCGAGCGCGGGATGCGCCGCGCTCCTGGTGGTCATCGCCTCGCGCACGTGGCCGGCCGCCTTCCGCGCGGCGCGGGGGCTCACGCCTCCGGAATCTCCAGGCCCTCGAGCCGGAGAATCTCCAGCGCGTTCGTCGTCGTGACCGGACCCGGACGGAGCCGGTAGTCGAACGTCATCCTTCCGTCGTGGATCTCCTCGCGGAAGTGACCGTTCTGGACACCCGGCACCGTGTCGGCTAGCTGCGTGAGCTCCAGGTCGTGCGAGGTCACGATCCCGCACGCGCCGGTGCGCGCGAGTCGCGCCACCACGGCGCGCGAGGCCGCATGACGCTCCCTCGTGTTGGTGCCACGGAGGATCTCGTCCACGAGGAAGAGCGCGGGGGGCGCTCCGTCGCGCCCCTCGTCCTCGGCCGCCTGCACGATGGCTCGCAGCCTCCGGACTTCGGCATAGAACAGCGACACCCCCTCGTCCAGAGCGTCCGTCACGCGAATCGAGGTCATGAGCCGGCAGGGGCGCATGCGCAGGCCGGTGGCCCGCGCCGTGCCCCCGGCGAGAGCCAGGGCGACGTTGACGCCGACCGCGCGCAGCAGCGTGCTCTTCCCGGACATGTTGGAACCCGTCAGCACGAGCAGGCGCCCGGCGCCGTCCAGGCTCAGGTCGTTCGGCACGGCCTCGGCGCCGAGGAGCGGGTGAGCCAGCCCCTCGGCCTGGAACGACGGGCCGCCGGCGCTCATCTCCGCCTGCACGCCGCCAAACACGGCGGCATGGCCGGCCAGCGAGGCGCAGGCCTCGGCTTCCGCGAGCACGTCCAGCCAGCGCGCCACGCGCACGCCGTGCGTGCCGCGCCACCGAGCCAGGCGCGCCACCTGCCACGTGTCCCAGAGCACCATGGCCTGGACGGGCCACCACATGGCGTTGCGGCGGAGCGACAGCGCGCCGAGGATGCTCGACAGCTCGCGCAACGCGCCCGAGGCCCGCGACGGCTGGAGCGCCTCCGCCCGCCACCGGGCCGGCAGCTCCGCCCGCTGACCGCTTCGCTCGAGCACGGACAGCATGCCGGCGCACGCGACGATCGCCTGCTCCCGGTCGAGAAGGCCCTCGTACTCCGGCAGGAGCCGTCCCGACAGCCAGGCCGTGACGGCGACGTTGACCGCGACGAACGCCCACAGCGCCGTCGGCACGCCCCATGCGCCGGTCACGACGATCTGCCCCACGGTCAGGGCTCCGAGCACGGCGCCCAGCGGCGCGATCCACGGCCGACCGGCCAGCCATGAGGGCTGCGCGAGCTCCTGCGCGAGGCTGGCGGCTTCAGCCGTCACGTCCCCGGCGAGATGCCCCTCCGCCTCGAGGCGCCTGCGCATCCCGCCTCGCGGCGCCCAGGACCGGACGGCCTCCTGCCGCAGCGCGAGGTCGGGCGCCGGGAGTCCGCGAGTGAGCAGGTCGGCCAGGCGGCGCTTCCCCCAGGGCGTCACGGCACGCGAGACGAGTTGCTGGAGCGACGACGGGCCGGTCAGCGACAGGTCGGTGGCCAGATCGGAGGCCGCCCCCACGGCAGGCGCTCCGGGCGTCAGGTCGCGCCACCGGCCCGCGAGCCGCGTGATGTCAGCCTCCGCGGCCCGGGTCACCGCCGCCGCGAGACGCGCGCGCCTCGTCCATCGCCGATGGACGACGACCGCCGCGACGAAGGCGACGAGCGCCCCCGCGACCGCCCATGTCGCGACCTCGCGCCACGCCGGCGCGCGGAGCAGCGCGACGGCGGCGATGGCGACCAGGACAGCGAGCACGAGGCGCACCGTGGCGACGGCCCGGCACCTCGCGTCGAGGCGCGCTGCCCGGCGTGCGAGCCGCGCGTGGACGCGCTCGGCTTCCGCGAGGGTGCGGCCTCTCATGACTGCAGCCACGCGTCGAGCGTCTCTCGCAGAGCCTTGCCAGCCTCGGCCACTCGCCAGCGCGCGTGGTCCCGATCGCCGGCCACGTTGGAGATCCCGCGCAGGATGGCCACGCGCCGGCCGAGCGCCGTGGCGGCCTGCATGACGGCCTCCCCCTCCATTTCTTCGATCGCGCACGCGGGGTGACGCTCGCGACGGAGGCGCGCGTGCGCCTCGTCGCCGGAGGCGGACGCGACCGAGAGAATCGGGTGGCGGGCCACCGCCAGCTCGGGCATCCAGGGACGCGCCGAGGCCTGCGCCACCCACGCCTCCGCGGCTGGCCCGCGGCTCCGGGATGGATGCTCGAACGCCAGCTCCGTGCCGAATCCGATGCCCTCGACCTCCACGGCCGAGGCCAGCACGACGCCGGACGGCAGGCGATCAGGCCAGAGCGTTCCGGCGAGGCCGACCAGACACGCGTCGTCCACGCGGGACGCCATGAGCGCCGCCGCGCGTGCGCCAGCCGCCGCGAGCCCCATGCCGCACGTGGCGACGTCCACGGCCTCCCCGAGCCGGCTCATCGCGAGCCATCGCTGGCAGGCGGGCGACGGCTCCAGCTCCGGCAGGAGAAGTCGGGACTCGAAGGCCGTGGGCAAGAGCAGCAGCACGCGGCGGATGGTAGCGCGTCCGGCCTAGCCCGCCCTCCCCCGCCGTCCGCCAAGCCGGAACGGGTGAATTTCCCGGAAAAAATGCGCCCTGCCGATCAGAATTCCCTTGTTTTCCAGCTTGGAGTTGACGTAAAACTTGGCGCGTCGGCCCGGCAACCCGCCGGAAAGCCGCGAAAACCCCCGGAAAAGCCGGGGAATCCCCCCGAGGAAACCATGGCGAAGAAGACCAGCAAGAAGGCCGCGTCGGCCAAGTCGTCCAGCGCCGCGAAGGTGTCGGCCGCCAACAAGGCTCGCAGCAAGGGTGAGGTTTACCGCACCATCGCCGAGGCCGCCGGCATCTCCCGCAAGCAGGTCACCGAGGTCTTCGACTGCATGAAGTCGATGATCGAGAAGGACCTCTCCAAGAAGGGTCCGGGCGCGTTCGCGGTGCCCGGTCTCATGAAGCTGAAGTCGGTTCACAAGCCGGCCACCAAGGCGACGACGAAGGCCAACCCCTTCAAGCCGGGTGAGATGATGACGGTCAAGGCCAAGCCGGCCCGCACGGTCATCAAGATCCGCCCCCTCAAGGCGCTCAAGGACTCCATCTGATCCTGACGTGGACCGGCACGCCGGTCCGCGCGCTCCGACAGTCCGCAGCGCCGCCGGCGCGGGACGAGACGCTCGCAGGCTGGCGGTTGAACGCCATGCCTCGGTGAGGACTGTCGGCCAAGGGCCCGGTCGCGACCGCGACCGGGCTCTTCCTGTCTGGGCGCCGCGCCGCAGCGGACGCGCGAGCAGGACCATCGGCCAGAACTCGGGCGGGGGCGGAGGCGTGTGGGAATCGAACCCACCCGCGAGACCTCGCGGGCTCGCGCAACGGTTTTGAAGACCGCGAGGAACACCAGTCCCCCTTCGCCTCCACGGCGGAGTCTACACGGCCCCGAACGCCCCCCTGCTCGCCCGGGCAGGCATCCGCATGCGATGATCCCTCACCGGGGAGACAGACCATGAAGGATGACCACGCGCTCGACGACATCCGCGCCGCGTATGCGCGCAAGCTGCCTGCGCGGCTCGAGAGGATCCGCGAGCTCGCGAAGCAAGGCGAGCCGGCCCGCCATGAGCTGATCGGCGCCCTCCACCTTCTCGGTGGTTCGGCCGGCTCCTTCGGCTTCGACGAGGTCAGTCGCGCGGCGCAGGCCTGGGAGGTTCGCCTCCGTCGTGGGGAGAGCGGCGGCCCGGGCTTGCTGGAGATGGCAGTCGAGAGCGCGGTCTCCCCCGCGTCCCTCGCGGGCCAGCGGCCGGCGGCAGCCCGGCACGTCCTGGACGACTCTCGCTAGCCTCTCGAAAGCCTGCGCAGACGCTGGATGATCCTGCGCATCCTGTATCAGGATCATCCTCGCCGGATGGATGATTTCGCTCCGCCGAGTCGCGGTCGTCGCCCCGCTTGGGCCCCCTGGCCAGCGATCCGGCCCCATCCCCCGTGGCACGCAGCCTGCTAATGACTGCTCTGGCCGGGCGTGTCGCTCCTCCTCTGGCGGCCCGGCCGAAGCGAATGTGCTCTTGAGGCGGCCCTTCTGTCGGCTCCGGTCCTCCCTCCCCGGCGGGCGTGGAAGGGCCGCCTCATTCTCTCCTGGCCCGAGGGCCGCCACGCCGCGGCCGGTCAGCTCCCGTGCGCGTCGTCGTCGAGGCCCCAGCCACGGAGCCGTCGCAGCAGGGTCTGCCGCGTGACGCCCAGGACCCGAGCCGTCTCCGATCGGTTGCCCGCGCACTCGCTCAGGACGCGCTGGACATGGAGACGCATGGCCGCGTCGAGCGTTCGCTCCGCGGCCGGCAGTGAGCGTGGCTCCGGCGCAGCCGGACGAACGGACGGCAGTCCGAGCGTCATGAGATCCGCGACCCTCACGACGGAGCCGCGAGCGTGCACCGCCGCACGCTCGATCACGTTCTGGAGTTCCCGAACGTTCCCGGGCCAGGGCTGGGCGCACAGCCACTCCACCGCCTCATCCGCCAGCGCGAGGGTGGGCCCGGCATCGCGCCTCGTCCGCCGCAGGAACGAGGCCGCCAGGACCGGGATGTCGGCCGCTCGCTCGCGAAGCGGCGGCACCCGGAGCCGGAGGACGTCGAGGCGGAAGTAGAGGTCGGCGCGGAACCGGCCCTCGTCCGCCAGCCGCTTCAACTCGAAGTGCGACGCCGCCACGACCCGGGCGTCCACCTCGTGCGACTCGACGGAGCCCAGCCGGCGGATGCGCCCATCCTCGATGGCCTTCAGGAGCTTGGGCTGCACGCCGATCGCCATGTCGGCAATCTCGTCGAGGAACAGCGTGCCCTGATCGGCAACCTCGAACAGGCCTGGCTTGGCGCGCAGCGCGCCCGTGAACGCCCCGGCGGCATGCCCGAAGAGCTCCGACTCCAGGAGCTCCGCCGACAGGCTGGCGCAGTTGAGCTCGACGAAGGCCCCCGTGGCGCGGGGGCTGAGCTCGTGAAGCGCGCGGGCGGCCAGGGACTTGCCCGTGCCGGTCTCGCCCGTCAGCAGCACGTTGCCGTGGCTGGCGGCCACGGCGACCATGGCGTCCACGAACCGCATCATGGCGCTGCTGGGACAGGCGCGCAGGCTGTCCACGGCGGTCGAGGGGCGATTGGCCGCCGCCAAGCGCCGGCGGAGCTGCGTGGACTCCGCGGCCTTGCGCACGAGCTGGACGAGCAGATCTGGATCCAGCGGCTTGGTGATGAAGTTGTCGGCGCCCTCCTTGAGGGCCGCCACGGCGGCCTCGTAGGTCGGCCGTCCGGTCATGACGACGACGGCGGAGGGGTGGCCTTGCACGCGCAGCGCGCGGAGCACGTCCAGGCCGTTCATGTCCGGCAGTCCCAGATCCAGCAAGACGACATCGGCCGCGCTCGTCGCCGCCGCTTGCAGGCCGCTGGCCCCGCTGTCGGCCGTGACCACCTCCATCCCGTGCTGGCGGAGCTGCAGTTCCAGGAGGCGCCGGAGGTCGGCGTCGTCGTCCACGACGAGGACCTGCGGGCGGCTCAACGCCTTCGGTTCCGGGCTATGGGAGGCATGGCGCGCATTCTAGTGTCCCGACACCGAAGTCCGCATGCATGCTCCGCGGGCCGCGCAGGCGCTCGCGGCTGGTGACTGGAGACTCATCGGCCTACACTTTGTAGAAATCCCCGCTGAGCGGATCGCGGCGTGGCGGCGGTCCGCCTGTCCGGTTCCAGGGGCGCGAGGCACCTTCCAGAGGCTCGGTGTTCCGTTGACCGCCGGGTCCGCAAGCCCCAGCCGTCCCTCGTGTGTGGCTCCGTTTCAGCCGATGATCGGCTGGTGGCCTGCTGCCCTCAAGGTGGCGAAATGCCCCGTTCACGCGCCCGTTCCTGTCGAGAGAGTCGAATGCAGCCCAACGTTCCCGCACGCCTCGCCCGTTGCCTCCTCGTGGCGGCACTCGCCACCCTGGCCCCCGAGATAGTCCACGGCGCGTATCCGACGGCCTGGCCGACGCGCGCGGGCGCCGGCTTTCGTGGCGAGTGGCAGGCCTACACCCAGCGGCAGGTCCCCATCCGTGATGGCGCGACGCCGAGCAACGGCGGGACCGGCGACAACACCAAGGGCGCCAACCCGACAGGATCCGAGGACATCACGTCGCTCTCGCCGGAGTACGCGTGGCCATCGGCCTACTGGGCGTTCGATGTCCAGAACGAGATCTTCTTCTACCGGATCCGTGTCGGCTCGGACCCCATGGCCACCAACGTGTGGCGCAACGGCGCCGACCCGGCCACGTCCACGAACCAGCCCTGGTCGGGGGCCTCGTGGACGCTCACGATGGACATTGACGGCGACGGGTGGAAGGAGTTCGCTCTGCTGATCGACGGCAAGTCGGGCGGGGCAGCCTCGGACCTCACGCAGGAGAACCTCCCGACCTACCCCAACCTTTCGGGCAACCCGCTTCACGGCGGGGACGACCTTCTCATCTACTACAACAACGACAACGCCCAGCTGCTCAACCCCCACACGGTCGGCGGCGGCCGCGTCACGGCGCGCGGCGATCTCGTGTGGCATGGCGAGGCGATCACGCGCGCGGCCGCGGGCAACAACCCGCTGCTCAACGGCGCGACCTGGAATTTCGGACCCACGCAGTGCGTCTACTACACGAATGACCCGAACTGGGGCAGCGGCTACATGGTGGACGTGCAGTTGCCCATCTCGGCCCTGCGGACCGGATACAACTCGGGACCGCAGCTCGTCCAGGCGCAATCGCCCATCCAGTTCGGCTACTCGACGGCGGCGTCCAACACCGACCCCTACCAGAAGGACGTGGCGCTCAACGGCAACTACCAGGCCGGTTCGAGCACCCGTTATGCCTTCGGCGACGTCGTCACGATGGCGCAGGGCAACTACATCCCGCCGCTGATCGGAGAGGTGCGGGTGACGGCCGAGACCTGCGGCACGGACGCCACGCTCTCGGCCAAGGTGATCGACGCGCTCGTTCCCAACCCCGCCAACACCGCGGGCGCGAACGCCACGCCGCCCGTCGTGGACACGATCGCCTTCGTGCGCTTCGACCACCAGCTCGATCCCGAGTGCGACGGCGTCAGCTCCCCGGGCCTGACGTGGACCGCCATGAGCGTCGCGCCCGGCGCGAACGCCAACCCCGACGTGGACGGCACGCGCGCGGCGACGGGGCCCCCTCAGCCGGCCACGATCTTCAACGACTGGGGCATCGTCTGGAACACGTCGGCGCTCGCCGATGGCTGCTACCTCGTGCGCGTGACGGCGCAGGACGACGAGGGCAACAGCGCCTCGCGCGTGCCCCTCGCGTACGAGATCAGCCGCCCGTCATCGTGCCGGACCATCCCCCTCACGAATCTCGCGTCCTACTCGGACGCTCTGCGCTCCGAACCGGACGACTGGTTCGCTCGCAACACGTCCGCGACCGTCTACGTCGGCGGATCCGGCTACGCACCCGTGGCGACGCATCAGATCGCGTGGTACGACTCGGCGGGGTTGCTCGCGCGAACCGACGTCGAGACGACCGACTCCGTGGGCTATCTCCAGGGGGCGTTCGCGCTGGATCCGACATCGCCGCTTGGCGCCTGGCACGCCGTCGTCTACCCCGTCGGCTTCACGCCGCCCGGGGTGTTCGATCCCGTCTACAGCGCCGCGAGCAATCCGTACCTCGCGCTCGACGAGTTCAACGTCGCCACCGACTCGGATGGCGACGGCCTGACGGACCCCGAAGAGGCCGCGCTCGGCACGGATCCCGGGAACCCCGACACGGACGGCGACGGCATCAACGACTACGAGGAGACGGTCCGCGGCCTCGACCGCGTCATCACCGACCCGCTGGACGCCGACACGGATGACGATGGCCTCAGCGACGGCAACGAGACCACGGTGCGGCGCACGGACCCCACCTCGGCGGACACGGACCGCGATGGCATCCAGGACGGCACCGAACTGGGCATCACGAGCCCCGTTGCGGATCCGGATGGACCCGGACCGATGCGCGGAACCAACGTCGCCATCTTCATTCCGGACGCCGACAACACGACGACCACGGACCCGCTCGACGCCGACACCGATGACGGCGGCGTCCCCGACGGGAACGAGGACCTCGATCGCAACGGCCGCATCGACGCGGGCGAGGGCGATCCCCTCAACCCGGCTGACGACATCGACACGGATGGCGACGGCCTCGCGGACACGACCGAGACGGCGATCGGGACGAACCCGAACAACCCCGACACGGACGGCGACGGCATCCGTGACGGCGAGGAAGTCGCGCCCGGCGCCGACGGCTACATCACGGATCCGCTCGACGCCGACACGGACGACGACGGCATCAGCGACGGCAACGAGGTCACGAGCGTCCTCACGCACCCGGCCAACCGGGACACAGACGGCGACGGCGTGCAGGATGGCACGGAGATCGGACGCACGGTCGGCGTGAACGATCCCGATGGCGCGGGCCCGCTCAGGGGCACGGACCTGGCCATCTTCCGGCCGGACGCGGATCCCTCGACGACCACCAATCCGCGCAACGCCGACACGGACTTCGGCGGGACGCGCGATGGCGACGAGGACTTCAACCTCGACGGCCGCGTGGACGCGGGCGAGTGCAATCCGAACGCCCCTGCCGATGACGGGATCTGCTCCACGCTGGACACCGACGGCGACGGGCTTCCCGACAGCCGCGAGATCACGCTCGGCACCGATCCGCTGAACCCGGACACGGATGGCGACGGCATCCAGGATGGCGAGGAGGTCAACCCGGGCGCGGACGGCTTCACGTCCGACCCGCTCGATCGCGACACCGACGACGACGGCATCCCGGACGGCGAGGAGATCGTCGCCGGCGCCGACGGATTCGTCACTGACCCGGAGAATCCCGACACGGACGGCGACGGCTTGCAGGATGGCACCGAGGTGGGCCGCACGGCAGGCGTGCCTGATCCGGACGGACCCGGCCCGCTGCGCGGCACGGACACGACATTCTTCCGGCCCGATCTCGACCCCGCCACGCGCACGAACCCGACGGTCGCGGACACGGACAGCGGCGGCATCCGCGACGGCAGCGAGGACTTCAACCGCAACGGCCGCATCGATGCCGGCGAGGGCGACCCCCTGAATCCCGCCGACGACGTGGACGCCGACGGCGATGGCCTCTCCGATGCGGGCGAGCTCTACTTCGGGACGGATCCGGCCAACCCGGACACGGACGGCGACGGCATCCAGGATGGCGAGGAAGTCGCTCCGGGCGCGGACGGTCACGTGACCGACCCGCTCGATCGGGACACCGACGACGATGGCCTCTCCGACGGCAACGAGACCCAGGTTCGTGGCACGGATCCGACCAATGCCGACACCGACGGCGACGGCCTGCAGGACGGCACGGAACTCAGCATCACGGTCGGCCTGTCGGATCCCGATGGGAACGGCCCGCTGCGCGGCACCAACACGGCAGTCTTCATCCCCGACGCGGATCCCACGACGACGACGAGCCCGCTCGATTCCGACACGGACAACGGTGGCGCCCTCGACGGCAACGAGGACATCAACCGCAACGGCCGGCGCGACCCGGGCGAGACGAACCCGCTCGCCGGCAACGGCGCGGATGATCTCGACGGCGATCTCGACGGCCTTCCCGACGCGGTCGAGCTGCTCCTGGGCACCGACCCTGCCAACCCGGATACGGATGGCGACGGCATCCTGGACGGCGAGGAGACGGTCCCCGGATCCGATGGCCGGATCACGGATCCGCTCGACGCCGACACGGACGACGACGGCCTGTCGGACGGCGAGGAGGTCGTGGCTGGCGTCGATGGCGTCATCACGAACCCGGCGCTCGCCGACACGGACGGCGACGGCTTGCAGGACGGCACCGAGGTTGGCCGCACGACCGGCGTTCCCGATCCCGACGGCGCCGGCCCGTTGCGCGGCACCGACACGTCGTTCTTCATCCCGGATGGCGACCCGGCGACGATCACCGATCCGCGCGACTCGGACACCGATGACGGTGGCGCGCTCGACGGGAACGAAGACATCAACCACGACGGCGTGCGTGATGCCGGCGAGGCGAACCCGACGGCGGGCAACGGCGCTGATGACCTCGACACGGATCGCGACGGCCTCCCGGACGTCGTCGAGACGGCGCTCGGCACGGATCCGCTCAACCCCGACACCGACGGCGACGGCGTCCTGGACGGCGAGGAGACCGTCCCGGGTCGCGACGGGTACGTCACCGATCCTCTCGACGCCGACACGGACGATGACGGCCTGTCCGACGGAGCCGAGACCGGCGCGCAGGGTGGACGGCTGATCGGCACCGATCCCACGAACGCCGACACGGACCACGACGGCGTTCAGGACGGGACGGAGGTCGGCGTGACCGCCGGCGTGCCCGACCCTGACGGCACCGGGCCTCTCAAGGGCACGGATGGCTCGCGCTTCCAGCCCGATGCGGATCCCGCGAGCACGACCGACCCGCTGGACTCCGACACGGACAACGGCGGCGTCCTGGACGGCAACGAGGACCTCAACGCCAACGGCCGGGTGGACGCGGGCGAGATCAACCCCGCCACGGGCAACGGCGCGGACGACGTGGACGGTGACGGCGACGGGCTGCCCGACGTCGCCGAAACCGCGCTCGGCACGGATCCCGCGAACCCCGACACGGACGGCGACGGCATCCTCGACGGCGAGGAGACCATCCCCGGCCGCGACGGTTTCGTCACCGATCCTCTCGACGCCGACACCGACGACGACGGCATCGCCGATGGCGAGGAGGTCATCCGCGGCGCCGACGGCTTCCTCACGAATCCGGCGAATGCCGACACCGACGGCGACGGCCTGCAGGATGGCACCGAGACCGGCGTGACGTCGCCGGTGCCCGACCCCGATGGCGCGGGCCCGCTCCGCGGCACGGACACCACGCGCTTCCGGCCCGACACGGACCCCCTCACGCGCACGGATCCGACGGACGCCGACACCGACGACGGCGGCGTGCTCGACGGCAACGAGGATCTCGACCATGACGGCGCGCTGGATCTCGACGAGACGGATCCCACGTCCGGCAACGGCGCCGATGACGCCCTCGACACCGACCGGGACGGCCTGACCGACATCGCCGAGCTCGCGATCGGCACGGACTTCCGGAATCCCGACACGGACGGCGACGGCATCCTGGACGGCGAGGAAACCGTGCCGGGCCGCGACGGCTACGTCACGAACCCGCTCGATCGCGACACCGACGACGACGGAATCTCCGACGGCGACGAGACCGGCGCGGGTCCTGTCCACGTCGGCACCGATCCGACGAACCGCGACACGGACGGCGACGGCCTGCAGGACGGCACGGAAATCGGCCGCACG
Organism: uncultured Thermoanaerobaculia bacterium; assembly: GCA_964613915.1. Lineage (GTDB taxonomy): Bacteria > Acidobacteriota > JBCCFW01 > JBCCFW01 > JBCCFW01 > CAZTIW01. The sequence continues at coordinate 29,942 of CAZTIW010000031.1, forward strand.
ACCGGACTGTCCGATCCCGACGGCAGCGGCCCCGTGCTCGGGACGAACACGGCAATCTTCATCCCTGACGCCGCGCCGGCCTCCACCACGGACCCGCTGGATCCCGACACGGACGACGGCGGCGTGCTCGACGGCGCCGAGGACATCAACCGGAACGGCCGCGTGGACGCGGGCGAGATCAACCCCGCGATCGGCAACGGCGCCGATGACGTGGACCGCGATGGCGACGGCTTGCCCGACGCGATCGAAGCGCTCCTCGGCACGGATCCGGACAACCCCGACACCGATGGTGACGGCATCGCCGACGGCGAGGAAGTGGTCCCTGGCCTTGACGGGTTCACGACCGATCCGCTCGACGCCGACACCGACGACGATGGCATCGCGGATGGCGAGGAAGTGATCCGCGGCGCGGACGGCTTCCGCACGCATCCCGCGGACGCCGACACCGACGGCGATGGCATCCAGGACGGCACGGAAACCGGCGTCACCACGCCGGTCGCGGATCCCGACGGCGCGGGCCCCGCGAGGGGCACGGACGTCGCCCGCTTCATCCCCGACGCCGACCCGGGCACGCGCACCGATCCCACCGACGCGGACACCGACGATGGCGGCGTGCTCGACGGGAACGAGGACTTCAACCGCAACGGGCGCCTGGACGCTGGCGAGACGAACCCCGTCTTCGGCAACGGAGCGGACGACGTGGACGCGGATGGCGACGGGCTGCCGGACACGGTCGAGACCGCCATCGGCACCGACCCGAGCAACCCGGACACGGACGGCGACGGCATCCTCGATGGCGAGGAGACGCTGCGCGGCCGCGACGGGTACATCACGAACCCGCTCGACGCCGACACGGACGACGATGGCCTCGCGGACGGCGAGGAGACCGGCGCCCCGGGCATCGTCGCGGTCGGCAGCGACCCGACGAACGCGGACACGGATGGCGACGGGATCCAGGACGGCACGGAGCACGGCCGGGCCTCGGGCGTTCCCGACCCCGATGGGGGCGGTCCGGCCATCGGCACGGATCTCGCCCTGTTCGTGCCGGACGACGATCCGGCGACCGTGACGGATCCGCTCGATGCCGACACCGACAACGGCGGATCGAGCGACGGCCTCGAGGACGCCAACTTCAACGGCCGCGTGAATCCCGGCGAGTGCGACCCGAACAACCCGGCGGACGACATCCGCTGCGGAGCGCCCGATGCGGATCCGGATGGCGACGGCCTCACCAACCTCCAGGAGCGCGGCCTCGGCACCGATCCCCTCGATGCCGACAGCGATGACGACGGCATCTCCGACGGCGAGGAAGTCGTCGCGGGCGCCGACGGCTTCGTCACGGACCCCCTGAACCCCGACTCGGATGGCGATGGCCTGCAGGACGGCACCGAGACCGGCGTCGTGACGGGCGTTCCCGATCCCGACGGACCCGGCCCCGCGCTCGGCACCAACCACGCGACGTTCCGCCCGGATCGCGATCCCGCGACGCGGACGGATCCGACGAATCCGGACACGGACGGCGGGGGCGTGCTCGACGGCAACGAGGACATCAATCGCAACGGCCGCGTCGACGCCGGCGAGATCAACCCCGTGGCCGGCAACGGCGCGGACGACGTCGATCGCGACGGCGACGGCCTCCCGGACGTCGTGGAGATCGCCCTCGGCACGGACCCTGACAACCCGGACACGGACGGCGACGGCATCCAGGACGGCGAGGAGACCGTGCCCGGCGCAGACGGCTTCGTCTCGAGCCCGCTCGATCGCGACACCGACGACGACGGCATCGCCGACGGCGAGGAAGTCGTGGCGGGCGCGGACGGCTTCGTGACGGATCCGAACAACCCCGACACGGACGGCGACGGCCTGCAGGACGGCACCGAGACCGGCCGCACCGCGCCCGTGCCGGATCCCGACGGCGCGGGCCCGCTGCGCGGCACGGACGCGACGCGATTCGTCCCGGACGCCGATCCCGCCACGCGGACGGATCCGACCGACGCCGACACGGACGACGGCGGCGTGCTCGACGGCAACGAGGACATCAACCGCAACGGCCGCGTGGACGCCGGCGAGATCAACCCCGTCGCCGGGAACGGGGCGGACGACGTGGACGCGGACGGCGACGGCCTGCCGGATGTCGTCGAGACGGCGATCGGGACGGACCCGAGCAACCCGGACACGGACGGCGACGGCATCCTCGATGGCGAGGAGACCGTGCCCGGCGCGGACGGCCACGTCACGAATCCGCTCGATCGCGACACGGACGACGACGGCCTGTCCGACGGCGACGAGACGGGCGCGGGCCTCCGCCGCGTCGGCACGGACCCGACCGATCGCGACACGGACGGCGACGGCGTGCAGGACGGCACGGAGGTGGGCGTCACGACCGGCTTGCCCGATCCCGATGGCAACGGGCCGATCCTCGGCACGAACACGGCCCTGTTCCGGCCCGACCTGTCCCCCGGCACGACCACCGATCCGCTCGATCGCGACACGGACGACGGCGGCGCCACGGACGGCGCGGAGGACATCAACGCCAACGGCCGGCGCGATGCCGGCGAGACGAACCCGCTGGCCGGGAACGGCGCGGACGACACGGATCGCGATGGCGACGGGCTGCCCGACGCGGTCGAAGCCCTGATCGGGACCGATCCCGACAATCCGGACACGGACGGCGACGGCATCCGCGACGGTGAAGAGGTCATGCCCGGCGATGACGGCTTCGTCACCGATCCGCTCGACGCGGACACGGACGACGACGGCATCGCGGACGGCGATGAGGTCGTGCGCGGCGCGGACGGGTACCTCACCGATCCGAGCCAGGCCGACACCGATGGCGACGGCATCGCGGACGGCACCGAGATCGGCGTGACCCGGCCCGTGCCCGATCCCGATGGGCCCGGCCCGGCTCGCGGCACGAACGAGAATCGCTTCGTCCCGGACGCCGACCCGACGACGCGCACGGATCCGACGGATGCCGACACGGACGACGGCGGCGCGCTCGACGGCAACGAGGACATCAACCGCAACGGCCGCCGCGACGCCGGGGAAACGAATCCGCTCGCCGGGAACGGCGCCGATGATCTCGACACCGATGGCGACGGCCTGCCGGACGCGGTCGAGGTCGCCCTGGGCACGAACCCGCTCAACCCGGACACGGACGGCGACGGCATCCGCGATGGCGAGGAAGTCCTGCCCGGCCGCGATGGCTTCGTGACGAACCCTCTCGACGCCGACAGCGACGATGACGGCCTGTCCGACGGCCGTGAGACCGGCGCTGCCCCTGGCCCGGGCACCGGCACGGATCCGACCAACCCCGACTCCGACGGCGACGGCCTGCAAGACGGCACCGAGCGCGGGCTCGTCAGCGGCGTCGCGGACCCGGATGGCGCGGGCCCGCTGCGCGGCACCGACGGCTCCCGCTTCCAGCCCGACTTCGATCCCGCGACGACCACGGATCCCCTGGACTCGGACACGGACGACGGTGGCGTGCTCGATGGCAACGAGGACATCAGCCACGACGGCCGGCGCGACGCGGGCGAGACGCAGCCCGTGGCCGGCAACCCCGCCGATGACATCGATCGCGACGGCGATGGACTCCCCGACCTGGTGGAGATCGCCATCGGCACGGATCCCGACAACCCGGACACGGACGGCGACGGGATCCGTGACGGCGAGGAGACGGTGCCCGGCGCCGACGGCTTCGTCACGAACCCGCTGGATGCCGACACCGACGATGACGGCCTCGCGGACGGCGAGGAGACGGGCGGCATCGGCACCGATCCGACCGACGCGGACACCGACGGTGACGGCCTGCAGGATGGCACCGAGATCGGTCGCACCGTCGCCGTGCCGGATCCCGACGGTCCCGGCCCGCTCCGCGGCACCAACCAGACGAACTGGCAGCCGGATCGCGATCCGTCCACCACGACCGACCCGCTCGATCCCGACACGGACGACGGCGGCGTGCAGGACGGCAACGAGGACATCAACCGCAACGGCCGCCGCGACGCCGGCGAGATCGACCCGACGTGGGGCAGCGGCGCGGACGACGTGGATCGCGACGGCGACGGCCTTCCGGACGTCGTGGAGCTGACCCTCGGCACGGATCCCGACAATCCCGACACCGACGGCGACGGCATTCGCGACGGCGAGGAGACCGTTCCGGGCCGCGACGGCTTCGTCTCGAATCCGCTGGACGTGGACACCGATGACGACGGCATCGCCGACGGCGAGGAGATCGTGCGGGGCACCGACGGCTTCGTGACCGATCCGTCGAATCCCGACACGGACGGCGACGGCCTGCAGGACGGCACCGAGACCGGCGTCGCGATGCCGATCGCGGACCCCGATGGCCCGGGTCCTCTCATGGGCACGGATCCCGCGTCGTTCGAGCCCGACACCGACCCTGGCTCGCGCACGGATCCGACGGATCCCGACACGGATGACGGCGGCGTGCCGGATGGCAACGAGGACATCGACCACGACGGGTCCGTCGGAGCCGGCGAGATCGATCCGACGTTCGGCAACGGCGCGGACGACATCGATCGCGACGGCGACGGGCTGCCCGACTCGGTCGAGCTCATCCTCGGCACGGATCCCGACAACCCGGACACGGACGGCGACGGCCTGGACGATGGCGAAGAGACCATCCCCGGCGAAGACGGATACGTGACGGATCCTCTCGACCTCGACACGGACGACGACGGCCTGTCGGATGGCGAGGAGGTCTTCGGCTTCGACACCGATCCCTCCAACCCGGACACGGATCGAGACCTCCTGCCCGATGGCCTCGAGGCGGGACGTGCCGCCGGGATCGCCGACCCCGACGGGGCCGGGCCCCTGCAGGGCACCGATCCGGCGCGGTTCGTGCCGGACCTCGACCCGACGACCGTGACCGATCCGGCCGATCCGGACACGGACGACGGGAGCGTCGCGGACGGCACCGAGGACGCGAACCAGAACGGGCGCCTCGATCCGGGCGAGACGGATCCCACGGCAGGCAACGGCGCCGACGACGTGCCCCCCGGACCCGACACGGACGGCGACGGGCTCCCGGACGACGTGGAAGTGGCGGCCGGCACGGATCCTCTCGACGCCGACAGCGACGATGACGGCGTGCTCGACGGCGCCGACGGCCTGAACGACACCGACGGCGACGGCCGCATCGACGCGCTGGACGAGGACTCCGACAACGACGGCCTTCTGGACGGCACGGAGTCCGGCATCGTGACGCCGTCTCCCGACACCGACACGACGCGCGGCAACTTCGTGCCCGACGACGATCCGCTCACGACGACCGATCCGGACAACCCGGACACGGACGGCGGCGGCGTGCTCGATGGCGCCGAGGATCGCGACGCGAACGGCGCCGTGGATGCCGGCGAGCGCAACCCGACGGCCGGCAACGGCGCGGACGACAACCCGGCCGCCTGCGGCGCCGGCCCGCTGGCCGAGGTGGACGGCGCGCCCGCGTACGCCGTGCGCATCGTCAAGTCGGGCGCGGATGCGCTGCTGACGTGGACGGACGAGGTCGCCGCGCGCGGCGACTCGTGCCTGGTCTACCGCATCTACGTCACCGAGGACGCGACGCCGAGCAGCCGGGCAGCGTTCCGCCTGCTGCGCACGACCACGACGAACACCTTCCGCCACGTCGGCGCGCTCGCCGATCCGGTGGACTACGACTACCTGATCGTGGCCTACAGCCTCTCGGCCAGCGAGGGCGCGTGGGGATTCGGTCGCAACAGCGCCGGGCCGTTCCCGCGGTAGCCAGCCGCGGTCCCTCGGGCGTCCGGCCGCTCGCCGGAGCCCGCGAGACGGGGCAGCGTCAGGAGAGGCGCGAGCGCTTGAGGCGCAGCGAGTTCGCGACGACGCTGACGGACGAGAGCGCCATGGCGCCCGCGGCGATCATGGGATTCAGCTTGCCGAGCGCGGCGAGCGGAATGCCCACCACGTTGTAGGCGAACGCCCAGAACAGGTTCTGCCTCACGACCCTCAGCGTCGCGCGGCCGAGCGCGACGACCTGCGCGACCGCTCGCGGATCGTTGCGCAGGAGCGCGACGCTCGCCGTCTCGAGGGCGACGTGCGTTCCCGAGCCCATGGCGATGCCGACATCGGCCGCGGCCAGCGCGGGAGCGTCGTTGATGCCGTCGCCCACCATCGCGACGACCTCCCCCGCGTCCTGGAGGCCGCGCACGACCTCGACCTTGCCTTCCGGCAGGACGCCCGCGCGAACGAGTGTGGCCTCGAGCCCGATGTCGTCCGCGACGCGCATGGCGGTCGCGATCTGGTCCCCCGAGACCATCCCGGAGGAGACGCCGCGGGCTCGCAGGCTCGCGACCGCCTCGCGCGACTCGGGCCTCACGGGATCCGCCAGGGCGAAGGCCGCGGGCGCGTGCCCCTCGACGAACGCGCCGACGAGCGTCCGTCCCTCCCCCGCCCGCTGGTCGAGCCACGCGGCGAGGGATGTCATGTCGACGCCCTGCTCGCGCAAGAACGCCGGGCTGCCGACGAGCACCCGGCGCCCCCGCCACCGGGCCCGGGTGCCGCGACCCGGAACCGCCTCCACGGCCTCGAGATCGCGCGCGATGGACGCGTCGCGTGCCGCGACCGCCGCGATGGCCGTGGCGAGCGGATGGTCCGACAGGGCTTCGAGTCCACCAGCCACCGGAAGGACGCTGGCGAGATCCGCGCCCGTGGCCTCCGTGACCTCGGGCCGCCCCCGCGTGAGCGTTCCCGTCTTGTCGAACAGGACGATGGTCGTGCGCGCCAGGCGCTCGAGGCTGGCAGCGTCCTTGACCAGCGCGCCGAGCGAGGCGGCGCGGCCGGTGCCCACCAGCACGGCAGTCGGCGTCGCGAGGCCCATGGCGCACGGACAGGCGATGACCAGGACGGCGACGGCGGCGATGAGCCCCGCGGACCAGCCCCCGCCGAGCCATCCCCACGCCAGGAACGTCAGCACCGCGATCACGATGACGATCGGAACGAAGACTCCCGCCACGCGATCCGCGAGTTGCTGCACGGGGGCCTTCGTCGCCTGCGCCTCGCGCACGAGGCGCACGATGCGCGCGAGCGTCGTGCCCTCGCCCACGCGGCGCACCTCCATGACCAGCACGGCCGACGCGTTGATCGTGCCGCCCGTCAGCGGATCGCCCGGCGCGCGCTGCACCGGCAGGGGCTCGCCCGTCAGCATGGACTCGTCCACGGCGCCCTCGCCGCCGGCGACGACGCCGTCCACGGGAATTCGCTCGCCCGGCCGCAGCACGACGTGGTCTCCGGCGCGCAGCGTCTCGACCGGCACGATGCGCTCCTCGCCCGTCGCGCCATCGCGGAGCCGCGCGGTCGAGGGCTGGAGTCCCGCGAGCGCCGCGATGGCCTCGGCCGCCCGGCCCTTGGCGCGAGCCTCGAGCCATCGGCCCAGCAGGATGAGCGTGACGATCACGGCAGCCGTCTCGAAGTAGAGATGCGGCGCGGCCGCGCCGTCGAGCCGCGCCGCGAGGAGCTGCCACGACGACAGCGCGAACGCGGCGGAGGTCCCGACCGCGACCAGCGTGTCCATGGAGGCCGCCGGCACGCGCGCGAGCCGTGCGGCCTTCACGAAGAAGCCGCGGCCTGGCCCCGCCAGCACGAGCAAGGTCAGCGCCGCCTGAATCAGGTCGTGCCCGGGGAAGTGCAGCCCCAGCATGGCGATGACGAACACCGGGACGGTGGCGGCCAGCGCGTGAAGGAAGCGCGCGCGGTGCTCTGCCGCCTCGCTCTCGGCCGCGACGGAGGGATCCGCCGCCCTGGCGGCGAGCGGCGCCGCGCCGTAGCCGGCCTTCTCGACGGCGGCCACCAGGCTCTCGAGGCTCACGGAGGGCGCCGCGGTCACCCGCGCCTCGCGCGTGGTGAGATTCACCGCCGCGGCGCTCACCCCCGGGATCTTCGCCAGGGCCTTCTCGACGCGTCGCACGCACGACGCGCAGGTCATGCCGGTCACTTCGAGCCCGAGGTCCGGAGCCTCGCGATCGGCGGCGAGCGCCGGTGACGGATCCCTGGCGGTGGCGTCGCTCACGAGGCGGGGGTGATCGAGACCAGGTCGAAACCGGCCTCGTCCACGACCTCGCGCAGCGTCGCCTCCGCCGGCGGGCTCGCCGCCGCGAAGGAGGCGTGGCCGACATCCACGTGGAGATCGCTGATTCCCGGCATCGCCTGGAGGGCTTCGGTCAGGGCCTTCACGCAGTGTCCGCAGTTCATGCCGTCCACGACCAGCTTCCACTTCATCGCTCGTCTCCAGCGTCCTCCGCGTCGAACGGAAGGAGCGGAACGTCGAGGCCCCGCCGCAGGGCCTCGGTCAGGAAGATCTTGGCCGTGCGCGCCGCCCGCTCGACCGGCCATCCGCGGGCAAGTCCGGCGGCGATGGCCGCGGAAAGCATGCACCCCGTGCCATGCGTGGACGAGGCCGCGACGCGCGGCGCCTCGAGCCACGTGAGACCGCTGGCGGTCGCGAGCGCGTCCGCGGCCAGCGGCTCGCTGCCGTGCCCCCCCTTCACCAGCACGGCGCGCGCTCCGCATCGCAGGAGCGTCCGGGCGGCCTCGCCGCGTTCCTCGCGCGACCATGCCGGCCCCTCGCGCGCGTCGAGCCCCAGGAGCACCGCGGCCTCGTGCAGGTTGGGCGTCAGGACGTCCGCGAGCGGCGCGAGGCGCGCCAGGACGCTCCGCCGCGCGTCGCTCTCGAGGAGCCGCGCCCCCGATGTGGCGACCATCACCGGATCCACGACGACGCGGAGCTCCGGCCTGCTCGCGCGCGCGCGCCCCAGCAGCTCGGACACGGCGTCCACGAGACGCGCCGATGCGAGCATGCCGGTCTTGATCGCCGTCACGGGCATGGCGTCCATCACGGCGCGGAACTGCAGCGCGACGAACGCCGGCGGAACCTCGCTCACGCCAAGCACCGCGCCGGGATTCTGGGCGGTGAGCGCCGTGATCACCGTCGCGCCGCGGACCCCCAGGGCGCCGAACGCCCTCAGGTCAGCCTGGATGCCAGCCCCGCCCCCGGAGTCGGAGCCGGCGATGCTGAGAGCCATGGGGGCAGACGCGGTCACGTGATTCTCCGGCCGCCTGGCGTGGCGGAATGGCTCGCGGGCAGGAGCCATCTTGACAGGTGAGGTTGTTTCGACATGCTTACGCGTCCCCGCGGCCGGCGCACGCACCCCCTCCCGGGGTCCATTCCGCATCCGCCGAGCCTTCCGCGCCCCCTCCCGCGCAGGCGACACCCGCTCTCGCGCTTCCGGCGCGCGTCGGGCTCTCGCTGCCATCACGGAACGCGAACATGATCACCGACATTCACCGGGTCCGCAACATCGGCATCAGCGCCCACATTGACTCGGGCAAGACGACGCTGACCGAGCGCATCCTGTACTACACCAAGCGCATCCACGCGATGCACGACGTCAAGGGCAAGGACGGCGTCGGCGCGAAGATGGATTCGATGGAGCTCGAGCGCGAGCGCGGCATCACGATCCAGTCCGCTGCCACGTACTGCGGCTGGAACGGATACCACATCAACATCATCGACACGCCCGGCCACGTGGACTTCACCGTCGAGGTCGAGCGGTCGCTCCGCGTGCTCGACGGGGCGGTGCTCGTCCTCTGCGCCGTCGCCGGCGTCCAGTCGCAGTCCATCACCGTGGACCGCCAGATGCGCCGGTACAACGTTCCGCGCGTGGCGTTCGTGAACAAGTGCGACCGGGCCGGCGCCAACCCCGCGCGCGTGACGCAGCAGCTGCGCGACAAGCTCAAGCACAACGCGGTCATGATGCAGATTCCCATCGGGCTGGAGGCCGACCACCAGGGCGTGATCGATCTGGTCACGATGGAAGCCGTCACCTTCAGCGGCGACAAGGGCGACGACATCAACCGCGGCCCCATTCCCGAGACGATGCGCGCCGAAGCGACGGCCGCCCGCGAGCTCATGCTCGAGGAGCTCTCGCGCTTCTCGGACGAGCTCATGGAGGCGGTCCTCGAGGGTGGCGACGTTCCTGTCGAGCTCATCCACGCGGCCACCCGCAAGGCGACGATCGCCCGCGAGCTGACGCCGGTCTTCATGGGCTCCGCCTACAAGAACAAGGGCGTCCAGCTCCTGCTCGACGCCGTCACGGCGTACCTGGCGTCGCCGCTCGACAAGTCCACGGAGGCCCTCGACCTCTCGAAGGGCGAGGAGCGCATCACGCTCGTGCCCGACCCCACCAAGCCCACGGTGGCGCTGGCCTTCAAGCTGCAGGAAGAGCGCTACGGCCAGCTCACCTACGTCCGCCTCTATCAGGGGAGCCTCGGCAAGGGCGACAGCATCATCAACTCGCGCAGCAAGCGGCGAGTGAAGGTCGGCCGCCTCGTCCGCATGCACTCCGACGACATGGAGGACATTGACCGCTGCTCCGCGGGCGACATCGTCGCCCTCTTCGGCATCGACTGCCACTCCGGTGACACGTTCACGTCCGAGGACATCGACGTGGCGATGACCTCCATGTACGTGCCGACCCCGGTCATGCACCTGGCGATCAAGCCGGCCGACAGCAAGGCCGAAAACAACATGAACAAGGCGCTCAACCGCTTCACGAAGGAAGATCCGACCTTCCGGGCGCGCCATGACGACGAGAGCGGCGAGACCGTCATCTCCGGCATGGGCGAGCTGCATCTCGAGGTCTACGTCGAGCGCATGAAGCGCGAGTACGGCTGCGAGGTCGAGGTCGGCCGCCCCCGCGTGGCCTACCGCGAGACCATCACGCAGCTCGCCGAGTTCGACTACACCCACAAGAAGCAGACGGGCGGGTCCGGCCAGTACGCCCGCGTGTGCGGCTTCCTCGAACCCAACCCGGAGTCGGACGACTACCTTTTCGTCAACGACGTCAAGGGCGGCGCCATTCCGTCCGAGTACATCCCGGCCTGCGACAAGGGCTTCCAGTCCATGCTGAAGGAGGGCCAGCTGATCGGCGCGCAGGTCGTGAGCATGAAGGCCACGGTCAACGACGGCAACTCGCACGCGGTGGACTCGTCCGACATCGCCTTCCAGGTGGCGGCGCACGGCGCGTTCAAGCAGGCCTACGAGAAGGCCAAGCCGATCGTGCTCGAGCCCATCATGAAGCTCTCGGTGGAGGGCCCCGCCGAGATGCAGGGCGGCATCCTGCGCACCATCATGCAGCGCCGCGGCATGGTCATCGGCACGACCGAGGAAGACGACTTCACGCGCGTGGACTCGCACGTGCCGCTGTCCGAGATGTTCGGCTACTCCACCGACCTGCGATCGGCCACGCAGGGCAAGGCCGAGTTCACGCTCGAGTTCGAGCGGTACGCTCCGGCGCCACGCGAGGTCATGGAGAAACTCGTTCAGGAGTACCAGCAGCGCAGGGCCGCCGGGAAGAAGTGAGGAGATAGCCGCCATGCACCTCAAGGAACTGACTCACCGCAGCCCGCTCCGCGTCCTCGAGCGCTCCGTCCACGGCGGACTGGGCAAGGGGAACCTCGGCGTCGTCGCCGCCCGTCCGGGCGTCGGCAAGTCGGGCTTCCTGACGTGCCTCGCGCTCGACGACCTCCTGCGCGACCGCAAGGTTCTCCACGTCGCTTGCCGCGCGACCGTGGACCACGTGCGCGAGTACTACGACGAGATGTTCGCCGACCTCGTCCGGTCGGCGAATCTCGAGGAAGCCGTGATCGCGCGCGACAAGATCGACCGGAATCGCTTCATCCGCAGCCTGAACGGCCGCGATTTCAACCTCGCGCAGTTCGAGGCCTCGCTCCAGGTGCTGGCGCGGGACGCGGCCTTCCGGCCCGACGTGATCCTCATTGACGGTTTCGGGTTCGACGAGGCCAGTCCGGCGGATGTCGAGGCCATGCGCAACGTGGCGCGCGAGCACGGCGCCGAACTGTGGATGGCGCTCCGGGTCAAGCCCGAGGATGAGCCCCAGGACTGGCGGGAGCTCCCGCCCGGCGTGGCGCGACTCGGAGCGACGGTCTCCGTCTGCCTGCTGCTCCAGCCTGTCGGCGACGCCATCCGCATCCGACTGCTGAAGGACCACGACAGCCCCGAGGTCACGGAGCTTTCGCTCGATCTTGACCCCCGAACATTCCTCGTTCTGGGCTGAGTTCACCTCCCCCGGCGATCCCGCGGACGGGCCGATTGGTCCTCACGAAAACCCTCCAGATGGGCTAGGATCGCCTTCTTCCAGGATCGCACATCCGATTGGAGCCGCCCCAGCGGCGAGAAAGGGAAACTTGATGTCCGACATGCACGAGACGGAGGCGGGCTCGCTCGTCGTCGCGAGCCGCGTGAAGCAGATCATCAGCTCCAAGGAGCTCCAGACCTCGAGCGACGCCATCGATGCGCTGAACAAGCGCGTGCTCGCGCTGATCGAGGACGCCGTGGGGCGTGCCCAGGCAAACAACCGCAAGACGGTCAAGCCGCAGGACGTCTGACGTCCACGTGTGGCGCGCCGCGAGCCCGGTCCGCAGACCGGGCTCGTTTCAATTCCGGCCCCTGCCGCCGCGCGCGCGGTGGCCCCGGCTCGCCTCGACCGTCACTCCCCCGCGCCGGGAGCGTCGGCGGCAGCCACCACGACTCGACCCTTGCCGAGCGCCTTGGCCCGGTAGAGCGCGACGTCCGCCGCGCCGACGGTGTCGCGCCAATCGCGCAGTCCCGGGTGCCAGCCGACAACCCCGATGGACAGCGAGACGTCCAGCCCCGCTGGCTTGCGCTCCAGCAGGTCCACGCGAACGTCCTCGGCGACGCGGGCCCCGTGAGCCGCGTCGGCCTCCGAGAGGATCATCGCGAACTCGTCGCCGCCGAAGCGCGCGGCCGCGTCGATGGAGCGAACGTGCGACCGCAGGACCTCGCCGATGCTGGCGATCACCTGATCGCCGGCGACGTGACCGTGCTCGTCGTTCACGCGCTTGAAGTCGTCCACGTCCAGGAGCGCGAGGGCGAACGGACGCCCGGTGCGGCGCGACCGGTCCAGCTCGCGGTCCACCTTCTCCCGGAAGTAGCGCTGGTTCAGCAGGCCGCTCAGGCTGTCGGTCATCGCCTGGCGCCGCACGTCGTCAAACAGGCGGGCTCGCTCCAGGGCCAGGGCGACCTGCGTCGAGAGGAGCTGGAGGTGCTCGAGTTCCTGCGGCGAGAACCCGTTCACCTGCGTGCTCTCGACATCGAGCACGCCGACCGTGCGACCGCCCACGTGAAGGGGCACGGCGACCTCGGAGCGCCCCTCATGGACCCCCTCGACGTAGTCCGCGTCCTGCCGCACGTCGGGCACGTACACGGTCTTGCCCGTTCGCACGGCGCGGCTCGTGACGCCCCGCTCGCCGACGGGAATGCGAAAGCCCGTCGATCGACCGAGCGAGTAGCCCCTCGAGGCCTGCATGACGAGGCTGTCGCCGTCGGGCGCGGACTCGAGCGTGAGCACGGCCGAGTGCTCGAACCGGAACGCGTCATGCAGGATGGACAGCACGCGATCGGTGACCTCGGCGGTGCCCAGCGGTGAGTTCAGCGCCTTGCCGACCTCGTACAGCGCGCTCATCTGTCGCGACCGTTCCTCGGTCTCGCGGTGAAGGCACGCCCGCTCGAGCGCTGACGCCAGCGGCCGCGAGACGTGGCGCAGGAGCGGCAGGTGGCCGCCGCCCAGCGCGCCCGCCTCGCGCGCGAGGAGAATGACCGCGCCGGCGTGCCGCCGACGGAGCTCCAGCGGCAGGGCGAGCAGGCTCCGGAACCCCTGCTCCGTGGCGTCCGACTCCCACGGGCCCGGCTCCGCCACCGCGGTCAGGTCAGCGCGCGTGATCGGCGCGACGAGCGCCGCGCGCCGCGCGCGCGCGTCGCCGGGACGCGCGTGGCGGATCCGCGCCGGGGAACCGTCGGGCCCGGGCACCATCCAGGCGATGAGCTCCTGATCGCTTCCGGGAGGCTCCACGAGGAGGAGCGCGTCGGCGGGGACGTGGCGGCCGATCCGGCGCAAGCACGTGACGGCGAGTTCGGGAATCTCGAGACTCCGGCCGACATCGGCCAGCAGGCCCTGCAGGAATCGCGCCCTGCGCAGGGTGCGCCGAAAGCGCTCGAAGCGGGCCCAGGTGATGAGGGGCGCCCGCAGGAGAGCTCCCGCGCTCGCGAGACGCGCGCCATCCTCGTCCGAGAAGGCCGCGCCCGCGCGACGGGCCACGGAGAGCACGGCCTTCACCTCGGCCGCGCGCACGACCAGCGAGAGACGGTGGCGGAATCCCTCCCGCGCCAGCGCCGCATGCCCGGGCCGGCCGCCGCTCGCCGACCCGAGAGCGTCGCGCGCGACGCCCTCCGCGGGCAACCGGGCCTCGTCCAGCCCGAGATCCTCTGGCCGGCCTCCGCGCGAGCTGATGCCCGCCCACCGGCGGCCGTGCGCCGTCCTTCGCCGCACGATGAGATCGCATCGATCAGCGGGGAACAGCGCGCGCAAGGCCGCGACTGCGAGACGGGGAGCGTCCTCGGGACGCGCGCGCGCGATCGCGCGCGCCAGGCGAACCCGGAACTCCCTGGCCTCAGGCGGAGCGTTCGCCATCGCCCGTCCCGCCCGCGTGGATGCCGTATTTCTGCACGTAGTACCGCAGGGCGCGGAACGTGATCCGGAGGTGCTCGGCGGCCCTGGTCTGGTTCCCGCGGGTTTCGCGGAGCGCCGCCTGGATCAGCGAACGCCGGATGTCGTCCAGGTGGTCATCGAGCGTCACGCCCGGTGGCAGGGCTTCGTGCTGCGATCGCGCTGGCCGCGAAGGCGCGGTGCCGGCCCCGCCGCGCAGGCGCTCGGGAAGCGTCGCCTCGTCCAGGACATCCGTCGTCGCGAGCGCCATGGCGCGCTCGATCACGTTGCGCAGCTCGCGCACGTTTCCGGGCCAGGCATGACGCTCGAGCACCTCGAGCGCCGCGGGCGTGACCTGCCGGATGTCGCGCCGCATCTCGGCCGAGAACATGGCCACGAAGTGCCGCACGAGAGCCGGAATGTCCTCGGGCCGCTCGCGGAGCGGCGGCACGTGCACCGGGATGACGTTGATGCGGTAGTAGAGGTCCTCGCGGAAGGAACCGTCGCGAACCATCTCCTCGACATCGCGATTCGTGGCGGCGACGATGCGGACGTCCACGCTCCGCTCCTGCGTCTCGCCCACGGGCCGGAAGCGCCCCTCCTGCAGGACGCGGAGGAGCTTGACCTGCATCGCAGGGCTCATCTCGCCGACCTCGTCCAGGAAGAGCGTGCCTCCGTCGGCCTCCTCGAACAGCCCCCTTCGGGCGGCCACCGCGCCGGTGAAGGCGCCCCGCGCGTGGCCGAACAACTCGCTCTCGAGCAAGTCGTCCGGGAAGGCTCCGCAGTTGATCGTCAGGAAGGCGCCCGCGCGATTCGAGGCGTCGTGGAGGGACCGCGCGATCAGCTCCTTGCCCGTGCCCGATTCCCCCGTGATCAGGACGCCCGTTGACGTCGGCGCGATCCGCCGCACGATGGCCATGATGTCGCGCATGCGCTCGGACGCGATGATGAGCGGCGACTTTCCCTCGCCCGCGAGCCGGCGCAGCCGGGCGTTCTCTTCCCGGGAGCGCTTGAGCTCCACGGCGTTCGCGCAGCGCCTCAGGAACTCGTCGGGCGAGAAGGCGCCGCCCTTCTGGATGTAGTCGAACGCCCCGCTCTTGATGGCGTCCACGGCGTTGCCGAGTTCCTTGGCGACGGCCGTCATCATGATGACGGGCACTTCGGGACAGGCCGCCCGGACGTGAGCGAGCACCGCGTGACCGTCCCCGCGTGGCATGGAGATGTCCGTCACGATGGCGTCGAAGCCCTGGACGCGCAGCGCCGCGATGGCGTCATCTCCCGTGGCAACCGCCATCACCTCCGCGCCCGCGTCCCGCAGGATGAACGCGAGCACGTCACGAAAGCTCTCGTCGTCAGCGACGAGGAAGCGCGCGCCGTCGAGCGAGCTGCGTGGCTCGGCCGAACTGCCGGTCATGACGGGGCGCGCACCGTGGACGTCGCGACCGAACCCGGCGCCGCCAGGGGGAGCCTGACCTCGATGCGCGTGCCCTTCCCCGCCGTGCTCTCGAGCGACACGCGGCCGCCGTGCTCGTGCACGATCCGGTACACGATGGCCAGACCCAGACCGGTCCCCTCCGTGAACTCGCGCATCATGGGCTGGAACGCCCGTTCCTTCATCTCTTCGGACATGCCGGTCCCCTGGTCCTCGACGCACAGGTAGGCGTCGGACCCGGAGATGCCGGCCGTGACGGCCAGCTCGCCGCCGTCCGGCATCGCCTTGAGCCCATTCTGGCAGAGATTCCAGAGGACCTGCCGGATCTGATCGGGATCGCAGGACGCCAGGACCTCGGCGGCGTCGGGCCCCCGCAGCGCGTGCCCCGGCCGGAACTGATCCCCGTGCCGCAGCAACAAGAGGGTCTCGCGGATGAGCTCGCAGAGGTCCACGGCCCGGCGGCGGGGCTCGCGCGGCCGCGCGAAGGCGAGGAAGTCGCGGATCGTGCCATCCAGCCGGCGGGCCTCCTCGAGCACGATGCGCATGAGGTCCTGCTGCTGCGGGGCCAGGGTGAGCTGTCGCTGGAGGATCTGGACGCTCCCGGAGATCGAGGCCAGCGGGTTGCGGATCTCGTGGGCGATCCCCGCCGCCATCTCACCCACGACCGCCATCTTCTCCTTGAGGCGAACCTCGCGTTCCAGCTCCCTGACCTCGGTCCTGTCCTCGATCAGGAAGAGCAGTCCCAGGACGCGCCCGTCCCGGTCCTCCAGGCGATTCGCCAGCACCTCGAGAGCGAGCCGGCGGCCATCGAGCACGGCCTCGCGCTGGAACCAGGTCGCGCCGGCCCGGGCGCGGATCGCCTGCAGGTCTTCTTCGCGACGCTCGGTCCAGCCGAGGAGGTCGTGAAGCCCCTGGCCGCGCACGTCCCCCCCGAGCAGGGCGCGCGAGCCGTCGTTCAAGAACGTGATGCGCCCGGCCCCATCCGTCGTGATCAGCGCCGCGCTCACGCCCCGGACCACGAGTTCGTTGAACGCCTGCAACTCGGCGAGATCCTCCGACACGCTCTGCAGCTGCTCGTTCATCGCGCGCATGCGCTCGCCCCGCGAGGCCAGGAGCCAGGCCGTCGCGTGGAACGTGAACATGATGATGAACAGGCTCCGCACGACCTGCGCGAGCGGCGCATCGACGAGCGGGAGCGCCGAGAGACCGAGCGGAGCGAGCACGCCGCCCCGCACCATGAAGTGAGCGACCACCTGAAGGAGGAACGCCCCCGTCGCGAAGATGGCGCCCTGGAGACGGTCGAGGTAACTGCACGCGAGCGCCGTCGTGAGCACGAAGAGCGGCAGCACGACCGCCACGGCGCCGTCATAGTCCAGCGGCGTGACCAGAACGACGAAGAACCCCGTCTCGAGGACCAGGTCTCCGGCGAACTGCACTCCAGCGAGGACGGCATCCGAGCGCGTGAGCGCCATCGTGACGAAGCTCGCGGCGGCGATCGCGTAGCCCGCCAGCAGCACGACGTACAGTCCGCGCACGTGCCCGGCGTCGGCGGCGCCCGGCTTCCCGCCGAGATCCACGACGAGCGCCGTGGCCAGGGCCGTCGTGACGACCGCCAGACGCACCCACGTGAACCAGAGCAACTGCCGCCGGCGATAGCCCACGTCCCCCGGCGCCAGGGGCGCCCCGGCGAGGACGCCGGGCGTCGCCGTGCCCCCGGAACTCATGCGCCGCTCCGCTGCTGGATCGTGCGCAGGTTGCCGTCAGGCGGGCAGAGGCGGGGAACCCGGCCGGTAGCCACGGACCACCGCCGCGCCTCTCGACCGCCCGGACCGTCCCCGGCGGCGCGGCCGCCCTGCGGCGCCCGAACGCGCGGCGCGCCACGGCTCGCGCGCCCCTCCCTGATCGGGCCAGGGGGCCACGGCCAGGAGCACGCGGTCACGCGCCGCGATCGGCATCGTCGCGCCGCACGGCGTCCCCGAGCCCCTGGGGCTGGCAGCGGCACTCGCCCTGCCTCCCGTGCGCGATCCTTCCGGCCGCGCGGCACGCGCGTGCATGAGAACGGTCCCATGATCCGCGCTCATGGAATGCCATTTAGCCGATCTTGTTGATGAGCTCGAACATCGGCATGTACATCGAGATGACGATGCCGCCGATCACGACACCCAGGAACGCGATCAGGACGGGCTCGAGGAGGGCCATCAGGTTGGCCACGGCTTCGTCCACCTCGTCCTCGTAGAAGTCCGCGATCTTGGAGAGCATCGAGTCGAGCGCGCCCGTCTGCTCGCCGACGCCGATCATCTGGATGACCATCGGCGGAAAGACTTCGGTGTCCTTGAGGGGCTCGGAAATCGTGCGCCCTTCCTCGACCGCCTTCCGCGTCGCCATGATGGCGTCCTCGATGACCGCGTTGCCGGACGTGCGAGCCGTGATCTCGAGTCCATCGAGAATCGGCACGCCGGAACTGGTGAGCGTGCCCAGCGTGCGGCAGAATCGCGCGACGGCGATCTTCTTGAAGAGCATGCCGAGGATGGGCATCTTGAGCAGCACGCCGTCGATCGCTCGCCGGCCCTTGTACGTCTTGTGCCACGAGGCCAGCGCGAACATGATCCCGGCAAAGCCGATGGCCATGAAGATCACGTACTTCGCCAGGAAGTTCGACGCGGCGATCGTGATGCGCGTGGGCATCGGCAGCTCGGCGCCGAGTTCGAGGAACAGCGTGGCGAACGTCGGGATGACCTTCCAGAGAATGATCGTCACGACGCCGATGGCGATCGAGATGACCGCGATCGGGTAGATCATCGCCGAACGGACCTGGCCCTTCAGCTTGACGATCTTCTCGATGTAGACGGACAGGCGCTGCAGGATCGTGTCGAGAATACCGCCGGCCTCGCCGGCCGCGATCATGTTGCAGTAGAGGTCCGTGAACACCTTGGGCTGCTTGCGCAGGGAGTCGGCGAGCGACGAGCCGGATTCGACGTCCGTGCGCACGGCCATCAGGACCTTCTGGAACTCGCGGTTGTTCTGCTGCTGCGCGAGGATCTCGAGGCACTGAACGAGCGGCAGGCCAGCGTCGATCATGACCGAGAACTGCCGCGTGAAGATCGCGATTTCCTTCTGCGAGACGCCGCCGCCGAACTTCGGGAGGGCGAACTCCTTGCCCTTCTCCGTGACGGCCGTGACCTGGATCTGGCGCGTCCGCAGGATGTTGACGACCGCGTCCTTGCTGTCGGCGACGAGCACGCCCGCCTGCTCTTCACCGGCCCTCGAGCGTCCCTTCCACTGGTACTGCGGCATGCTGCGGATCTCCGGTTCCCGGCTCCTGGTGCCGGTCGGCCGGTGGAACCCGGCCGGGGTTGCGCGCTGGAGTCGCGTGAGCGCTCCGGCCTGCCGTCAAGAGTCCACCGCACGCTCGGGCGCGCGGTTCGTCTAGCTGCCGCCCGGCCGGGGACCCGCGGGCCGAGCCGCGGCCGCCGTGGCCTGCTGCTGCGCGAGGAAGCCCGACGCTCCTCGTTGAATCATCTCATGCAGTTCCTCGGGGAGCGAGGAGCGGGACATGGCGACTTCGAGGGCGATCTTGTCCTGGAAGTACAGGGTCGCGAGGCCCTGGTTGAACGTTTGCATGCCGTACTTGGACTGGCCCGTCTGCATCATCGAGTAGATCTGGTGGACCTTGTCCTCGCGGATCAGGTTCCGGACGGCCGGGTTCGGCACCAGGATCTCCATGCACAGGCACCGGCCGGAGACCTTCTTGGGCAGGAGGGCCTGGCAGCAGATCAGCTCGAGAATCAGCGACATCTGCGCGCGGATCTGGCCCTGCTGGTTCGGCGGGAACACGTCGATGATGCGGTTGATGGTCTGTGCCGCCGAGTTCGTGTGCAGCGTTCCGAACGTCAAGTGGCCCGTCTCGGCGATGCGCAGGGCCGAGGCGATCGTCTCCTGGTCACGCATCTCGCCGATGAGCACGACGTCCGGATCCTCGCGCAGCACGGCTCGGAGAGCGTTGCCGAAGGACTTCGTGTCCTGGTGCAGCTCGCGCTGGTTGACGAGGCATGACTTGTGCGGGTGAAGGTACTCGATCGGATCCTCGATCGTGACGATGTGGAGGCTCTTCTCGTTGTTGATCTTGTCCACCAGCGCCGCGAGCGTCGTGGACTTGCCCGAGCCCGTCGGGCCCGTGACGAGGCACAGACCGCGCGGCTTCTCGGCGATCCGGGCGATGACCTCGGGAACGCCGAGCTCGGCGAAGCTCTTGATCTCGTACGGAATGGTCCGGTACGCGGCCGCCACGGCGCCGCGCTGGTTGAACACGTTCCCGCGGAACCGCGCGAGACCCTTGACGCCGAAGGAGAAGTCGAGCTCGAAATCCTCCTCGAACCGGTGCTTCTGCGCGTCCGTCAGAACCGAGTAGGCGAGGCGCTTGGTCTCGGCCGCGGTCATCGGGGGAAGCTGCAGCGGCACGAGCTTGCCGTGCACCCGGATCTGGGGCGGCGAGTTCGTGGTGACGTGCAGGTCGGTGCCCTGAGACTCGACCATCGTCTTCAGGAGCTGATGGAGGGTGACTTGATTGCTCGCTGGTGCCGCCATGTGATTGCCTTGCGAGAGGAGGGTGGCCCGGCGCTCGCGCGCCCGGCCGCCCGTGATGACCTCAGAGGACCGTCTCTCGGACGATCTCGTCGATGCTCGTGACGCCGCCAGCCACCTTGATGAGACCGCTGCGGCGCAGGGTGATCATGCCCTGTTCGATCGCCTTGGCGCGAAGCTCGATGGACGACGCTCCCGAGAGGATCAGCTCGCGGATGTCGTCGCTGCACTCGAGGACCTCGTACAGCCCCACGCGCCCCTTGTAGCCCGAGTTGTTGCAGGTCCCGCAACCCCTGCCCTTCATCACCTTCACGCCCTTGGCTTCCTCGGGCGTGAAGCCGATGTCCACGAGCGTCTGGATCGGAACGTCGGCCGGCTCCTTGCAGTCCTTGCACGCCCGGCGCACGAGGCGCTGAGCGCAGATGAGGTGCACGGATGTCGCGACGAGGAAGGGCTCGATGCCCATGTTCATGAGGCGGTTGATCGTGGAGGGCGCGTCGTTCGTGTGCAGCGTGGACAGCACGAGGTGGCCCGTGAGTGCGGCCTTCACCGCGATCTCGGCCGTCTCGAAGTCACGGATCTCGCCGACCAGGATGATGTTCGGATCCTGCCGGAGGAACGAACGGAGGGCCGCGGAGAAGTTCAGCCCGATCTGCTCCTTCATCTGCACCTGGTTGATGCCGGGCAGCTGGAACTCGACGGGATCCTCCGCCGTCATGATGTTCGTCTCGGGCGTGTTGACGCGCGCCATGGACGAGTACAGCGTGTTCGTCTTGCCCGAGCCCGTGGGGCCCGTCACGAGCACCATTCCCCACGGCTTGAGGATGGCCGCCTCGAACTTCTTGAGCGACTCCGCCTCGAAGCCGAGCTTGGTCATGTCGAACATGAGATTGTCCTTGTCGAGCAGACGAAGGACGATCTTCTCGCCGTGGATCGTCGGAATCGTGGAGACGCGGAAGTCGAGTTCCTTGTTCTTCTGTCCGAGCTTCATCTTGAGCTTGATGCGGCCGTCCTGCGGCAGTCGCTTCTCCGAGATGTCGAGCTTGGACATGATCTTGAGACGGCTCGTCACGGCGTCACGGAGCTTGAGCGGCGGCTTCATGATCTCGTAAAGAATGCCGTCGATGCGGAACCGGATGCGGAACTCCTTCTCGTAGGGCTCCACGTGGATGTCCGACGCGCCGCGCTTGAGCGCGTCCGTCAGCACGAGGTTCACGAGCTTGACGACCGGGGCGTCCTCCGACGCCGCCGCGAGCGCCTCGTCCGACATCTGCTCGTCGTCCTCGACCATCTCGAGGTCGGCATCGGCCCCCGAGCTGGTCATGGCTGCCGAGACGATGTCGTCCATCTCGGACTTCTTCTCGATCTCGGCGCTGACCCCGTAGTGGTTGTCGATGGCCTCCTGGATGGCCGTCTCGGAGGTGACCACGGGCTCGACGTTGTACCCGGTCATGAACTTGATGTCGTCCATGGCGAAGACGTTCGTCGGATCGACCATCGCAATCGTGAGGGTGGCCCCCGTGCGCGTCAGCGGCATGACCTGATACTTCCGGGCCGTGTCCGCCGGGATGAGCTTGATGACCTGGGCGTCGATCTCCTTGAACTGCGCCAGGTTGACCGCCGGAACGCCGTACTGCTGCGAGAGCAACTGCGTGATCTGGTCGTCGCGAATGAACCCGAGGTCGACCAGATTGCGCCCCAGCTTGCCGCCCTTCGTTTTCTGGTGTTCGAGGGCGCTCTGCAGTTGCTGCTCGTTGATGAGCTTTGCCTTGAGGAGCATCTCGCCGAGCTTGGGGGCCATGCTTTCACCTGCGGGTGATGATGAACGGTCAGCGCGATCGCGCGGGCGGCCGGACGGGGCGGGGACGGCGCGCCCGATCAGACAGTATCGGCGGCCGGAGCCGCCGCCTTCAGGGCGAAAGGTCCACGAAGGCTGGAATTCTAAGGATCACGGCGATGTAGCGTCAAGGATAGCCTCTGTCGGCCACCGCGTCTCGAACTTGCGTCCGGGGCGCCAGGCCCCGCAGGCCGGGGCCCATCACCCGGATCGGGGCCGCCGCCACCCCGGCCCGCGGGCGTGACGCGGGCCATCCTGCGTTGCCTGCAGGGCCTGAAGCACGAATGCTGCCACGACGTCCGGCGTGCCCGAGGCATCCACGATGACGTCGCAGGCCTCGCGCGCGGCGAGCCGGGTGGCGTGAAGTCGCGCGACGGCGTCGGGCCCGACGACGACCGCCGCGTCCAGGAGCGGTCGGCGGCGGCCGGCGTCCGCCTGGCACCGCGCCAGGCAGGTCTCCAGCGGCGCGTCAAGCCAGGCGACCAGAAAGGGAGCGAGAGCCAGCCGCGACGCCTCGCCTGTCAGGACCCCGCCCCCCAGGGCCACCACGAGCCCCGCATCGGCGCCGTGTCGCAGCGCCGCGAGCTCGGCCGCCTCCGCCGCCCGCAGGTCCGCCTCGGCGGTGGCCAGGAATTCGAGGACTCTCGCGTGGCCAATGCGCTCGTCGAGATCCACGCAGGCTCGGCCCGAGGCCGCCGCCACGAGCCTCGCGACGGTGGTCTTCCCGGCCCCGCTGAATCCCGCCAGGGCCCACGGCCGGACCTGGCTCACGCGCCGTCCATGACCGCGAGCAGGCGTCGCGCGTTCTGCTCCGCGTCGCCGCGAGCGATCGCGCCCGCCACCGCGATGCCGTCCGCGCCCGCGTCGAGGACCGCCCGGACGTTCTCCGCATCCACGGCGCCGATGGCGACCAGGGGCTTCCGGCAGAGCCGCCGGCACGCGCGAAGGCCCGCCAGGCCGATCGGTGGAGCGTGGCCGAACTTCGTCCGTGACGCGAAGATGGGCCCGATGGCCACGTAGTCGACATCCTCGTCGCCGGCGGCCTCCACCTGGCGCGCGTCGTGCGTGGAGAGGCCCAGCAGGCGCCGGCCGAGCAGGCGGCGCGCCGCGCCGATCGGCAGGTCGTCCTGGCCGACATGCGCCCCGTCCGCGTCCGCGAGAAGGGCCAGGTCAACGCGGTCGTTGACGAGCAGCGTCACGCCCGGCGCCGCGGCCCGCACGGCGCGAATCTCCGCCAGGCGTGCGCCCGCCGGTAGATCCAGCGCGGGCGACGCGCTGCGCCGGACCTCGACGAAGGTCACGCCCCCCGCGACGGCCCCGCGCACGAGCGAGGCGAGGTCGGCCGCGTGAGAAGCGTCGGCCACGAAGAGGAGGCGCGACGGCAGCGGGCGACCCACGTCAGGCCTTCTTGGGCAGGAACCTGTCCATGAAGCGCGTCGAGAGCCGGCCGGCGCGGTAGTCGGGGTCGGCCAGGATGCGCTGGTGGAGCGGGATGGAGGTCTTGATGCCCTCGATGACGAACATGTCCAGGCTCGACCGCATGCGAGCCATGGCTTCCTCGCGCGTGCGACCGTGGACGATCAGCTTGGCGATCATCGAGTCGTAGTGCGGCGAGATCACGCAGTCCGCGTGGGCGAACGTGTCCACCCGCACGCCGAAGCCGCCGGGCTGGTGGAACGCGGTGATGCGACCGGGGCTCGGCACGAACGTCACGGGATCCTCCGCGATGATGCGCGCCTCGATGGCGTGGCCACGGAAGCGAAATGCGCCGAAGCCCGACGGAAGAGCCTCGCCGGCGGCCATCGCGATCTGCTGCTTGACGAGGTCCACGCCCGTGACCATCTCGGTCACGGGGTGCTCGACCTGGATGCGCGTGTTCATCTCCATGAACGTGAACGTGCCGTCCTCGTCGAGAAGGAACTCGATGGTCCCGGCCCCGACGTAACCGACCTTGCGGCAGATCTTCAGCGCCGCATCCCCCATGCGGGCGCGCAGCTCGGGGGTGAGCGCGACGGACGGCGCTTCCTCGATGAGCTTCTGATGCCGGCGCTGGACGGAGCACTCCCGCTCGCCGTAGTGGATCGCCGTGCCGAAGCGGTCGCCCATGATCTGGAACTCGACATGCCGGGGCGAGACCAGGTACTTCTCCATGTACAGGTCAGGGATGCCGAAGGCCGCGCGCGACTCCGTGCGGGCCATCTCGTACGAGCGATGGAGTTGCTCCGCCGAGTTGATGACGCGGATGCCCTTGCCGCCGCCGCCCGCCGCGGCCTTCAGCACCACCGGGTATCCGAGATCCCTGGCGAGCGATTCAGCGTGCTCCAGGCTCTCGAGCACGCCATCGCTGCCGGCAAGGACTGGCGCGCCGGACTCGGCCGCGACCCGCCGGGCCTCGACCTTGTCCCCCATCTGCCGCATGACGACCGCGCTCGGCCCCACGAACGTGATGCCGCACTCGTCGCAGATCTCGACGAAACGGGCGTTCTCGGAGAGGTAGCCGTACCCGGGATGGATGGCGTCCGAGTCCGTGATTTCGGCCGCCGCGATGACGGCCGTCATGTTGAGGTAGGACTGGGCGCTCGACGCCGGGCCGATGCACACGGCCTGGTCGGCGAAGCGCACGTGCAGGGAGTCCGCATCCGCCGTCGAGTGAACGGCCACGGTCTCGATGCCCAGCTCGCGACACGCCATGATCACGCGCAGGGCGATTTCCCCGCGATTGGCGATGAGCATCCGGCGAAACATGACAGCGCGATCAGTGACGGCGGATGGCGAAGAGCTTCTCGCCGAACTCGACGGGCTGGCCGTCCTCGACGAGGATGCGAACGACGACGCCAGCCACGTCGCTCTCGATCTCGTTCAGGATCTTCATCGCTTCGAGAATGCACACCACCTGGCCGGGACGGACCGTGTCGCCTTCCTTCACGAACGGGGCGGCCTCCGGGTTGGACCTGCGGAAGAACGTGCCGACCATGGACGACGTGATGACGTGCAGCCCCTCGAGCTCATCGCGGACGGCCGCCGGCGGCGGCGCTGACTCCGCGGGCGCCCCCGCGCCCGACGCGCCAGGCCACGGCACGGGGCTCCCGCCAGCCGACACGGGGAGGACCTGCACCTGCGATCCTGCCGGCGCGTGGGGCGAGTGGCGCGCGATGCGCACCTTCGCTCCGCCGTGCTGAACTTCGACCTCGTCGAGATCCGTGTCGGCGACGAGACGGATCAGCCGCTCGATGTCCGCGATGTTCACTGCGCGCTCCTGTCCGCCGGCATCAGGCAAGCTCCCGGGCGAGTTCCGGGATCGTGACCCGGATCGCGTGCCTGATCCGGCCATGGAAACCGTCGGGCGGCGCAGCGCACAGGATGTAGTAGTCCTCGTGAACGCTTCGCAGGATCACCACGGCCCGGTCGGTGAAGACCACCATTTCCTGCGCGGCGCCCGTCCCCATCTCGCCGGACGCCTGCATGGTCTTCTTCATGCGATCCGTGAACTCGGCGATCATCGTGTCGAAGTGCAGGTCGGGATCGACCGAGATCTTCTCGATGGCGATGCCGTCGAGTGACACGAGAGCCAGCCCGAGGACGTCGCCGCCGAGCTCGGGAATCCGGGACAAGATGGACTTGAACATGGCCCTTCCGTTGGGGGAACCCCGGACGCCCAGGGAGCGCCGCGCGGGTGCCGTAGCCTATCAGCGCTGGCCCGGCCAGGTCACGGCGCCTGCCGGACGGCCGCGACGGCCGCGAGCCAGCGCCTCAATTCGGACCGGAGCGCGCGCTGGGCCGTGGAAGGCCCGCCCGGCGGCGGTCGGAGCGAGAGCCGCCTGGGGGGCGCGGGTGGCGGCGTGTGCTGGTCCGCCGGACTGGCCGTGCGAGGCCTGACGGGCGCCCAGCGCGAGGCGGTCGGCGCCGCGGGCTCGGCAGGTGCAGTGGGCACGGAGGCCTCCGGCGCGGGACTGGACGCCGCCGATTGGCCCGGATCGCCGCCACGGCAGCGCGCGACCGCTCGCTCGAGGCTCACGTCGCCCGGGCGGCGCGCCAGGAGACGCTCGTAGATCGCCGCCGCCTCCTCCCGTCCTCCCTGCCCCTCGTAGAGCTCGGCTAGCGTGAGAGAGGTGAAGTCGTCGTCCCCCTCCAGCGCGGGAGGCTCGCTCGCGGCCGCGGGCGCCGACGCCAGCAGGTCGTCCGCCGCGGTGGCCGGCCGCGGCACGGCCGGCAGCGCGAGCGGCTGGTCGTCCTCGGCCTCGTCCGGGAGGTCAGCGTCGATCTCGAGGATGTCGTCGGCCTCGTCCGCCGCTGCCGGGGCCGGGGCCGAAGCCGGCATCTCGACGGGGGTCGGCGGGGGCGCGGCCGGGCCGGGCGACGCGGCCGGGCCGGGCGACGCGGCGGGGCCGGGCGACGCGGCGGGGCCGGGCGACG
>CAZTIW010000032.1:0-53977 GCA_964613915.1 uncultured Thermoanaerobaculia bacterium
GGCGCCCGGTTTCCTCGTCGTGCGCGTGCGTGGTCGCGCGGCCCGCGAAGTCCACGCGGCGCGAGAGCTCGCCGGTCAGCGCGTGCGCGAACGTCTCCCGCTGGAGCATCGGCAGCACGCGCGCCGTGCGCCGGCCCATCACGTCGAACTCGTACCTCGTGGCGCGATCCAGCGCATCCGTCTGCGACGTCATGCGCCCGAGGCCGTCGAAGCCGTAGCGCGTGACCTTGTTGCGCGCGTCGGTGACGGAGACGAGCCTGCCCGTCGCGTCGAGGCTGTAGGCCGTGCGCCGGCCGTTCTCGTCCACCTCGGCGGTGACGCGCCCGAGGGCGTCGAGCTCGAAGAGGCGGCAGGTGACGCCGGTGATGTTAGTGGGGTCGCGGCGGGTCGTCGGGAGTGGGAACGAGTGTCGCGTCAGGCCTGTGCATCCACCGACAAATGGCATCCCGCGTTCCGGCCGCCTCTTGGCGCCACGAACCAGATGGACGCGCCTGACGGCGCATGATGCCAGCGTGCGGTCGGCTACAGCCTGCGCGTCACTCGCCTACCGTCCACCAGACGCGTGAGCCGTGATCTGCAGGCGCGCCTGCGCCAGCGTCTGAAGCATCGCTGGGTTGCCCAGGAACGCATCGCGGAACTCATCCGCCGTGTAATATCCGCTCCTCGCGACCCAGTTCCCTCCGTCGCCGATCTTCGCCCTCGTCAACCTAGCGATAGCCATGGCGACGGCTGCCGTGATGACGTAGGCGAGCGGATCGCGCGAACCGACTTCGAGATGCACGTAGGCAGCGTCCCCGGGCATGGCGGGCACCGCCCAGAACATTGCACGCCCTGCGCCGAATCCACTCGGACGCGCCCCGAAGACCCTACGGTCGAAGAGGCGCGCTTCCCGAGGAAGCGGGAGCTCGACGGAGCCGTGCCCCACGAGGAGCATCTCGACTGTCACCAGTGCGCGGGAGTCCGTAATCTCGATGGCGGCGGCGGTCGCGGGCGCTGGCAGCGCATCGACCAGCAAGTCGTGATCTGTATCGATCGAAAGGTCGACAGACATCGCGATCTAACCACCCTTCCCAATAAGTGTCAGCCAACTGTCGTCACGAAGCAGGATGTGAACAACATCGAGCGTTCCATCCTGCAGGTTGTCGTCGATGTGGCTCGAGGGGCTTCGTAGCCAGCTCAGCATGTCACGCACTGGCACCTCTCTCGCGTCGACATACACGTGCACGCCGTCATACCCCGCGTTCGCTGCCTTGACCCTGGCATCCTTGATTGACCGTTGCACGCCGAGGGGGCTGTGCGCCACCTCCTTTGCCTTGAGGGAGATTGCGAACCGCCGCCCCTCGATGGTCCGCCATCCGTCGATGCCAGCGAAGTTCACTGTCGGCGGACCCTCGATCACTCCGCCGAACCTCCGGGCAACGTCGCGAGCGAAACCCTCTTCTGCCGCGCCAAGACCGTTCACAACCACGCGGCCCGGCACCGATCCGATCCAGTCCTGCGCCGCAGCCACGACGCGGCGGATGAAGGGACCGACCATCCTGACAGCCACCATGACGCCGGCACCGGTAGCCGTGCCTATCACCAAGCGCTTGAGGGCCTCGTCGCCGCCGTACTGCACGGTATCCATGATCCCCAGACCCGTGAGTGTCTGCACTTCCATAGCCACCGACTGGATCGTTGCTGCCGCGGTCGCTTCCGCGACCGAGAACCCTCCTCCTCGATCAGTCCGGCTCACCGGATCCGAATCACAGTACGCGTAATCGTGCTGGCGGCTCTGGAGTGGATCGAGGCTCACGAACCTCCCCGCCCCCGGCTCCATCCACCGCGCGCGCAGGTAGTCCAGCCCGAGCTCCGTCCTCCGCTCCTCCCCCGCGAACAACCACCGGTTCCGCTCCCCCGCCGCGTCGCCCGTCGCTCCGAACGCCCGGTGCTGCGTGACCTCCCCGAACGCCTCGTAGTCCCACTCGTCGGTGACCTCGCCCGGCGTCGCGCCCGTGCAGCTCACCAGCGCGCGCGTCGAGCCGATCGCGTCGTGGAGATACCACCACGACTTCCCGCTCGCGGCGTCCACCAGCTTCACGGGATGGATCCCGCGCACGTAGCGCATCGCGACCGCGCCGGCGGCGCTCCGATCCTCGATCACCTGCGCGTGCGGGAAGGTCGCGTCCACGACGTGGCGCACGTCGCCGGACGGCCCGTCGGTCCGGCGCTTCAGGCCGTCAGGGTCGTACTCGAACGCGAAGCCCCCCGCCTCCGTCATGCGGTCGAGGTCGTCCCAATCCAGCGGCATGCCGCCCCGCGACACGAGGTTCCCGTTCGGATCCCACGCGTACGACACCACCCCCGCGTGCAGCAGGCGATCGTTGTCGTCGTGGACGGACGCGATGTCCTCGCTGCCGAAGTTCCCCCACACCTGCCGCCGCGTGCGGTTGCCCACGTCGTCATACATGTACGCGATGTGCCGCTGCCCGCTGCTCCCGAACTCGACGCAGTCCTCCCCCGTCAGCCTGTACAGCTCGTCGAACTGATACCCCACCGTCCGCACCCGCCCGCCGCTCCAGGTCTCGACCACGCCCGTCCGCCTTCCGGGGCCCTCCTGGCCGTCGTCGAGCTCGTAGGCGAGATGCAGGAGCACGCGGGGCGTCGTCTCGACCGTCTCCCACGTGATGGACTCCAGCCCGCCGGAGAGCGGCTGGTACGCGTACGTCCCCACGATCTCCGGTCCCGTGCAGCCCGAGTACGTCACCGTCTCGAGCCTTCCCGCCGCATCCCAGACGTAGTCCGCGCGCGCGCCGTCCGCCCCGTCCACGACCGCCGTCATGCGCCCGGCGCCGTCCCACGCGTACGTCGTCGCCGGCCCGCCCTCGACCCGCGAGAGCGTGCGGTTGCCCGAGTCGTCGAACTCGTGCAGGAGCGCCGGGAGCCCCGGCCGCTCGATGCGCGTCACGCGCCCGCGCTCGTCGCGCTCGAGGTACTGCGCGGTCCCGGAGCCGTCCGCGACGCTCCGCCGCGTGCCGTCGCCGTAGTAGGCGTAGGCGAGGCGATCATCACCAGGCGACCGCGAGCGCTGACATGTCGCCGGCGCCGCCAACGTCGCCGGGGCGTTCGCCGGGACATGGCGCGCTCAAGTCACTGCACGGCTTGGCCTTGCCTTGCCGTCAGAAACCCGCCACCCCCATCACGGGCAATCCCCCTCCGGCGAACTTGTCGGGCCCGGTCGCGCCACGCCCGTGCTCGAGGAGCCCAGGCTTCCGTACCGGCGGGTCGGGCCGCAGACGTCCAGGCATCCGTGGTTGCCGAGGTAGTACTTGTTCGAGGAGCCGAGGGCCGCGGCGCCAGCATCCACGATCGGCGAATTCATCAGCCCGCACGCGAGCGGCACCAGCCCGTGGTCGTAGCGCGGCACGCTCCGCAGCGCGGGGATCGTCCCGCGAAAGATGTCCACGCTGTTCGAGTCCTGGCCCGTCGCGCTCGTGTCAAAGTCGAGCACGACATCGTCGCCCGCGCGCCTCAGGCGCAGTCCGGGCGCGGGCAGCGGGGGGGGCGCGTCCTCGCAGCGATCGGCGTAGCGGATGACGTGGAGGACGTTCGTGAACGACCGGACAGCGGGATCGAACTCTCCAACGACGAGAGCCTCAGGAACTCCGTCTCCGGTCAAGTCACCGAGCTTGACCCCTCGTCCCGTCCTGTTGCGGTCGGTTCCGATCATGAGCGCAGGAGGCGTTGCTTCGAGGTCCATGACCGTACCGGCTGGCGGGATCTCATCAAGGAGGAACGCGACGCCGCGCGAACAACTGATGGACCGCCGCGAGATGGCCGGGGCGCCGATCAGAACCTGACCTCGACCGTCGGGGAGTTGTACGCCATCGAGCGAGAAGCCCAGATCCGAAGCCGGACCCGCGATCAGGGTCGCGTCCGGCATCGTCGTCACGTGGTCAATCACGCCGGGTCCAACAGGACCGAGCAGGATGCTCACCTCGCCGCACCGGTTGCGCGCGTTGCCAGGACCCCGGGCGCCCGGCGCGCCGAGCAGGATATCGGCAATGCCGTCTCCCGTCATGTCCACGACGGCGAGGGTCTGTCCCAGCAGATCCCCGCCATCTGCTGCCGTCACGGTTACGTCGGCAGAGGCCGTTGCGAGATCGATGCGGGTGCCCGAGGTGAAGGGTCCGAAGAACACGTACGCCTCACCGCCGTTGGTCGCACCCCCAGGCGTGGGCGCCCAGTTTGCCGTCGTGATGAGGTCGGGACGACCATCGCCATTGACATCCGCGACGCGCGCACGCGCGCCAAACCGGATCGACGGCGATCTCCCGGTAATGACCACATCCGCTGGCACGACACCGAGGTCGATCGGCGGCCCGGGATTCAGGGGCCCGAACAGAACGTGTAACGGCTCGCCGGTTCCGCGTGGTCCGCCCATGACCAAGTCCAGCACGCCATCGCCGTTCAGGTCGCCAGCGGTGAGTTCGTTACCAAGCAGAGATACGGGTGGGCCAAGAATCAGCAGGTCAGGCAGGTTCAAGGATTGGTCGTGCACGCCGGGGGCTACGGGCCCGAAGTAGATTGACACCTCTCCCAGTCGCCTGATTCTCTGAGAGGGTCCGAAGGCATCTGGCGCGGCAATGATGAGGTCTCCCTGGCCGTCGGCGTTGAGATCCGCCACGAGCACTCTCGTACCTGTGTTGCCGCTCGGATCGCGCCCGTAGACGACGATGTCGGGGGTCGCGACAGCAAGATCAACTGTGATCCCCTGCGGTGCTGGTCCGAACAAGACGTAGGCTTCACCGCAAGCCGAGCAGAGATTGTCGGGGCCGTCGGCATCGCTGGCTCCGAGGACCAAGTCCGGGATCCCGTCGCCCGACACATCGCCCGTCGACATGACCTCGTCGTCGAATGCCAGGCCGTCCCCGACATCGGCGGCGATCACCGTCCAGTACGGCGCCACCCCCTGCGATGTCACGATCTCCCCCGCGCGCGGCGGCAACGCCACCCCCGCCACCACGAGCGCCGCCGCCACTGCTCCCTTCCACCTCATGCCCGCAGGCTACGCCCGTCCCCATGCGCCGGCAAGGGGCGCGCGGAGGGTCATGGCGGCTCGCCCTGGCGTCACGGCGCGGTCGGACCCGGGCGGCCAAGGCACGGGCTCGTCGCGATGACCTTGTAATGGACGAGGGGATCCGGATCGAGCAGGGCGTCCGCGTCCTCCGCGATGCCCGCGCCGAACGCCGCGGTCGCGACCACGCGCGCGAGAGGACCGTCCATCGTCGCGGGCGCGGGCGGGCCGAGCGCGGAGGGCAGGCCCAGCACGCGGGAATCGCCCCAGGCGCCGGGAAGGTCGGCCCACGTGAAGCGCAGCGCGTCCGCACCCGCGCCTCGCGCCACGCGCAGCTCCGGACCCAGCGGGCCCGGCAGCGGATCCGCCAGCACGATCACCGTTGCGCTCGATGCGGCGGAGCATCCGTCGGCATCCGTCGCGAGCACGGAGTACGTCGTGTCGCCGCTCGGCGCCACGACGATGCTCGCGGTGGTCGCGCCGTCGCCGGGCTGGCCCGCGGGCGTCGTCGTCCACAACACGGTTGACCAGGCGCCCGCGAGCGCGAGCGTCACCGTCTCGCCCTCGCAAGCGGTCGCGGTCGCGGGCGTGACGCTCGCGACCGGCAGCGGCACGACCGTGACGCGCACGACATCCGCGACGACGCACGCGGGCGCGCTCGCGCAGGCCACCTCGACACGATAGAGCGTCGTCGCCGCCGGGCTGACCACCAGCGCGGGAGACGGATCCCAGTCGCGCGCGAGCGCGCCGTCGGCCAGCCACCGGTAGTTCACCGCGCCCGCGCACCCGCACGCGCGCGAGGCGGCCGCGTCGAGCACCGCAGAGCCACCCGCGCAGATGCGCCGCGAGGGGCCGGCCTCGGCGAGGATGGGACAGGCGGGCGGGTCAGCCTGCCGCCACACCTGCACGCCGCAGGAGTACGCCGCGAACGCGATGTCCAGCCGGCAATCGCCGTCCGCGTCGCCGATGGCGACGTCCTCGATGTTGTCGAGGCCCGTGGGGAGCCCCGTGCCGGCGGCCTCGGTCCACGATGCCGCGCCGTCGTTGAGGAACACGCGGATGGTGCCGCTCCAGGTGCCGACCGCGATGTCGAGGTCGCCATCGTTGTCGAGATCGCCGAGATCCACGCCGGTGTAGAACGTGTCGTCGAACGGAAGGCCCGCGGACGCGTCGACGAAGCCGCCCGCGCCATCGCCGAGCAGCGCCCGCACGTCGCCGAACGAACCGCTGGAATGCTGCATCGCCGCGATGACGAGGTCGAGCAGGCCGTCGCCGTTCAGGTCCCCCGCCGCGGGCTCCGTCGGCTGGTCGAGCGTGAACTGCGCGAACACGCTCCAGCTCTCGTCCGCGTTCATGCGCCAGACATGCACGCCCGGCACGACGCCCGCGGGCAGCGCCCCCTGGAAGACCGTGTCCACGATCTCGTCGCGACCGTCGCCGTCGAAGTCGCCAGCGTCCATGCGGTGCGCCCAGACGGCGGACGGCAGGCCAGCGGAGGCCTCGCGCCATCCGCCTGCTCCATCGCCCAGGAACGCGTGCATGTCGCCGCCGCCAAGATGCGCCGAGCTGGCGAGGTCCGTCAGCCCGTCGCCGTTCCAGTCGCCGAACACGAAGCCCTCGCCGCCGCCGCCGGAAAGGCCCGCCGACGCGCCGGTCCATGCGCCCGCGCCGTCGCCGAGGAAGACCGCGGGCGATCCGTTGACGTTGCCGATGCCGCCGAAGTCGAGCGCGCCGTCGCCGTTGACATGCGCGAGCGCGACCTCCGAGCGGCCGTGACACTCGGTGAGGTCGAAGCCCGTCCAGCTCGGCGTGAACGGCCCCGCGCCGCTCGACAGCCAGGCGCGGAAGCCGAAGAGGAGCCTGCCCACCGCGACGACGTCATCGCGGCCATCGCCGTTGACGTCGCCGAGATGGACGCCCACCCAGCCGCCCGTGTCCAGGGGCGAGTTGCAGATCTGCGGCCCGCCGTTGCAGTCGTACATGTTGGTCGGCGGCAGGCCGGCGGACGCGTTCACGTACCGCAGCGCTCGCGCGCAGGGCGGAGCGGAGCAAGCGACGGTCAGGACCAGCGCCAGCATCCACGGGCGCCTCATGCCCGGCGGATTCACATGCCGTGCCAGCATCGGATGGCCCTCCGGAAGGCGCGCCCCGCGGCCGCGCGCGCGCTCGCGCCCGTCCTCACGGACAGGTGGTGACGAGATCCGTCGGCGAGTCCTCCGGACGCGTCCGCAGCGTCAGGAGCGAGCTCCTTCCGAAGCTCCCCTCGACGGCGCCGCTGAGATCCACCGCGAGGTAGTAGTACGCCTGTCCGTCTCCCACCGCGTTCGTGTCCTGGACCGGGAGCGCCGGGGGCGCCGAGCATTCCGGATCGCCGGCCTGGCCCGAGAACGGGGACTGATGCGAGTACTCCGCGGGCAACAGCGAGATGCGGCCCCGGAACCAGCGAACCGCTGCGACCCCGGGTGGCAGATTCGTCAGCGAGAGCTGGGCGCGGCCGCCCGGCTTGGTCACGCGGACCGATGTCGCGAAGGGATCGTCGAACGTCGCGCTCGGGAGCGGGTAGTGATATCCGAGATCCACCGTGCCCGAGTCCGCGACCGCGTCCGTCCGGGTCGTGAGGCTCACCACGGGGCTCGACGACACCTGCACGCGCCCGCGATCCACGCCCACGAACGTTCGCGCGCCGCCCGAGGCGAGCTGCTCGAGGTAGTAGTCGCCCAGCGGGCCCATCGCGAACGCCGGAGAACCGTCCGCGAAGTCCAGGTTCCCCGTTCCCGTGCACGGAAGGCTCGCGATGCCGTCGTAGAAGTACACGCCGTCGCACGTCATGTTCGGGCTCGACGGTCCGCCGCTCAGAGCCTCGGTGTCGAACCCGTCCGACAGCAGATTCCGCGCGACGATGCTGTCTCGAAAACGCGTGCCGCTGGCCAGGTACGTGATGAAGCCCGCCGCGTCGTTGTCGGCAATCGTGACGTTGGTGATGCGCACCGCCGCGTGATCCTCGGGCGTCCCGTTGCCGGGATCGGCCGCCGCGCCGACGAGGAGCAGGCCCTGCCCGGCGTTGCGCGTCACTTCGAGGTTCGTGAGCGTCGCGTCGCCCGTCACCCACACGCCGCCCGCGTTGGTCTCGAGCGCATCAAACTGCGCCGGCTCGCAGGCATCTCCGACGCCGTCGAGCGTCGCATCCGCCTGGCTGGCGTTGGCCACCAGCGGGCAGTTGTCCGAGGCGTCCGGCACCGTGTCGCCGTCCGCATCGCCCGAACAAGCCATGCCCTGACCCGGGTTCGCCACCAGCGGACAGTTGTCCGAGGCGTCGGGCACCGTGTCGCCGTCGTCATCGGCGTCGCACGCGTCGCCCCGGCCGTCGCCATCCGCGTCCGCCTGCACGGGATTCGCGAGGCCAGGACAGTTGTCGCGGATCTCGGAGACGTTGTCGCGGTCCGGATCGTACACGCGGTTGCCGCGGATTCTCGCGTGCCTCAGCGTGCCATCGCCGAAGATCATCACGCCGCTGCCGAAGTCGGCCTCGTTGTTCTCGACGAGCAGGTTCTCCGCGAGCGCCGCGCCTGCCAGTCCACCTTGCAGCCAGAGGCCTCCCCCGCCATCGAGCGCGGCATTCGCCGACATCGTCCCGCCGTCCACCCGCAGCGAGCGTCCCGCCACTTCCTCCACGTACGCGAAGATGCCACCGCCGATGCCCGCCTGCGACCCGTCGCCGAGCGCGCGGTTGGCGGTGATGGTGTTGCCGCGCAAGACCGGGGCCGCGGCTCCGAGCACGGTCATGGCCACGCCTCCGCCCGCGGCCTGATCGGGTCCCGTGCCGCCCGTGGCCCGGTTGTCACGGATCTCGTTGCCCTCGAGGAGGAGGGCGCCGCCGCTTCGATCCGTCGCGCCCCACCACGCGTACACGCCGCCGCCGGCCGCGCCGAACGGCGCCACGCTCGCGCGCGCCTCGTTCGAGACGATGACGTTGTTGGTGATCGCTGGCGCCGCGTCGAGCACGTAGACACCGCCGCCCTGGCCCGAGTAGCTGGCGTCGATCTGCGAGTCCGCCCGGTTGGACTGGAAGGTGTTGGACGCGATGACGGGCGCGCCTCCCCACGCGAAGAGTCCTCCGCCCTGCGCGAGCGCCAGCAGCGGGTCCGCTCCCGGCAACGAAACGGCTTCATTGCCGAGCACCTGGTTGTTCGAGAAGCTGGTGCGGCCGGCCGCCTGATCGCCGAAGTCCACGATGGCCGCGCCGCCGCCCAGGCCATTCTCCGCGCGGTTGTTGCGGATCGTGTTGCGCTCGATGCGGGACGGCCCGGCGATGGCGCGGTACAGGTACACGCCCCCGCCGATCAGCCCGTTGCCGAGCGCCGTGTTGGACTCGATCACGTTGTTGGTGAGGACGACCGCGGCCTCCTCGACGAAGACGCCCGCGCCCGCGCCATAGATTCCCGCACGGCCGAGCTCGCGCCCGTTCGTGAACGTGAAGCCGTCCACCACGATGGACGCGAGCGCGACCCCGCCAGCGCCGGCGGTCACCGACAGCGCGGGGCCCGCGCCACCGCCGTTGACGATCACCAGCTGAGACGCTGGATCGCGCGTGGGGCCGCCACCCTGAGGGTAGCCGCCAAGGAGCGTCACGTCGCCGCGCTGGATGAGCACGTTCTCGGCGTACGTGCCCGCCGCCACGTGGATGGTGTCGGCGCCACCCGCCGCGTTGGCGATGACGAGCGCGCGGTTGATGGAGCGCACGGCGGCCGACCAGGTCGATCCGTCCCGCGCATCGTCGCCGGAGCTGGCGTCCACGTGAATGTTGCCTGCCTGCGCGAGGGTCGCGCAGGCGATGGCAACGGCAAGGTAACGAGGAAGGATCTTCATGAGTTCGAGTCTCGTCAGTCAACGGGCCGGCGCGGACGATCGCCGGGATCGGGTGGGCTCGGCCGTCCGCCGGGCGGATGGCCGGGCGGCTGCTCGCCCTCGCGCGGCGGATCCGCCGTGTCGCCCGGAGGCTCGGGCCGATCGCCGCCAGGGCGCTCGCGACCACCGCCACGTCCGGGCGGCGTCGTGCCCCCGCGCGGAGGCTCTTCCTCCTGGGGCGGCTCGTTCGGCTTGTCCGACCGATCGGGACGGTCCGCTCCGCCCCGCGCGCCGCCGCGCCCGGGTGGCGCCGCGCCATCCCGGGGCGGAGGTGGATCGTCGTCGCCACCGCCGCCGTCATCGCCTCCGCCGGGGTCGTCATCGCCGCCGCCACGACCGCCACCGCGCGTCGCCGCCGCAACGAGCGGCGCCGCGGCCAGGAGGCTCAGCCTCCGCCAGCCTGCCCACGAGCGGCCGACGAAGCGCGAGGCGCTCTCGGCCGCGCCGACGAACATCGCGGGCGCGGCCGCGACGGCCGCCTGCGTCGAGTGCTCGAGCATCGCGCCGTAGGCCGGCGGGAACAGCGTGGCATTCTTGCAGCGAGCGAGCGCGCCGGCGCGCGGCGGATCCGCGAGCGTCAGCCGGAGCGTCGCGCCGTCGATCGTGGCGACGATCTCCCGCTCGCTCGCCGGGTGCGCGAGCGCGTCGCCGAGCGCGTCAGCGAGACGCGGCTCGAGCAGGCGCGCGGCGTCCTCTCCGCCGCCGAGCTCCGACGCCATCGAGAGCGCGAGCGCCGGAACATCCGGGCCGATGGCGAGCGCCGCGACGTAGCGGCCCTCGTTCGAGTTCAGCGAGAGGGGCTCGAGCAGGTGCGCGGGGGTGGGCTCGGTGGCCGTCGTGCGCTGGACGCCGTGCTGGCGTCCCGACCACGACGCCGTCACGATGCGCGTGCCCGCGGGCACGAGCTGGTGGTCGAGCCGGCCAGCGCGCCGACCCTCTGCCACGCGCGCGCGCATGCCCTCGCCGATGGTCGCGAGCGCCGCGGCCTCGTCCACGCCCGCGCGGTCGAGCACGCGGCGCGTGAGCGGATCCGTCGCGACCGCCATCTCGCGATCGGCCGCGAAGGGCGTGACCGCGCGCTGCTGCAGGTAGGAGACCTGCTGCGTGACGGACCCTTCATCGCCGCGGAAGAGGCCCTCGTGCACGAGCAGGAAGTGCGCGTGTTCGAGCGCGCGGCCCGACAGCCGCCGGCCCTGCTCTTGCAGCGCGAGAGCCTGGATGAACGCGACGTTGTCGGGCTCGAGGCTCGACGGCGGCACGGCCCCCGTGCTGGCGAGCGACGCGTGCTGGATGCCGCGCGTCTTGAACAGGACGACATCCTCGCCGCGCGCCTTGCGCAGCGCATCGAGGAAGCCGGAGCTCAGAGCGTCAGGATCCGAGATCGTCCCGTCGGGCGGAGTCTCGTCCATGCGGCGGAGGGCGATGGCGGGAAGGAGCGACTCGGCCTGCGGGCGCGCCGCCGCCGCCTCGGCGCGAAGGCGCGCCACGGCCGCTCCGGCCTCGCGATCGCCAGGCGCGAGAAGGTTCGCCTGCGTCCGCAGGTCGCCCTCTCCCGTGCGGTGGCGCGTGGCGATCACGGCCGCGCCGATGAAGCGGCCGTCCACCACCTCGCAACGCAGGCGGCGCGCGGAGTTCTCGATGACATCGATCGCGCGGCGCCCGGGTGCGCGCGAGAAGGCAAGCCGCCAGATTTCGTCAGCCTCGCCCGGACGCGTCACGGAGCGGCGCTCGAGCATCGCGTCGAGCACGACGCCGTCGAGACCGTCGGGTGCGATGAGGACCGGGCGCCCGCGTGCGTCGAGTTCGAGGCCCAGCCCCTCGTCCTCGGCCACGAACAGGTCGAGCGACTGCGCGCACCAGGGCGTGGTGCTGGCGGGTTCGAGAGCCCACGTGTTCGCCATGCCAGCGGCTTCGACGTGCAGCGGCACGCCGCTCGCTCGCAGCGCGCGCGACAGGCGCTCCAGGCCACGCGCCGTCGCGGCGCTGCTCGCGTCCGCATCGTCGAGCGGCGTCATGCGCATGTTGTCGGTGGCGCGCGGCTCGGGGACGCTCGACGGCCGCGACGCGCGGGAGGCGTCCGTGCCACGCAGGCCGTCGAGATCGCTCGGGCGTCGCGAGGCCAGCGTCGCGAACAGGCGCGGACCCGGAGCCTGCGCGACCGGCCGCGCGCGCAGGACGCCGTCAGGCGGGAGCGCCGCCAGCGGGCGACCGGATGGCGGCGCCGCGGACGCCGGCGGAAGCGCTGACGTCTCGAACGCCGAGAGCGCGCCGGCCCCGGACCGCTCCGCCCCGTCGGCCGCGCCCGCCATGACCAGCGTGGCCCTCGCCGGCAGGGGCTCGTCGAGGCGCGCGAGGCGTGACTGCTCGTCGCGTTCGGAACTGACAAACCGGGCCACGCCCTCGGCGTCGGCCCCGCGATGCAGCTGGACGCGAGCCTCGCGCGTGCGCACGACCCCGCCGCGAGGCCAGGTGGACAGCGCCACGCGCCGCATGCCCGCCTCCTCGGACTGCACGCGGAGCGTCGGCGCGTCCACGAGCTGCGAGAACAGGCGGAAGTCCTTGGCGCCGATCATCGGACCCGCCAGCACGAACGCGTCGCCCGCAAGGAACGCGAGCGAGAAGCCGACGCCCGCGAAGCGGACCCTGCGCGCGTGGCGGTTGAGCAGCGACTTCTGCCTCGCCTTCTCGAACTCGTACGAGCTGGTCAGGATGCCGAACGACTCGTCGTCGTGGTCGAGATCCGCGCGCGTGCGACCCAGGCTCTGCGTGAACAGCACGGCGGGCTGCGCGCCCGCGCCCTTCGCGCTCACCGAGTCGAGGAAGGCCGCGCGTCCCTCGGCCCGCGCGGCCTCGTGATCTTCGAAGACCCGTGCGAGCTGCCGCTCGTGCTTGAGCGTCACGTCGCGGATGAGGTTGAAGAATCCCCTTCCCGCGAGTCCGCGCAGGATCGACGCGTCCGCGCCGACCTCGGGCTGCCACACCTTCTGCCGGCGGAAGCGCGCCGAGACGCCCGAGCTGTCGGTCGGGCCATCGGGAGAACCGGCGCCGCCCACGTGGTACGAGAGCGTGGCGCGTCCATCGCGGATCTCGCGCGAGTCGCGCCAGCCAGCGCTCGTCGCGGGCGTGCCACTCATGAGATCCAGGCCGAATCCGTAGGCGACGTGGCCTGGCCCGCGGTCGCCGAGCGCCGTGCCCGGCTGCGTCATGACCACGGCGCGGTCGAGGCTGGTGAAGTTGCCGAGCTCGTCGAACACCAGAGCGAGCGTGCCGAGGTCCTCGTGCTGGATGCGCTGCCCGATCAGCTCGACATCCGCCGGATCGAAACGCATGCCCTGCGATTCGAGGTCCGCCACCATCACGCGCGTGATCTCGTCCATGGCAAGGCCCGCGGAGACGTCATCGAGCTCGGCGCGGATGGCCTCGGCGCGCTCGAGCTTCTGCGAGGCCGTGCGGCGGGCCGGCGCCTGCGGTGGATCGTCCTCGAAGAACCAGGCTCCCTCGCGTCGCGCGCCCAGGCTCGCGAGCTCGGCAAGCAGGCGCCCGGCTCGGGGATGCACGGCCAGAGCGCCCGATCCGACGGCGGACGGCCGGCTCAGGAGCTCGCGCACGAGCACGTCGTCGAGCGACTCGCCCGGCAGGCGCAGGACGGACAGGCGAGCGAGATAGTCCCGCTCGGCATCCCCGGGCAGCGCCTTGCCGCGCGCATGCGGTGCGGCGGCCCAGATGGGAGCGCTGCGCTCCGCGAGCGCGGCGAGGAGCCTCTCGACGCGATCAGGCGCGACGCGCAGGCCGGAGGCGGCGCCCGGATGCCGTGCGGCCACGGGCTCGCTGCACGCGCGCACGAGCGCGGCCAGGAGCGCATGCTCGGAAAGGCCGGACTGCTCGAAGAGATCGGCCACCCGCCGCTTGTTGTCGTCGTCGAGCGGCTTCTGCACCGCGTTGCGCATGTCGCCCTCGACGGCCATGCGATGGCGCTTCCAGAGGCCCTCGTCATCCCGGAGAGGCGACAGCTTGCCATCGCCGTTGCAATCGGCGAGGCGCGCGAGGCGTCCCACCGCGCGCTGCTCCGGGGTCAGGGCGGGATCGTCAGGCGGCCGGGCCGCGACGGCCTCGACGCGCACGCCGAGCGCGCGGCGCTCGGCGAGGGCAGCCTCGCCCAGGCGCCGGGCGGGAGGCTCCAGCTCGAGATCCTCGATCGTGCGCTGCAACAGCAAGACTTGCAACTGTTGCAATCGAGATAGATTCTGGAACTTCTCGAGCTGCTTGCCGCGCCCGCGTTCGGCGGCCCGGGCGTCGGCCCCCGCGAGGTCGCCAGGCGCGCGCAAGCGCTCCTCGGTCCGCAGGCCGCGCTGACGCTCCTCGAGCGGAATGAGACCCGTCAGCCCGTCCAGCGTGATGTCGTCCTGCCCGGCCCGCTTGACCGTTCGCAGGATGTCGCCCGACGTCTCCATGCGCAGGCCGCGCGCGACCTCGTCGAGCAGGGAGTACCCGGCCGTCCATTCGGAGAGGTCGCGCGCGCGGTCCAGATCGAGCGCTTGCAGGCTCGGATGGAGCGCGACGCGATCGCCGCCGCGCGGCGTGCGCGGCCGGCGCTTCAAGTCCGCATCCGTCTCCTGCAGCAAGCGCGAGACGAGGGGCGCGGCCTGGTAGGAGAGCTGCATGTCCAGCTCGGGCAGGCGCGCGAGGTCGTCGGCTGCCGCCGCGCGCTCGCCCGCGCGCAGCCGGCTGCTCGCGAGCCGCAGAAGCGCCTGCGGCGCCTCGGGGCTCTCGGGATGCTCGTCCA
Organism: uncultured Thermoanaerobaculia bacterium; assembly: GCA_964613915.1. Taxonomy (GTDB): domain Bacteria; phylum Acidobacteriota; class JBCCFW01; order JBCCFW01; family JBCCFW01; genus CAZTIW01. The sequence continues at coordinate 14,745 of CAZTIW010000032.1, forward strand.
CGAGGCGCTCCCACGCGAGCTCGGCGCTCGCCGGCCGGCCGGCGGCGAGTTCATGCATGGCGATCGCGTCGAGCTCCTTCGCCGAGGCGCTTCCGAGCATGCGCGAGCGCACGCGCTCGAACCGCTCGGGGTCGCGCCGGCGCAGGTCCTCGTAGTACTGGCGCGCCGACTGCTCGAGATCGGCTCGCGCCCGTCCCGTGACGAGGTCGCGATCCGAATGCTCGGGATCGGGCACGAAGCGGGCGTCCACCGACGAGCGCGCGAGGCGCTCGACGACGGCGGGGCCATCCTCGGCACGCACGCCATCCGCGAGCGCAACGGTCACGAGCGCGACGATGAGCGTGGCGCGCGCGGCGTCGTGCAGGCCGAGGCGGCGGCGCCGGCCGAGACCCCTCACGGGCAGTCGGTTTCTTGCCACAGCTCGGGCGTCCGCACGGCGCAGTCGCTTCCTGATTGCGTGCAATCGGAGACGAGCTCCATCACGCACTCGACCACCTCCGCGCCCTGGTCCGACGTCGTCGTGATCACGATGCGGTTGCCGCCAGGCACCAGGTTGACGAAGGCGTCCCACGATCCGTCAGGTCGAAGCGTGGCGGTGACCTCCACGCCCGTGACGTCGTTGCGGACCCGGACGCTCTGGATGCCGACGAGCGTCGATCCGGGCAGTGCGTCCACGATGGCGCCGCCCGCGAGCTCGCCGACGTGGCGTCCGCCCGTCCTGTCGGCGACGGCCTGCAGCGTCGAGAGATCGTCGAAGACGCCGACCTCGAAGGTGTTCACGACGATGCCGCGCGAGGCGCAGGCGCTCGCGCCCTGCATGGCGTGGTCCACGTCGAGCGGCTCGGTGGAGTCGTACGGGAAGCGAGGGAAGGTCGGCTTGCCGTCGGACAGGAAGAACGCGACGTGGCCGCGGGCCGGATCGCCGTTGCGGTCGAACTCGGCGGCGAGCTCGAGAAGGGCTCCGCCGTAGTCCGTCGCGCCCACCGAACCGGCGGAGCGAATGGCGTCCAGGCCGGCGTAGAACTGCGAGAAGTTCGAGGTCAGGCTCTGGACCGTGCGGATGCGACCCTGCTCGTTCGGCTCGCCCGGAGGAATCGGAATGACGGCGGAGAACTCGATGAGGGCCACGCGCGTGATGGCGGGATCGAGCATCGCCACGGACGCGCGCAGCGCCTCCAGCTCCGCTTCGAGCGTCGAGTCGGGCACGGTGTCGCCGTTGACGTCGCGGCCCGAACTGCCGGCGGTGGATCCGCTCGTGTCCACGACGAAGTAGACATCGTGGGTGGATCGGCCGCGCGCGTTGGCGTCGCCGGTGACGCGCACGCGCGCGGGACAGGGGCTTCCCGTGCCGAGCGTGTCGCCGGGACTCGGCGACTCGAGCGTGACGCGCACGTCGAAGTCCGGGCTCGACTGGACGGTCGTGCAGTCCAGCGTCGTGCTGCCGGTGGGCGTCGGGCCCGTCACGGGATCCGGAAACGCCGTGCCCGCGGTCAGGCGCGCGGCCAGCGTCGCGGCGTTGCCGCAGCGGTTGTTGCCGTTGCGGTCAATGGCGGTCTCGAGCTCGCGCACGAGATCGCCCACGGTCGCGTAGCCGGGGATGTCCGCGGGATCGAGCGGACAGTCGGCGCGGAGCTCGCCCACTTCGATGGAGCGGTAGATCGCGATGAGCTGGCGCAGGGCCTCGGCGCAGTTGGTCGCGCGCGGCGCGCCGCCCTCGAGGCCGATGCACTCGGTGACGCCCCAGCGCTCCCACACGCGGCGAGCCGTGTCGTTCGGCCAGCCGCGCCAGCGCCGGCCGGTGCCGCGATCGCCGCCGGCGCCGCCAGAGCCCCCGCGGCCCGACGAGTCCCAGCCCCCTCCGCCGCCGGTGCCGCCGCCGCCCGAGCCGCCGACTCCTCCCCCGCTGCCGCCGCGATCCGCCGAGCGGCGCGCGGGCGGCTCGGAGGGCGTGCGGCCGTCGTCCGCGCCGCCGCCACCCGTGTCGCCGCCGGGCCGGCCCGAGCCCGGGCGATCCCGACCGGGCGCGTCGCCCGAGCCCCGCGGGCAGGTGGCGCTGACCTCGAGCGGGCACGTGATGAGCCACGAGCCCGTGCTCGTCTCGACGCGGACCTCGATCGTGAGGACGTTGAGTCCGCCCTGCAGCGGAACCGTCGCGGTGAATCCGCCGGCCGCGTCACGCGCGGTCTGGCCGTTCAGGCTGGCCGTGACGTTGATGACGTCGAGGCTCGCCACCGGGTCGAGACCGATCGAGGCGATGGAGTCGAGGATCCCCGCGCCCGTGAGTTGCCCGAGCAAGCGGCCGCCAGTCAGGTTCGAGATGTCCTGCAGCACGCCGATGTCGTCGAAGATCCCGATCTCCAGGCAGTGCACGGGCAGGCCGCGATCAGCCAGGAGCTGCGCGCCGGCCATGGCCTCGGCCACGTCCGTCGGTTCGGTGGTGTCGTAGGGGAAGCGCGAGAACGTTGGCTTGCCGTCGGAAAGGAAGAACGCGACAGGCCAGCGCGAGGGATCGCCGCTGCGATCGAACTCGGCGGCGAGTTCGCGAAGCGCGCCGCCATAGTCCGTGGCGCCGACGGAGCCGGCGGCAGCAACCGTGTCGAGGCCGCTCCGCACGGCGGCGAAGCTCGGCGTGAGGCCCTGCACCGTGCGGATCCGGCCCTGCTCGTTCGGCTCGCCGGGAGGGATGGGGATGACGGCGGAGTACTCGATGAGCGCCACGCGGACATCGCGACCCTCCCACGCATCCAGCGCCCGACGGACGGCTTCGAGCTCGGCGCGGAGCGTGGAGTCACCGGGATCCGTGGGGTTGCGCCAGTCGCCCTGGCCGACGATGCCGTCGCCATCGAGATCGATGCCCGACGAGCCCGCGGTCGAACCGGACGAGTCCACGATGATGTAGACATCCCAACCGCCGGCGGCGCTCGCGTCCACCGAGCCGCGGACGGAGGCGAAGCACTCGCCGAGCGTGCCGGATTCGACGATCTCGACGACCTCGATCGTCACGGCGGGCGCGCCGGGGGGCGTCGACGTGCAGGACAGGGGCGCGGCGAAAGCGGCCGGGGCGGCGCCGAGCGCGGCGACAGCCGCGATGCCGAGGAGCGCGGCGGGCCAGGAGAGGGCAAGCGGAGCGCGATGGTGCATGGACGGTCCTCTGGCGCGGGCGCCGCTCGTCGCGCACCCTGCCGTTCGCGGCGGATTCCGGGGGCGAAGCACCCGCCACGTGCATCTTCGGTTTTCCTGACGTTAGGCCGACGCTCCGTGTCTGGTCAACTCGGGGGGGCGGACCGTGCCAGATCCTCCGGAGGACGCCCGGAGGGCCGCCGCGTGCCTGGGCAGCGTGGCCCCGCCGCGCTGGGCCGGGACTCTCCGGGCGCGTTGCCGCCAGGAGACGCCGGGAATAACGTCCTGGACGAAGGAAGGCCGCATGCGTTGGTTCGCTCGCTGGGGGGTCGTCGCCCTCGGCGCTGTCGCCCTCCACCGATCCCGGCACGTGCGCCGCCAACGGCGGGGGCTTCCTGGGCGTGGGCACGACCTGCGCGTCGAGCCCGTGCGGCGGAGCGCGCGCGTGCTGCATGCCCGACGGCTCCTGCACGGACAGCACTCCCGCCGCGTGCGGAAGCGCGGGCGGCACGCCGGGCGCTCCGGGCTCGACCTGCGCGGGCGTCACGTGCGTCGCGACGGTCGCGTGCTGCATGCCCGGCAACACCGCGTGCTTCGACCTCGCGCCCGCCGACTGCGCGGGCGCGGGCGGCACGAGTGGTGGTCGCGGCTCGACCTGCGCCTCGCCCCCGTGCGTGCTCGCGGTCGTCGCCTGCTGCCACGCGGACACGACGTGCGAGGACGTGGACCGGCAGACCTGCGCCCTGAACCGGGGCTTCCCGCGAGCGGCCGACAGCCGCTGCGCCGCGACGGTCTGCCCGCGACGCACGGGGGCATGCTGCGCGCCCTCGCCCTTCGGCACGACGTGTCTCGAGATCGGCGCGCTGGAGTGCCGCGACCGCGGGGGCGCGTTCTTCGGCGAGGGCGTTCCCTGCGCGGGCGTGACCTGCACGGGCAATCAGGCCTGCTGCCTGCCCGATCACACGTGCGCCATCATGCCGGTGCTCGAGTGCGGCGCGGCCGACGGCACGCCGCAGGGCACGGGCTCGAGCTGTCCGCCGGGCGCGTGCGAGTCGATCGAGGCCTGCTGCTTGCCCGTGGGCGACTGCGTGGATCAGGAGCCCTCGGTCTGCAGCGGCGCCGGCGGCACGCCGCTCGGACCGGGCACGAATTGCGCCACCAACACCTGCGTCGCGCCGCGCGCCTGCTGCTTGCAGGACGGGAGCTGCGTCTCCGCGCTGCCCGCCGACTGCATCGCCGCTGGCGGCGTCTCGCGCGCGCCGGGCGTGCAGTGCGCCGACACGATCTGCCCGGCGCCCCGCGCGTGCTGCTTCGCCGACGGCTCGTGCGCCATGACCACGCCCGCCGCGTGCGCCGGCTCGGGCGGCGCGTCGCAGCCAGCCGGCTCGACCTGCGACACGGTCGCCTGCCCCGCGCCCGAAGCCTGCTGCCTGCCCGACGGCGCCTGCCTCGACGCGCTCGTCGCTGACTGCGTGAACGCCGGCGGGACGCCGCGCGGCGCGGGCTCGACCTGCGCGACCGTGACCTGCCCCGCGCCGGAGGCCTGCTGCCTCGGCGATGGCTCCTGCCTCGACATGTTCCCTGCCGAGTGCGTGGACAGGGCGGGCAGCCCGCGAGGCGCGGGCACCACGTGCGCCGCCGTCGTCTGCCCCGCGCCCGAAGCCTGCTGCCTGCCCGACGGCGCCTGCTTCGACATGTTCGCCGCCGACTGCGTGAACGCGGGAGGCACGCCGCGCGGCGCCGGCACGACCTGCGCGGGCGTCAGCTGCCCCGTTCCCGAGGCCTGCTGCCTTCCGGACGAGAGCTGCGTCGATCGCCTGCCGGCCGACTGCGTGAACGCGGGCGGGACGTCGCAGGGCGCCGGCACGACCTGCGCGGGCGTGAGCTGCTCGGCGCCGCAGGCTTGTTGCCTGCCGGATGAGAGCTGCCTCGACACGACCATCGCGGCTTGCGCGACGGCGGGCGGCACGGCGCAGGGCCCGGGGACGACCTGCGCGACCGCGAGCTGCGTCACGTCTCGCGCCTGCTGCCTGCCCGATGGAAGCTGCGCGGATCTCACGCCGGGCGCATGCGCGGCGGCGGGAGGCGCTTCGCGACCCGCGGGCACGACCTGCGCGACGACGACGTGCGTCGCGCCCGCCATTCCGGGGCATGTTCCGAACGGCACGACCGCGCGGCCCGGGACGCCGCTACGCGTCGCGAAGGCCGCGACGGCGGGCGCCCTCGATCTCACCTGGGGGCCGAGCTGCAGCTCGCAAGCGACGGACACGACCATCCACCAGGGCTCGATCGGGACGTGGTACAGCCACGTGCCGCTCGCGTGCAACGCGGGGCTGTCACCGCCGAGCGAGACGATCACGCCGGCCTCCGGCAACCGTTACTTCCTCATCGTGCCCGTGACCGCCACGGCCGAGGGAAGCCACGGCGTGAACTCCTTCGGCGCCGAGCGCCCGCGCTCCGGCCCGCCCCCTTGCGTTCCCGTCCAGACCCTCGGCTGCAACTGAGAGTCCTGCTGCCGCGAGGTGCTCAGCGCCCACTCCCGGAGCCGGGTCGCGGACGAGATGCCGGTCAGCGTCTGCCGGCTGACGCCGCTGGCGAGGCGAGGCGGGCCGCCTCCGCGCATCCGGCCGATGCGGCCGGCCGCGCTGTCGGGCTGCACCGTCGTCAGAGCACCCTCCACCACGGTACCGCCAGCACGCGATCAGTCAGCCACGTCGTTTCGGCACCGCCGTGCAAGAGCAGGCCGGCAAGCGATGCGCGCGGATGTTCCTCGAGGAACGCCAGCAGACCGCGGGCGTCGGCGAGCGTCGGCCTGCGCGTGGCCTTGACCTCGACGGGCAGCAACCGGCGGCCCTGCTCGATGATGAAGTCCACCTCCTGGCCGGTGGCGGTCCTCCAGTACGTCACCTGTCGGTGAGGTTCGGCGCCGGCCCACGCCAGGATGTCGAGGAGCACGAGATTCTCCAGGTGCGCGCCGGACGGCTCCGTCTCCCCGGCGAGGTGCAGGCCTAGCGCGACATCGCTCCAGTATGTCTTCGGACTCTTGATGAGGCGCCGTGTCCGGTTGATGGCGAACGCGGGAAGCCGGATGAGGTGGCACGACGCCTCGAGCAGGTTCAGCCAGCGGTGAACGGTGGCCTGGGAAAGCCCGACATCGCGTCCCAACTCCGTCTGGTTCAGCAGTCCCCCGATGCGCTGACACGCGGCCTGCGCCAGGCGGCGAAAGTCCACGAGCGAGGAGATGCTGGCGATGTCGCGAATGTCTCGCTCCAGCCACGCGTGGGCATAACCATCGAACCAGACGGCGCGATCAGCGTCCGTCGTCAACTCGAGCGCAGGGACCGGGTAGCCCCCTCGGCGCGCGAGGTCCCGCCAGTCCTCTGGCCCGAGCTCACCGCCCGACAGGACATCAGGCCACTCGCGCTCGGACGTCGCGAAGAGCTCCGGCCACGCGCCAGCGCGACCCAGCCCAGCCAGCTCGCGCCGCGTCATCACGTGAAGGCGAAGCCACGCCGAGCGACCCGCCAGCGACTCCGACACCCCGGAAAGCAGCAGCAGGTTGGCGGAGCCGGTCAGGATGAAGCGACCTGGTTCGCGACCGGAATCCACGACGCGCTTGACAGCGAGCAACAGGTCCGGCGCGCGTTGCACCTCATCGATCGTGACGCGGCGACCTGACGTGACGAGCGCGCGCGGCTCCTTGCGCGCCCGCTCCAGGACGTCCAGATCGTCGAGGGACAGGTATTCGCGCCCTGGCTCCTCGCGAACGAGCGTGCTCTTCCCTGCCTGCCGCGCCCCCGTGACGACGACAGCCGGCATCACGCGGAGGGCCTCGCCAAGGGCCTTTCGGAGCAATCTCGGCCTGATGTGCAAATCATTCATGTCGTGAATGATAATCATTCACGACATGAATGGCAACTCCCGGGGCCGAGTCAGCCGAGCTCCTGCCGAACACTCCGTCGCGCAAGGCGGACGGCGCCCATCGCCGCCTGCCTCAGCGCGTGAACGTCATCGCGGGGACGGTCTGGCCGGGGGGGACGGTGAGGGTGCGCCAGGTGGTGGCGCCGGTCTCGAGTTGCAGGATGACGGTGACCTCATCGGGGCCCTGGCCGCGACAGGCCGCGTCGCCGGGCGATTCGGCGCGGTGGACGATCTCGACGAGGTAGTCGCCGGGCGATGGCGGGAAGCCGCCGAACACGACCTGCTCGAAGCGACCCGGGAAGGACCGCGCCGCGCAGGAGTCGGTGTAACGCACGTTGCCCGGCCGTCCGCCGCACATCGCGGTCGCGAGGTCGCCAGGGCCGAGCACGTTGCCGCAGGGATCCGTGACGCGCACGTCGAAGTCCACCTGCGCGTGCCAGAACGCCGAGATGAGCATCTCCTGCGTGAACGTCGCCATGTACACGCGCGTGTCGTCCGGGAACACGCCCGTCGCCGGGTCGTCCGTGCGGTAGGTCGTGCCCGGACCGACCGGCGACGTCCCCACGGTGATCGTGCCCTGGTTGTCCACCATCGGGCTGTCGCCCCCCGCCGAGAACGGCACGGCCTGGCACGTGAAGATGACGGTGCGCTCCGCGAGCGACGGCACCGTGATGCCAGCGACCGTGATGAGCCCGCGACCGTTCGCGCCGGCGGGCGGCGGAGCCGACGCGTCCGTCGCGCCCGGCGGAATCGCGTCCACCGTGAACGTCTGGCAGGCCCGGGGCACGTCGTCCGTCACGGTGACGCCGAACGCGTCCTGCACGCCCGAGTTCGCCAGGGTGATCGTGTAGACGATGGGCACGGTGCGCGTCCCGGGACCGGGCACGGCCACCGGATACGGATCCGCGGTCTTCGTCGAGTTCACGAGCGAGACGCCACAGTCATGCGGGTCCACGAGATAGGTGTAGAGGAACATGCCGTCCGTGATGACGTCGCGATCGCGGTAGCCCAGATCCTCGATCGGACGGTCGCCGTCCGGCACGGTCGGATCGCCTTCCTGGATGAGCGTCAGCCGTGGCGAGGCCAGGTCGGCCGCCGTCAGCGTGCGACGCGCCGGATGCTCGTGGCGCCGCAGCGTGAAGCACTCCTGGTTGGAGAGGTTCCAGCGCAGCAAGGCATCGGTCGGATCCTTGCGCACGAACAGCAGGAGCGGATCTTCATCCTCGAGCGTCAGCCGGTACGCCACGCGCCCGGACCCCGTCCCCAGCACGCGCACCGCGTACGCGCCCGGCATGAGCCGCTCGGTCGTGATGTCCTCGGCGGCGCCCGGGTTCAGCGATCGCGCGATGAGGCGCGCGCCCGTCGCGTCGCGCAGCTCGAGGTCGAGATTCCCTGCCGGATCGTGCGCGAGCTGCACGCGCACGAGCCGGCGCCCGGCCGTCGTGAACGTGAGCCAGTCCTCGTCCGCGCCGCAGATCGTGCCGCTGACGCTCTGGCCGGCCACGAGAGGCCGCGCCGTCGCGGCGCTGTCGTCGTTCTCGCCGCGATCGTCCACGCAGCCGGTCGCGCCCAGCGTCAGGTCGTACACGTTGCGGTCCGTCGCGCTCTTGCCGAACACGCGCACGACGTGCACGCCGTCCGCCACCGAGACGAACGCGGCGCTCTCGGTGCTGCCCGTGCCCGTCGAGGACGCGACCGGCGCGCCAGACGGATCGAGGATCTCGACGTCGAGATCGCCCAGCGCGCCGTCGAACGCCATGTCGGCGCTCAGCGCGCTCCCCGCCTGGACGGACAGCAGGTACCGGTCGTCATCGCCCGCGCAGAGCACGCGCTGGCGCAGGAGCCCCGGCACGGTCTCGACGCCGAGCGGCGCGGGCGAGTCCGGCTCTTCGGGGTCATCGAGACAGTCCGCGACGAGATCGAGCCGGTACGCCGTCTCGAACTCGGCGTCGTCCTCGACGACCAGCAGGTACGTCGCCGAGCGCGGCGCGACGGCCGCGAGCGTCGCGACCCCGCCGCTCGCGCTGGCTCGAGCGAGGACCGCGCCGCCCTCGTCCTCGAGCCGCACGTCGAGACTGCCGGTCGGATCCGCCTGCGTGACCGTGACGCCCACGGAGGCGCCAGCCAGCAGGTAGAAGCGGCTCCAGTCCTGATCGAACGCGCAGTGCACGAGGTCGTGCGCGCCCACCGGACGCGGCACCGCTCCGGCCGGCGTGTCGTCGAGCGGCTCCGACGCGTCGTCCGCGCAGTCCGTGTTGACGTAGATGCGAAGCGTCGCGGGGCTCGGCTCGAGGATGTCCACGTCGTTGAGCGCGCGCACGCGCACCTCGTGCCATCCCTCGGCGAGCCCCGTGAGATCGATCGTGAAGTCCTCGCACCGGTCGCCGTAGCCGCCATCATCCGGCGTGAGCGGCGACCACGCTCCTCCGTTCAGGCTCATCTCCGCAAGCGCCACGCGGTTGACGCTGAACGTCGCCGGCGCGTGCGGGCTTTCCTCGGGCCGCGCCTTGGCCGTGGAGCGCGCCCGGATTGTCACGGCATCGGTCTCGATGAGGAGCGGCCCCGCCAGCTCGAAGTGCGAGTCGGGAGGGTTGTCGCGCACGTCGGGAATGCCGTCGCCGTCCAGGTCGCGCACGCCCATCTGGCCGAGCGAGTACTCGCAGGCGATCGGCGTCGTGTTCGCCCGCATGACGCAGGTCGTGGCCGACAGGCACGCGGGATCGCCGGGCGGCGAGTCGTTGTTCGCGTTCGCGACGCTCAGGTAGCCGGAGATGTTGGAGCACGAGTTGCCGGCCGAGCGATACTCGTCCAGCGCGCGAAACACGTGGCCGAGCTCGTGCCGGAAGACGACATCCATCCGGCTGATGCCCCAGCCGTCGTTGTCGTAGGTCATGACCATGTACGGCCCGCCGAGCAGCGCGTAGGCGAACGGAAAGCCCGTCGGCGGGAAGCCGTTGTCCGCGTCGTTCAGGTCGTCCGCGATGAACGCGACCGCCGCCCAGTCGGTGTCGAGCCGGTCGCGCAGCGCGCGCGCGTAGCCGCCCACGCCGTAGGCCTCGGACGCGGCGCCATGCCCGATGGCCTCGAGGATGTCGCGGATCCAGATGTCCCGCGCGCCGACGGCGTGCAGGATGGGCTCGTGCGCGATGGGGATGGCGCGTCGGACCTCGTAGGCGAACGACAGGTTCGCGATCGGGATCTGCGCGACGAGCGTGTCGCAGCCCTCGAGGATCTCGGCCACGACGAGATCCTGCCGGTCGTCGGCTGGACGGCGGGGATCGGGCGTGGACCAGTCCTCGGTGTTCTCCGCGCCGGTGCTCTCGGGCAGCAAGATGCCGATCGCGACGGAGCCGACGAGATACGCCGACGTCGCGGCCGGGCGCGAGCACCCGCTGCTCGACAGCGCCTTGGGCCCTTCGGCGATCTCCCACTCGAGCGGCTCGACCAGGTCCCCGCCAAGGGGCGTCGGCTCGGGCAGATCCACGACGGGCATGCCGGCCAGGAACCGCCGCGCCGCGCGCGCGCTCGCGGGCGCCCGTGCCGGCATCGCGGCGGGCGCGCCGGGCTGGCCGGCGAGCTCGACGCTGAGCGTCAGCCCCGGGATGTCGGGGAGACCGCCGAGGAGTCGAGGGGGGATCTGCCCGACCAGCACGCCGTCCGAGAAGCGGTGCGGCATGCGCGCGCCCGCGGCCTCGAGTCTCGCCGCGGCGAGCGCGACGCTGGCCGGAGTGCCGGGCTCGACGACGACCATGGCGCGGACCAGGGGCTCCGCGGCGGCCGCGTGAGCCTGGCCGAGCGCAACGCACAGGAAGAGTGATCGAAAGAGGACGGACACGGGGCGACCTCGCGGAAATGGGGCCGCAGGAACGTAGCCCCGCGCGACGGCCGCAGACAAGCTCGAACGCGGGCAGCGGACCGCCCGAGGACGGGGTCAGCGAGCCGCGACGGCCTCTCGGGGCGGGGCGGTGTCGGAGGAGGGCGCCGGCTCGACCTCGGTCACGGCGAGCACGTGGGAGAGGTTCAGAATCACGAGGGGCATCCCCGTGCGGGCGTCCTCGCTCCCGATCACGACGGTGGCCGCGCACAGGGGCACGAAACCCGCGTTCGTCTCGAGGAAGTCCGAGAGCCGCTGGCCGCCCAGCACGCTCGCCGTGCCCTCGACGCAGCCGTCCGCCAGGAGGCACCGCATGCCTGCGCGGTCCAGGAGTCCCGGCGCGACGTAGGCATGCTCGTCCTTCTCGGCCTCGCGCGGCACGACCGCGATGATGGACTCGCGCCGCAGCGCCAGGAACGTCGGGGAGTCCGGCGACTCGCCCTCGTTGACGTGCGTCAGGGGCACGAACTGCGTGCGCTTGTTCAGCGCCGCCGTCAGCGACGTCTTGGCCGGAACGTGCATCACGCCGCTCACCCAGCCGGCGGCGGTCAGGATGTCCACGGCGACCTGACGTTGGTGGGGCTTGTACACGCGTGACTCCAGCGGCCATGACGGGCCGCGCCTCCGTGACAGCAAGCCGCGTGCCGGGCGCGACTTGTCCTGGCTCCCATCGCCGGGAGGCGGATCGCGCCTGGCGCGCGCCCTTCTGGGAGGATTCGCCAGCGCACGCTGCCGGCGGCGTCGGAAAGTCGGCCACGCGCCGCGCGTGCCCCGTTTCACTCCAGATCGCGCTACGCTGCTCGCCACGAGGCCACACATGACCGCTTACCGACCCGACCAGCGCGCCATCGCGGTGCGCATCCTGACCACGGCGGGCTGGCTTTCGGGCCAGCTCCACGTGCCCGCGCGCAGCCTGCTCGTGGACCAGCTCAACCGCCCCACGGTCTTCTTCCGTCTGACGGACGTGACGATCCACGCGCGGCAGGCGCGGCTGCCCTTCCTGGCCCTTCACCGGCAGGAAATGGTCCTGGTGCTGCCGCCCGACGACGAAGGCGACCTGCAGAACTCAACAGAGGCCGAGCTGCAGACCTCTCACGACATCACGTGCCTGCTCGAATCGGGCACGATCACGGGGCGGATGCGCACGCTCAAGGGCCTGCGCGTGTCGGACTTCTTCCTCAACCGTCAGGGCTTCGTGGTGCTCGGCGACGCCACCCTGCACTCCGGCGGATGGGATGGCCGGCCCGCGCGCGAGGATCGGCACGCCCGCGTCATCATCAACTCGTCGCGCGTCATCGGGATCTCCGACACGGCGGACGAAGGCGCGAACGGCGAGACCTGAGATCGCGGGCCATGTTGCCCGCCCCGCGGCCGTGCGGCGCGCGTGGCCGTCACGCCTCGTCTGACAGCCGGCGCCGCTGCAGCTCGACGATGGCGGCCCGGAGCTTGCGGTGAGCGTCGAAGCGGCGCACGAAGTTGAACTCGCTCGCTCCGCCCTTGGCGCGCACGACCGTCACCAGACCGGCGCGCTCGGCGGCCGACCACCGCTCGAGCCCGGGCAGCAGCATCACGATCGGTGACCAGCGCGCGAACGCCTCGCGCTCGGCGGGCGTCCAGTCCGCCGGCAAGGCGGCCCCGAGCCCGAGCCGGCGCGACGCCTCGCGCACGCAGCCCCTCACGCCGGCCTCGCGATCGGAGCCGAAGTGCTGCGCGAGGAACCGCATGGCCTGCACGCCCACGTCGGCAACGGAGAGATTGCCGAGGACATCGGGCCGGACGGCGCCCGCATGGAAGAACATGGGCGCCGCCACCAGCCGCTTGAGCGTCGCGCGATCCGAGCGATGCCGCGGGTCGCGCTTCATGGCGGCCAGCTCGCGCTCCATGATCGCGAGCACGGCGGGATCCTTCGGACGGAAGCCCAGCTTCTGATAGAACCACCAGGCGCCCGAGTCGAGGCCCTCGTCGTTCAGGTGACCGAGCTGGTAGGGATCCACCGCGAACGCGTCCGATCGAAAGAGCCGCGCGGCCACCGCGAGCACGCGGCCGTAGATGCGCGCGGACTCGCCCCCGCGCCACGTGTCGAACACGTTGTAGGCGACCTCGGAGGACTGGAAGAGCGCGCTCGTCAGGACGTACCCGATCGGCACGCCGTTCTTGAGCGTCAGGAACCCGAAGACGCCCTCGAGCAGCAGGCGCCGCTCCGGCAGCAGCCCCACGCACGCCAGCTCGAGGCCCTCGCCGAGGCTGATGACGTTCACGTCCGCGGGATTGCCGTGCGAGAACACGTCGAGGTCCCGATGACGCGCCACCATCGCGGCCCGGGCCACGTCCAGGATCGCCGCTCCCTCCGCCGCATCCGCGCGCCGGATCTTCGCGGGCGGGCGCCTGACCTCCTCGCGCAAGTCGGGCCGCGCGCGCACGAGCGGGGCCTGCTGGTACGTCACGACCTCACGGCGCAGCCGGTCGAGCGTGCGGCTGGGCGTGGTCTTGCCGGGCGCGAGCCGGAACATGGGGCGGACGGAGGCCCAGAGCGCCTCGCGCACGGGCCCGGACACGCGGAGCGCGCTCATGCGCCGCACGAAGAACGCGGCGTCCGTCTCGCGCGGCCCCTTCATGATCCGGAGCCAGAACCGCGGCGCCTGCGCGTACTCGTCGAGGGCCGGGTGCTCGGCCGGCGCGACGAAGAGCTGGAGCACGCGATCCATGGCGGCGGGATCCTCGAGCTCCGCCCAGTCCACGGTCAGGGCAGCCGGCCAGCGCTGGACGATCCACGCCGCCATGTCCGGCAGGAACCGATAGTGCGTGACCGTGCCCGCGATCCCGGTGTCCGCCAGCTCGTCGCGAAGCGCTCGCACGTCCGCGCGCGTCGCGAACGCCAGCAGCTGGCGCTCGACGTCCTCGAGCACGTCGCGATCGTCGGGGTAGGCGCGCAGGAAGCACAGCGCCTCGTGCAGCCGCCGCACGGCCGCCGCGCTCCGGAGCGTGGCGCCCGCCAGCCCCGCGATCAGGCTGCGCTTGCGATCGGCGAGCCCCGGCCCGTACTGGTCTCTCAGCTTCTCCAGATCACCCAGCATCGCGGCAGGAGTCGGCATGCGACATCCTCGCTCGCCAGGCCCGCGAAGCGCCATGGCCGAGGCCGCGTGGCGGGCGACTCAGAGGCCGGGCAGAAATCCCGCTGGTCGCCTCCGCGGCGGCGGCGGCCCATTCGCTTCGTTGCTCCTCCACGGATTGCTTGCGGCGTAGCGCTGCTACGCCTCAGCACCCGTGTTCGTCGCGCCTCGCGCCTGGACCACCGGCGCTCGCGGATCCGACGAGCGTCATTTCTGCCCGGCCTCTCAGGGCTCGATGCGGTAGACGGTGCTGCCCTGCTCGAGAACGTAGATCTCGCCCGAGGCGTCTTCGCCGAAGGAGACGGGGCCGTTCGTGGCGCCCGTCGGGAACCGGCGCTGCACGTTGGTCGCCACGCCGCCGACGTACTCGAACGTGTCGATCCACTCGCCACAGTAGTCGGCGAAGAAGTACGAACCCTGCCAGTCCGGCATGCGGCAGCCGCGGTACACGTATCCGCCCGTGATGGAGCAGTCGCCGGCCGAGTGGTTGTACTCGTGATCCGGCAGCGCCTTGCCGGTCATGTCGCAGCCGGCAGGCGGGTTGAAGCAGAGACTCCCCTCCATGACGCGCCAGCCGTAGTTGACGCCGCTTCCGCCGCCGGACGCCGCCGGCGCGACGTCCACCTCTTCGATGCGTCCCTGTCCCACGTCGGCGATGTAGAGGTCACCGGTCGCGCGATCGAAGCTGTTGCGCCAGGGATTGCGGAGTCCCCACGACCAGATCTCGCCGCGCGTGCCCGCGACGCCCACGAAGGGGTTGGACGGCGGGATCGCGTAGGCCAGCCCCGGATCGCGTCCGTCCACGTCCATGCGCAAGATCTTGCCGAGGAGCGTGTTGAGATCCTGGCCGGCATTCAGCGGATCGTTGGCCGAGCCCCCGTCGCCGAACGCGATGTACAGGAACCCGTCGGGACCGAAGCCGATCCAGCCGCCGTTGTGGTTGCCGAATGGCTGGCCCAGCTCCAGGATGATCCGCTCGGACGCGCGGACCGCGACGTCCGGATCCGCGCTGACCGTGAACTCGGAGATCCGCGCGCAGTGATCCCCGCCGCACGAGAGCGTCGAGGCTGTCGAGTAGTAGACGTAGAACAGCCCGTTGGTCGCGTAATCGGGATGGAAGGCGAATCCCAGGAGGCCTCGCTCGGAGCCGGTCCTCGTCACGGCGGAGATGTCGAGGAACTTGCCGGCTGGACGCGAGCCGTCGTCGCGCTGGATCTGGATCGTGCCAGCGCGCTCGCCCACGAAGATCCGTCCGGTATCGCCCGGAGGCGATGTCAGGAAGATGGGCGCCGTGAAGTTGCCGATGGGAACGAGCCGCAGGGGCACGCGCCCCGCCACGGGAGTCCCTGACGCGCATGGCACCGTGCATGGCGTGGTCAGGCACGTGCTCTGGTCAGCGCCGGGCGTGCCGCCCTGCGCGAGGCAGGCGCCCGGCTCGAGGTCGAGACAGGACCCGTCCGTCAGGCAGCAGGCGCGATCGCGCGGGCACGGCGTGTCGAGCGTGCGAGCCGTGCCGTCCGAGCGGTTACCCGGTCGGTTGTCGTCGGTTCCGTCGTAGGCGGTGACCAGGTAATAGAAGCGCCGGCTCGGGCTGAAGGGATCCTGGTCGCCCGTCCAGTTCGAGGTCGGGTGGCGATCCAGGATGCACGTGAAACCCGCCGGGACCGCATCGCTCCGGTAGACCGAATAGGTCACGGCCGGGATGTTCTCCCAGGTCCACAGCGGCTTCGTGATGCGGAAGGGCTCGGGCGAGCCCGGCGGCGAGACCTCGGTGGTCGCAAACTGCGCCGTGGCGCTGCTGGCGGCGAACAGGATGAGAACGGGGGCGACGAGGCGAATCAGCATGAGAGCCTTCCGGGAAGCGGTTGCGACGACCTGATGTTACGCCACGCCGCCGTTCAGCGAGGCTCCGGCTGCGGCGCCGCCGTCACGGGGTCCTGCGCGAGGCGCGCGCGCAGCTCCTCGAGGGGAGCGGCCGTGCGCCCCGGCGTCACGCGCGCGGCCGCGGCGGCGGCGCCGTCTGGATCGCCCACGCCCAGCAGCGCCAGGCCGAGCTCGCCGAGCACGTCCGGATCGCCGGGAGCCATGCCCTCGGCCTCGCCCAGCCAGCGAACGGCCTCCGCCGGTCGGCCGAGGCGCGTGAGCAGGGCGCCCAGGTTGAAGCGCGAGGCGGCGTTGTCGGGCGCGAGGCGCGCGGATTCCTCGAACGCGTCTGCGGCCTCGCGCGCCGCGCCGACCGCCATGAGCGCCTGCCCGAGCAGGAAGCTGTCCTCGGCCTTCGGGCCGGCCTGCTCGCGCTTCGCCCTGAGCGCCCGGGCGACTTCCTCGGGATCGCCGCGCATCGCGTGGATCTCGACGAGGTTGTCGTGACGCGCGGGATCGCTCGGATCCCGCGCGAGCACCGCGCGCGTCAGCGCCTCGGCGGTCTTGAAGTCGTCCCGCAGCAGCGCGCACCAGGCAAGGCCCAGCTCGACCTCGGGCACGGGCACGAGCCCCCAGCGCGAGGCGAGGCGGAAGTGAGCCTCGGCGGATCGATGCGCCGCATGATGCGCCGGCGACAGCGACATGCGCGCGAGATCGCCGCGGAAGAGGTCGGCGCGCGCGACCTCGGTGCGAGCGAGCTCCACGCGGCCGCGCCAGCGGTGCCACTGCACGAAGCCCGAATGCGACACGAAGGCGAGCCAGGCGATGCTCGCCGCCAGGAAGGCCAAGCGCCCGAGCGTTCTCGCCCCGGGACGGATGCTCAGCGACGCGATGCGAGCGCCCTGGCCGCGCAGCAGACGCCAGCTCTGGAGCGCCACGAACGCGGTCATGACGCCGAGAGCGACCGCCATGAGCAGGGGCGGTCCGTCGTACAGGCCGCGCAGCGCGAGCGTGGCCCCGAGCCCCACGGCGCCCGCCGCGATCTCCTCGCCCCACGGCAGCCGGCCGCTCTTGAGTCCACGGGCCGCGGCCCTGCCGACCAGGAGCGACGGCTTGGCCCAGCCGACCTTCAGGGCATCGTTGGGGCAGGCGGCCACGCAGTCCATGCACTTCATGCAGGCAGGGTCCACGACCATCGCGTGATCGCGGACCTCGGCGTGCACGAGAACGTTGGACGTGCACGCGGGCGTGCAGTGACCGCTCCGCTGGCAGCCCTCGGCCACGATGCGCATCGGCGCCAGCCGGTCGGCGGCCAGGAAGAAGGCGCCGTACGGGCAGCCGTTCGTGCAGAAACCCTTCGATCCCAGCAGCAGCACCGCGAGAAAGCCACAGGTCGCGAGCGTCAGGACCGCGAAGACCGGACCCGGGAACGTGCGCCAGAAGTCCTCGGTGACGAGATGCATCTGGAGCGCGGGCAGCGGCGGGCCGCGGCCCAGGACCTCGCGCGCGAACGTCGGCCACGCGAACATGTAGGCGGCCACGACGAAGGGCGCGAGAGCGAGCGCGCGGGACCGCACCGCGACCGGACGGATGCCGAGGCGGCGCAGGATCGCCCCGCTGAGGTCTTGCAGCGCCACGACGTGGCAGCCCCAGCCGCAGAAGAACCGGCCGAAGATGACCGTCGAGAGGATGGCGAGCACGAAGAAGATCGCGCCCGCGTTCACGAGCCCGAGCTCGAGCGTCGCCATCGCCTCGGACGGCTCGACGGGCGAGAGCGTGCGCCGCGTCGCGAGCCAGTGTCCGACGTGGAGCGCGATGACGGCATGCACGCCGAGCAGGACGAAGGGACGGAAGCGTCCCGCGCCCCTCCTCGACCCGGCCGCCGCGGACGGGCGGATGACGGGCAGCTCGCGGAACGACTCGCCGCTCGCCGACCCCACCGTCAGCTCACGGGCACGTCGCGGCGCTGCGCTCGACGCCGAACGAGTTGCCGCCAGTCGTTCCGAAGCGATCCGGCGCGCACCGGCCGCGCGCGCGCACGAGGTAGAAGAGACGGGGCCCCGCCACGGGCGCGTCGGGATCTTGCAGCGAGCGGAGCGACGGGTCGGACCCGACGAGGCAGTTCGCGGCCGTCAGGAAGTCGGACGCGACGGTCGAGCGCAGCGCCTCGAATCGCGGCGGCGTGCCGCCCGCGTCGGCAGGAGGATCCCATCGCAGGCTCAGTTCGCCGCCCGCGCCCTTGGCCACGAAGTGCAGGGGAACCTCGGTCGGATCTCCCCACTTCGACGCGTCGCCCTCGTCGCAATCCTCGCAATACCCCGTGCCGTCCGCGTCGATGTCGGGTCCCGCGTCCGAACAATCGCCGGGACAGCTCAGGCAGCTCTCGCCGGGATCGCATCGGCCGTCGCCATCGCAGGCCGCGGGCGCCAGGAACGGGAAGATCATCCGGTCCGCATCGCCGGGACGGCCCGGAGCGAAGAAGTCGCCGTGCACGAAGCCGGTGGCGGGCGGCAGGTTCACCGTGAAGCGGAAGTTGTAGAGCGTGCCCCACCGCAGCGCGTTCGCGAGCGGGTTGACCGCATGCGTCTCGGTCTGCCAGGTCACCGCCCCGCCGGCGGCCACGACGGGCCAGTCGGTGAGATCGAAGGGCTCGCCGCTGTGGTAGTCCACGTCGTGGAATCCCGCGTCGGTCAGGATGGCGTCGTCCGGCACGGGCACGGCGAACGAGCGCAGCGCGCGCATGGACGTCAGGTTCTGCACGGCGTACTCGTACGCCCAGTTGCCGCCGCCGAGATCGGTGGCCTGGCCGGCCACGTAGAAGCGACCGCCCTCGGGGTCGTCCACGATCACGACGCTGACGGTCGGGTCCGCGTCCTGCCACGCGAGAATGCCGGGCCGCGTGCGCTGCGTCTGTCCGACCAGCGTCGCGATGAAGACGCCGCCGGTCTTGCGGATGTCAATCGGCCGGTAGGACGCGTTGTCGTTCCCGTTGCCGGCGCCGGCGTCGTCTTCGGCGACGTACTGCCCCTCGACGAAGTAGCGCGCCGTCGGATGCAGCGCGGGGTCAATGTCGGCATCGCGGACCTGCAGCCGCTTGAAGATCGCGTCGCCCGTGACCGACTGGTTCGTGACCGGGTGCGGATGGTATCCGGTGAGCGCGTTCACCTCGAACTTGGGTCCGAGGCGAGTCTGGCGGCCGTTGAGGTCCGCCGAATAGGGATCCGAGCAGTTGACGCCCAGGTGCTCGCCATCGGGCACGGGCAGGCAGTCCGGGCTGCACACGTTCTCCGACAGGGCGTAGAAGCCGTGCTTGAGCCAGCTCTGGCCGATGTGCTCGAAGCGCCCGTTCTCGAGGCGAAACATGTTCTGGCCGATGGTCGGGTGCTGGTTGTTGTCGCTGCCCGCGATCCAGTTCAGCCAGCAGGTCCCGACATTGCACGACGTGGTGCCGACCGAGTAGGCGGTGATGCCGTTGACCGTCCCCCACCGCTGGATCTGGTGGAGGTTCCCGACGATGACGTTCGGGCTCTCGGACGGATCATCGCAGGCGTTGGGATCGGCTCCCTGCGCGAGCGCTCCGGTGGCGACGAGGACCCATGCCAGGCAGGCCATCAGGAGTCCACGGGAGGCGGGCGTCGTCATCTGAGCGGGACCTCGGTGCGAAACCCGGACGCGTCCGCACCCCGGCCAGGGGGCGTCGGCGACGGGAGGGCCAGGACGTGCTCGGGGACATTAGCACCTCGCCCTGTCCGCCGGAAACTCGGGGGCCGGGGCGGGCCGGGGCCGCCCCGCGCTCGATCAGCGGCAGGTCGAGGAGAGGTCCTGCGGGAGATCGCAGGCCGCCGCGCCGATGCGCGGGGCGCGCTGGATGCCGCGCGAGCTGCGGCCGTACGAGCCCTCGGCCACGTCGCTCCGGCCGACCACCACGAACCACCACGAGCCGGCGCCCGGATGGAACGTCGCCGAGCCGCTGACACCGAGTCCGCACGCGATGCCGGCGCTGCCGTACGTCGCGACGCGGTCCATCGGGCCCCACGCGACGTGGTGGTCGCTGGCGTCGCACGCCGGGTCGTACGTCAGCGCGAGCGACCCGTCGCCCCGGCGCGAGACGGTGAGCGGCGCCATGCCCGCGGCCATGTTCGAGGGCTCGCCCGGCGGCAGGGGCAGCGGACACGGCACGGCGGCGCACGTCGTGCCCGGTCCGCTGAACGCGCCCTCGACCGCCACGCACTCGGCAGGCGTGCGCTCGCTGCACGCGCCGAGCACGCAGCAGGCGCCCGGCGGCGCGGGGACGATCGCGAGGCTCGCGCGCGCGACTTCCATCTCGGTGGGCGGCGCGCGATCGTAGCGCTCCCACAGTCCGTGCATCTTCTCGCCGCGATTCGGTCGAGCGTCGGGCAGCGTGGGATCGCAGCCGGCATCGCGCGGATCGCACGTGGACTGACTCTCATCACGCAGGAACTCGACGTATTCCTTCGACGTGGACTGGTAGAAGACGCGCGCCTCCACCAGGTAGGGGAGCGTGGCGGTCAGCGGCACGGGAATGCTCAGCGTCGTGTCATCCCAGTTGGCCAGCGTGCCGGGCAGGGCCGGGTTGTTCGGATACGCGTAGCCGACGGGCGCCGTCTCGACGCTGGGCGTGAAGCCGAGGGGCGGGATGCGGTTGTCCTCGACCACGCAGTCGTTGAGGACGAAGTGGAACATCTTCTTCCCCGTGGCGCTGTCCACGAGATCGCACTGCCCCGTGCCCGCGTGGTTGAAGACGCCGAGCTTGGCCTCGTAGACCTTGGCCTGCGCGTCCGCGACGAGGACGCCCGTCGCGCGGTCGTAGCTCGCTGACTCCCACTGAACCTCGGAGCGCGCGAGGGCGCCGTCGCCGTCCACGTCCTCGCCCGCGATGACGTTCACCCACGCGCGACGGCCCTCGGGATAGCCCGTCGGGAACTTGTGTCCGGCGAGGTTGGTCACGCGCGCGGTGATGGCGAACGACGTCCCCGCGTCGGCCGAGGCCGGCGCCGTGAGATCCAGCTGAAGCGCGCGCTCGGTCATGAGCTTGCGCGATGCCTCGATGCCGAGGTCGAAGTACGCCGCGCGGTTCAGCGCGACGCCGTACTCTTCGCGCAGCAAAGCCAGCATCCACGCGCTCGGTCCCGCGAAGGAGTGCACGTGAAGCGGGCCCTCGAGCGCGGTGGCCGGGCCGCGCAGGCCGGGCGCCTGGCCGCAGGCATAGGCGTCGTCCACCACGCCGTCGCCGTCGAGATCGGGCGGCGGCATGTGGCAGGCCTGGCAGACCTGATGCTCGGGCGCCGACGGATCGCCGATGCGGCTCTGCTGATGCTCGGTGAACGTGCGCTCGATCGGCATGAGGTAGCCCAGGTCGGCGCCCGTGGTGGAATCCCGCCGGTTGCGCACCGGGTTCGTGACGTCGTGGCACTGGCCGCAGAAGGCCGATGTCCGGTGGAACGGCGAGAACTCGAAGTCGTGCCCGAACGGCGTGGCGTCCGAGAATGGCCCGAGCACCCGGCGCTCCTCCGTCGTCAGGTACAGCCGCGCGTTCCCGGCGTACGGCGCGTTCGGGTCCGCGAACTGGCCGGCGGGCGGATTGCTCGCGTCGTAGGAGCGGTGACAGACCGAGCAGAGCATCCCCTCGAAGTCGTTGTCAGGCGTGGACGGATCGCCCTCGAGACAGCTCCCGTCAAACTCCTCGCCCCAGGGCGTGTTGCAACGCGAGCGGCCCTCGTACCACGCGCGCGGCACGTGACAGCGCAGGCAGAAGTCGCCGACACCGACATCGCCGAGCGCGGCGTCGTCCTGGTTCGCGATGTCGAGCGCTGCCCAGAACAGCGGATCGCGCGCGGACTGCGCCATCATCGAGCCGGCCCACGTCTCGAACGGCTCGTAGGTCGCCTCGTTCGCCGCGTGGTACTCGGAGTGGCAGTTGTCGCAGGCGCCCGGCCGGTCGAACGTGCCGGGCAGCGCGCCGTCCCGGAACGGCGGGAAGGCGGGATCGCCCGTGCCGTTCGAAGGCTGCGTGCCGGGCAGGAGCGGGCCATTGCCGCCTGCCACGAGCATGATGGGCGCCGCGGCCAGCACGCCGATGACGAGAAGCGCCGCGCGCAATCCGCCCGCGCCGCGTGGCCGCGCGTGGCGGTCGCGGGAGCGGCTCATGCCCCGTCCTGCGGGTCTCGGCGCGTCGGCATCCCGGGGATTCTGGCATCTCGCCGCGCCTTCCGCACGATGGCCCCATCGCCAGCGGCGGCTGGCCAGGCCGGGCGTTGCCCCTCCCTCGTGTCCTGGCCGGGCGCCACGCTTCGATCACGGCGGCGAAGCCGTTCCCGAAAAGCGAAGGGCCCGGCCTCCCTCGCGAGGAGCCGGGCCCGGCGTCAACCCGCGAGCGGGTCGCTCAGAAGTTCGTGTAGACGTAGCAGGAGGACGCGAGGCTCCGGCAGGTCTCGGTCGTGGCCGTCGGATCGTTGGTGAGGTAGGTCACCGTGAGCGTGTCCGAGCACGTGAAGTTGAAGCCCGTGAAGTTGGACGAGCTGAAGCACGTGTCGCTGACGCGCAGGAGAGAACCGTTCCAGTTGCACACGTAGCAGCCGGGCGAGGTGAGGGCGTTGACGTCGAACGTCGTGCCCGCGGCGTACTCGGTGCAGGTGCCGGTCGCGGTCTTCGACGTGTTGCCCGTGGAGCAACCGTCGGTCGTGTTCGAGTTGCAGTTCGTGTTCGAATACGTGTTGTTGTTCGTGGTGCTCGACGTCATGAGGCGCACTCCGGTGGACGGTGGTGGCGCGCGGCTCTCCGCGCGGTGACGCGCGGGACCCCGCGCGGCATCGCGCGAGACTCCGCGCGATGCCTGGAGTGTCGGCGGTGGCTCGCGGCGGCTTGAGCCGGCGAGCGATTTTGCCGTGGATGCGTTCTAGCGGTGTTCGGGTTCGGGGGTGAAAGAGGACGTCCCGCGCCACCTCACCGGGCTCAGTGCACGATCTCCGGCTCGTCGCGGACCTCGTCCCGGCGGACGGCATACCGCGTCTTGCAGTACTCGCACGTCACCTCGACCGAGTCGGACCCCGGCTCGAAGACCTCCTCCGGATCCGCGAGCAGCCGGAGGCTTCGCACCACGCGCTCGTGAGAGCACGTGCAGCCCAGCTTCACGCGGCGCGACGTCAGCGGGTGGAAGCCGAGATCCGCGAAGGCCTCGACCAGCGCGTCCTCTTCGTGCAGCGCGCGCGCGAACAGGGGGCGCAGCGGGTCCACCAGATTGGCCAGGCGCTCCTCGAGCGCCTCGGGCGAGAAGCGCGACGGATCGTCGCTGCGCAGCGCGGGCATCTGGTGCAGCATGACGCTCTGGTCGGCTTCCTCTGACACGTGAACGGCGCAGGGCACCTGCCACGAGTCGTGAAGCACGCGGTTGACGATCTCCGACAGGGGGGCCTGCTCGAGACGCAGCACGGACTGGTAGGGCTGGCGGGCGACCGGGAAGCGCCGCTCGACGCGCACGATGCCGTCCACGGCCCGGGGGAACTGCGCGAACCCCTCGGGCAGCATCGTGCAGCGAACATGGCCCTCGTGGTTCGTCTCGATTTTGAGCCTGAACCACGGCGACTCGGAGTCCACGTAGAAGCCGAGCTGCTCCTCCGGCTTGATGAGCGCGATTAGTGGCTGGATGGAGAGGACGACCTCGCGGAAGTACGCGAAGCCGGCGCCAGGAATCGGATGGATGAGCGCGAGATCGTGAATGAGGCGCTGGCCTTCGAGGAAGTAGAGCGCGTACTCGCGAGGCTCATCCATGAACGTCCAGAGCTGGCTCTCGGCCGGGGCCTGCAGGGGGCTCGCGTCGTCCATGCCCGAATGGTCGCATGCGAGCGGGGCGATCGTCACGCTCGGGCGAGCCCGCCGGCGGAATCGCCAGCCCGTGGACACGGACGCGGCGGCTCTGGCAACGTCCGAGCATGACGACCGCCCCCGCCGCACCCCCGCGCCGTTTCCGGCCCTTCGCGCCGGAGCACGCGCTCAAGCTCCTGCTCGTGTTCGTGGTGCTGGCGCCGCTCGGGAGCTGGCTCGGGTGGAATCCGCTGATCGTGTTCGCGCTGAGCGGCCTTGCGATCATCCCGCTGGCGGGGCTCATGGGCGAGGCCACGGAGAAGCTGGCCTCGCGCCTCGGCTCGGGGCCGGGCGGGCTCCTGAACGCGACGTTCGGCAACGCGGCCGAGCTCATCATCGCGCTCATGGCGCTGCACCGCGGGCTGTACGACGTGGTGAAGGCGTCGGTGACCGGCTCGATCATCGGCAACGTGCTGCTCGTGCTCGGGCTGTCCATGGTGGCGGGCGGGATGCGGCATCCGCGGCAGGTCTTCGATCGCGCGGCGGCGGCGGCTTCGTCCACGCTCCTGCTCCTGGCCGCCATCGCGCTGGTGGTGCCCGCGGCGTTTCACTTCGTCGCCGAGGCGGCGGTCGCGCGGCAGTCGCTGACCGCCGAGCGCGAGATCCTGCTCGAGCGCAACCTGTCGCTGGACATCGCGATCGTGCTGTTCGTCGCGTACCTGCTGAGCCTGCTCTTCACGCTCAAGACGCATGCGCACCTGTACGAGGGCGGGTCGCACGAGCACGCGGGAGAGCCCGTCAACGTCAAGCGAGCCGTCGTCATGCTGCTGGTCGTCACGGCGTTCATCGCGTGGATGGCGGAGATCCTGGTCGGGACGGTCGAGCATGCCGCGCATGCGCTCGGGCTGACGGGGGTCTTCGTGGGCGTGATCGTCGTGGCGATCGTCGGCAACGCGGCGGAGCACTCGACGGCGATCCTCGTGGCGATGAAGAACAAGATGGACCTGGCGCTCAACATCGCGATCGGGTCGAGCATCCAGGTGGCGCTGTTCGTCGCGCCCGTGCTGGTGTTCGTGTCGTACGCGATGCCGCACGGGCCGATGGACCTGCGGTTCTCCGCGTTCGAGGTGCTGGCCGTGCTGGCCGCCGTCGGCGCCGTGAACTTCGTGGCGCAGGATGGCGAGTGCAACTGGCTCGAGGGCGTGCTGCTGCTCGCGGTGTACGCGGTGCTCGGCCTCGCCTTCTTCTTCCTGCCGTGAGGGCGCCGTCGTGATCGTCGTCCGCTCGGTGAACGCGCGCTGGCTCTCGAACGCGTACCTGGTGGCGGCCGCGCCGGACGGGCCGGCTCTCGTCGTGGACGCGGGCGCGCCGCCGGAGCCGTTGCTGCGCGCGGCGCGGGAGATGAACCTGCGCATCGAGCTCGTAGTCCTGACGCACCATCACGGCGACCACTGCAGCGAGCGCGCGGCGTTCGCGCCGGCGCCGTGCGCGATGCACGAGGCCGAGCGCGCGCTCGTGCCGGGCTGCGAGCGGGCGCTGGCGGATGGCGAGGTCGTGACGCTGGGCGCGCTCCGCGCGACGATGCTGCACGTGCCGGGACACACGCGCGGTCAGATCAACGTGCTGGCCGAGATGCCGGGCGAGGCGGGGCGCGTGTTCACGGGCGACACGCTCTTTCGCGGAAGCGTGGGCGGCACGCGCGCCCCGGGCCACGGGACGTTCGCGGAGCTGCGCGCGTCGATCCTGGACCGCCTGCTCGCGCTGCCGGGGTCGACGATCGTGCATCCGGGACATGGCGAGGACACGACGGTCGCGCGCGAGCTCGAGCACAACCCGTTCGTGCGCGCGTGGTTGGGCCGCGACGCCGCGCTCGAGGCACCCTGCCTGGTGAAGGGCTCCCCCGCGACGCTCCTGACGCTCGCTCCCGACTACGACGGCGGCACCAAGGCCTGGGTTCGCTGGCCCGACGGAACCCACGACACCCTCCCCGGCTCCCACCTCTCCCCCTCCACGCCCCCCACCCCGACCCCGCGAGCGAACCTGGGGGCGAATTTGGGGTCAGACCCCAATTCCTGAACACGCGCGCCGGGATTCTCGGCAAGGGCATGGGGCGCTTGCTGTGCGCGCCCGGCACCCGCGCGCTGATTCGACAGGACTTGCGGCGACGCTTCGTCCATGGGAACGCTGCCAGGCGACGCTGTTGCGCCAAGCTCACGGGCATGGCGCGCCAACGTCGACACTTCGTTCCTGACGGCTACTACCACGTCATCAACCGCGGCAACCGCAGGGTGATCGTCTTCCACGACGGCGAGGACTACGCCCGGTTCATGCTGCTCCTGTCCCTCGCCTGCGAGCGACTCGAGATGCGCGTCCTTGCGTACGTGCTCATGCCCAACCACTTTCACCTGCTCGTGCAGCCCCGTCGGGCCAAGGACCTGCCGGACATGATGCACTGGCTGAGCACGACCTACGCGCACTACCACCACGCGCGTCATCTCACCACCGGCCACCTCTGGCAGGGCCGCTATCGCTCGTTCGCGATAGGTTCGGACGAGTACCTCTGGCACGCGGCTGCATACATCGAACGCAACGCGGTCCGCGCAAGCCTGGTGCCGAGCGCGACCGAATGGCCCTGGGGCAGCGGGCGGCTCCTCCATGAAGACGAGCGCCCGCACTGGATGCTCCCTCCGCTCGCCAGCCCTGAGCGCTGGCTCGCCGAACTCGAGCGGACCGACGACCCCGCCATCCTCGCGATGCTCCGCGAGCGGGTCCGCTCTAGCCGCCCGTTCGGTAGTCCCGAGTGGACGCGCGCCCTCCGCATGCGGCTGCGCCAGCCCGCCATCCCGGCCAGTCCCGGTCGACCGCGCACTCGCACCCATCCCCGCACGCGCCGCGCCTAGCTCCCTCCCACCCCGCGCCACGGATCCTCAGCAATTGGGGTCTGACCCCAATTTCCGAAAAAGATGGAGCTGGGGAATCAGGGGGTTAGGGGGGTGGGGATGAGCTGGGGGGGAAGGAGGGCGTCGGGATCGAGGCGGGGGCGCAGGAGATGGGCTGCGCCGTCGAGCAGCATGACCTCGGCCGGGATCGGGTGGCTCAGGAAGAACGGCATGGCCTCCGTGAATCCGTAGGCGCCGGCGTTCGCGACGCTCAGGATCTCGCCGACGCCCGTCGTCTCCGGCAGCGCGTGCTCGCCGAAGTCGTCGAGCGCCGTGCACAGCGGACCCACCACGCGGAACGCCGCGCGCGGGGCGGCCGGCGACTCCCCCGCCGCGCTCACCGCGTGCGCCTGCCCCACCAGGGCTGGCCGCAGCAGGTGATGGATGCCGCCGTCGCACGCGAGGTACGTCACGCCCGCGCTCGTCTTCCGGCTGACGACGCGCATCACGTACCGCCCCGCCTCCGCCACCAGATAGCGCCCCGGTTCGATCGCCACGCGCGGCGCGAAGCTCCCGCCCGTCACGCGGTCGAGCGCCCCCGCCAGCCCGCGCCCGAGCGCCACCACGTCGAGCGGCGCCTCACCGTCGGCGTAGGGAACGCCCAGTCCCCCGCCGAGATCCACCAGGTCCACCGGAAGACCCAGCTCGGCCAGCGCGCGCGCCAGCTCGAGCGTGCGCGTCCACGCCGCGACCAGCGCCTCCGCGTCCCGGACGTTGCTCGCGCTGAAGACGTGAACGCTGCGCAGCCGCACGCCCGCGAGTCGCGCCCACGCGGGCGCCAGCCGCCGCGCGTCGTCCTCGGCGATCCCGAACTTGCTCGGCGCGCCGCCGCCGATGATGCGGTTGCTCTCGCCCGCGCTCCACGGGACGTGCACGCGCACGCCAGCGTCCACGACCGCGCCGCGCGCGCGCCCGATCGCGTCGAGCCGCCGGATCTCCTCGTCGCTCTCCGCGTGCACCGCGCGCACGCCCGTCGCGACCGCGAGATCCAGCTCGGCATCCGTCTTCGCCGGCCCCGCCCACAGGATGCGATCCGGCGCGAAGCCCGCGCGCAGCGCCGCGAGCAACTCGCCCCGCGAGGCGACCTCGGCCCCGGCGCCCAGCGAGCGCAGCAACGCCAGCACCCCGAGCGACGGATTCGCCTTCGCGGCGAAGTGCACCGCGCACGCCTCCGGCATCGCGGCGCGCAACGCGGCCCAGCGCCGCCGGATGAGCTCGCCGTCGTACACGAAGAGCGGCGATCCGAAACGCGCGACGAGATCGCCGTCGGAGCAGCCCGGGCCCGGGACCGCGGCGTCGCTCACGGCCGCAGCGCTTCCTCGAGCGCCGTGCGCGCGTCGGTCGCGGCGTCGCGGTACTTCACGATGATCGGCGCCGCCAGATGGAGGCCGCGCTCGCGACCCCACGCGCTCGCGACCGGCCGCGAGCCCGGCACCACCACGGCGCCCGGCGGGATCTCGAGGACGCCGCGCTCATCCGCGACGTGCACGCGCTCGCGCACCAGGTCCTGCACGGGCGTGGACCGCGTGAGCACCACGCCGGCGCCCAGCACGGCGCGCGCGCGCACGAGAACGCCCTCGTACACGCCGCAGTTCCCGCCCACGATGACATCGTCCTCGATGATGACCGGAAGGGCGCCCACGGGCTCGAGCACGCCGCCGATCTGCGCGGCGGCCGACACGTGCACGCGCGCGCCCACCTGCGCGCAGGAGCCCACCAGCGCGTGCGAGTCGATCATCGTGCCCTCGCCGACGAACGCGCCGACGTTGATGTACGCGGGCGGCATGATCGTCACGCCGCGCGCCACGTGCGCGCCCGCCCGCACGGCCGTGCCGCCGGGCACGACCCGCGCGCCGTCGCCGAGCGAGCTGGCCAGGCGCGGCGGCATCGTGTCCTTGTCACGGAACGTCAGCGGCCCGGCCGCCGGAAACTCCGCGAGCGCTCCCGCGCGGAACGCCAGCAGGATGCCCTGCTTCACCCACGCGTGCACGACCCAGGCGTCTCCCTCGAACGAGGCCGCGCGCACCTCGCCGCGCTCGAGCGCGCCGAGGAGTTCGCCCACTGCCCGGCGCGCTTCCTCGCGCGCCGCGGGCTCGAGCGCCGGCGCGATCGACAGCCGCGCGATGCGCGCGCGCAGTTCCCCGCTCATGCGCCGGCGCCTCCGGACGCCGTCGCCCCCGCGAGCTCGAGATCGCGCAGCACCCCGTCCATGAGCGCGCGCTTCGACTCGGCGAGCGGCCGCAGCGGCCGCCGCAGCACGTTCTCGCACAGGCCGAGCCGCCAGCACGCGTACTTGACCGGGATCGGGTTCGACTCGCAGAAGTTCGCTTCCATGAGGGGCAACAGCCGGAAGTGCAAGCGCAGCGCCTCGTCCGCGCGTCCCGCCAGGGCCGCGTCCACCATGCCGGCGAGCAGCGCCGGCGCTTCGTTGCCGACGACCGAGATGACGCCGTGCCCGCCCATCGCCAGGAACGGATGCGTCAGCGCGTCCTCGCCCGACAGGAACGCGAAGCCCTCGGGGGCGGCGCCTCCCGCGATGTCGCGCAGGATGGCCATCGCCTGCGTCATGTTCGCGGCGGCCTCCTTCACGCCCGCGATCCCCTTCGTGCGCGCGAGCGCGATCGTGGTCGCGGCCTCGAGGTTCACGCCCACGCGGCCCGGCACGTTGTAGACGACCACAGGGATGCCCGCTCCGTCGGCCACCGTCGTGAAGTGCTCGATGAGCGCGTCCTGCGGCGGCTTGTTGTACGGCGGCGCGAGCGAGAGCGCCGCGTCCGCGCCCCACTCGCCCACCTGCCGCGCCTGCTCGACCGCCACGCGCGTGTCGTTGCTGCCCGTGCCCGCGACGACGTGCGCCTTGCCGCGCGCCTCCTCGACCGCGATGCGGACCAGCCGCTCCTTCTCGGCGGGCGAGAGCGTCGCGGACTCGCCGGTCGTGCCGCACGGCACCAGGATGCGCACGCCCGCCGCGACCTGTCTCCGGCAGGACGCGCGGAAGGCCGCCTCGTCGATCTCTCCCGACGTGCGGAACGGCGTGATGAGCGCCGTGCCGGCGCCCGCGAGCTGAAGCGTGGAGGTCATGAGCGGCCTTCCTTCCGGCCCGAGCCGGCGAACATGTCATCGAGCGTGAACAGGCCTTGCCGGCCCGCGAGCCATTCGGCCGCGCGGACGGCGCCGAGCGCGAACGCGCGCCGCGATCGCGCCTCGTGAACGAGCGTGATGGACTCCTCCGCGCCGTCAATCACGACGCGATGGAGCCCTGGCTGCCAGCCGCCGCGCGCGGCGGTGACGAGCAGGCGATCGGGCGGCACCGGCCCGTCCGGAAGCTCCGCGAGGAGATCCCGCTTGCGCTCCACGCGGTCGAGAATGGCTCGCGCCAGCAGCAGCGCCGTCCCGCTCGGATGGTCGGCCTTGCCCGCGTGATGCGCTTCCTCGAGCCAGATGTCGAGCTCGGCATCCGCGTCCACGAGCGCCGCCGCCTCCTCGACCACCTTGCGGAAGAGCCGCATGCCCAGCGAGAAGTTCGGCGCGGCGAGAATCCCGGCGCCGGTCCTGGCCTGGATGCGCGCGAGCTCATCCCGCGCGCCCGGCTCGCGATCCCAGCCCGTCGCTCCGAGCACGACCGCGCAGCCCGCCTCCGCCGCCCGGCGCGCGTTGATGAGCGCCGTGGCCGGCACGGAGAACTCGAGCACGACGTCCACGCCACGGAGCGACTCGCGCGACAGGCCGGCCCCCTCGCGGTTCGTGCGCGAGTCCAGCCGCAGCGCCACGCGGTGTCCGCGTTCCTCGGCGATCGCGGCGACCGCCGCGCCCATGCGCCCGACGCCGCAGGCGGCGACCGCGAGCTTGCGATCCGTCATCTCTCCTCCAGGAAGCGCGCGTGAAGACGCCGCACGACGCTCTCCGCGTCCGCCGCGTCCACCACGAGCGTCAGGTTGATGTCCGAGGATCCGAGGCAGAACATGCGCAGCGGCACCGGATCCACCGTGGCCAGCACCTCGGCCACGAGCTTCGGGCTCTCGAGGAGCCCGCGCCCCACCAGGCACACGAGCGCGCGGTCGCGCTGCACGCGCACGTCGCAGAACGCGCCCAGGTCCGCCTCGATGTCGGGCAGGCGCAAGAGCCGGTCCACCGTGACCGACACCGAGACCTCCGACGTCGTCACGACATCCACGGGCGTCTCGTGCCGCTCGAACGCCGCGAACACGCGCGCCAGGAACCCGTGCGCGCCGAGCATGCGGGGCGAGTCCATGGCGACCGTCGCGATGCCGCGCTTCCAGGCGACGGCCCGCACGCGCGGCTCCGATCCGGCCTCGCCGCTCGCGTCCACCAGCGTTCCGCCGAGGTCGGGATGCGTCGCGTCCAGGATCCGCACGGAGATCGAGCGCTCGACCGCCGGACGGATCGTCGCCGGGTGCAGGACCTTCGCGCCGAAGTACGCGAGCTCGGCCGCCTCGTCGAAGCTCACGCGCGGGAGCGTGCGCGCGCACGCGACGACGCGCGGATCGGCGGTCATCATGCCCGGCACGTCCGTCCAGATCTCGACCTCGTCCGCGTCCATCGCCGCGCCCAGCAGGCTCGCGGTGTAGTCGCTGCCGCCACGTCCGAGCGTGGTGACGCGCCCGTCGGGCGTCGCGCCCACGAAGCCGCCCGTCACGGGCATGCCGCCGCGCGCGAGCACGGGACCGAGGAGGCGCCCCGCGGTCCCGCGGAGCGCCGCGCGATCGGGTTCGGCCTCGCCGAAACGCGCGTCGGTGATCATCAGGTCGCGCGGATCGACGGGCTCGGCCGGGAGGCCCTGCGCGCGCAGGGCCGCCGCGACGAGGACGTGCGAGATGAGCTCGCCCGCGGCGGCGACGCGATCGGTGGCGCGCGGCGTGCGCTCGCCCAGCAGCAGGATCCCGCGCGTGGCGTCGCCCGCGATGCGGAGCTCGTCCTCCATCCGCCGGGTCGCCGCCTCGTGCTCGGCCGGCGGGAGCTCCAGCGCGCCGATGACGCGCGCGTGGCGCTCTCGCAGCCAGCTCATGTCGGTCGCGAGCGCGGCCTCGTCCCCCCGTTCCGCGGCGTCGATCGCGCCGAGCAGCCGGTTGGTCACGCCCGAGAGCGCCGAGACCACGATCACCGGCTGGCGCGCGGCGCGCTCGCGCGCGAGCTGGGCGAGAGCGCGGATGCGCTCGGCGTCGCCGACCGAGGTGCCGCCGAACTTCATGACGATCATGCGCGGCCCCTCCGCGCCGCCGGCACGCCCGCGATCGCGTCGAGGTGTCCCGACGCCAGCAGCCACTCGGCGTTGAGGAGCGCCGCCCCCGCGGCGCCGCGCTCCGTGTTGTGCACGAGCGCCTCGAGTCGCAGGCCCAGCACGGGACACGCCTCGATGCAGCCCACGCTCACGACCATGCCGCCCTCGCGATCGCGATCGAGCGCCGGCTGCGGGCGCGGGCCCGCCAGCACGTGGATCACGCGCTCGGGCGCGCTCGGCAGGCGCAGCTCTTGCGGCGCGCCACCGAACAGCGCCAGCGCTTCGGCGGCCTCGGCCGGCGAGCACGGACGCTCGGTCTCGACGGAGAGAGCCGCCAGGTGCCCGTCGCTGACCGGCACGCGATGCACGCGCGCGCTCACGACGAACGGCGCGTCCGCGAACCGCCCGCCCTCCCACCGCCCCAGGATCTTGCGCGGTTCCGTCTCGATCTTGTCGGCCTCGCCCTCGATGAACGGGATCACGTTGTCCGCGATCGCGAGCGCCGGCACGCCGGGCAGGCCAGCTCCGGAGATCGCCTGCAGCGTCACGACGCTCACGCGCCGCAGGCCGAACGCGCGGTGAAGCGGGGCGAGCGCCACGGCGACCGCCACCGTCGAGCAGTTCGGGTTCGTGACGATGAAGCCAGCGCTCCCGCGCCGCGAGCGCTGCGCCGCGATCGCGCTCGCGTGGTCGGGGTTGATCTCGGGGATGAGCAGCGGGACATCCGCGCCCATGCGATGCGCCGACGCGTTGCTGATGACCGCGTGCCCGCGCGCCGCGAGCGTCTCCTCGGCGGAGGCCGCGAGCGCGGCCGAGAGCGCGGAGAGGACGACGGGGCTCTCGACGCGCGACGGATCGAGCGGCCGCACGACGAGGTCGCGCGCCTCGGGCGGCACCTCGCCGCGCAGGCGCCAGTCCACGGCGTCGGCGTACGGCCGGTCAGCCGAGCGGTCGGAGGCGATCAGCTCGGCGGCGCGAAACCACGGATGCGCCTCGAGCCGCGCGACGAGGCGCTGGCCCACGATGCCCGTGGCGCCGAGAATCGCGACCGGGATGCGCTCGCGGGACGGGGGCGCGCTCATGCGGCCTCCACGCGCGCGGCGATCCACCCGGCGTAGGCCTCGCGCGCCGCGCGCAGGTCAGAGAGCGCCACGCGCTCGTCCGCCGCGTGCGCGTGCGCGATCGCGCCGGGCCCCCAGAGCCACGGCTCGCCCAGCGCCGTCAGGAACGGGGCATCCGTCGCGAAGCGCACGGGGAGACCGTCCTCGCCCGGCGGCACGCGGAACCGCGCGGGCTCGGCCGCGCAGCTCACGTCCAGCGCCGCGCCGTCCGCGAGCGCGCGCACGCGGTCGAGGATCGCGCCGGCCGGCGCGCCGCTCCGGAACATGATGTCCGCGCGCGCCGCGGCCGCCAGGACGTTGAACGCGGTGCCACCCTCGATGCGCCCGATGTTCACGAGCGTGCGCCCCATGTCGGTCTCGGGCCACGACTCGCGCCGGACCCGCTCGAGGACGTCCAGCAGCGCCTCGATGGCCGACGGTCCCGTCCGGGGCTGCGATGAGTGACCCGCCTCGCCCCGCGTGCTCACCGACACCATGACGACGCCCGGATGCGATCGCACCCAGGCGCTGCCCGTGGGTTCGCCGAAGAGCGCCGCCTCGGGCCGGCAGCCCCAGCCGCCCGCGGCGACGAACGCGCTGGCCGCGATGGCGCCGTCCGATGTCGTCTCCTCGCCCACGACCAGCAGCACGCCGAAGTCCGAAACGCGGCGTTCGCGCAGCAGCGCGCTCGCGGCGATCATCGAGGCCGCGATGCCCTTCGCGTCGCACGCGCCGCGCCCGTGGAGCACGTCGCCCTCGACCCGGACGGGGATCTCGCCCGGCACCGTGTCGAGATGCGTCGTGAGCACGGCGCGCGGCCGGCCGTGGCGCGCGAACAGGTTGAAGCGCGCCGGCGACGAGACCTCTTGCCGCTCGACCGTGAGCCCCGCCTCGCGCAGGGCGCTCTCGGCCAGGAGGAGGGCGGGCGTCTCGTCGCCGGAAGGCGAGGGCGCCTGCACCAGCGCGAGGGCGAGAGCTTCGAGATTCATCGCGGCCGATCTTCCGTCGAGGAACAGGATCGAGCGCTGACCGGACGCGGCGGAAAGTGGCGCCAGCGAGCCAGACCCGCCGGAATCCGGCGAGACGCTGGCGCGCGGGCGCTGACTCTCGACCGAGCAGGCTAGCTCTCCGGGGGAATCCCCCGACAGTCCGGAAGCGTTTCGCCGTCCGGCCCAGCGCCCCGATTGCTCCGGGCCGCTTCGGCGGCGCCGCCTTCGCGCCTCGCGCTACTCTCGGCCACCGCACCTCTACCTGTCGTTGATGGCCGCGAAGTTAGTTGACGGAACCGCCGCCGTCAAGGCAACGGGCGCTCGCGCGCCTCCGAAGGCGCCTCCGACGGCGCCTCGGCCCGCCGCCTCGCCAGAGCCTGGCGCGCGCCGGCCAGCGCGAGCGCGACCGCCGCCACCGCCCCGACCAGCATGAGCGCGAGCGCGGCGCGCTGGGCCGGCGTGCGCAGGAGGACCAGCGTGACCTCGTGATCGCCGGGCGGGATCGGGACGCGCATGAAGCCGGTCTCCGCGGCGGTCGTGATCGGCACGTCGCGGCCGTCCACGAAGGCGGTCCAGCCCGGATAGCGATGGACGCGGAACTCGAGCGTGGCGGCCTCGTCCGCGCTGACCTGCAGGCGCGCGCGCTCGGGCGTCCAGGCCTGCGCCCGGATCGTGCCGGCGCCCGCGACGAAGGCGGCGCGCTCGGCGTTGAACGGCGCGCGGCGCGTGACCGCGCGCGGCTCGTACTCCTCGCGCGTCACCACCGAGACGCCCCGGCGCGCGATCTCGCCAGCGGTCCAGAGCGACTCGTCCACGCGCTCGGACGTCTTCGGCCACGCGTGCCCCATGTTGACGATCATGAGCAAGGCGATGAGCGCCATGACGCGCCGCGGGCGATCGCAGGCCGCCGCCCATGCCCCGACGAGAACCGCGAGACACGTCGTCGCGGGCGCGAGCAGGCGCCACGGGAACTCGACGTGCTGCAAGAGCTCGAGGCGATCCCAGACCGGCTGCGACGCGGGCGTCATGAGGAACGCCAGCACGAGCACGCCGCTCGCGAAGAACGCCGCGATGGGCGCCAGCTTCGACCGGGACCGCACGAGCAGCGCCAGGGCCAGCGCCGCGATCAGCAGGTGCGCCCAGCCGATCGCGAACGACATGCCGTCCTCGGGCCCGGCGACTGAGAGCCCGAACCCCCACGGCGACCAGAGGAGCTGGCCCGGATGAACGAAGTGATTCGAATAGCGCAGGTACCCCTCGAGCAGGCGGTCCACGCGCACCTCGTCGCGCTCCGCCAGCGCAGGCAGCCACGCCGAGGCCGACAGCGCGAGACCCATCGCGATGGCGCCGGCGCCCTGCGCGAGCAGCCGCACCGAGCGCGCGCGCCACGCGAGGAACGCGGCGAACGCGGCCGCGATCGGCATGAAGAGCAGCGCCGCGGGCGGGTGGCACAGCACCACGCCGGCCACGCCGAGGCCCGCCACCGTCGCGTGGCGTCTCCCCTCGCCCGCCGCGAGCCGGCTCAGGCCATCGAGCGCGATCGGATAGAACGCGAAGGCCGCGAACTCGGCCATCGCATGGCGGACGAAGAGATCGGTGCAGAAGTACGGCGCCCAGACGTAGGCCGTGGCGGCCAGCCACCCGCCCTGGCGTCCGAAGTGGAACGACGCGAACCGGTGCATGGCGAACGCGGAGGCGACGATCAGGGCCACCACCGCGAGGTTCAGCGACCAGACGATGCCGAGACCCGCGAGGTAGAAGATCTCCGCGATCGCGACGAGCATGGGCGGCGCGAAGATGAACAGCGGCTGACCGTGACCCGCGCTCAGGTCGGGCGCCCAGCGCGGCAGCAGGATGCCGTGGCGGATGTTCTCGTGGAACTCGACCAGGCGCGGGAGATACGCGGCGTGATCGTGGCCGCCGGTCAGCTCGCCTTTCAGGAGCGGCAGGCAGATCGGCGTCACGACGGCCACGAGCAGCAAGGCCGTCGCGAGGCGAGGGCGCGCCGCGAGGGCGGGCAGCGGCGAGCGCCAGCGGGACTCGACCGCCCCTTCCAGCGCGCGGGTGAGGCCGCGGCGCTCGCCGGCCCAGCCTGCGACGAGCGCGAGCGGCGTCAGCAGCACCAGCAGCAGGAGCCTCCCGCGTCCCGGAACGTAGGCGCAGCGCACGTCGTGCTCGCCCGCCTCGACGCGCGCGGCCATGAAGCCGGGCGTCACGTGCACGATCGGCTGCGGCGCGCCGTCCACCTCGATGCGCCACTGCGGGTGGAACGTCATCTTGAAGAGCACCCACGCGGGCGCCGTCGCGCTCACGCGGGCGGAGTAGACCTCGCCCTCGCGCGTCTCGCTGATGACCGCTCCGAGCGGGAGCGCCTCGCCCGCGGGCGGCGGCGCGCCGCCTGCGAGGCGCGGCAGGCCCGCTGGCAGGGGCGCGACGAGATCCAGCGCGACGTGCCGCCCCTGGGCCGGTCCCTGCGACTGCATCCACGCATGGGCGACATCGCGGAAGGTGTTCCGGTCGCAGGCGACCGACCCCACGACGTCCACGACGTCGAAGAGCCCGCCGCCCGGCGCGTCGAGCACGCGGAAGCGCCCGAACCGCGCGCGCTCCGTCAGGAACTCGGGGAGCGCCTGCGCGTCGGTGGCGGCCACGGACGTGACGCCGAACGCGCGGTAGTGCGCCGGGTTCTTCTCGTCGAAGCGCACCATGATGTCCGACGGCAGGGACATGGCGTGGTACAGGAACGCGACCGCCGGCACGCGCTCCATGCTGAAGAACGCGTAGAGCGGCACGTAGCCGATCTTGATCTGCCGCGCCCAGGTCGCGGCGAGGCCCGGAAACGCGCGCCCTCCCCGCTCGGCGCAGGCCCGCACGGCCGCGGCGACATCGGCGCCCTCCGCCGCGCGGGCGGCCAGGTTCTCGCGTCCCCACGTCTCGTTCGTCGCGCACCAGGCATGACGCTCGCGCCAGGCGGGGACCAGCACGAGCGCCGCGAGCACGCCAGCGACCGCGGCGGGCAGGCGGACGTGCTGGTGCAGCGCGCGGGCGATCGTCGCGAGGCCGATCGCCGCCGCGAAGATGAGGAACAGGTGCGCGCCGCCGATGAGCCGGTGAAGCGGAACGTCCTCGCCGAGACCGACGAGCTCGAGGAGCGGCCCCCACTGCGGGCGGCCGGCGAACAGCAGCAGCCAGAGCGCGGACCCGGCAAGGACGAAGCGCTCGACGCTCGCGTCCTGGCGCCGCCAGGCGACCGCGCAGGCGACGAGACCGATGGCGGCCAGCAGCGTGATGGCCGGCCAGCGCCCCTCGTCCAGGAGCTTGCCGCTCGCCAGCAGGCCCGCGACGCGACGCAGGCCGACGGAGTTCCACTTCCAGGCTTCCTCCCACTGCGAGTGGTTGATGAGCGCGGCGTCCTGGATCATCGGCAGGATGAGCCATGCCGAGCTCGCCGCCGTCAGGACGCCGATGATGCCGAGTCGCGCGAGGCGCCTCGCGAGCGCGGTTGCCTCATCCGGCAACATCGCGAGGAGCACGACCGACAGCGCGCCCATGTACCCGTAGACGACGTGCGCCGCGAGCGTCGCGGAGAGCGCCAGCGCCGCGAGCCACAACCTGCGGCCGTCGCGCATGGCGCGCGCCGACAGCGCGAGCGACAGCGCCAGCAGGTGCATGCCCCAGGCCTGCGCGTACAGGCCGCTTCCCCGCCACGCGTGCGAGCCCAGCTCGATGCCGTACCAGCCGCCCGTCGCGAGCAGCGGCGAGATCGCCGCGGCGGCGGCCGCGACGCCGGGCGACGCGCGCATGATCCGCGCGCTCGCGAAGACCGTCAGCGGGAAGAGCACGAGCAGGGCCGTGCGCACGCCGATGAACGCCGTCTCGAGATCCACGAAGCGCAGCACGCTCGCGTGCAGGAGCGCGACGACGAGATGGCCGAGCGGCTGGTAGATGCGCGGCACCGGATGGCCCAGCGACCACTCCGAGATCCAGAGGTCGAGCGGGTTGCCTCCCCCCGCCAGCGCCTCCGCCATGCGGACGATGATGCCGAGGTGGTAGACGTGGTCGTTGAGATCGGATCGGCCGATCGAGAGCTCGGGCCAGAGCGCGACGGCCAGCCCCGCGCTCGTCGCGATCGCGACGAGCAGCGGCCAGCGCTCGCGCAAGCCTTTCCGGAACCGCAGCATGCCGGCCGATCATGGCACGGCCGGCGCCCCCGGCCGCGGCCAGCGAAGCCGGCACGGGCCGGCTGGTCCTCAAACGAGCGCGCCCACGACCTGAAACCGCGCGCGCTGGCCGGAGGTTGCTCGAAACGTTCCGTGATCCCGAGTAGAGCGGAGTTACGACGCGGCTCTGTTCCGGGAGCCCACGGAGATCTTCCCAGCGAGCACCCGGGGACGCCAGAAGTCGGAGAAGCGCAAGCGCCGGATCACGCGACGGCTGGTGCCGCGGAACTGGCCCGAGCAAGGCCGGCCAATGATGGGTGCGACCGACATCGAGCACGACCCCGTGAAAGAGCGGCGGTGGGACTCGACCAAGCCGTCGCCCTCGGCCGCGAGGCCGGCCTCCGGCGCGTCACGAGGCGAGGCGACACCGACTACGCCAGACGCGCCAACTCGATCACTTGGACGCCGACGGCGTCGGCTCCATCTTCGGCGTCCAGCGGATGCAGCCGCTCTACCAAGAGACAGCGGGACTTCCGCAATCCGCCTGGCACAGGCTCCGCCCGCCGCCGAAGCACGAGGTCAAGACCGAGCGCCAGGGCCGGCCCGACAACGTGAAGGACGGGGTCGTGCGCCGGCGCTGTTTCACGAACACGCGGACCGACGCCGAACTCGTGTGGAGATGCACGCGTCAGCCGACCGGGTGCTCGAAGCCGTAGCGCATCGTCGCCCCCCGTCGACGCGCTGAACCAACCCGTTCGGTGCTGAACTCACGGCCGACGACGTACAACGATTCGCCGGCCGGGACCTCCCTGGCAACTCTGTTCGCGAGAGACCGCGACACGGAGCCGGTCGTTCAATATCGCATGGCGCCGTCTGTGCGCATCACGGGAACCGGCGCACCGGTTCACGACACTAAGCGTCAGAAATCGGTCATCGTCCGTGGCGGTTCGGCACGACGAAAGTCCGTGCAGGCGTGACTCCACTCTTGACCCGGGTCGGGGGGGGGGGGGGGGGGGGGGACCGGGCACCTAATATGCCCTGCATTACGCGGGCGGGCGAGAAACAGCACCCCGGGGGTTTTCGTTGATTAGTTTGGG
>CAZTIW010000033.1:0-52642 GCA_964613915.1 uncultured Thermoanaerobaculia bacterium
CGGCAACAGTGAAGCCCCACGCCTCCGGTCACCGCGCCCGTCCCCGACTCTACCGGTGCGTGTGCGACGACACCCGGGTACAAGGTGTGCGCGTGCAAGGCCGGGACCCTCGGCTGGGATCCCATTGGATCATTTCAAACTGCTGACCGTTTTGTCGTGACCCTGACCGCCGAGGAGGGGGTCACGGAGATGACGCTCGAGAACAATGAGGGCTCCGTCACGGTGCCATGATAGTCCCCGCGGGGCGGCTGCACGCCGCCCCGCCATCCCGAGGAGGTGTCCGATGGCCGCTCTCTTGCCCATGGCGCTGTTGCTTGTTGCGGCGAGCCCGCAATGCCAACGTCTGGAGATCGAGGTGTGCATTGGCCAGGGTTACGAGGTTGAGTTCGCGGACGCTGCGGACGAGGAGTGCCCGGTCCTGAGAGGCGCGCTCCTGTATGTCGAGGCGCGCGATGGTCAGCGCGAGGCGCAAGCAAGGACCGGCCGGCGGGGACGCGCGAGCGTTCGCCTCGACCGCCCGGCGTCAGAACTGCTGTTCAGCGTGGAGAGCGCGAGGAACGGTGGACTGATAGGTGTGCCGCTGTCGGACCTAGTCGGGCCCTGGTTGCTGAAGCGGAGCGGCTCCATGGATGAGTCCATCATGCGACTCCGGGTAACGCTCAAGCCCGCCATCACGTCGTGCCAGCGCCCGCCGGATCCCGCGCTCGAAGCGCCTGTCCAGTAGTTCGCGTGTGGGCGGTGGCCCCCGGAGTACGGGGGCGTGGGGGACCGACAGCCCGCAGCCTTCATCCCCCGACCGTTGTCAGCGGGGAGCCCTGGCTCACGCTGCCGTCCCTCCTCACCGCTCTCCCGTCTGCGACCTCCACACCGACGCCTAGAGGCCCCCGTCGCCAGCGACGCTCGCCGGCCGACGCTGACCGTCACCTGGTGCCCGACCCGCGTCAGGGAATGGGCGCTCCGTCGCCTCTTTCGAGTCGCCCATCCGCAGGCGGGAGGAGGCCCACCCATGGCATGCTCTTCCCAGGCGATGACGCGACTCGTTGCGCGCCAGGGAGCGCGGGAAGGGACGAGGGAGACATGGGAGGAAGGGCTCTGGCCGTCACGGCCATCGTTGCGGGACTCCTGCTAGGACTGCCGGCTCAGGCGCGCGTGCAGGGAGTGAAGGGGCGCCGGCTCGAGGTGTTCGGAAACCTCATGACGTATCGTCGAGGGACGGTGATCCTCG
Organism: uncultured Thermoanaerobaculia bacterium; assembly: GCA_964613915.1. Taxonomy (GTDB): domain Bacteria; phylum Acidobacteriota; class JBCCFW01; order JBCCFW01; family JBCCFW01; genus CAZTIW01. The sequence goes on from CAZTIW010000033.1 coordinate 1,226, forward strand.
AAGAGCCACGGCTCATCACGAACATGACGAAGGCCGTCGTCCGCGCTGAGGGTGTCCGCGCTTACGCTCATCAGTTCCTGGACACGCGCCTGCGCGAGCTGGGCTGGACCGTCCTGCCGTGGTACGACGAGTTCGGCCCCGTCGCGCGCGCCACGGCTGACGGGCCCGTGCTCGTGGCAGACGCCACCGTGCGATTCGAGAGCGGGCTCGCCAACAGCCAGCTGGTGCTGGAAGTGTTCTTCCGCGACCAGGCCACCGGCCGCGTGCTGGCCAGGTACCAGGGCTACGGCAAGGCCACCATGCGCTCGACCTGGCCCGGCGCCCGCGACGACCTCCAGGAGATCACCCGCGTGCTCGCCGGTTACCTCGCCACCGAGTTGCAGGTCCCGCCGCCCGCGTGGAACGGCTACGACTCCTCGCCTTACCGGCGAAGGCAGCGCCGCGACATCGCTTACCAGATGCTCGCGACGGACAAGAACGCCAGCCTGCCCCACGCGCAGCATCACGACGATCCGCCCATCAACGAACAAGCGCGCGAGGACGCGACGCCCGACGAGCCGCACGACGAGTGGCACGAGGACGAGGGCGTCAAGGAGGGCGGGAAGGGGCCGTGAGCGGCTGGGGCAGCGACCGCTGCCCCCGCGCGATCACCAAGGACAGGATCTCAGGAGATGACTGTTTCGTGACGATCCACCAAGGACCGATCGCGCCTGCGTGGGGCGGAAGGTCGCGAGCGGAGCAGGTCGCGAGCACGAGAATGCGCTGACGGCTGCGGGGGCCCTCCGGCGAGGCAGTTTTCCGAGGAGATCGCTGCCGATGGGAGGGGCCATGCAGGCAGGCTGCGGCGGTCGAGTCAACCGGGCGTGATCGCGACGATCAACCACGACCACCGCCCGAGTCCAACGGGGCCCTCCGTCGCCCGCATTGACGCCGCCAGGGGCGACCGCACGCTCATCGGCTCCTGCCCGCCCCTCGAGCATGCTCGGGGTCGGCAGTCGTTTCCGGGTGACGCCCTTCGCGTCGGCGTGCTGCGGACCAGGGAACGAATTCCGGTCCGTTCCCTGCGTCGCCCTGGCCCTCTCGCGCGAGTCTATCGGCCGCGTCGCGCCAGGTCAGCTCCACACCTCCGAAGAAAATCTGCACACCTCGCCAGCGTTTTTCCGGTATATTCGCTGGCGATGCTAGCGCGTCGGCTCGTCCCACCCAAGGGATCTTTCTTCCTTCTCGGAGCCCGAGGCACCGGGAAGACGACCTGGATCGGGCAGCACTTTCCCGAGGCGACGACCTACGACCTGCTTCTCTCGTCCGAGAGCCTCCGCCTCAACCGCGAGCCGGGTCTGCTGCGCGCCGAGTGCTCGGCCTTGCCGAAGGGGGCCTGGGTCGTCATTGACGAGGTGCAACGCGCCCCGGCTCTCCTGGACGAGGTGCAGCATCTCATGACGACGCGACAGCAGCGCTTCGTGCTGTCGGGGTCGAGCGCTCGAAAGCTCAAGCGAAGCGGCGCGAACCTTCTCGCGGGCCGGGCCGAGATGCGTCACATGTTTCCACTCGTCGCGGCGGAAACCGGTTTCGAGCGGAGCCTCGACGACGTGCTGACGGAAGGGATGCTGCCGCTCGCCGTCACCGGGGCACGCACCGCGGCCTTCCTGCGGTCCTACGCCGACGTCTACCTGCGCGAGGAGATCCAGGCCGAGGCGCTGGTGCGCCAGATCGGACCGTTCCATCGATTCCTCGAGGTCGCGGCGCGCGTCAACGCTCAGGCCGTCAACGTGTCGGGCATCGCGCGCGACGCCGGCATCGCCCGCCAGACTGCAACCGACTTCTTCCAGATCCTGATCGACACGCTGCTCGCGAGCTGGCTACCTGCCTGGAAGCTCAAGCGCGCGGTCAAGCAGGCGTCGCACCCGAAGTTCTACCTCTTCGACACCGGCGTCGCGCGACAGCTTGCTGGAACGGCGCACCTGCGGCTTCATCCCGAGGAACGCGGAACGCTGCTCGAGACCTACCTGCTGCACGAGATCCGCGCGTACTTGCACTACTCGGATCTCGAGTACCCCGTGGCCTACTGGCAGGTGCACGGCGGCTCGGAGGTCGACTTCGTCATCGAGACTCCCGACGGACTCGTGGCCCTCGAGGTCAAGTCAGGCTCGCGCTGGGACGCGCGCTTCGGCGCCGGCCTGCGCTCCCTGCGCGAGAAGTCGGGCGCGGGGCGCGTCAGGGCGTTCGGCGTCTACACGGGCCCACGCGCGCTGGTCATGGACGACGTGCGCGTCCTGCCGTGGAAGGCGTTTCTCGAGGAGCTGTGGTCCGGTCGGATCGTCGGCTGACATCGCGCCGGGGTGGCGGCCACCCGATGTCCCACCGGCTTCGCTGGCTCGCGCCGCGATCTGCTCACTCCTCGATGCGGGTCGGGAGCTTGGGGGCCGTGCGAACGAACGACGACCGATCCGTGATGCGGGCGGCCCAGCCGGACACCTTGGGCCAGCGATCGCCTGGCAGGAACTGGTGCAGCCGCATGGCGCCGGCCAGCGGCGCGGCCAGCGAGCAGTCCGCCAGCGAGAACGTGTCGCCGCCGAACCAGCGACCATCGCCGAGGACGGACTCGAGGTAGTCCAGGTGGCGCTCGATCTTGCCGCGCGACTCGTCGCGCAGCTTCTCGTCCACCTCGGTCGCCGGCTTGCGGCGCAACACCGGGGGCTCGTAGTTGAACTGCGACGTCACCCACCCGCGGACGGCGGGGTAGAGGTACTGGTCGGTCGTGTCCTCGATCATGCGGATGCGCGCGCGCTGGTAAGCGTCGTGTGGCAGGAGCGCGGGGTCCGGGTAGGCGTCCTCGAGGTACTCGCAAATCACCGTGGACTCGAACACAGTGCGCCCGTCGCCCAGCTCGAGAACGGGCGTGAGGCGGAAGGGATTGAGCTTGCCGAAGACGGGATCGTTGGCCTTGTCCTGCGGCGTGACGATCTCGCAGGGGATTCCCTTTTCGGCGAGAACGAGACGGACCTTCCAGCAGAAGGGCGAGCGGTCGAGGTCGTGGAGCTTCAGCATGCTGATTCCTCTTGGTGCGAGCGAGCCGACGCGTGAAGGTAGCATGCCGACGCGGCGTTTCGAAGCCCCGACTTGCGCGAGGTCTCACCGGCGGGTCGCGGGCGGCCATGAGAAGCTCACGGCATGCGAGGCCCGTCCATCGTCTGGTTCCGTCAGGATCTTCGTCTTCGAGATCACGCGCCCCTCCTGGCCGCCGGCGCGCGCGAGGGAGCGATCATCCCCGTCTTCGTCTGCGAGCCCGCCGGTGGCGCCTGGTCGGCCGGCGCGGCCTCGCGGTGGTGGCTGCACCACTCGCTGACCGCGCTGGACCGGAGCCTGCGCGGACTCGGCTCGCGCCTCGTGATCCGCCGCGGGCCCGCGGCGCGCGTGCTGCGCGAACTCGCGCGCGAGACCGGCGCGGGCAGCGTGTTCGCGCAGGCTCTCGTCGAGCCGGCGGCCGCCGCGCGCGATGAGGCCGTGGAGCGCGCGCTCGGCGAGGTCGGATGCGCGTTCGAGCGGCTGGACGGCGCCCTGCTCGTGGCGCCGGGCGTCGTGACGACGCGGGCGGGCGGGCCCTATCGCGTGTTCACGCCGTTCTGGCGGGCGCTGCTCGCGGGGCCGCAGCCGCCGGCGCCGCGCGCCGCGCCCCGCGCGCTGCGCGCGCCGCGATCGTGGCCCGCGAGCGACGCGCTGGCGTCATGCGACCTGCTGCCGACGACCTCGTGGGACGCGGGGCTCGCGGCCGAGTGGACGCCGGGAGAATCCGGCGGCCTCGCGCGGCTGCGCGCCTTCGCGACCGCGGCGGCGCACGGCCGGTACGAGAAGCGGCGGGACGAGCCGGGCGTCGAGGGCACGTCCCGGCTCTCGCCGCACCTGCACTGGGGGGAAGTGTCGGTGCGGGAGGCGTGGCACGCGATTGCCTCGCGCGGCGGGGCCGGTCACGACGCCTGGCTCCGGCAGATCGTCTGGCGCGAGTTCGCGCAGCACGCGCTGCACCACTTCCCGGACGCGCCCGACGCGCCGCTGCGTCCGGAGTTCGCGCGCTTTCCGTGGCGGCGCGACGCGAGGGCGCTGCGCGCGTGGCAGCAGGGGAGGACGGGCTATCCGATCGTGGACGCGGGGATGCGCGAGCTCTGGGCGACGGGCTGGATGCACAACCGCGTGCGGATGATCGTGGCGTCGTTCCTGGTCAAGCACCTGCTGCTGCCGTGGCAGGAAGGCGAGCGCTGGTTCTGGGACACGCTCGTGGACGCCGACCTCGCGAACAACGCGCTGTCGTGGCAGTGGGTGGCGGGCTGTGGGTTCGACGCCTCGCCGTGGTTTCGCATCTTCAACCCGGTCGTTCAGGGTCGCAAGTTCGACGCGCGCGGGGCGTACGTGCGGCGCTGGGTGCCCGAGATCGCGGCGTTGCCCGATCGCGCGCTGCACGCTCCCTGGTCCGCGAGCGACGCCGTGCTCTCGGCCGCCGGCGTGCGCCTGGGGCGCGTCTACCCGCACCCCATCGTGGACCACGCCTTCGCCCGCCAGCGCGCCCTCGCCGCCCTCCACTCAGCCCGCCGCGCGTGACGGCACCCGCCGCCGAACGCACGCCCCAGGCCCCGGACCGCGGCGAGCGCAAACTGGGGTCAGACCCCAATACCTGATGATTCGGGAGGGGGCGGGTGGGGAAGGGGCGGCACCGTTGGGTGGGCATCTGTGATGAGCGCAAACTGGAGCGCAAATTGGGGTCAGACCCCAATACCTGATGATTTGGGAGGGGGTGGGAGGGGAAGGGGCGGGGCCGTTGGGTGGGCGTCTGGCATGCTGGGGCATGCGATGCGTGCCTGGGCTCGGAGCGGTCCTGCTTGCCGCGGTCCTCGGCATGGGGCTGACGGCGTGCGTGGAGCGCGACCCGGTCGAGCAGCTCCTTCAGCGCGTGGAGGCGGCGGCCGAGGATCGCGACGCCGACGACCTCGGCAAGCTTCTCGCGGACGCGTTCACCGGCTCCGACGGCACCGACAAGACGGCGGTCGTGACGCTCGCGCGGCAGTACTTCCTGGCGTGGCGCGCCCTCGACATCGAGATCCGCGACCTCGAGATCAACCGGCGCGGCGACAGCGCCCGCGCGCGGTTCCGGATGGTCGCCACGGGGACGCCGTCGAGCTTCGGCGGCATGAGCGACCTCGTGCCGCGCAAGGAGGTCCTCGACATGGACATCGGCGCGCGCAAGACGCCCGATGGCTGGAAGCTCACCAGCGCGACGTGGACGCCCGCGACGCCCTGAGCGTCACCCGACGCGCCGCGTGATGGTCCGGACCTGCGTGAACGAGCGCGTGCCCTCGACGGATCCCGTGAACCCGAAGCCGGACTGTCGCGCGCCCACCCACGGCGAGTCGCCGACGCCGCGAATCCCGCGGTTCACGCCGATCATGCCGGCCTGCAAGCGCCCGGCAATGGCCTCGCCCCTCGCCGGATCGGCGGTCCACACGGTGGCGCCGAGGCCGTACTCCGTCGCGTTCGCCACCCGCACGGCCTCCTCGGCGTCGTCCACCACGCGAATCGCCGCGACCGGCCCGAACGTCTCCTCGCGCGCCATCACCATGTCGTCCGTGATGCCCGCGATGACCGTCGGCGGGTAGAAGCACCCCGACCCGCCGCGCGGCTCCCCGCCCACCAGCACCCGCGCGCCGGCCTTGCGAGCGTCGTCCACCTGGGCGCGCACCTTCTCGAGTTGCGTGGCGTCGGCCATCGGTCCGATCTCGAAGTCCCGCGCGAGGGCGACGATGCGGCGCTCGAGTTCCTCGGCGACCGGGCGCTCCACGATGATGCGCTCGACCGCGACGCAGACCTGCCCGGAGTTGCGGAACGCGTTGTTCGCGGCGTACTGCGCGGCCTTCTCGAGATCGGCGTCCGCCAGCACGACCATGGGGTCCTTGCCGCCTAGCTCCAGCACGAGTCGCTTCAGGTTCTTCGCGCAGGCGGCCATGATGGCGCGCCCCGTCACCTGGCTGCCGACGAAGGCCACCATGTTGACGTCGGCGTCCACGAGCTCGCGTCCCACATCGCCCGCGCCATCGAGGATCTCGAGCACGCCCGGCGGCAGTTCGGCGGCGATCACCTCGGCGAAGCGCCGTCCCGCCAGCGGCGTCTTCTCGCTCGGCTTGTGGACGACCGCGTTGCCGGTCAGGACCGCGGGGTGCAGGAGCGTCGCCGCCATCCAGGCGGGGAAGTTCCACGGCGTGATGACGGCGACCACGCCGAGCGGATCGTGACGCAGCGTGGTCTCGTCCGCGCCCTCGCGGAACACCTGCGGCGCCACCGCCCGTCGCGCCATGTCGATCTGCGCCGGGATGCTGCCCGCGGCGCCCCGGACCTCGCCGATCGCCTGATCGAGCGGCTTGCCCATCTCTCGATGGATGAGGGAGCCGATTTCCTCGGCCGCCGCCTCGAGCGGCGCCTGCGCCCGCGCGACGCGCGCGGCGCGATCCTCGAAGGGCAGCGCCGCCCAGGCCGCCTGCGCGGCGCGCGCGCGCGCCACGGCCTCGCGCACCTGATCGGGCGTGGACGCGGCCGTCTGCCCGACGATGGAACCGTCGCTCGGATCGCGCGACACGATCAGGGAGGGGGGCGGGGTCGAACTCATCGCGTGGCCTCCTGGGGGAGCAGGGCTGAACGGCGCGGGTGGAGCCCCGAGCGTACCGCGCCGCGGCCGCGGGCGCGCGCCCCGGGCGTCACGTGACGAACGCTTCGCGCGCGCGTCGCGTGGTCAGGAGCAAGAGGCTCGTGGCCGCGGCCACGCCCAGGAACGCGATCGCGGGCCACGGCCAGGCCGCCGGCACCACCGCCGGCATGAGCCGCGCGAGGCCAGCGCGGGCCAGCTCGAGATCGGTCCATCCGATGGCGACCACGGCCAGAACGAAAGGGAACGATCGCCGTCTCAGCAGCCACAGCGGGAGAAGAGCCGCCGCCAGCGTGAGGAGCAGCACGGCGGCGACGAGCAGCGACAGGAGCACGGGCGCGGCGAGCGCGTGGTAGGCGGGCGATCCCGGAAGCGTGAGCTGGCTCCACGCGACGTTGTCGAGGGGCAGCGCGAGCGACCGCAGGGTCGCGCCCAGGCCGATCAGCGCGAAGGCCGCGGCCGCGGCCAGCATCGGCGGCGCCGGCGGGGGCGCGTCCGCGGCCGGCTCGGGCCGGGCGCTCCGGAAGGCGCAGAGACTGACCGTGGCGACGGCGCCGGCGAGGACGCTCATGGCGATGAGCGCGAGGACGCTCCAGTTGGGCGTCCCTTCCGCGAGCGCGGCGACGCCGCCGGCAGCGCGCGCGCCGTCCGGCGGCCGCGCGGCCGGCTCCTGTGGTTTCGGCTCGCCCGCGGGGTCCGCCACCAGCCGGAAGGCCGTCCGGGCATAGGCCTCGCGCAACAGATCCACGTGGCGCGGCGCTTCGCCGGGCGGCAGGGCGTCCAGGAGGGTCTGCCACTCCCAGTTGATCTCGATGCGCGAGCCTCGCGCGTCAATCCGCCGGCGGAAGCGCGCGCCCGGGCCTTCAAGCTCCTCGTCCACGGGCGCGACGGGCCACTCCTCGGGCAACTCGATCACGAGCCGGACGAGAACATGCTGCGGGTAGTTGAGCGCCAGCGGCCGCTCGCGCTCGACCGTAGCGGGCTCCTCGAGCAGGCTCTCGATCTCGGGCACGCGGAACTCGGCGACGAGGCCGTCATCGTCGTCCTGCCAGAGCTCCGCCGTGCCATAGGCCTCCTCGATCATCAACACGTTGGCGGCGTCATCGTCGCGCACCACCAGCGGCCTGAGCGGCACGAGGCCCGGGTACGCGCGGCGATAGAAGGCGAGGTAGTCGCGCCCGGCGGCCTCCAGGCTCGAGCCCTCGAGCGTCGCGCGGATGAGATCCGCGTCGCGGCCGCGCGCGGTCGTGCGCACGACCATCGTCGCGTCGCCGCCGGGCTCCTGGAGCACGAAGCGGACGTCCACGTCCACGCGCGGCGCGTCGCCCGGCGAGGGCTCGATCGCGACGAGCGTCGCCGGGCCCTCGTCCACAGCGAGCGCCACGCCGTACCGCGGAACGTGGCGCGCGTTGAGTCGGCCGCCCTGGCCGGAGATGGTGGGGTCGAGCCAGATCGTGCGGCCGTCGAGCCGGGCACGGACGATCACGTGATTGAACGCGCCCGGCGACGGAAGCTCGCCGGTGACCTCTTGCCGCAGGTCGCTGCTGACGAGGGCGGCGTGGGCCTCGATGCCCAGGGCGCGCAAGAGCGTGACGAGCAACACCGTCTTGTCCTTGCAGTCGCCGAAGCGCCGCGCGAGCACCGTCGCGGGCGCCGCCGGCCGATGCGATCCCGTGCCGAGCTCGATCCCGAGGTAGCGGATCTCATCCTGCACGAAGCGCAGCGCGGCCAGGGCTCGATCCTCGAGCGTGTCGCCCTGTTGCGCGAGGCGCGCGGCCAGGTTCGCGACCTCGCCCCGCGCCTCGCCAGCGGCGTAGAGCGGTTGCGCCCAGTCCAGCACGTCGTCCCAGGACTCGTACTGCGAGAGAGCGAGCTCGGGGCGCGAGGCCCACGAGGGCTCGTCGCCCTCCGAGATGCGAGCGGCGACGTCGTCCAGCACCCAGCGCGCCTCGCGCTGCCCCGCGGTTGAGGCCAGCCGGGGCGGCATGTCGGGCGGGTGACGCCAGGACAGCGGTTCGCTCTCCGGCCAGAGCATGCGGAAGCCGCTCCGCCGCACGGGCAGGTCCCACGTGAGGTTGAAGTGCCCGAACCAGCGATCGCCGAAGACGGGATTGCTGCCGGCCACCGTGAACTCGTGCTCCAGGATGTCGCCCACGCGCACGTCCTCGATCACGATGAGGGCCGACAGCGCGCCATCGATCAGCGCCGCCTCGATGCCCGGCTCGCGGCGCAGCACCTCGATGGAACTCGCGTCGAGGCGATCGAGCTCGCGGCCGTCACGCCAGATGGCCACGCGATGGAGCGTGAGCGATTCGTGGGATGGAGCCCAGTCCACCTGGATCTGGCTCTCGGCGTCCAGGCCCGCGAGGCCCGTGATCTGGCGGACCCGGCGCGCCCAGTGTTCGGCGCCAGCGGCCCCGAGCCGCACCTGGTCCTCGATGAGCAGGTAGTCCACGCCGCCGCGTCGCCCGCCGGGCGGGGAAGGAGGGACCGGCAGGGGATCCACCCAGGCGGGGCGTGGCGCGGTGCGGACCTTCGCGCTGCTATCCGGCGCCGCGCGCGCGACCGGCGCCAGCGCGAGAGCAATCAGCGCGACCCGCCACGCGGCGACCCGGGCGAGGCGATCGGCGAGGCGAGGGGCGCCCGGGGCGACTCGAGACCGTGGCATGACGGATCATACTGTGGCAGCGGGTGGCGCCCGCCGCGACGCTCGGCGGATCACGCTGCGCCATGGGGGGAAGCGGTCCGGCGGCGCGTCATGCGATGATGCCCCATGCGCCCCCGAACCCTCTGGATTCTTGGCCTCGTCGCGCCGCTCGCGGCCCTGGCCACCGTGACTCCCGGTCCTCCCGCCGCCGATCCCGCTGCCCTGCGCCTCGACGGCGTCGTCGCTCGCCTGCGCGCGGACGTGGCGTGGCTGGCGGCCGACGACCGAGGCGGCCGCGATGTCGGCAGCCCGCACGTGATGGCGGCCGAGGACTTCATCGCGGCGCGATTTCGAGCCGCCGGGCTCGAACCGCTGCCCGGCCTGACGGACGTGCTCGCCCCGTTCGAGCTCGAGCGGGACGGCGTGGATCGCGCGTGCACCGGCGTGAGGATCACGACCGGCGGCGCGTCGCTGGCGCTGGTGCCGGAAGCCGAGTTCCGGCCGTTCGAGTTCAGCGACGAGGCGAGCGTCGAGGGCGAGGTCGTGTTCGCGGGCTACGGCATCACGTCCGCCGAGCACGCGTGGGACGACTACGAGGGCCTCGACGTCGAGGGCAAGATCGCCCTGGTCCTGCGCCACGAGCCACGCGAGATGGACGCGAGCAGCCCGTTCGGCGGGCTCGACTCGACGCCGCACGCCGCCTTTGCCGAGAAGGGGGCGAACGCGCGCCGTCACGGCGCGGCCGGCCTCCTCATCGTCACGGATCCGCTCCATCACGAGCCGGGCGACGACCTGCGCTGGGGCGGGGGCCTCAGGCTCCCCCGGCCAGCGACCGGCGCCACGCCGCCACCGGCGGCCGCGCGCCCGGCGCCCGCTCCGGCGGCGGCACCGAGCAGCGCGGCGACGCCGGGCGGCGCGGCGACGCCGGCCGGCGCGAGCGAGCCCGCGGCCGCGACCGGTCCACTGGTGGCGATGCAGATCGCGCGCCCGGTCGCCGAGGCGCTCGTCCGCGCGACGGGGATCTCCCTCACGGCCATGCAGGTCGCGCTCGACGAGGGCGCGCGTCCGGCGAGCTTCGGCTCCCTCGCCGCGCGCGCGTCGCTGTCGTACGCGCGACGCGACGTGCCCGAGGTCGTGCCCGCGCGCAACGTCGTCGGCGTGCTACCCGGATCCGATCCCGTTCTCAAGGACGAGTGGATCGTCGTCGGCGCCCATCACGATCACGTCGGCATGTACGAGACCACGGGCGACGGCATCTTCAACGGCGCGGACGACAACGCCTCCGGAACGTCCGCCGTGCTCGAGCTCGCGCGGCGCTTCGCGGCCTCGCCCGACCGTCCCCGCCGGACGCTCGTGTTCGCGACGTTCTCGGCCGAGGAAAAGGGCCTGCTCGGCTCCCGGCATCTCGTGAACGAGGGGATCCTGCCCCGCGAGAAGCTGGTCTTCATGCTCAACAACGACATGCTCGGTCGCAACGAAGACAAGCCGGTCGAGGTCCATGGCGATGGTCACGCGCATGGCTTGCGAGCGATGGTGGAGGCCGCCACGGCGGGTCTCGGACTGAACCTCGAGTACGCGGGCAAGACGTACTTCGGCGCGAGCGATCACGATCCGTTCTACCAGAAGGAAGTGCCGTTCCTGTTCTTCTTCACCGGAACGCACGAGGACTACCACCGCCAGGGCGACCACGCCGAGAAGCTGGACTATCCGCGCATGGCGCGCCTGGTCGAGGCCGAGGAGCGGCTCCTGCGCGCGCTCGCGAACGCGCCCGCGACGCCCGGCTTCGTGCACCACGTGCCGTGGCTCGGCATCGCCGCGCGCGTTGATGTGGACGACGCGGGCCTCCGGCGCGCGCTCGTCGCCGAGGTCGAAGAAGCGTCCCGCGCCGCGCAGGCGGGTCTCGCGGCGGGCGACGTCCTGACGGCGTTCGGCGGCGTGCCGCTGCAGGAGCCCGCGGGCGTGGGCCAGGCGTTCAAGGGCATCGAGCCGGGCTCGACGGCGACCCTCGTCGTGGAGCGGGGCGGCGCGCCGGTCGAGATCGTCGTCGCCCGTCCGAAGCCCGGCTGGATCGGCATGTTCCCCGGCAGCGTCGAGGCCGAGGATCGCAAGCGCCTGGGCCTGCACGATGAAGAAGGCCTCTCCGTGCGCGGCCTGCCACCGGACGGGCCGGCCGCGAAGGCGGGCCTGCAAGCGGGCGACATCCTGCTCACGCTCGCGGGCCAGTCCATCAACCCCCGCCAGCTCTCGGGCCGCCTCGCGCAGATCGGCGCTGGCGAAACCGTGAAGGCCACCGTCCTGCGCGGCAACGAGCGTCTCGAGGTCGCCATCACCCTCGGCGAACGACCGCAGCGCTGACGCGGCTGCCCGAGAGCAACCCTCGCTGAACCATGGCGAGGTCCGTCACGGCGCACGACGCGCTCAGGCGTCGGTTCCCGTCGAAGGGCCGCGCCCGCGGAACGTGGCGACGCACGCGAGCGCGAGACCGGCGATGCAGGCGAGGGCGCCGGCCGGGACGAGGAAGATGCCGGGGCCGGGATCGCCCTCGGGATGCCAGGCGCCGCCGATCAGGAAGCCCAGCGGCAGCAGCACGGCTCCCGAGGCGAACAGCCGATCCGCGTGGCGCCGCAGCCGCGGCGATGCGCCGACGCGGGGCAGCACCACGAGCGCGAGAAGCAGGGCGATCGCCGACAGGAGCGTTCCGTGCGCGTGCGCGAGCGTCCACATGAGACGGCGCACCGGATCCAGCAGGTAGGCCGGCTCCTTGAACGCGTGCAGGGACTCGAGACCCAGGCCGGTGACGAGCCAGAACAGCAGGCCCGGCAGGCCGATCGCCAGACCCCAGGGGCGGGCCGGCGCGCCGCCCTCCGGGCGTTCACTCGCCGACGTGGAAGGGGAGCTCTTCACGGGATTCTGTCCATCGGGTGATCACCTCGCGGTCAAGGGAGCCGTCCTTCACGGGCCACGCGTCGAGCTGCCCGGCGACGGGCGTCGCTTGCAGCTCGCGCCGCATGCGGTCGCGCGACTCCATGGCGTCATGAGCATTCGGGATGTCCGTCCGTCCCGTCAGGTTCCGCAGCGACATGGCGGCCGCCCGGCGGACGCTCGCGTGCGTGTCGAGCAGGGCCTCCGCCAGCAGCGGGATCGCGAGCGCGCGCACGGCGCGCTCCGGCGGATCCGGCTCGCCCAGGCGCCACGCCGCGTGCGTGCGGCGCACGGCGTCACCCGCGAACAGCGCGCGCGCCATCGCGGGCTCGTCACGGCGCGCGTCCGGCCCGGCTTCCTCGCGCGGCGCGCCGGGCCACAGCCGCCGCGTCTCGCGATCGGCCCATGCCGGCGTCCGGCCGACGTGGCAGGTCGTGCACGCGTCCGGGGTGTCGTGCGCGAGGCCCCGGGCCGGATCCGGCGAGCTGACCTCATGCGTCGGATGCCAGCTCATGACGCCGTAGACGACCGGCGGCATGTGACACGCGACGCAGCGCGCCCCGCTCGAGTCCGCCGGATGCCCCGCGTGCTCCGCGGCGCGCTCCGCGACGCTCGCGTGACATTGCCCGCAGAGTTGATCCGGCGTGAGGTCAGGCCGGATCTGTCCCGCGGGATCGCCGGCGTGCATCGAGTGGCAGGACACGCACGTCATGTCGCCGTCGCGGTAACACGGGGAGCGCAGCAGCCCCTGGTATTCGTAAGCCGTCAGGCGCGGCGAGCCATCGGGCCAGAAGCGCGGCGCGAAGTTGAGGTCCATGACGGTCGTGTCGCGGAAGATGGGCGACCACGTGAGGGACAGGTCCTCGCCCGGCACGTAGGGGTCGCCGCTGCGGAAGATGTCCTCCGCGCGCTCGACGTCCGACGGCACGCGCTGGCCGTGACAGTGGCCGCACACCTGGACGCTCCGCTCCTGCGGGAGCGTGCCCGGGTTCACGAGCGTGGGGTCGGCGTCCGGCGTGAGGTGGAAGAGCATGCGACGCAAGGGCGAGCGCATGCGGCGGGCATGCTCTTCGGCGGCGCCGTGACAGGACTCGCAGGCGATGCCGAGCTCGGCGGACCGGGAGGCCAGCGATCCATCGGCGGCGAGGCCCGGATCGGCCTTCACGGTGTGGCAGAAGATGCAGTTCATGTCCCACGCCGTGGCGAGATCGTTGAAGCCGGCGCCGGGCCCCTCGAAGAAGGCCTCGTCCAGGTGGAACCAGCGCTGCTCCGCGATGGACCACGCCACGGGAAGGCGCACGAACCGATCGCCGATCCGCGCATGGTATTGCTGCATGCGCCGCGAACCGGTCACGCGCGCGACGGCGAGCTTCGCCCGCGATCCCGTGACGGGATGCCGGGTCTCGAGGAAGAAGCGATCGCCCTCCCGCGTGGGCACGGTGGTCGTCCCGAGGAACGTCAGCGGGCGTCCGTCGAACGGCGCCGCGATGTTCTCGGGCAAGGGATCGCGCGTCATGGCCGCATGATGCGTTCGCGCCCACGAGGCGTGGTGGTCGGGATGGCACGGGACGCAGGCCGACGACGTCGCGTGGTCGCTGGCGGCCCGCAAGGCGGCCCAGCCCTCGGGCGGGGGGTCGCCTGCGGGCGACAGATCGGTCCGCATGGCCGTGGCCGCGATGGCGAGTCCCGCGATTCCCGCCAGGGCCAGGACGGCGACGACCGGTCGGCGCCGCGCCGCCCGTCCGGGGACGGCCGACGGGCCGATCGGCGGAGGGTTCACGCCGTGCCGCTCGGGCGGTTCAGCATCGTGGCGACCGCCTCGGCGAGCGCCGCCGCCCGGAACGGCTTGAGCAGGCATGGCGCGTCATCGCCGCTCCCGCGCACGAGCGACTCGTCGCCGCCGAACCCCGTCACGTAGAGCGCGGGAAGACCGGGGCGCAGATCGCGCGCATGACGCACGAGGGCCGGTCCCGACATGCCAGGCAGCCGCACGTCCGTGATCAGCCCATCCACGCGCACGCCGCTCGCGAGAACGGCGGCGCCGGCTTCCGCGTCGGCCACGTCGAGCACGTGGTGTCCCTCGCGGCGGAGGGCCTCGGCGATGAAGGACCTCACCATCGGCTCGTCCTCGACGAGCAGGATCTGCGCGGCCGTCTCGCCGCTCGCGCTCGTCGCGAGGGTGGATGGGCTCGCGGTCGCGGCGGCGGGCCACCACAGCGTGACGACGCGCGTGCTCGCATCTTCCGACGTCACCGCGACCGCGCCCCCGCCGCTGGCCGCAAGCGCTTTCATGGCGGCGACGGCGTCGTCGTCGCTGCCGCCGCCGACTTCATCCACGCTGGCGGGACGTTCGTGGCGCAACGCAACCCGGAGCTGCAGGTAGGCTCCGTCGCGAAGGCCGAGCGCCAGCGCGCTGGCGTCCACGAGCGTGACCGGGCGCGTCTCGATCGTGACGCGGCCCGGGGCCGTGGAGCCCGCGTACTCGCTCAGGACGAGCAGGAGGACGGCGCGCTCGATGGCGCCCGCGGGCGCGAGCACCGGCGTGTCCGGCGCGCCGGCCCGTGTCTGCACGCGCACGTGCGTCCCGCCCAGGTGTCGCAGGATGGGCTCGAGTTCGGTCAGCGCGGCATCCAGCGATCGGGGCTCCGGCGCGAGCTCGCCCGTCGCGCCCAGGTCCAGCAGGTGGCGCGCGAGGCGGACCATGCGCTCGGAAGCGCTGCGGATCCGCTCGACGTGACCGCTCGCGATGGGCTCGTCCGCCACGCGAGGCGCGAGCAGGTCCGCCTGCGCGAGCACGGCTGTGAGCTGGTTGTTGATCTCGTGTGCGGCCGCGCGCACGAGGCGTCGCGGCAGGAGCGATTCGGCGCCGGCGGGCTTGCGCTCGCGATCGCGATCGGGGCCGCTGGCCGGTGGCTCCGCGGCGCGCGCTGGCGGCGGCTCGGGACTCGCGGGAGGGGCGGCGCCAGCGTCGTCCGAGCCAGGGGCCGCGGCCTGCCGCGCCTCTCTCTCGCGCGCGGCGCTGACGGCCGCGTCACGCCACCCGAGCAAGGCGACGGCGGCGGCGCCGAGAGCCAGCGCGAGGGCGACGCGCGCGCCGGCAGGCAGCGCGCCCGCCGGCGGGAGGAGAGCCAGGCTCCCGGCGATCAGCACGATGGCCGGAGCCGCCACGCGGCGCGGATTCATGGCCCGAGGGTATCGCGATCCGTCGGCCTTTCGGGCGGCGGGACGGGGCTGGCCGGTGGCGCGGCGCGGGGCGCGCGCTCGAGCGCGTAAAGGAGGGGCCGGCCCGTCGTCTCGTCGCGCGCGGCCACGCGGGGCGCGCGATCGCGTGCCCAGGATCGCACGGCGTCGTGATCCCACGCGGGCCGCGGCTGATCCGCCGCGAGTGGCTCCACCACGTCTGGCGTCGCGAAGAGGGTCCCGCGGGCGCCGCACTGGGCGTCCACGCGCGCCTCCATGCGGCGCAGGGACTCGCTGCTCGAGATGCGGCTGCCGAAGGTGAGTTCCGGGATGATCGTCCGCCTGCCCGCGAAGTAGGCCACGTACACCGGGGCGCGCGTGCCCGACGCTCCGGTCACGAGCACGCAGTCGTCCTCGCCCGCGGCCTCCTCGACCACGGACGCGAGGGCGCGGAAGGGGTTCTTCTCGACGCTCAGGCCATCGCGGATGAGGTGCGTCCACGCGGCGACGGCCGAGCACGCGGCGAGCGCGCCGACCATGCCCGCGATCGCGAGCGATCGGCGCGGCTCGCGGGCCGCCGGTTCGCGGCGCGCGAGACGCGCGAGCGACGCCGCGCCCAGCAGCGTGAGCGGTGTCGTGAGGAACACCTGGAACTCGAAGTCGGTGGGATTGGCCCACGCCGCGTACAGCGCGAGCGTCAGCAAGAACCACGTTCCCGCGAGCTGCGCGAGGGCGTCCATCCGTCTCCGCGCGATCGCGACGGCGCCGGCAACGAGCCAGAGCCACGGGAGCGCCTGGCCGACGCGCGCGATCGCGGACGGGCCGGGGCCCGCGCCGTGAACGAGGCCCAGCCATTCGGCCCAGGGCGTGAAGCCGCTCCGCAGCAGGTAGGCGCCGCCGGGCGCCTCGGCCGTGAACGTGACGAGATCGGCCGCGCTCCACGGGGCGCCGGTCTCCATCAGCATCATGACTCGCGGAACGTACGCGCAGGCGAGCACGATGGAGGCCACCGCGAGAGCCATCACGACGCGCCGCGCGCGTCCGCGCGCGCACGCGATCACGAGCAACGCGATCCACAGCGTGCCGAGCGTCAGGTGAAACGCGCAGGCGAGACCGAGGCACGCGCCGGCCGCGACGATGGTGCGGCCGCGGGCGTCGTCGCCCAGCAGCCGGAGGGCTGGCGGGATGGCGGCGAGCGCGAGGGCGATGGCGGGCAGGTTCGTCTCGCCCTCGGTCGCGAAGAACCAGGTGCCCGAGGCGACGGCCCAGCTCGCCGATGCGGCCAGCGCCAGCGGAAGGCCAGCGTGAGGCCGCAGGCACGCGACGAACAGCGCGACGGCGCACCCCCCGGCGATGGCCGCCATCAGTTGAAGGACGAGGAGGCCGCCGACGGGGGCGCCCGCCGCGTGCAGCGCCAGCGTGAGGGCGGTGGCCAGCGGCAGGTGCGCGACGTGCTGCGGCTGGAACAACTCGAGGAACATCGGACCGCTCGCGGCGGCGCGCTCCACGAACGACGCGAAGATCACCGCGTCGAACGAGTTGTCAGCCGTGAGCGTCGAAACGTAGAGACCGGCAGCCGCCAGCCCGGCCAGGATCGCCACGAGTCCCTCCGAGCGGCGCCCGCGGAGGACCGTCATTCCTCGACGGGCTCGTGGCAGACCGCCTCGACGTTGTTGCCGTCGGGATCGAGCACGAACGCGCCGTAGTAGTGCGCGTGGTAGTCGCGGGGACCGGGCGGTCCGTTGTCACGGCCGCCCGCCTCGCGCGCGGCTTCGTGAAAGGCGTGAACGGCCTCGTGATCGCCGGCGCGGAAGGCGATGTGCAGCGGGCCGGACCGGGCGCCCTCGGCGCGCAGCCACAGCGTCGGGCCGCCGCGGGCGAGGCCGAAGCCGCAGCCCTCGGGCCAGTCCGCCACGAGGCTCCAGCCCAGCGGGGCCAGCGCCTGCTGGTAGAAGGCGCGACTGCACGCGAGATCAGAGACATCCAGCGTGACGTGGTCAATCATGGTCCGTGCTCCAGCGCGATCTTGCCCGAGTCGGTGGGCGAATGCACGCCAGTGTCCCGACACTAGCGCGGGAGCGCCGCCTGGTTCATGCTCGGCGGCCATGACGCTCACGCACGCTGCCCTCGACGCCGCCGTGGACGAGATCCGTCCGCGGCTAGTGGACCTCTCCCGGCGCATTCACGCGCATCCCGAGCTGCGGTGGGAGGAACATCGCGCGGCGGGCTGGATCGCCGACGATGTCGCTGCCCTGGCGAACGTGCCCGTGGAGCGCGAGCTGCTGGGCTTCCCGACCGCGTTGCGCGCGCGCGCCGGCACCGGCGACGGGCCACGGGTCGTGATCTGCGCCGAGTACGACGCGCTGCCCGAGATCGGGCACGCCTGCGGGCACAACCTGATCGCGGCGGGCGCGGTCGGCGCGTTCGTGGCGCTCGCGCGTCACGGCGCCGCGCTGTCCGGGACGGTGGAGCTGCTGGGCACGCCGGCGGAGGAGGGCGGAGGCGGCAAGATCCGGCTCATCGAGAAGGGCGCGTTCGAGGGCGCGACGGCGGCGATGATGTTCCATCCGTTCGATCGCGACCTGATGGCGCATCCGGCCCTCGCGAGCTCGTGGATCACCATGCGGTTCACGGGCAAGCCCTCGCATGCCTCGGCGGCGCCGCACGAGGGACGCTCGGCGCTCACGGCGTGCCTCGAGACCTTCCGGCTGATCGACTCGCAGCGCGTTCACTTCCGCGACGGCGTCCGCGTGCACGGCTTCGTGACGGACGGGGGCCAGGCGGTGAACATCATCCCCGAACACGCCGCCTGCGAGTTCTCGGTGCGGGCTCTCACGCTGCCGGAGCTCGCCCGCGTCCAGGAGATCGTGGACCGGTGCGCGCGGGGCGCGGCGATGGCGTGCGGCGTGCGGGTCGAGCTCTCGCGCCGCGAGGGATATCGCGACATGCGCAACAACATGGCGCTGGCGCGGGTGTTCGGCTCGCATCTCGGCGCGCTGGGGCGCTCCCCGCGGGAGGGCGATGCGTCGGTCGGCGCGGGCTCGACCGACATGGGCGATGTCAGCCACGTCGTGCCGTCCATTCACCCGTACATCGCCATCTGCGACGCGGGCGAGACGCTGTGCCACGAGCATGCCTTCGCCGCGGCGGCGGGCTCGGACCGGGGCGCCGACGCGATGATCGCCGCCGCCAAGGCGATGGCCCGGACGACGCTCGACATCCTGACCGACCCCTCCCTGCGCACCGCCGCCACCTCCGAGTTCACGTCGGCCTGAGGCGCGGCAAGGCCGCGTGGCGGGTGAATCAGCCCAGGGACGGCCAGTAGGGCGCGAGGTGCTGGCGGGCCTGCGCGACGCAGGCACGGGCGGCGGGGCTCGGGTCGGTCTCGACGAGGGGCTCGGCGACCGGCGCTCCGGTGAACGCCTCGAGCGTCGCGCGCACGCCGGCGACCACGCCGCTGAGGTTGTACCCGCCCTCGAGCACGGCCGCGATGCGTCCGCGGCCGTGCGCGGTCGCCCATGACGCGAAGAGATCGAACATCGCGCGGTAGCCCGGCGCCGTCATGAGCATGCCGCCCATGGGATCCCAGGCCCACGTGTCGAAGCCCGCGGACACGAGCACGAGATCCGGCTCCCACGCGTTCACGACGGGCGCCACGACCTCGCGGTACGCGTGCAGGATGTCCGAGTCCGTCGCGCCCGCGGGCAGCGGCAGGTTGATCGTGAACCCCGCGCCGTCGCCCTCGCCGATCTCGTCCACGTCGCCCGTGCCCGGATAGAACGGGAAGCGGTGGCTCGACACGTAGAGCACGTCGCGCCGCCCCCAGAACGCCGCCTGCGTTCCGTTGCCGTGATGCACGTCGGGGTCGAGGATCAGCACGCGCCGGCAGCCGAGCTCCGCGACCGCGTGCTCGGCGGCGATCGCGACGTTGTTGAAGAGACAGAACCCCATGGCGGCGTCGCGCAGCGCGTGATGTCCCGGAGGACGCACGAGCGCGAACGACCCGGCCGCCTCGCCAGCGACGACCCGCTCCGTCGCGACCAGGGCCGCGCCCGCCGCCAGCAGCGCCGCTTCGTGCGAGCGGGGGCTCGTCGCCGTGTCCGGGTCGAGCTGCACGCGCGCGAGCCCCGCGGTCGCCGCGATGCGCGAGCGATGCGCGCGCGAGTGCACGCGCTCGATCTCGGCGCTCGAGGCCGCGCGAGGATGCTCGAACGCCGTCGCCGGCACCGCGTTCTCGTCGAGGTCGGCGTGGACGGCGAGGAGCCGGCCCGCGCGCTCGGGGTGCTGCGGGCCGGGATCGTGGTCGAGGAAGTCGCTGGCGCGGAGGATCAGGGTGTCCACGCGCCGAGCATGCCAGAGAGGCGCTCGCGGTTCAGCGCGCGGGGGTGCGGCGCTCGAGGCGGACGTTGCCGAAGCGGCCCTCGACATCGAGGCGCACCTCGGGGCCGGCCGGCTCGTCCGTCGCCGCCGGCATGGGCGGGAACTCGGCCGACGCCGCCGACACGTCGGTGCGCCCCCGCGCCAGCCGCACGCTGTCCGGCGCCGTCAGCACGACGCCGCCCATGCGGAAGTTCACGTCCACCGTCGCGGGCGCGCGCCACGCGCCGCTGAGATCCGCCGCGAGGTCGCCCGCGCGCAGCGTCAGGCTCGTGAGGGCCGGCGACGCCTGGCCGATGCGGCTGATGACGGTGTTCCCCGTGGACGCATGAACGACCAGGGACGACAGCGGATCGCGGGTCGGCTCGCTGAACGTGACGCGGTGGTTGCCGGTCGAGAGGCGCAGGTCCACGCGCTCGAGCGCGAGGCCGCCGAGCTCGATGTCGGAGTTCCCGCGCCGCGCGCGCACCTCGAGATCCAGCGGCAGATCCTTCGGCAGCGAAACGACGACCGTCGCGGGTTCTCGCTTGCCGGCCAGCAGCGTGCCGATCACGCCCGTGCGCAGGCCGAAGCGCACGTGCCACTCCCAGCCGTCGCCGCCCGTCGAGTGGATCTGCTCGAGCTGATGCGTCGCGTCGTCCATCGAGGCCACGACCCGGGGAGCCGTCCCCGCCTCGGCGGGTTCGATGCGGAAGGCGCCCGCCTCCATCTCGAGAACGATGCGCCCGCGTCCGGTCAGCGCCGCCTGCGGCTCGGCCGTGCGCGTCCCCGGATCCGGCGGGCCCGGACGCTTGATGAGCGCCAGCGCCGCCAGCACGATCGCCAGGACGACCAGGATGCCCGCGCAGCCGAGGCAGCCGCGCAAGAGGGTGCCGAGGCAGCCGCGCCGGCGCGGGGCGGCGGGCTCGTTCACGGTCCCGAGCTACCGCGGATCCGTGAACGCCGCGAGCGCCACGGAGACGCGCAGGGCGAGCACCGCGTCGGCGATGTCGATGCCACGCGGCGGCACCAGCGTCGGATCGTAGAGCGTGGGCGGGCCGGCCTGAACGATCGTCGCGGGCGCGACGTTGCCGCGGTTGACATCGCCGGGCGTCGGGAACTCGAGGCTGACCGCGAAGCGGAGCAGCCGCACGACATCGCCGACATCCACGACGCCGTTCGGAGATCCGGCCGGCGCGACGTCGCCGTACTTGAAGTCGCACGCGTCGCCGCGGCCGTTCCCGTTGAGGTCTTCCTGGCCGGGGTTCGCGAACTGGACGCAGTTGTCGCACGCGTCGCCGCGGCCGTCCGCGTCGAAATCCACCTGGCTGGCGTTGGGCGTGAGCGGGCAGTTGTCGGTCGAGTCGGCGAAGCCGTCGCCGTCGGAGTCCAGCCCGTTGGACGGATCGTTGGGGAAGGGATCGCAGGCATCGCCCAGGGCGTCGCCGTCGGCGTTGCCCTGACCCGGATTGAACACGAGCGGGCAGTTGTCCTGGTTGGCGCACAGGCCGTCGCCATCCACGTCGTTGGCGGCGTCGAGCGGGCAGGCATCGCACGCATCGCCGAGAGCGTCACGATCCGCGTTCTCCTGGCCCGGGTTGGGGATGGACGGGCAGTTGTCCACCGACGGGCAGACGAAGTCGCCATCCGTGTCGGGGCCGACATCGTTCGGGCAGGCATCGCAGGGATCGCCCACGCCGTCGCGATCCACGTCCGCCTGCGTGGGATTCGGAATCGAGGGGCAGTTGTCGCAGCCGTCGCCGAAGCCGTCGCCATCGCGATCGGGCTGCAGGGGATCGGCCACCAGCGGGCACGCGTCGCACGCGTCGCCGAGACCATCGCCGTCCGCGTCGAACTGGTTGGGGTTGCTCAGGCTCGGGCAGTTGTCGCAGGCGTTGCCGGTGCCGTCGCCGTCGTCATCCTGCTGGCCAGGGTTGGCGGCGTCGCGGCAGTTGTCGCAGGCGTCGCCCGCGCCATCGCCATCGAGATCGGACTGCGTGGGGTTGATGCGCTGCGGACAGTTGTCGCAGGCGTCTCCGCGCCCGTCGCCGTCCGTGTCCGCCTGCGTGGGATCCGCGTTGGCCGGGCACCCGTCGCACGCGTCGCCGCGGCCATCGGCGTCCTGGTCCGCCTGTGACGTGTTGCGCGCCGCGGGGCAGTTGTCGCAGGCATCGCCCACGAGATCGGCGTCGGCGTCGGCCTGGCCGACGTTCGGGACGGTCGGGCAGTTGTCGCAGGCGTCGCCGCGCGAGTCGCCATCGGCGTCGGCCTGCGCGGGGTTCGGCACGAAGAGGCAGTTGTCGCAGGCGTCGCCCCGGCCGTCGCCGTCCGTGTCGAGCTGGTTCGAGTTGGCCACGAGCGGACAGTTGTCGCAGGCGTCGCCGCGCGAGTCGCCGTCGGCGTTCGCCTGACCGGGGTTGGCCGCCGGGCAGTTGTCGCAGGCGTTGCCCGCGCCGTCGCCGTCCGCGTCAGCCTGTGACGGGTTCGCGACCGACGGGCAGTTGTCCACGCAGTTGCAGATGCCGTCGCCGTCCGCGTCCACGTCCAGCGCGTCGCACGGACAGACATCGCAGGCGTCGCCGCGCGAGTCGCCATCCGCGTTTTCCTGGCCGGGGTTGAACGTCAGCGGGCAGTTGTCGGCCGCGTTGCAGATGTTGTCGTTGTCGCTGTCCGCGGCGGCGCCGGGGCAGTTGTCGCAGGCGTCGCCGTAACCGTCGCCGTCGGCGTCCGCCTGGTTCGTGTTGGCGACCGTCGGGCAGTTGTCGCAGCCGTCGCCGCGGTTGTCGCCGTCCGCATCCGCCTGCAGCGGATTGGCCAGGTTCGGACAGTTGTCGCAGGGGTTGCCGATGCCGTCGCCGTCGGCGTCCGCCTGGCCGGGGTTCGCGCGCGCGATGCAGTTGTCGCAGGCGTCGCCCCTGCCGTCGAGGTCGCCGTCCGCCTGTCCCGGGTTCGCGACCGACGGGCAGTTGTCGCAGGCGTCGCCCGGGCCATCGCCGTCGGTGTCGAGCTGGTTGAAGTTGGGGGCGAAGCGGCAGTTGTCGCACTGGTCGCCGCGGCCGTCGAGGTCCGTGTCCGTCTGCGTGCCGTTGGGCGCGGTCGGGCAGTTGTCGCAGGCGTCGCCGCGGCCGTCGCCGTCCGAGTCGAGCTGCGCCGGATCGGGCACGGACGGGCAGATGTCGCACGCGTCGCCGCGGCCATCGCCGTCCGTGTCGGTCTGCGCGGGGTTCGGGAGCGCCGGGCAGGTGTCGCAGGCGTCGCCGGCGCCATCGCCATCGGTGTCCGCCTGTCCGGCGTTCGGAGCGAAGGGACAGTTGTCGCAGGCGTCGCCGCGGCCGTCGCCGTCCGTGTCGAGCTGGCCGGGGTTCACGGCGGCCGGGCAGTTGTCGCACGCGTCGCCTCGGCCGTCGGAGTCGAGGTCGCCCTGGGCGCCGTTGGCGACGGCCAGGCAGTTGTCGCAGGCGTCGCCGACGGCGTCGCCGTCGCCGTCGTCCTGCGTGGGGTTCGGCGTGGCGGGACAGTTGTCGCACCCGTCCGAGATCCCATCGCCGTCGTTGTCGAAGGCCGAGGTCGGGCAGGGATCGCAGGCGTCGCCGAGGGCGTCGCCGTCGGCGTTCTCCTGGCCCGGGTTCACGAGGAACCGGCAGTTGTCGTCGCAACCCGCCGTCGCGCCAAACACGCAGGGCGCGTCGCCGGCCACGCCGCTGCCGTCGCCGTCGTCGAGGATGCCGTCGTTGTCAGAATCGGGATCGCAGGCGTCGCCGAGACCATCGCCGTCGAAGTCGGCCTGCGACTCGTTGGCGACGAGCGGGCAGTTGTCGCACGCGTCGCCGAACGAGTCGCCCGGGCCGTGGACCGCCACGTTGTCGATGGCGAAGGTGTGGCCGATCAGCGTGTCGATCGTGTCGTAGGCGAAGACAATGGTGACGGTCATGCCCGCGAAGGCCGAGATGTCGTGGGAAACGGACTCCCAGATCCCCGTGAAGCTCACGAGCGTCGTGCAGTCGTTGAGCACCGTCCACGTGGCGCCGCCGTCGGTCGAGATGCCGATCTCCTTCTTGTCGAAGGTCGGGCTGGTGAAGCACTCCCCGAGCTCGTCGAGCGCGAACACGTCCGCGGTCAGGAGGGTCGCCTGCGCCGGAATGAAGACCGGCGGGCTGACCACGAGACTCTGCTCCAGGCCCCCGAAGGCGCAGCCGTTGCCGTCCGCGACCAGCGCCGACGATCCCAGCGCCGTGGCGTCGCACGCGACGGAGTCCACGCGCCAGGTGTTCACGGCGCTCGGATCGGCGAAGGACAGGAACATCGAGGTCCAGCCGCCCGGGCCGCTCTCGAAGTCCTCGAGATAGAGCAGCTCCAGGTTCTCTTGCGCCGGGTTCACGTCATCCGGGCAGTTGTCGCAGATGTCGGCCGGGCCGTCGCCGTCGCGGTCGGGCTGCGTGAACGGAAACTGGCAGGCCGCGTCGAAGCAGTCCGTGAAGCCATCGCCATCGTCGTCGATGCCGTTGGCGCAGTCGGTGTCCACGGCGCGGGCGGGCAGCGCTCCGCAGAGGAGCGCCGCGGCGGCGGTGATCGTCAGGAAACGGCGGAGGACCTGCATCGGAAGCCTCGACGGGGCTGGCCCCGGAACCTTGCCGTGTCCCAGGGTCAAAGGGCCTCGATTGTTTCACCCAAGTCCCGGAAACGGCAAGGCTTGCAGGGTCCTCGGGCGAGCGTTCGGAGATCCGAACGCGCCGTTCTCGCGGGCTCCGGCGTCCCCCGGACCGCGGGCGAGGCGCCTGGCCGCTTCAGCCGCGCGTGGCGGGATGCCCCGCCGCGAGCCACGCGGTGGTCCCCCCGGCGACGTTCCGGATGTCCAGGAAGCGGTTTCGCTCGAGGATGCCGACGGCCGCCGACGACCGGTAGCCGGAGCCACAGATGATGGCGACCGGCCGCGAGGGATCGAGGCCGGTCCCCGCGCGCTCGAGCTCCGCCAGGGACACGTGGCGCGCCACGGGCACCCGTCCGGCGGCCAGCTCGCCCGGGCGCCGAACGTCCAGCACCGCGATGTCGTCTCCGGCGGCCAGCAGGCGCGCGAGCTCGTCCACGCTCACCTGCGGCGTCGTGGCCACCGGCCGGCCGGCCGCGATCCAGGCGCCCATCCCGCCGTCGAGCACGCCCGTGACGTTCTCGAGGCCGACGCGCGCCAGCCGCATGCGGGCCTCGGCCACCTCGTCCGCGTTCGCCGCCACCAGCACGATCGGCGCGTCCAGCGGGAGGAGCGTCCCCGCCCAGGATGCGAACTGGCCTCCCAGCCCGATGTTGATCGCGCCGGCCACGTGCCCCGCGCCGTAGTCGGCCGCGGGGCGCACGTCGAGCACGGTGGCGCCCGCGAGCTGGTGCGCGGCAAGCGCGTCCGGGCTCAGCGGCGCGGGATCGGCAAGGTCCGCGAGGGCGCTCGGACCCTGGCGGTTGAGCCGGGCGTCCATCGCGAAGTAGCGCGGCTGATCGGGGAGCTCGGCCGTCATCATCGTCACGAACGCCTCGCGACTCATCGGTTGCAGGGCGTGGTTCGTGGCGCGCTGATGGCCGATGGTGGACGTGCGCTCGCTCGACAGGTTCTTGCCGCAGAGTGACCCGGCGCCGTGCCCGGGCCAGACCTCGGTCGCGTCGGGCAGCGGCATGAGCTTGGACCACAGCGAGTCGTGCAGGGTCGCGGCCATGTCGGCCGGTGTCAGCCCCACGGCCGCCACGAGGTCGGGCCGCCCGACATCGCCGACGAAGAGCGTGTCGCCGGTGAACACGCCTCGCGGCGTCTCGTTCTCGATGACCACGACGCAGATGCTCTCGGGCGTGTGGCCCGGCGTCTCCAGCACGCGCAGCACGAGGTCGCCCAGGCGCAGCTCGTCGCCGTCGGCGACCGCGCAGTGGGGGTACGCGACGCCCGCCTTGCGGCCGAAGACAATGTCGGCGCCCGTGGCCTCGGCGAGCTCGCGATGCCCGCTCACGAAGTCCGCGTGCAGGTGCGTCTCGATGACGAAGCGGATGGACAGGCCGAGCTCGCGGGCCGCGTCGAGGTAGACGCCGACATCGCGTCGCGGGTCCACGATGGCGCATTCGCCCTTCGAGCCGACCAGGTAGGAGGCCTGCGCGAGGCAACCGAGGTAGAACTGCCTGAACTCCATGGGAACCCCCGCGCGGCGCGGCGCCGCTCGCTTCCCCCAGAGGGTATCCCGGCCAGGATGGGCGCTCCACGCCCCCGGGCGCCTGCCCTGCGTCCGGAGCCGGCGCGGGCGGGGGCGCTGCGCGCGCCTACAGCGGGTTCGTGAAGATGACGAGGGAGACGGCGGCGCGCAGGACGAGCACGGCGTCAGCGACGTCAATCACGATGGGGGTGCCGACCGGATCGAGCAGGTCAGGCGGGCCGGCGGAGAGCCGCGTCGCCGGCGCGACGTTGCCGCGGTCGTAGTCCTGGGCGGTCGGGACTTCGAGCCCGACGGACAGGCGCAGGATGCGGACGGCGTCCGCGACATTCACGCGACCGTCGGTGGCCGCCGCCGGGGCCACGTCGCCGTACCGGAAGTCGCACGCGTCGCCGATGCCGTCGCCGTCGGTGTCCTCCTGGCCAGGGTTGCCGAAGCGCAGGCAGTTGTCGCACGCGTTGCCGACACCGTCGCCGTCGCCGTCGGCCTGGCTCGGCGAGGGCGTGTTCGGGCAGTTGTCGCAGGCGTCGCCGAAGCCGTCGTTGTCGGCGTCGAACTGCCCGGCGTTCGAGAACGGGCAGTCATCGCAGGCATCGCCCGCGCCGTCGGCATCGGTGTCGGCCTGGCCGGGGTTGCCCACGAGCGGGCAGTTGTCGCACGCGTCGCCCAGAGCGTCCGTGTCGCGGTTGGACTGCGAGATGTTCGCCGTGGTCGGACAGTTGTCGCACGCGTCGCCGCGGGTGTCGCCGTCGCCGTCTTCCTGGCCGGGGTTCGCGATCAGCGGGCAGTTGTCGCAGGCCTGGCCGATGCCGTCCCCGTCCGTGTCGAGCTGGTTGGAGTTCGAGACGTTCGGGCAGTTGTCGCACGCGTCGCCGAAGCCATCGCCGTCGGCGTTGGCCTGGCCGGGGTTGGCCAGGTTCGGGCAGTTGTCGCATGGCTCGCCCGCGCCATCGCCGTCGGAGTCTTCCTGGCCAGGGTTCCACTTCTCGTTGCAGTTGTCCGCGCAGTCGCACAGCCCGTCGCCGTCCACGTCAGGCGGGAAGGGGGACGCGAGGCACGGGCACGAGTCGCACGCGTCGCCCTGGCCGTCGGCGTCCATGTCCTCCTGCAGCGGGTTCGGCGTCGCGATGCAGTTGTCGCAGGCGTCGCCCACGCCATCCACGTCGCCATCGGCCTGGGAGCCATTGGCGATGGCCGGACAGTTGTCGCAGGCGTCGGCGAACCCGTCGCCGTCGGTGTCCGCCTGCGTCGGGTTCGGGTCGAACGGGCAGTTGTCGCAGACGTCGCCCACGCCATCGCCGTCGAAGTCCTCCTGGAGATCGTTGTCCGCGAGCGGGCAGTTGTCGCAGGCGTCGCCGAGCGTGTCGGTGTCGTTGTTGTCCTGCGTCGGGTTGGCCGCGTTCACGCAGTTGTCGCAGAGATCGCCCGCGCCGTCGCCGTCCGCGTCGGGCTGGAGGGGATCCGCGTCGGCGGGACAGACATCGCAGGCGTCGCCGAAGCCGTCGCCGTCCGTGTCGGTCTGCGGATCGTTGTCCGCGAGCGGGCAGTTGTCGCAGTCATCCCCGAGCGTGTCGGTGTCGGAGTTGGCCTGGCCCGGGTTGCTGAGCCCCAGGCAGTTGTCGCAGGCGTCGCCCGCGCCATCGCCGTCGCCGTCCGTCTGCGGGTCGTTGTCGGCGAGGGGGCAGTTGTCGCAGGCGTCGCCGAGCATGTCCGCGTCGGAGTTGGCCTGGCCCGGGTTGCTGAGTCCGAGGCAGTTGTCGCACGCGTCGCCCGCGCCGTCGCCGTCGCCGTCCGCCTGCGGGTCGTTGTCGGCGAAGGGGCAGTTGTCGCAGGCGTCGCCGAGCAGATCGGCGTCCGAGTTAGCCTGCGTGGGGTTCGCCACGCTCACGCAGTTGTCGCAGGCGTCGCCGTCGCCGTCGCCATCCGCGTCCAGTTGCGGCGCGTTGGCGGTGACGGGGCAGTTGTCGCAGAGATCCCCCACGCCGTCTCCGTCGCCATCGGCCTGGCCGGGATCCGCCGTGCCCGGGCAGACATCGCAGGCGTCGCCGAAGCCGTCGCCATCACCGTCCGCCTGGCTCGCGTTCGACGTTGTCGGGCAGTTGTCGCAGAGATTCCCGCGGCCGTCGCCATCGCCGTCGATCTGGCCGGGATTGCTCAGGCCGGGACAGTTGTCGCAGGCATCGCCCGCGCCATCGCCATCGCCGTCGGCCTGGCCGACGTTGGCGACCGTCGGGCAGTTGTCGCTCGCGTCCAGGATCGTGTCGTTGTCGTCGTCGTCGTCGCAGGCGTCGCCCGCGCCGTCGCCGTCGGCGTCGAGCTGCGGCGGGTTCGGAACGGCGAAGCAGTTGTCGCAGTCATCGCCGACGCCGTCGCCGTCGAAGTCCGGCTGCGCCGGGTTCGAGACCATCGGACAGTTGTCGCAGGCGTTGCCGAGCCCGTCGCCGTCATCGTCAATCTGCGCGAAGTTGGGCGCGGCCGGGCAGTTGTCGCAGTCGTCCCCGATGGCGTCGCCGTCGCCGTCGGCCTGACCCGGGTTCGGGACGGAGGGGCAGTTGTCGCAAGCGCCGTTGATGCCGTCGAGATCCGGGTCGCTGCCACCGCACGCGAGGTAGCCGACCGTGAACGGGCCGTAGGCGGCCGGATAGGAGCCGCCGACGGTGTCGCCAGTCACTTCGAGGACATGCGTGCCGCTGACCGCCGCCGTGTAGAGGATGTCCTCGCCCGACGTCGCGGCGCAGGGCACGCCCGCCGCGGCCACCGACCCGCAGCCCGGCGCGTGCAGGAACAGCTCGGCCGGGAACTGGGCGTCGGCGCCCGGGACGTTCTCGGGACAGAGCGTGAACCGGTACTGCTGGACGCCGGCGAGCGCGACCGAGTAGTAGCGCGACCGGCACAGCGATTCGGGCGAGCCCGTCTGTCCCGCCACGAGCTGAGCGAACGGAGCCGGCAGGAGCGTCGCGCCCGGCGCGCCGCAGCTGCTGGCGCAGGTCGTCGAGCGAAACGCCAGCGTGTACGCGCCAAAGGCCGAAGCGAAGCCGGACACGCGCAACCGGAGCTGACCGCTGGACGTGGGCGTGTAGATGATCCGCGACCGCAGCGAGACACAGTCGCTTTCGAAGGCGGTGTCGTCGTTTCTCACCAGCAGGGCGCAGCCGCTGTCGTGCAGGTCCAGCACCGTGTCGAACGTCGCGCTTCCCGCGCCGCAGGTCGTGAACTCGTAGGTGAGCCCGGCGGTCACGTTGAAGCGATACCAGTTGCAGTCGCCGGACGCGCTCAGCGAGGACGAGTGAACCTGCGTGGTCGAGCCCGGAGTGAACGGGCCGAAGTCGGTGGGATCCACGCAGGCCTTGCAGAAGCCGCCGAGCGCCGGTCGCACGGGCTCCGGCCACAGTTCAGGCGAGAGGCCGAGGCCGGCGCCGACGATCTCGCGAGCCGTGTCGGCCGCGGCGGCGGCGTCGAGACCGGAGGCGCGCAGCGTGCGCGCGACCTTGTCTTCCAGCCGGGGATCCGCGAGAGGGGGGGCATCGGAGCGGACGCCGCCCAGGACGAGGTTGCCGCCCGCGTCGAGCAGATCCGCCTCGGGGGCGGACGTCAGGGCCACGAGGCCGAGGGCGAGAACGACGGGCTGAAGCAGTCGGCGGGTGGCCGGCATGAGGAGCCTCCAGAGGCGGGAGGGCGAGGGAGGCGAGGAACGCCGCCGTCGCGCGACCCTCGATCATCCCACCCAAGTGACGGCAGGGGCAAGCTTTACAGTCCTGGACCCACGCCGGGCAACGGCGCGCGCGCCCGGCATTGTCGGTGTCCCTCGCCCCGAGAACATCGGCCATGACGGCCCTGCGCGAGAGGGCGGACCCGCGCGTGCGGGGGAGTCCCCGTCCTTCCGTCAACCCGCCGGCGGCGGAGGGCCCCGGCCATGCGCCCGGGGGCGCGGGCGGAGTACGATGCGCGTCTTCCACGGGGACCCAGCCTCATGCTCGCGCGCTTCATCCGCATCCTTGCCGCCGCAACCTGTGTCGCGATGCCGCTGGCGGTGTCCGGCGCGCCGGACGTTCCGTCCACTCCGGCGCGCGCCGAGATCCTCGAGGCGACGCCGTTCGAGCTCGACGAGCCGGCGACGCTCCCCGGCGCCGGGGCCGCACCGTTCGCGCGCGGCTTCCTGCTCGTCCTGCGCGCGGCCCCGGGGCTCACGGCCCTCCGGCAGCCGGCCATGCCGATCGCGCAGGTCGGGGATCGCGTGCTCGCGCCGGCCTCCCGTGGCCAGCGCGGGCTCCTGGTCGCCGTCCTGCCGGGCGAGGCCGATCTCGGCGCGTCGATCGCCTTCTTCGGACCGCCGGACCTCATCGAGCGCGTGGACGCGGGCGAGGCGGCGCGTCGCCACGAAGCGGCGCGCGCCGCGGGCCTCGCCCCCGTCGGGCCTCAGCAGGCGCTGGCCGCGCTCGCGGCGGGCGGGGAGCCGCTTCGCGTTCGCTCCTTCGGTGACCTCGCGCCCGCCATCCTCGCGCTTCGATGCCGTCTCGAGCCGGACGCGCTCGCCGCGGCCGGCACGCCGTGCGAGGTCGCGCCGTGAGGCCTCTCGCGCGGTTCGTCGCGGGGTTCGCGCTGCTGGCCCTGACCGCCGGCGTCGCGCAGGCGCAACAGACCCTGCTGCGCGTCGAGAAGGCGCCCGGGGGAGTCCGGCTGCACTGGACCGGCGGCACGGCCCCGCACGACGCGTACATGAGCGCCACGCCGCGCCGCGTGGTCTCGCCCGCGCGCGGCATCGGGTCGTCGGCCACCGGCGAGCTGTTCCGCGCCACGCCGGATCCGGACCAGCCGCTTCTCTTCTTTCAGCTCGGTTGCGCGGGAGCGGGCTGCGCCGAGCGCTGCTTCGGCGGCGTGGATGACGATGGCGACACGCTCGTGGACTGCGCGGACCCGGACTGCTCGGGCTCGCCTGACTGCGACGTCGAGTCGTCCTGCACGAACGGCATGGACGACGACGGGGACGACCTCCTCGACTGCGCCGATCCCGACTGCGACGCGTGCGATGACGGCGACGCGTGCACGGTGGACGCCTGCGACGCGGGCGCGCCCACGGGCTGCTCGCACCTGCCGCTCACGTGCAACGACGGCGATCCCTGCACGACCGACACGTGCGATCCGGGCCTGGGCTGCGTGTTCACGCCGGTCGTCTGCGACGATGGCGACGCGTGCAACGGGCTCGAGACCTGCGATCCGGCGACGGGGAACTGCCTGCCCGGCGTTCCGGTGGTCTGCGACGATGGCGACGCGTGCAATGGTGTCGAGACCTGCGATCCCGCGACGGGGGCCTGCCTGCCCGGGACGCCCGTCACCTGCGACGACGGCGACGCGTGCAACGGGATCGAGAGTTGCGATCCCGCGACGGGCAACTGCCTGCCCGGCGTCCCGGTGGCCTGCGACGACGGCGACGCGTGCAACGGGCTCGAGAGCTGCGATCCCGGGACGGGAGACTGCCTCCCGGGCGTGCCGGTCACGTGCGGCGACGGCGACGCGTGCAACGGGATCGAGACCTGCGATCCCGCCACCGGCAACTGCCTGCCTGGCGTGCCCGTCGTCTGCGATGACGGCAACGCGTGCAACGGCCTCGAGACTTGCGATCCCGCGACGGGGGACTGCCTGCCCGGCGTGCCGGTGACGTGCGACGACCGGGACGCGTGCACGCTCGACGCGTGCGATCCGGCGACGGGCCTGTGTTCGTTCCCGCCGCGGAGCTGCGATGACGGCAGCGCGTGCACCGTGGACACGTGCGACTCGGCGACGGGGTGCGTGTTCACGCCCGTGACGTGCGATGACCGCGACGCGTGCACGGACGACGCGTGCGATCCCGTGCGCGGCTGCGTGACGACGCCCCGCAACTGCGACGACGGCCTGGACTGCACGACCGATTCCTGCGACCCGGCCACGGGCTGTCGCCATGACGTCAACCCGGCCAGCCCCGTCGCGCAGGGCGCGCAGCTCGCGGGCCGGTCGCTGACCGTCTACCCGTGGTTCGCGCACGTGACGGCGTTCAACGCGGACGCTGCGGTCGAACTCGGCGTGGACGCCTCACGGCTGCCCTCGCTGGCGGGCCAGACCTGCGACGTCTACGTCGTGCAGGCGCGAACCGACGCCGACTGGTGCGCCATGCCCGCCCTGGTGGACGCGCGCGGCGCGTTCGACACGCGGACGTTCGTCGCTGGCGGCATCCAGGCGAATCGCTTCCCGCTCGTGGCGCCCGGCCAGCTCTCGGCTGACGCGGGCACGGGCATCGGCGTCGGCTACGACGTCGTGCTCGACTGCGACCGCGACGGGCGGCTGGGCTCCACGGACTGGATCGACGGTCTCGGCGCGGAGGCAGGCCTCTACCGCGTGCATGACCTGACGCAGGCGGGACCGCTCGCGACGA
This sequence comes from uncultured Thermoanaerobaculia bacterium, assembly GCA_964613915.1. Lineage (GTDB taxonomy): Bacteria > Acidobacteriota > JBCCFW01 > JBCCFW01 > JBCCFW01 > CAZTIW01. The sequence goes on from CAZTIW010000033.1 coordinate 33,601, forward strand.
ATTCGTTCGACAGCATCGGCCCGCTCCCGCCGTGGCCGGGACCGTGGCTGTCCGGCGACGGCGAGGGCGACGACGTGCGCATCGCGTACCCCGCGCTTCTCGACGATCCGACGTTCGTCGGCACGTTCCCGCTCATCATGATCTCGCACGGCAACGGACACAGCTTCGCGTGGTACGTGTTCCTCCAGCAGTACCTGGCCTCGCACGGCGCGATCGTCGCCTCGCACGACAACGACACGTTCTTCGGCATCCAGGAGGCGTCGTCCTCGACGCTGTACTGGACCGACCGGGTCATCGCGCAGCAGGGCACGCTCGGCGGCGGCGTGCTGGCCGGACACATTGATGACTCGCGCATCGCGTGGATCGGCCACAGCCGCGGGGGCGAGGGCGTCACGCGCGCGTACGACCGTCTCCACGACGAGGGCTTCACTCCCGCGCAGTTCGCCATCGGGGACGTCCGCCTGGTCATCAGCCTCGCGCCGACCGACTTCCAGGGCGCGACGGAGAGCCATCCGCATGGCGTGCCGTTCCATCTCGTCTACGGCGCGGCCGACGGGGACGTGAGCGGCTGCCCCGAGGGTCCGACGGACGTCACGACATCCTTCAACATCTACGAGCGCGGCGAGGGCGAGAAGTCGTCCACGTACATTCATGGCGCCGGCCACGAGGAGCTTCACGACTGCGGCGTGTCGGCGGACGAGGGGCAAGGCCCGAGCCGGCCGGGTTGCGAGAACGTCCACCTGGTCGAGAAGGCGGCAATTCTCGGCCAGGTCAAGCGGCACCTCGAGGCCGGGGGGAACGTGCCCGCCCTGGACTTCGCGTGGCGGCAGTACGAGGACCTCAAGCCCATCGGCGCGCCCGCCTCGATGGTCGTCGTGCGCGAGTTCGATCCGGGAGCCGTCGGCGCGCTCGTGATTGACGACTACCAGGCTGCGCCCGCGACCGGCACGAGCTCGTCGGGAGGGACCGTGACCTTCTCGGTTCTCGACGTCAACGAGGGGCTGCTCAACGACGCGGACTCCACGTTCGCGTGGACTGGCGCCGATCCGTTCAACGGAATGACGCGCGTCAACGCCGCGTCCGACACGCAGCGAGGCGTCACCTTCCGCTGGAACGCGGCCGCCTCGTACGAGCTGGCCGTGCCCGCGGCAGCGCGCGATGTCCGTGGCTTCGGCTGGCTGTCGCTGCGCGCCTGCCAGATCACGCGAGCGCCGGACACGACCGCCGCGCTCGGCGATCTCTCCTTCACCGTGGCGCTCGTGGATGGCGCGGCGCGAACGAGCCGCATCACCATCGCCGCGTACGCCGGCGGCATCGAGGAGCCCTACCAGCGCACGGCGTGCGGCGCGGGAACCGGCTGGCAGGACGAGTTCGAGGTCATCCGCATCCGGCTGGACGACTTCCGGTCCGAGGCGAGCGGACTCGACCTCAGCGACATTCGCGCCGTGCGGCTGGAGTTCGGCGGGACGGCAGGCTCGGCCAGCGGCCACATCGGCCTGGACGAGGTGGAATTCCAGCCCTGATCGCTCGCACCGCCGGCGCCGCTGGCGCGCCGCCCGACATGATGCATGCTTTCTCGCTCCGCGAGGTGAGAGTCCATGCGAACAGCCAATCCAGCACTGAGCGATCGGGTCTTCCAGCAGGCTGGCGCCGGCGTCATGCCCGGCGCCGAGCGCATGACGCTTCAGGGCACCGTCAACAAGTGCTTCCTGCTGGTCGCGCTTGCCATGGGCACCGCGGTCATTCCGTGGACCATGTTCTTCCGCGGCCAGGGCGCCCTGGCCATGCCTCTCGCGATGGGCGGGGCGATCGCCGGACTGATCGTCGCGATCGTGCTCGTCTTCAAGAACACGTGGGCGCCCGTGCTCGCGCCCGTCTACGCCCTGCTCGAGGGCCTGCTCCTGGGCGGCGTGTCCGCGGCCTACCAGAGCGCGTTCAAGGGCATCGTCGTGCAGGCTGCCGCGCTGACGCTGTTCACGTTGCTGGCGCTCCTGCTCGCGTACAGGAGCGGGCTCATCAAGGTCACGCAGAACCTGCGGCTCGGGATCGTGGCGGCGACCGGCGGCGTGATGCTCGTGTACGTCGTCGGCTTCATCATGAGCTTCTTCGGCAAGCAGATCCCGCTCATCCACGGCAGCGGCATCGTCGGGATCGGCTTCAGCCTGCTCGTCGTCGGGATCGCGGCGATGAATCTCGTGCTCGACTTCGACTTCATCGAGCGCGGAGCCGAGAACGGGGCCCCCAAGCACATGGAGTGGTACGCCGCCTTCGGACTGCTCGTCACGCTGGTCTGGCTGTACCTCGAGATGCTGCGGCTTCTGGCGAAGCTCAACCGGCGCTGAGCGGACGGAGCGCGCGGGCCGTGTGACCGGCCCGCGCGGACCCGCTTCTCGTCAGTGCAGGAAGACCTTGCCGTGGCCGGCGAGGATCATGAACACCAGCATGGGGAGCGACAGCCACGTGTTGGTGCGGGACGCCAGGAAGGCCTCCCGACCGAGCACCGCCGCTTCGGGCGGCGCGGGCGTGCCGCTGGCGGCCGTCTCGCGCGCCCAGGCGATGATGCGCTTCTGGTTGCGCCAGATGATTCCCCACACGTTCAGGAACATGAACGTGCCGAGGCCACCGCCATAGCCGATGAACAGGACGTGCGAGCTGAGCTGCCCGCCCTCGGGCATGAAGTGCACGTTGATCAGCCGGACGAGCACGAAGAAGACGATCGCGTGAACCGCGAAGATGGCTCCCAGCACGCGGCCGTCCTTGTGCAGGCCGGCCTTCGGGCTCAGGAGGAACGCCATGATCCCCCAGAACGCGATGGCCAGGACGAGCCAGACTCCCAGGTAGGCGTGGCCGAAGCCGAAGTTCATGCAGTAGACGGCGTAGTAGATGACGCCGAACACCCACGTGCCCAGGGCGGCCCACCGGAAGAGCCACAGGGCCTTCGGCATGAGGACCGGCACGAGCTTCGTCTTGGTGGGGCCGTCGAGTTCCTTCATGACGGCGCCGTTGACCAGGTTGAAGAAGTACAGCATCCCGATCCACGCGATCCCGAACAGCACGTGCAGGTACCGCAGGGTCCACTCCATGAGCTCGGTTCCGGTCGGGGCGACGAACTGGCCATCCATCGGTGATCTCCTCTCTCGCTCGCGGGGGTGACGAGGGCCGATCCCGGCGCATGCGCGATTCACGGCGCCGACCTCCGAGGGTAGGAACTCGGCGCCACCGCTGTCAAGAAAGGCGGGTGGCGGCCCGATGGCCGGGCGGAACCTCCGGTACGATGGGGCCTGCCTTGACCTCCGAGCGAAAGGACCCGCGACGATGACGCTCTCGCTTGCGCTTCTTCTCATGCTGGTTGCTGGCCCGGCCGCCACGCCGCCAGCCGACCCGGCGCCGACCGCGGCCCCGGCGCCGGCGTCGGCAGCCGCCCCGGCGCCGATGGAGTTCGAGTCGTTCCAGTTCGTCATCCTGCGGCGACCCGAGACCCCGCGCGAGTATCCGGACGAGACGATCGCGGAGATCCAGGCGGCGCACCTCGCGCACATGCGCCACCTCGCGGAGATCGGCAAGCTGCTCGTCGCGGGTCCGCTCGCGGATCAGCCGGATCCGCGGCTGCGCGGCCTCCAGGTGCTCGACGCGGGAAGCATCGAGGAAGCGAGGCGCCTCGTGGAACAGGATCCGGCGATCCAGGCAGGACGGCTCGAGGCCGTCGTCATGACGTGGCACACCCAGAAGGGTGCGCTGGCGTTCCCGATGGCCGAGAGCCTGCGCCAGCAGGAGGAGTAGTCCCCGTGCGCAGCAGGCTCGCCGGCAGCACGGTCCGGGATGGAGCGCACTCCGACGCGGGGATCCCCGTCATCGCCGTCACGTTCGAGGACACGTGCGGGAACCTGATCCAGCTCGTTCAGCCGCCGGGGTGAGGGCCGACGCTCCTGGCGAGCAGCCGGACGTGGCTCCCGCGATGCTCGACCTCCATGACCTCACGCTCGCCCAGCTGCGCGAGCGGTTCGCGGCCTGGGGGCTAGCGGGGGCGCACGCCGATCGGGTCTGGCGGCATCTCTACCGCGACCTCGCGCAGGACTGTGGCGAGGCGGCCATGCCCGATCTCCCGTCCCGGGTCCGCGCTCGCCTGGAACGCGAAGCCGTCCCGGGCGCGCTCGCCGTCGCGCTCGCCACCGACTCGAGCGACGGGTTCACGCGGAAGTTCCTGCTGTCGCTCGGCGATGGCGCGCGGATCGAGACGGTCCTCATGCGCTTCAACGGCCGGGTGACCGCGTGCCTGAGCTCGCAGGTCGGCTGTGCCATGGGATGCGTCTTCTGCGCGACCGGGCAGATGGGCTACGGGCGCGACCTCACGGCGGGGGAGATCGTCGCGCAGGCCGTGCACGTGGCGCGCGCGCTGCGCCGCGCGGGCGACCCTGATCGCCTGCGCAACGTCGTCCTGATGGGCATGGGCGAGCCCCTGCACAACTACGACGCCGTCATGCGCGCCACGGACATCCTTCGCGATCACGGCGGACTGGCCATCCGGGGCGATCGCATCACGGTGAGCACCGTCGGCGTCGTGCCCGGCATCCTGCGCCTCGCCCGCGAGCGCCGGCCGCTGAGCCTGGCCGTCTCCCTTCACTCGGCGGACCAGGACGAGCGCGCGGCGCTCGTTCCCGTGGCGCGCAAGTGGCCGCTCGACGAGCTCATCGCCGCCTGTCGCGCTTACAGCGAGGCGACGGGCCGGCGCGTCTTCTACGAGTGCACGCTCATCGCGGGCAAGAACGACAGCGAGGAGCATGCGCGCGCGATCGGCGCGCTCCTTCGCGGCCTGCCCGCTCAGGTCAACCTCATCCCTCTGAACCCGACAGCGGGACACGACGGCGTGCCGACGCGAAGCGAGACGGCGCGCGCGTTCCAGAACCTGCTGGCCACCGAGTTCGACATCCCGAGCACGGTGCGCCAGCGCCGCGGTCTCGACATCGCCGCGGGCTGCGGCCAACTCGCCACCGAGGCATGGTCGCGGTCCGCGCGCGTGCGGGCAGACGGGCCACCGCCTCGCGTCACGTGATCTCGGCGAGCCAGGCGTCGAGCGCATGACGGAGCAGCGCAGGCGCGGAGGCGACTGCGAGATGGGCTCGCCGGCGCCGTTCACGCGCGGAAGCGCGCGGTGTCCATCGCCACCGCGCGCGGCGCCTTCCGTCTGGCGATGTCCCGCGCTGTCAGTGACCTCGGGGCCATCTTTCGCAGCTCCCCGCTCGGAGATAGGCTTCGCAACACCGCTTCCCCGATGGACTCGGCGGAATGATTCCCTGCTTGCTGGATGAGCTCGAACTGAATGGCGGACCCGCTCAGCCAGCTCGTAGACCGACAGCTCAGCTCCGTTGAGTTTGTCCATGACTACGTTCAGCTTCGCTTCGACGGGCCAGCGCTCACCGTGCTGAGTCCCATCGGGGTGCGCACGGGCAGCGCTGTCGTTCGGAGCGGAGAAGATCAGTTCCGCAACGCGCTGTGTGGCCAGATCGCGAAGGTAGTTCGGGACGTGGCGCTGCTCCCGGAAGAGGAGCTGACGGTTCAGTTCGCGGACGGAAGCCGCATCGAGATCTCCTTGAGGGCAGTCGACTACACTGGGCCGGAGGCTGTCACATGCTGCGGACTCGACGGCACCGCCCTGATGGTCATCTAACCCGGCGTTGCAGTCGCCGCCGCCAGGCCGGCCGCGGCTGAACCTCCAGTCGATAGCCCGACAAGACGAGTGCCGACGGCCGGGCGTATACTTCCAGGCGCATGGCAAGACCTGTCCCCCTTCCGCCCCCTGGATTCGACGAACTCACGGTCGATGAGAAGCTCGAGTACCTCGACGCGCTCTGGGAGCGCATCGCGGTCCGTCCAGACGAGGTTCCCGTGCCGGAGTGGCAGCGCGTCCTCGTGGCCGAGCGCCTCGCCGAGCATCGCGCCGACCCGGATGCCGCCCGTTCGCTGGACGAGGTGCTGGAGTCGATCGACGAGAAGCTGCGTACTCGCCGCGGATGAGGTTTGCGATCCGCATCAGTCCGGCGGCCGCCCGCGATGCGGAGGTTGCGGCGCAGTGGTACAACCGGGAGCGCACAGGGCTTGGCCGCAGATTCCTGGCTGAGGTCAAGCGTGTCTCGAAGCGGATCCGTGAGGCGCCACTTCAACTTCCGCCTGTTGATGAAGGCGTACGCCGGGCTCTCCTTCGGACGTTCCCCTACGCGATATTCTTCTCAATTGAGGCCAACGTGATCGTGGTTGTCGCCGTGGTGCATCTTCACCGTCGCCCGGACGCGTGGCGCGGCCGCGCGGGCGCGGGCTAACCCGGCGTTGCAGCCGCCGCCGCCGAGCCGGCGCGGCCGAGCGCCCCATCGTTAGCCCGACATCGCGCTCGCCGTTACACTCCCAAGTGCAATGCGCGAGCCGCGTGGTGGTCACCCCTCGGAAAGAGAGATGCTGAATGATGAGAACGATCTTGAGTCTGGTCCTCTTGCTTGGCCTCTTGACGGTAGCGGCGCAAGCGCAGGTCTCAACCTCCCCTCGAACCATCTCGGGTGTCGTCCTGGAACCCGACGGACGTCCGGTACGCGCTGCACAGGTTGTCGTTGTGGCGGGCGACACGATGACAGCGCCGGTCGACACGGATGACAGCGGAAGCTTCTCTATTGGTACCTCGTCGAGCGGCGAAACGTTGGTGTATGCCCACAAGGAAGGGCGGACAGCGCGCTACTCCGCGGGCGGGCCGCCTGCCTCCGCCGTCACGTTGACACTCGTGGAGCCAGGAACGATCAAGGGCAAGCTCAAGCTTCCGAAGCGAGCGAAGGCGGACGACTTCGTCAGCTGGATTGGCCCCGCCAAGGTCCCGGCGCTGCTGCCGGGAATCTGGTGGGGGCCCAAGGCGGAATTCTCGGGCACCGAGTTCATGATCGAGAACGTTCCGGCAGGGGACATCCAGCTTCACTTCGCGAGCCCAAGCCTGAAGAGGAGCGGGCACGATCAGGTTCGCGTTGAGCCCAACGGAGTCGCGACAATCACGGTTGACCTCCAGCGGGCAGAGTCGTCCGTGAAGGGTATGGTTCGAGACGCGGTCACGCGGCAGGAGATCCCAGGTTATCAAGCGTTCTTGCTACTCGCCGATGGCTCGCCAGAGGCTTGGTACCAGCCTGGTCCGACGTTCATGTTCTCCGGGCGCGCGCCGGGTGATCGCATCGTGCTGATCACCGCGCCGGGCTACACGAGCAAGCGCGTTCCTGCGCATCTCTCAGAGGGCACGGCTACCGATCTCGGACAGGTACTCTTGGATCCAGTCGCCGGGCACTGACGTGACTGCGGTCTAACCCGGCGTTGCAGCCGACGTCGCCTTCGCGGCGCGGCTGAACGCCAACTCGTTAGGCAGCATGATGAGCAAAGGTATGAGGTTCATTCTGGCGTACTGCCTCGCCAGCTATCCGGTCATGGTGACGCTCGTCCTATTCCTGCTCGCCGACGGGGCCTTCGCGTCGGGTTGGCGCGGCGTTGGCGACATCGCTACCGCGGTAGGGATGGTCGTGTTTGCTCCGTTCGCGGCGTTCTTCCTTCTCATCCTGTACGGGCTTCCAAATCTGATCTTTCTGTTGCGCGATCACCCAGCCGGCGTCCTCGAGAACCCAGGGTTTCCCCTGATCTACGTGCTCCTCGGTGTGGCATGGGTGGCTGCGTATCAGGCAATGCCGCGTCTCGCGAGGTGGTGGCATGCTCGCAGCGCCTAACCCGCCGTTACAGCCGCCGCCGCAAGGCCGGCGCGGCTGAACGCCCAGTCGTTAGGCACCCAGGACCAAACGCAGAGGGCGTGGGCCGTCGCCGGCATCAACGCTCGCGCGCGTCCTCGTCGGTTGCCTCGTTGACCCCTCGCGCCCTGGCGGTGCTGTCGAGCGTCGTGTGAAGGGGGCCGCCCGATCTGCTCTAGCGCGGGCCGCAGGCCGCGCCCGATCTGTGGCAGCCAGTTCGGGCTTGTCGCGCACGAACCATCCGGCCAGGCGGGGCGCCCATTCGCCGGCCCGGTCGGTCGCCGTCGCGTCGTGGCGTCGCGCCACAGTGGTCACGGGGAAGTCGACGGACGCGTCCGCGGCGGCCAGACGGCCCCATGGCTCCGGTGCCCGCGTCATGCGCCGGCCGGCGCCCCGATCGGTGCGCGGCGCTTGGTGTAGGCTGGCGCCTAACCGGCCGTTGCAGCCGTCGGTCTGCGGCGCTGGAACGGCCGGCGTTCAACGGCGCGCGTCGCGCCGCGCCGCACGCCGCGGCTGAACGGCTAGGCGTTAGACAGCCTGATCCAGCGACCGGAGCGACCAGAGCGACATGACTGAACGCATTCTCGAGGTGGCCAGCGCGCTCCGAGCGACCCGGTACGCGGACGCCGCCGCGACATTTGCCGCTGGCTCGATCGTTCGAGGTGAAGCGACGTCGTCCTCCGATTTGGATTTGGTCGTAGTGTACGAACATCTCCCGTGTGCCTATCGCGAGTCGTTCAGATTTCATGGCTATCCCGTTGAGGCGTTCGTCCATGATCCAGCGACCCTGGAGTATTTCTTCCTGGAGATCGATAGGCCGAGCGGCGTCCCCGCTCTCTTACAGATGATCACGGAGGGAGTCGAGATTCCGGGTCCAACAGAACGCTCGCGCGATCTGAAGCAGCGGGCTGCCACGGTGCTCGAGGCTGGACCACCGCGACTCGACGATGACAGTGAACGGCGGATGCGCTACGCCGTGTCGGACCTGCTGGAGCATCTGCGAGCGCCACGCTCCCGAGTAGAGTTGGTCGCCGTCGGGGCACGACTGTACGAGCAGCTAGCGGACTATCACCTACGTCGTCAGGGTCTGTGGTCAGCAAAGGGCAAGACGATTCCGCGGGTTCTTCAGCGGATGGACGAGGCGCTGTGCGACCGATACTGCGAGGCCTTCGGGGAACTGTTTGAACGAGGGGACCCTCAGGCGGTCATTCAACTGGCCGAGGTGCTCTTGAAGAATGTTGGCGGACCGTTGTTCGATGGTTATAGGGCCGACGCACCGCCGACATGGCGCCGGGACCCGGGCACGGCGGTCTAACCCGGCGTTGCAGCCGACGCCGCCGAGCCGGCGCGGCTGAACGCCCACTCGTTAGGCGTATGAGAGCGCACTCACTTGACGAGCTCATCCTCCGGGCAGATCACCTGGGCGTGGATGGGATCGCGTTTCCGATTGACGTCTTTGAGACCGCGCTACAGATTTCCGAGCATCCCCACGCGTGCGCTCGGATTGGCGACCTGATCCGTCGGCTCGACGACCAGGAGAACTACTTGACCCGCCACGTGGCGCTGCGCGCACTTCGCCTTCTCGGCGGACCTTCAGCAGTTGACCAGCTCGGTCGGGTGAGGGATATGCTGGCGCACGACCAACACGCCCCGATACGTGCGGAGGCCGTGCACTTCCTTCGGGATCATGGCCTCGCCGGACCGGAGAACTGCCAAGCGTTGCTCGCTGCACAGGGGGATGTCGAGGGGTATGTACGCGAACAGGCGGCTGATGCGCTTTCGGCGGCTCCCTCTCGTGACAACACCTAACCCGGCGTTGCAGCCGCCGCCGCCGAGCCGGCGCGGCTGAACGCCAACTCGTTGGGCGGGCCGATTCTGTTGCCCATGATCTTCACTCCCATAGCTCTTCAGCTGTACGCGTTCGGAATCGCGCGCCTACAGGATCCGAACTGGACCGGCATGAGTCTGTTTGATGAGCTCAAGCAGCACGTGCGCGGCAGGAGGGAGCCTGTCGATCTTCTTCGCCGACCGCTGGAACGGGGGTTGGCGTATCACCTTGGCGGCTGGCTCTTCGATGAGTTCTTCGGCGAAGACCGCATGGATCACCTTGCGGATGAGTATCGCGCCTGATTCCTCAGCGATTTCGTCGATTTCGCGGTTGCGCATGGGTGCGCCCGAGAGGATGAGCAGGTACAGGCTGCCCAGAGGGTTCTTGGGCGTGTCGAGACGCTATTCGACCGCGACGAGAGCGAGTACTTCAGCTACCTCGATTCGCAAGCCGGCATCGAGGAACTCACTGATCACTACCTTGCCTTCCGAGATTCGTGCTCGACTCGCTTGCGCGAGGCGCGAGACGCGTATGCAACGGACTTTGCCGACCGGATGCTGCACGACCGGCAACTCTGCGCCTACACGGCGGAGCTTGTTGTTCGCATTGGCTTTGACGGAGACTTCGACGATACCGATCGCCCTCGTCAGTGGGTTGATCGGGTGCGCTTGCCCGAGCGGATCAAGACGATCCTGCGTGCCAGAGACCGCGGCAAGTGCTCAGTGTGCGGTGTTGACTTGATCAACGAGTTGGAAGCCGACGTTCACATCGACCACATCGTTCCTCTTGCTCGTGGTGGCTGCAACGACGTCGTGAACCTCCAGCTGTTGTGCGCCGGGTGCAATCTCCGGAAGTCGGCACGAGACGAACAGGTGCTCTCCTCGGTGCCGGAGTACATCAAGCGCCACCGAGGACGGGCACGCCGGGATGGCGCGTGAGAGGCACCCCAGACCTCCCGTGGTTTTGTCGGTCGGCACCCTGGTCCGGACGGATCGCCACGCCAGAGTTTATGGCCTGGACTGTTTCGCTAGAATGGGGCCGCCCAACAAGCCGCAGCAGCCGGCGAGCGCCGCAGCGGCGCTCGCGGCTGAGCGGCAAAGACGTTAGGTTGACTGAGGAGGTGTGACGTGCGGAGCCTGATGGCGGCCCTCGTGCTGATGGTGCCGATATTGTCGTCGGCCGCACCGTGTCGCGCGTGTACATGCGTGCAGGTTGGCAATCCGTGGGCTACGGTGCGCGACGTTGCGCGGTCGGCAGATGCAATGTTCCGCGGGGTCGTGAGCGGGCTCCAGCTCGTCACCGTGCCGGCCGGCGATTCGCTTCCGGCCGGCGCGGCGCAGATCGTGATCTTTGAGACGCGGGAGGTCTGGCGCGGACCCAAGCAGGACCGGTTCGTCGTGTTCACGGGCACGGATAACTGCAGTTTCCAGTTCGAGCATGGCAAGGAGTATCTTGTCTTCGCATACCTCGACACCGTGTTCTACCTTCCGGGCGTGCTGGGCACGGATATCTGCACGTTGACGCAGGTCTCCTCTGAGGCGGTATGCCGGACCCTTGGGAGGTCGTGGAAGCCAACCGCGAATGCAGACTCGCGGTGATCGGCGCGCAACCTAACCCGGCGTTGCAGCCGACGCCGCCGAGCCGGCGCGGCTGAACGCCCCGTCGTTAGAAGGACATGCGCCCATCGGATCCACGTCCACCGCTATCGGAGCGTCCGAACGAGGACGTGTTGGAGGAGCTCTGCCTCGCCCTGCGCGACGTTGGCGTTCATGATTCCTGGGGCGTACTCTCAGATCGGGGCAAGGCCGCGATCGAGCGGGTCCAAGCGGCCGTCCGTGAGCTCAATGCGCGAGGCGTAGGTCTGCACGAGCAGGTCGCCCAGCTGTCCGGGGAGGCGGGATGGCAGATGGACGCTCTTCTCAAGGAGTGTCAGGAGTATCCAAGTGTTCGTCCTCGCCTGCGAGAGAAGGATGGAGTCCGGCGAGCGCTCCGGTGTCGCGTCTGTTCCTCGAGAGAGCGGCCCGAGTCGGACGAGCGCTACTTCCTGTGCGATCAGTGCCTCACCGCTGTCGCGGCGGCGATCCGGGAGCGGAAGGCCATGCCCGCGTTGCTGCTGATGCGGACGTATACGCCGGAGGCGAGGTGCGAACACGCGGGAGACGACACCGTGCTGGCTGTATACCCGTGGTACGGAATGCATGACGATGTCGGACAGGGCTTTTGTCTTGCCTGCGTAGATGAGGAGTATCGTCGGCGTGGAGCCATCTAACCCGGCGTTGCAGCCGACGCCGCATCCGCGGCGCGACTGAACGCCCACTCGTTAGACAGACTAGCGACGAGGATGATGTGAACGTCTTCCTGGACCTGGATGGAACGCTCACCGATCCCGCGCCGGGCATCACGAGGTGCATCTCGCATGCGCTCACGACCATCGGGCTCGACTGTCCCGATGATTCCGCCCTGGAGCGCTACATTGGACCGCCGTTGCAGGACACCTTCAGAGAATTGATGCCCGCCGCCGAGACTGCACTACTTGATGAGGCCCTCCGGCTCCACCGTGAACGCTTTGTTGCGGCCGGCATGTTCGAGAACTCCGTGTACCCGGACGTTCCTGAAGGTCTTGCGCGCCTCAAGGCCCAGGGACATCGCCTCTGGGTGGTCACGTCCAAGCCTCACGTCTACGCACGCAGGATCCTGCAGCACTTCTCCCTGTCCGACTGGTTCGAAGGAACGTACGGTGCGGAGCTATCTGGCCAGCATTCGGACAAGACCAGCCTTGTTCGAAGCGTATTGACCAACCATCGAATGGCGTGCTCGGATTCATGCATGGTTGGTGACCGCGCACAGGATGTTGTGGGAGCCAAGGCGAATGGAATCCGGGCGATCGGCGTGTTGTGGGGCTATGGTTCCGCGGCAGAGCTGGAGGGGGCTGGGGCCGACCTCCTCGCCAGCTCCATGGCGGAGGTTAAAGAAGGAATCGGCTGCCTAACAAGCCGTTGGAGCTGACAAGCCGCTTCGCGCCTTGCAGCTCAACGGCAATGCGTTAGACAGATCTCCAATGTGGCACGCTGACTACCTTGATGCCTTTCACCAGGATGGAAGCCTGAGGGACATCCACGTCCTGGACGCTTCAACGGACGCCTGGGACAAGTTCTTGGCCTTCGCCAAGTCGCGCGAGTTCGGTCTCACCTACACTCGTGACTCTGCGCCTGCTCCGCTACCGTCGTCCGCCGCGGAGGCGCTGGCAGATCGGTCGTGCGCCCATCTGCTGGCGGTGAACCTCGGCGATGTGGCCGTCCACTGTCACTTCTTTGCTGCTGATGACATCGAACTTGATATTGATCCCCGTGAGGTCACCTCTCGCTCCGCTGTGGAGAAGGTACTGAACTTCATGAGTGAACTCGGCACGTGCCTCGGGCAAGATGTGATCCTGACGGAGGAGAACGCACCGGACTATGTGTGGTTCAGATACTCGGCCCGCGAAGGTGTCGTACGATACGAGTGCACTGTCTAACCCGGCGTTGCAGCCGCCGCCGCAAAGCCGGCGCGGCTGAACGCCCAGTCGTTAGGCACCCAGGACCGAACGCTGAGGGCATGGGTCCTCACCGGCATCAACGCTCGCGCGCGTCCTCGTCGGTTGCCTCGTTGACCCCTCGCGCATGGGCGGTGGTGTCGAGCCTCTTGTGAAGGGGGCCGCCCGATCTGCTGTAGCGCGGGCCGCAGGCCGCGCCCGATCTGTCGCAGCCACCTCGGGTTTGTCGCGCACGAACCGTCTGGCCGGGCGGCGCGCCCGCTCGCTGGCCAGATCGGTCGCCGTCGCCTCGTGGCATCGCGCCACAGCGGTCACGGGAGGGTGGACGGGCGCGTCCGCGGCGGCCAGACGGCCCCCTAGCTTCGGTGCCCGCGTCGTGCGCCGGCCGGCGCCCCGATCGGTGCGCGGCGCTTGGTGTAGGCTGGCGCCTAACCGGCCGTTGCAGCCGTCGGTCTGCGGCGCTAGAACGGCCGGCGTTCAACGGCGCGCGTCGCGCCGCGCCGCACCCCACGGCTGAACGCCACGTCGTTATGCCGATTGAGAGTTCAGATGTGATCCCTGTCCTGGGAGCGCCGCTCGTCGGAAAGAGGACCGTCGTCGAGCACCTCGTACGGAGCTGGCCGGGTGTGCTGACGCACTACAGCCTGCCTGTGTGCGAAAGTGCCGTCACGTGGACCTGTCACCTTCAGGAGGCAGGGCGCGCGATAGACATCTGGTGCCTACCTGGCGGCATCCTGGCAGAGTGGCCTCTTGAGCTTGCCAAGCGATCGCACGTTGGAGTGCTCGTACTCGATCCCCAGGTATCGTATGCGGATCGTCAGCGCGAGTTCGTCGATCTGTACTTGCGGGACCTCCGCCTTCAGTGGTGCGTGATCGTCGGTAAGCAGGACTTCCTGACCGACCCTCGAATCTCGACCTGCGATCCTGTTCCCGAAGCGCTGCGTGCGGCGCCAACGCTACGCTACTGCGGTCTCAGGTCTGGCGCAGGCAGTCAGATCCGGTCATTCTTCGCCGAGCACGTCTTGCCACGAAGCACGCACGACCAGAGCATCGGACTAGCTGACCTACTGCCGGTCTATGGCCGTCCGGCATAACCCGCCGTTGCTGCCGACGCCGCCGAGCCGGCGCGGCAGAACGCCATCTCGTTAGGCAGAAGTGGGTGCGACCTGGCCGCGACGTGCGCTGGATCGCGAGTGGTAGAATGTGTTCATGAAGTCGTGGCCTGCTTGGTGGGAGTGGGAGATTGAGATCAGTCCGCATGCTCTCAAGCGGATGGGGGATCGCAGCTTCACGGAAGTGGATCTCCGATCGATGTTGGAGCGCGGGCAGAAGTTCAGGTCGGACATCGTGGAAGGTCGGTGGGTCATCGAGACCCGCCATGCAAGGCGACGCTGGGAGGTGATCGTCGAACCCGACGCCGAGAGCGAGCTTCTCGTCATCGTGACCGCATACGCGGTGTGGGAGTCGTAGTCGAATGAAGGAAGCCTACCTTGAAGTCACGTTCCGGGGCGGTCGGCCGCTGGCCGCCTACTTCTACCTACCGCGACGCGCCGGCGACAAGAGCCATCGGACGTCTCGTCTCGAGCCCGGGCTCGTCGTCGATTTCAACCGACGTGGCAGCCCCATCGGGATCGAAATCACCGCGCCCGACAAGCTCACCGTCGGTGCCCTGAACAAGGTCCTGCGTGCCCTAGGTCAGCCTCGAGTCACGCGTGCCGATCTCGCACCGCTGCGCGCGGCGTAATAGTGACTCTGGCTAACCAGGCGTTGCAGCCGCCGCCGCATTCGCGGCGCGGCAGAACGCCATCTCGTTATCCGGACACGGAGGCCGCAGCGCGAGCGACTCCGGTTGTGAGACAATCGGGTCGCGATGCCCACGATCTTCCGAAACGGGCCCTATCGGTTCTACTTCCACAGTCACGAGCCGAATGAGCCAGCGCACATCCATGTGGACCGTGATGATGCGTCGGCGAAGTTCTGGCTCAATCCCGTATCGCTTGCGCGGAGCCTCGGCTTCCCGCCGCACGAGTTGCGCCGTATCGAGCGGCTCGTGGCCGAGCACGAGGCCACCTTACTGGAGACATGGCATGAGCACTTCCCAGGCTAACCCGGGCGAGCGCGTGAAGGACGTCCGATGCACGGACGATGTCCTGACGGTCGATCTTGTCGATGGGCGGACGATATCAGTGCCACTCGTGTGGTACCCCCGCCTCCTTGCGGCCTCACCTCAGCAGCGCGCCAAGTGGGAGCTGAGCGGCGGAGGTTTCGGCATTCACTGGCCGGACGTGGACGAGGACCTCAGCACCGAGGGTCTCCTCCGCGGTGCGCCAGCGCCACGCACACGTGTCGGTGGGGGAGCCGGATAACCCGGCGTTGCAGCCGCCGCCGCCGAGCCGGCGCGGCTGAACGCCAACTCGTTGGACGGCACAGCATCGACCGACCGTTTTCGACTCTTTCCGGTCGAAGTAACGATACAAGCAGATACTAATGATCTTGTTCGACCAGAATATCGTTTCGACCCTGCGAGACTGCATGCTGGGCAAGAACGAGTTTGTTGACTCAATCATGCTCGCGTCGTATGGATTTGGCATTCAGTTCTGCGACGTTCACATACATTGCAGCGAGCGTGTTTTCGCACAACTCGGTGGCTCGGAGTACGAGTGGAGCGAAGCGCCAAGTGCAGCGCCTTGGGGGGCGCTATGTAGGCAGAAGGTCTCTAACGTCGTGCTTTCGTCCCCTACTCGGCTTCGTATCGTGTTTGAGTCTAATGACTATTTGGAAATTGAAACTGTTGAGGGTCAGTATGAGTCCGTGGTTATCAACCTCCCGTCTATGAATGACCAACTAAGGATGGCAATCTACTAGGCCTTATCACGCGGCCAGCGTCATGTTCATCAAGGTGTTGAGTGTCACCGAGTGACCGAAAGCCGACATCGTGATTCAAGCGAAGTGCCGTCCAACAATGGCGATGCAGCGCACCGTGCGAACCGTCACTTGGTTTGCTTTCGCAAACCGCGCGCCGGTTCGCCCGGCCGCTGATCGCCGGCGTTAGACAGAGGAGCGCGAGGGGCGCATGCGAGTTCAATCACCAATTCGATCCGTCATGCTCGCCTGCTCGCTCTGCGTAGTTGCGAGCGCAACGAGCGCGGGGATCCCAGCGGAGTCGAAGCCCCAGGTGGACTGCAGGGCACTGGTCTGGCGGACTGACGCGGCCGTATCGTGGGGGATGAGTCGCGACGATGTCGCGCGCCTATTCCCGGCAACCCACGGCGACACACAATACGTCTATGACCGTGCGTACTGGGCGCTTTCGGAGTGGACGCAGCAGCCCGAGGTCCAACAGGAGTTTGATGCCTGGTATTTTGCCGACGAAGTTGTGTTCGGTCGTGCCGTCATCGTAGCCTTCGCCTTCCTCGACAGTCGGCTCGCGGCTGTGGCCGCGCTCCTTCCCTACGAGGCGGATGTACTCGGAAGCTGGCTCCAGTTGGAGGGCACGTTGACGGCCGCGCACGGCCACCCGAAGGCGCGTCGCGTGAGGTGCAGACAGAAGAGCTGCTCAAACGAGATCCTTAGGCGCGAGCCCGAGGCTGTAGGGGAGGCCCTGCAGAAAGGCTATGTCGGTGTGCGCTCCGAGTGGGAGCGGTCATCGACGCGCGTGAGACTTGAAAGCTCCTTGGGCTCCTCGTACCTGGTCTTCGAGACAGCAGATCTCTCCTGCGTGAGTCCTGCGAACGGGGAAGCCAAGTGATGCCAGCCCTGTCTAACCCGGCGTTGCAGCCGCCGCCGCATTCGCGGCGCGGCTGAACGCCCACTCGTCATGCGGATTGCAGGAGAGCGCGTGGCCTCAATGGACGAGCGGTGCAGCTTCTGCCAGATCGCCAGCGGGCATCACGAGGCGGCCGTCGTCCATGATGATCCGTTCGTCATGGCGTTCATGGACAGGCGACCCATTCGCCCAGGTCACGTCCTGGTGATGCCGCGCGCGCACTCGCCAGACCTCTTCGATCTGCCGGCACCCGACTACTCCCAGGTGCTTGGTGTGGCGCAGAGACTCGCGAAGGCTCTGCAGCGCACCTTCCATCCAGAACGCGTCGGCATGGTGGTCGCGGGCTTCGACGTGCCGCACGCCCACGTGCACCTCATTCCAATGTTGGAGTACCATGACATCACTTCCCGGTCGCTGCTCGACGGTACGCTTCATCAAGCGGCGCACTCGGAACTGGAAGTCAGCGCAGCCACCCTGCGCGCGGAGCTGGCGCGCACGCAGTCGGACACCTCATGACCCGGCGCTGCAGCCGCCGCCGCGTTCGCGGCGCGGCTGGACGCCCACTCGTTGGGCGGACAAGGGAACCATGACCAGCAACAGCTTCCTCTGCGTCGCGTTCAACGCCCGAGAGGTGCCACGATGCCCGTGATCGAATCTCCACACCCGGCGGCAACTCCGCTCGCTCGGCTCTACATCCAGATCGCGCGCCACAGCGATGGCCGAGCTGGGGCATTCCGGCCGTTCTGGTCGCGCTGCGTTGACTCCGTCCTGCGGCGTCGACCTGGGTTTCGCGAGCTGGATGTCGATGCCCGGCGACGCGTGTACCTGGAGTATCGGCGCGGCGTTGAGAACGATCCCGTGGCGCTGACGGCGGCCGTCCGGTTCAATGTGCTCGTCTGCGCAGGAGTGTTCGCGGGCGGCGTTGCTGGCGACCTTGCAGCTCTGACGTGGCTGTTCGCAGACCCCTCGGACTCAGTGGCGCTGGATTTCGCCATGGGCCTTGGCATCGTGCTCCCGTCGGTGACCGTCGGAGGCCTGCTCGGAGGACTCGCATCGCGTGTTATCATGTCGCGCACTGGCCCAACCAAGCAGGAGTGGCGGGCGCTGCTCGACGACGCATTCACACGCGCAGGGGTGACCGCGCCCGACACTGCTTGAACACACGGGCCAGTGTCTTGCTCGAACGTTGCGAAGGAGTCCCATCCGACCGTCTCCCACTTGATCGGCGAACGCTTTCGGCTCGTCCGTCGCGGACTGCAAGGGCGGCTCGCGTAGGCATGGCCGCCCAACCCGCCGTTGCAGCCGCCGCCGCCAAGCTGGCGCGGCTGAACGCCCGCTCGTTAGCCAGACAGAAACGGTTCCCATGGAGCAGGCCAGCACGATGAGCTTCGCCATTCGCATGACGGACGTCGCCGACGAGGCGATCCGCGATGCAGTGCTTGGCCCCCTCGTCTCCTTCAACCAATCTCAGACCGGCCGCAGTGATCAGCGTCCCCTTGTCCTTGCCATCGAAGACGCTGACAAGCACGTGGTCGGCGGCCTGTGGGCACGCACGGCGTGCGACTGGCTGTTCGTTGAGCTAATCTTCGTTCCGGAATCACTCCGTGGCCGCGGCATCGGTGCAGACCTCATGCTACGGGCGGAGAGTGAGGCACTTGCCCGTGGGTGTCACAGCGCATGGCTCGACACCTTCGAGTTCCAGGCGCGAGGGTTCTATGAGCGCCTCGGCTACACATGCTTTGGCGAACTGAAGGACTACCCGGCCGGGTCGGCGCGGTACTTCATGAAGAAGGCTCTCACCACAACGTGGTCACGAGGCAGCGGGCTGACTCACCCGGCGCTGCCGAGCCGGCGCGTCTAAGCTCCAACTTGTCAGGCGGACGCCGCGTGAGTTCACACGCTGTCCAGCCAGGCCCGGAGGGCGAACGATGACACTGAAGCCAATGGCGTACGAGAGACGCTGGTTCGCCGCCATGCTGACTGGCGCCACCGCTGGCACAGCGATGGCAGTGTTCTTGCTGACCAGAGCTCCGGTGTGGCCCGATCCGGTGTTCACCCCAATCCTGGCGGCTTGCCTCGCGTGGCTCGTTCTCGTTCCGCTCCAACTAGTGTCCCGTAACAGAAATAGCTATGCATGAAGAATGGCCTGCAGTATGCTC
>CAZTIW010000034.1:0-48859 GCA_964613915.1 uncultured Thermoanaerobaculia bacterium
CAACGCGTCCACGCGCTCAAGTTCGCGTATTGAGCCCTGCCGTCCGGCTCGGACGCCCACCTGCTCCCTGAGCGATCCATGATCTTCACGCCACAACAGAAGGGGTGAGGAGGGAGGGCCGCCCCGACCGACGAGGGGGGCCGGCTGGTCCCCCCTGCGTCCATGCGCGGCAGCTCGACCGGGGTCCACGTTCGGTTGCGGCCGTGCCGCGCTGGGGACGGGGGGTGCGGCCCCTGGTATCCTTGCGCCGTGTCCGACGCATCACGCTACTTCCAGAAGGGTTTCGGCCTGAAGGCCGAGGTCCAGGTCCAGCTCGAAGGGGACTATCACTCGGCTCTCGTCGCGCGCCTGAAGCAGGGCGGCTACGAGCTGCGCGAGGGAGGCCTCGTCGTGCGTCTCGCGCGCGAGTTCGGCTTCTGCTACGGCGTGGATCGCGCGATCGACTACGCGTACGAGACGCGCAGGAAGTTCCCCGAGCGCCGCATCTTCCTCGTGGGCGAGATCATCCACAACCCGGGCGTCAACGCGCGCCTGACGGAGATGGGCATCCAGTTCCTGCGCGGCGACGCCGAGCCCGCCGACGCGTTCGCGGACATCGGGCCCGAGGACGTCGTCATCATCCCGGCGTTCGGCGTCACGACCGGCCAGCTCGACCACCTCAAGGCCAGCGGATGCGTGCTCGTGGACACCACGTGCGGCTCCGTGCTGAACGTGTGGAAGCGCGTGGACCGGTATGCGCGCGACGGCTTCACCAGCGTCATCCACGGCAAGCACTACCACGAGGAGACGCGCGCCACGGCCTCCCGCGCGCTCGCGCTCGGCGGGCACTACCTCGTGCTGCGAGACATGGAGGAAGCCGACTTCACCTGCGAGTTCCTGCGCGGGCGGGTTCCGGGTGCGACCCTTCTCGAGCGCTTCGCTCGCGCGATCTCGCCCGGCTTCGACCCGGACCTCCACATGCAGCGCCTGGGCGTCGCGAACCAGACGACCATGCTCATGTCCGAGTCGCTGGCGATCGCGCAGAAGCTCCAGGCGACGGTCGCCGAGGTGACGAGCGCCGATCACGCCGCGGCGAACTTCCGCTCGTTCGACACGATCTGCTCGGCCACGCAGGATCGACAGGACGCCGTCGTGGCGCTCCTGGGCGAGGGCGTGGATGTCATGCTCGTGATCGGCGGCTACAACTCCTCGAACACGGCCAACCTCGCTCACATCTGCGCCGAGCGCGTGCCGACGTATCACGTCGCGACGTCCGAGTGCGTGCAGGCCGATGGCTCGATCCGGCACCTGCCGCCCGGCACGCGCGCCGAGGTCACCGTCGCGTCCTGGCTCCCGCCGGGTGATGTCCGCATCGGCGTGACCGCCGGCGCGTCCACGCCGGACAGCGAGGTCGGCGCGGTCATCGAGCGCGTGATGGCCCTGCGCGGGCTCGCTCCCGCCACGGTCTAGCCCGGCCCGGCCTCGACGGCCCGGTTCGCGTTCCGTTCCCTCGCGTCCCGGCGCCGGGTCGCGCCCGGGCTCGCGTGGCATGATGCTGCCTCCCCACAGCATCCATTCCCCGCCCGTTACCGGTCCGCCTCGCGCGGGCCCGGGAGGCCGCGCCGTGTCTTTCGGAGACGCCCCCCTCGATCCCGCCGAGCGCGACGACATGGGAACCCCGAGCGATCCGTTCCTTGCCGCCGTGCGCTGTCCCTCCGGCCGCGTGGACGTGCTGGCCGCGGCGCTCGCGCTCGTGCTGGACGCTCGCCCCGACGCCGATGTCGAGGGCGTCAGCGCGGCGATCGACGCGTGGGGCGAGAGACTCTCGCGCCGCATCGCGCATCACGGCGCGGGCGCGGCGCCGCTGACGGGCGCCCTGCTCCTGCGGCAGCTCCTGTTCGACGAGGAAGGCTTCGCCGGAGACCTCGAGAACCCGCACGATCCGGCGAACTCCGAGCTGGATCGCGTGCTCGAACGCCGCCGGGGCCTGCCGCTGGCGCTGGGGCTCATCATGGTCGAGGTCGGCAAGCGGGCTGGCCTGCCGATGCATGGCGTGAGCTTTCCCGGTCGCTTCCTCGTGGGGCTCGCCGTGCCACCGCGCCCGCTGCTCTTCGATCCGTTCCGGGGCGGGCGCCTCGTCCTGCCCGAGGACTGCCAGGGCTTGCTCGACAGCGTCTCGCGGCCGGCCCTGCGCCTCCGCCCCGAGTTCCTCGCCGCGTGCCCGCCCGATCGCCTGGTCGAGCGCATGCTGACGAACCTCAAGCACGCGTACCTGCGCAAGGCCGACATCGAGTCCGCGCTCCGGACGCAGGGCCGCATTTGCGATCTCCGCCCCGACCGGCCGGAACCGCTCCAGGAGCAGGCTCGGCTGGCGTTTCAGGGCGGCCGGCACGACGAGGCGGTCGAAGCGCTCCAGCGCGCCACGCGCCTCGCGCGCGACGAGAGCACGCGCCTCGCCGTCCAGCGTCAGCTCGCGCAGGTCCGGCGCTGGCGCGACGCGATGGGCTGGCGCAGCGGCGCCGCCTGACGCGCGCCCGCGTGGCGGGAAAGGGGAGGGGGACCGCTGGCCTGCGCCTGGAGCCGGACGCCCGACTCAGTTGGCGCGGCGATGCTCGGGTCGGCCGCTCGGCGGCGTCGGCGCCGCGGCCGGGTTCTCCCGCACCCTGGCGCCGTCGAGGTCCAGGCGTTCGTCCGTTCGCGGCGGCGGTCCGCCGAGGGCCTGCGCGATGGCCCGTCGCGCGGCCTCCGACACGAGCGTGAGATGCGCCGGCGGCCGGCCACGCTTGGCCTGCCCGAGCTCCGCGACGGGCAGGCCTGCCTCGGCGGCGGCCCACAGGAAGAACGTGGCGCAGAACGGCGCGACCCCCGGGGCCACGCCGTGCTTGTCCACCAGCAGGCGGTCCACGACCTCGCGATCCTCGATCGGGAAGCGCACGTCGGCGAGCAGATCCGCGTAGGCGGCGTCCACGAGGGCGCGCCGCGCGCGGACGTCATCGCCGAGGAAGGCCGTGATCGTGGGCAGCACGACGCCGTCGGCGTCCACGAGCCCGAGGAAGCGCAGCGCGCCGAGCACGGGATAGGCGGAATGCGGTGAGATGCCGCGCGCGACGAGGGCCGCCCGGTCGAGCGTCTTGGCGGGCGATTCGCGCAGCGCCTGCAAGCACTTCCGGAACCCCTTCACGGTGCAGTAAGGGACTGCTGCGGGCTTGCTCACGCGGGAATCCTCCTCGGGCTGCCTACCTTTATCTGAATGATATACCGGCAAGGCTCCAGGGGAAGAGGGGGGCTTCACCTGTCGGGGGGACGCCGTCCGGGCTACGCTGGGGCATGAACCGCAAGCTCATCCGTCCCTCGCTCCCCGGAAAGCGCCAGGAACCCAAGGAACCGGGCCGTCGAGCGTCGGCGCCCGGAGAGACGCGCGCCGAGGCGGCCTACCTGGTTCAGGCCATCGAGTCCGGCGTGCCGTTTCAGATCGAACTCCTGGGCGGGGACAGCCTGACGGGGCGGCTCGAGGGTTATGACCGGGACGTCCTGATCCTGGCCCGCGACGGGGTGCCCTCCGTCGTCGTGCGCAGGGAGCAGATCCGGCGCTACGCCATGCGGCGACCCGCGCCGTCGCCCTGAGTTTCGCCGGCCCTGCAGGGTCTTCTTGCGGCAAGCCCCGCGAGTCTCTATCCTTCGCGCTCCCTGGCCGAAGTGGCGGAATTGGTAGACGCACTAGCTTCAGGAGCTAGCGGGGGCAACTCCGTGCGAGTTCGAGTCTCGCCTTCGGCACCATCTCGACGGATCCTGGCCCCGCCCACGCCGCGCCCGCTCTCGGGCCGCGCGGGCCAGTCGCAGCCCCCGCGATCGGACGCGCCTTGCGTCCCTGCCCCCGGTTGACATAGCGTGAGGGCCGACAAGCGACCTCGTCACGGGTGACTCGCGCAGCGAGTCCGATAGGGGGAACGCGGTGTGATGCCGCGGCGGTCGCGCCACCGTGAGCAGCGACGACGCTCGGAAAACGCCACTGGGTCCACCGACCTGGGAAGGCCCGAGCCGAGAATGACCTGCGAGCCGGGACACCCGCCCGTGATGGTTTTCCAGACGCCCCGCGCGAAACGGGACGTGTGGGCGCCATCACGCACGGACTCTCCGCACGCGTCGCCACCAACCTTTCCGGGCGGCGCATGGTGTTCCGGTTCCTCATCCTCGCGTGCTGGCTTCTCGCCCTGCTCGGCAGCGGCGCGCCCGCTCGCGGCTCGTCGTCGCCCGACGCCGCCCGCGATGACGCCGCCCGCGATGACGCGGCGCGCGAGGGCGCGGCGCGCGAGGGCGAGGCGGAGCGAGCGGTCGCGCGGGATCTCGGGCTGACAGAGACGGTCGAGGTCACCGGGCGCCTCGGAACGCAGCCCGCGGGCGCCGCCTCTCCCTCACCCGTTCTCGTGGATGGCCACGCGATGCGCCAGGGCGCGGCGCGGTCAGTTCCGGAGGCTCTGGCCCAGGACGTCGCCGTTCACGCCATCGATCAGGTCGGCAACGGGCGGCAGCTCTCGCTCTCGCTGAGGGGCTTCGCGGCCAGCGAGGGGGCCACGGCGCTCCTCGTGGACGGCGTGAGGGTGAGCGATCCGGACACGAACGCCGTGGCGTGGGAGATGCTGCGCCTCGAGGACATCGAGAGCGTCGCGATCACCGCGGAGCCGCGCGGCGCGTCGGTCGGCGGCGGCTCGCTCGCGGGCGTGGTGAGCGTGACGCGCCGCCAGCCGGCGGCCACGCCGAGCGCGGGGGCGGCGGCGCGCGCCGGAGCGTTCGGCTGGCGCGACCTGTCCGGCTGGGCGTCGGGACCCGCCGGCAGCTGGCGGCTGCTCGCGACGGGCGGCGCGTTCGAGGACTCGGGCTTCCGCGACGACGCGGGCTCGCGCGAGCGGGCCGCTCGCGTGGCCGCCGCCCGCGATTTCGGCGGGACGGCGCTCACGCTCAGCCTCGGGCACGTGGGCGGCCGCTGGCGGCATCCCGGCGCGCTCACGGCGCAGGAACTCGCCGACGACGCGACGCAAGCCCCGTTCAACGCGCTCGACATGAGGGCGACGGAGCAGGATCTCCTGACGGCGCGCGTGACGCGCGAGGGCGCCCGCACGCAGGTCGCGGCCGTCGCGGGGCTGCGGAGCGTGGACGACGAGATCCTCTCGACCGGCCGCTCGTGCTTCGGCTTCCTGACGCGCGACCGGCAGCAGGCGCTCTCGGCCGTGGTCGAGGGAAGCACCCGCCTGTCGGCTGCCGGCGCTCCGCGCGCCTGGCGCGTGCTGTGGGGCGCGGAGCTCGCGCGCGACGCGACGCGTCCCCGCGGGTTCGCGACCGACGACACGTGCGACGGCGTCATCACGGCGCGCGAGCTGGCTTCCTCGACGCGCGTGACGTGGGAGCGCGCCGCGGCCTTCACGGGGCTCGCGGCCGATCTCGGGAGGGGGTTCGCGGCCGAAGCGTCGATCCGGCACGACACGTCGCGCGTCGCGCGTCGGGGCGGAGAGCTCTCCGGCGCGGGCGCGTGGTCCGAGGTCGCCGATGCGGCCTCGTTCGGCGAGGCGAGCGCGAGCGTCGCCGTGGGCCAGCGCCGTTCGCTTCGCGGCGTGAGCCTCTCCTGGCGCGCCGCCTGGGCCGAGTCGCATCTCGCGCCCTCGGCCGTGCAGCTCTTCGCCTACCCGGGGTTCTCCGCGAACCCGCGCCTCGCGGCGCAGCGCGGCGCGGGCCCCGCCGTGTCGCTGGGCCTCGAGGCTCCGCGCGTCTCGCTGCGCGTCGCGGCGTTTCGCACGCGGGTCCGCGACGAGATCGCGTGGGACCCGGGCTCGCGCTCGAACGTGAACGCGGGCACCACGCGCCGGCAGGGCGTCGAGGCGCGGCTCTTGCTGCGCCCCCGCACGGACGTGTCCCTGACGCTCGCGCACGCGGTCGTGGACGCCACGCTGCGCGGCGGCTTCCCCGCGGACGCCGGCTACGCCAAGGGCGCGCGGCTGCCGCTCGTCCCGCGCAGCTCGTCGCTCGTGGCGATCGGTCTCGGACCCTGGCGCGGCGTGTCCGCCGACATCTCCGCACGCCGCACCGGCACCGTGCCGCTCGATGGCGACTTCGACGGATCGCTTCCCGCGCTGCGGGCCCGGACCACGCTGAGCGCGGCCGTCCGCCTGTCCCTGCGGACGCCCGACTCGCTGACGCTGGAGTTCCTGGCCGAGAACCTGCTCGACGACCGCACGCCCTCGCGCGCCATCGAGTCGTGGGGCGAGACCTACTTCACCCCGCCACGCCCCCGGTCGCTCGCGGTCGGGCTGTCCTGGCGCTTTCCATCGGAGACCTGAACTCATGCACGGCATCTCTCCCCGACTCATCCCGCTGATGCTCCTCGCGAGCAGCGTCGCGCTCGCCGCCCCGCCCGTCCGGATGGACGCCACGTTCCGCCAGGATCCCTCGCGGGCAGGTTTCGGCGTGCAGGGCGCGGACGACGGCCGCTTCGCGTGGATCCGCGGCAGCCGCCTCGCCGTCGCGCTCGACTCGAACGCCGACGCCGCGCGCTTCATCGCTCCGCTCGGCATGACGCTGGACGGCGCGACGTCGTTCCGCATGACCGTGGACTTCACGCTCGTTTCGATCTCCGCCTCGCCGGACGACTTCTTCCAGCTGAGCTTCGGCGCGTGCAACATGACGTCCACGGGACTCAACCGCACCGGCACGGCGCTTGCCGGTCCGCCGTTCTTCGTGGACGACTCGGACGTGTTTGACGCCGTGTCCTTCGACTACTTCCCGAACGTCACGTTCTTCGGCGGGCCCTTCCTGCAGCCGGCGGTCTTCGGCGCGGCCCGTGGCTCGGCCTTCGCGAACTTCGCGGCGAACTTCGGACCGTCGGCGGACCTCGGCGACAACGGCGCGGGCGAGATCACGGAGCTCCCGGCGGCGCGAGCGCTGCGCGTCGTCATGGATCATGACGCCTGCCGGCAGCAGCTCGTCACGCGCATCTTCGACATCTCGGGACGCGCTCCCGTCGAGCTCGCGACGGGCCTCGAGCCGCTCGACCTGCGCGTGCTCAACGCGACCGGCACGTTCACGGTGGACGCGTTCGCGATCCATGCCTACCGCGACCTGGCGGACTTCGATCCCTCGACGCCGTCGCTCGAGGCCGCGCTGGACTTCCACCAGGTCCTCGTCGAGCGTCTCGACGCGCCCGCGGCGCGCGTGCTGCCGCGAGCCGTCCAGGTTGCCGCCAGCGCCCCGGCGCGCGTGGCCATCACGGGCGTGCTGGGCGCGGACGGCGCGGTCGTGCGCGTCGTGCGCGCGGCGGGCGCTCCGGCTGATGTCGTGCTGGACGCGCGCGCTCACGGCGGCGGCCTCGTGGCGGAGATCCCGCGAGCTCTCGCCGCGGTGCCGCTCGTTCTGGATGTCGGCGGCTGCGAGGTCGCCGTGGACGGGCCCGCCCGGACGCCGTGATGGCCCGCCTGGCGGCACTCCGGCTCGCGCTCGCGATGAGCGGAGCGTCGATCGCGCTGGCGGTCGCGCCGCCCGCGCGCGCGACGGGGGGCGATCGCTTCGTCCTGGCGTGGCCGCCGACGCGGTACGCCACGGCCGAGGTGATCCTCTACCGCGACGTCGCCGGCCCGGAACCGCTGCGAGCCCGCGTGGCTGCGCGCGGCCTCGATGTCGAGGTGACCGTCCCGGCCACCGGCGCGGCGCGCGTCGCGCTGCCGGCGGGAGCCGCGTGCGCGCCCGGCCTGGACGCCTGCGCCATCGAGATCGCGCGGACGCTCGGCGACGCGGCGTTCAGCGTCGTGCTGCAATCGCCGGACACGCTCGGCGCCGCCGACACGCTCTTGCTGACGGCGCACGACACCGTGCGCATCCCCCCGGCGTCCTCCGCGGGCCTGCGGCACGTCGTCCTCTCGATGCCGTGCGCGCCGGCGTCGGAGGCGCCCATGTCCGCGAGCTTCGCGACCGTCGTGCCCGTCGCGGGCGCCGCGAGCGTGCGTCTCGCGGGCGCGCCGTGCGTGGGGACGACCACCGCGACCATCGCCGCGGGCGAGGCCCTGACCGTCACGTGCTCGGCGACGGGCGACGACCTGACCGGCATGGTCATCGAGGCGGACGCGCCGGTCATCGTGCTGTCGGGCAACGCGGTCTCGACCGTGCCGGTGGATCCCGGCCGCGGGTACTCCGCGGATCTCGTGATGGACCTCGCGGCGCAGGCCGGGGTCGCGGGGCAGGCGAGCGGGCCGATGCGCCTGGTCGCGATCCCGCTGCCGCGATCCGCGCCGCTCGCCGGGCGGGGCGACCTCGTGCGCGTGGTCGCGCTGGAGAGCGCCAGCCTGGTCGTCCTCGATGATCGCGGCGGGCGCCGCGACGTGCTGCTCGCGGAAGGGGAGCGCCTCGACCTGAGCACGGCCGCCCCCGGCGCCGACCTGCTGCTCGTCCTCGAGAGCACGGGCGCGATCGCCGCGTGGCACGTGCCCGTGAGCCGCGCGCTGCGCGGCATGGGCGACCCCGCGGCCATCCCGCTCGTGCCTGACTCGCGCTTCACCACGCGCGATCGATTCTTCGTGCCCGAGGGCTACGGCGAGGCCAACGTGCTGTGCATCGCCGCCGAGCCGGGCGTCGCCGTCACTCTCGACGGCGTGCCCGTCGGCCTCGCGCCCGCGCCCGGCGGCGCGCTGTGGCAGGCGAGGGTGAGCCTTCCGGTCGCCGGCACTGGCGGATCGGTGCACGACATCGAAGGGACCGGCCGCTTCGGCGCGTGGGTCGCGGGCTTCGGCGGTTACAAGGCGCACGGTCACGCCGCGGCGTTCGCGCCGCCCGGCCCGGCTGCCCCGGCTGCGTGGCTGCGCCGCGGCGTGCGGCCGGTGGGCCTGGAGCCCGTCGCGCCCGCGTCGGCACGATCCCACGTGGACGCCGAGCCGGGATCGCTCCTGTTCTGGGCGGTGGACGATCCCGGGGCCATCCTGCGCGCCTCGCGCTGCGCCGGCGCGACCTGCCTGGCCTGGTGACGCCTGTCCCGAGGCTCATTCGCGCGACGCGTGCTAGGCTCCGCGCGTGCCTCTTCCAGACGAATCGCAACTTCTCGACGACATCGCGCACGCGCCCGGCGAGGCCAAGAGCCTCAAGTCGCTGTACGCCCTCTACCGACTGAAGGGCGCCCAGCGCGTCTCGCTGCGCCGCATGGTCCGGCACCTCGTGGAGGTGGGCCGGCTCGCGCGGCTTCCAGGCGGTGAGCGCTTTGCGATCCCGCGCGAGGACGCCGTGATCGAGGGCGTCCTGCAGGGGACGTCGCGCGGCTTCGCGTTCGTGAAGCCGGACGACGCCGAGGGCGAGGACGTCTTCATCCGCGAGGCCGATCTCGCGGGCGCGCTGCACGGCGATCGCGTCGAGGTCACGCTCCGCGCGGACTCCGAACCGGGCCGGCCCTCGGGTCAGGTCCTCGCCGTCCTCGAACGCGGCTCCGATCAGGTCGTGGGTCTCGTGCGCCGGGAGGGCTCGGGCCGCCGGTCCACCTGGCGGCTGCTGCCCTTCGACGCGCGGCTGTCGGTCGCGATCGAGATTCCCGAGCGCTTCCTCGGCGACGCCGACGACGGGACCTGGGTCGAGGCGCGTCTCCTGCGTGACGCGCGCAGGCCCGGCCGGCGGGACGAGAGTTCCGTGCTCGAGGCGCGCGTGCTCGCCGTGCTCGGCACGGACGAGGAGCCGGGCACCGACGTGAGGGTCGTGCTTCGCGCCTTCGGCCTGCAGGACGCGCATTCGCCCGAGGCGGTCGCCGAAGCCGAGCGCCGAGCCGCGTCCACGATGACGCCGGCGGAGATCGCGAGGCGCACGGACCTGCGCGCGCTGCCCACGGTCACCATTGACGGCGAGACGGCGCGCGACTTCGACGACGCGATCTCCATCGAGCGGCGCGGCAAGGGCTACCGGCTCCACGTGCACATCGCCGACGTCTCGGCGCACGTCATCGAGGGCTCGCGCCTGGACGACGACGCCTACGCGCGCGCGACGTCCGTCTACTTCCCCGACCGCGCCGTTCACATGCTGCCGGAGGCGCTCGCCGCCGGCGCCTGCTCGCTCGTGCCGGACCAGGATCGGCTCGCGATGACGGCGATCCTCGACTACGACAGCGCCGGGATGCGGACGGCCGCGTCCTTCTGCGAGTCGGTCATCCGGTCCGACCGCCGCATGACCTACACGCAGATCAAGCGGATCCTCGTGGACAAGGACGGCGAGTTGCAGGCGCGGCACGAGCCGCTCCTGCCGCTCTTCGAGCTGACCTCCGAGCTCGCGGCGCTCCTGATCGCGCGGCGCAAGGAGCGGGGCGGTCTCGACTTCGACCTCCCGGTGCCCATCATCGAGGTGGACGCGGACGGCCTGGTCACGGACATCGTGCCGTCCGAGCGCAACATCGCGCACCGCATCATCGAGGAGTTCATGATCGCGGCGAACGAGGCCGTCGCCGAGCACCTCGACGCCGAGGGCGAGCCAGGCGTCTTCCGCAATCACGAGGTGCCCCAGCCGGATCGCGTCGAGGCCTTCCGGCAGGCGGCGGCCGTGTTCGGCCACGAGCTCAAGGGCGGCGACGCTCCCGCGCCGAAGGACTTCCAGGCCGTGCTGAGCGCGGCATCCGGGCGACCCGAAGAGAGCTTCCTCACGTCGCTCGCCCTGCGATCGATGTCGGTCGCGCGCTACGAGGCGGAGCTCCGGGGCCACTTCGGCCTGGCCCTGACGCACTACTGCCACTTCACGTCGCCGATCCGCCGCTACCCGGATCTCATCGTACACCGGGCGCTCCGTCGCCGCCTGCGCCATGGCCGCATCGCGGAGGACGACGCCGCGGACATTCGCGCCGACTTCGCCGAGTCCGCCGAGCATTGCTCGTCGCGCGAGCGCAACGCCGAGGCCGCCGAGCGCGCCCTCGTGCAGTGGAAGAAGGTCGCGTACATGCGCGATCGCGTCGGCCAGACCTTCGACGGCCGGGTGACGGGCATCGCCGAGCGCGGCATCTTCGTCATGCTGACGGATCACCACGTGGACGGCTTCGTGCCGTTCCAGGAGCTCCGCCGCGACTGGTACGACCGCGACGAGCGCGGGCTGACGCTCGTGGGTCGCGACACGGGCCGCGTGCTGCGCCTCGGCGACGGCCTCAGGGTCGTCGTGAAGGAGGTGGACATCCTCCTGCGTCGCATCACGTTCACCGAGGCGCGCGCGTGAGCCTGTGGGATCTCCTCGCGACCGCTTGCGAGGCGGCGCGAGCGGGCGGTCAGGTGATTCTCGAGGCCGATCGGCGGCGCGCGTTCACGGTGACGGAGAAGTCACGCGCGGACTACGTCACGGAGGCCGACGTCGCCGCCGAGCGCGCGATCGTCGACGTGCTGCGCACCCGCCACCCGGATCACGCGATCCTGGCGGAGGAAGGCACGCGCGAGCGCGGCGGCGCCACGGCCGAGTGGCGCTGGGTGATCGATCCCCTGGACGGCACGACGAACTTCATCCGAGGGATCCCGTTCTTCGCGGTCTCCATCGGGCTCGAGCGCCATGGCGTCCCGGTGGTGGGCGTGATCCTCGATCCCGTGCGTGGCATCGAGTGGCGCGCGGCGCGCGGCACGGGCGCGTGGTGCGGGGAGCGGCGCCTGGCCGTCAGCGCGCGCGCCGACATCGCGGACGCGATCGCGCTGACGGGCATCCCGTTCCGGCGGCTCGACGCGCTGCCCGAGTACCTGCCCGGCCTCGAGCGGGTCGCGCTCGCCTCGGCGGGCATCCGGCGCATGGGCTCGGCCGCGCTCGACCTCGCCTCGATCGCGGATGGTCGCGCCGAGGCCTTCTGGGAGTACGGGCTCTCGCGGTGGGATCTCACGGCGGGGGTCGTGCTGGTCGAGGAGGCCGGCGGGCGCGTCACGGACCTGCGCGGGCAGGGCGATCACCTCGAGTCGGGCGACATCCTCGCCAGCAACGCTCTCGTGCACGACGCGATGCTGGCGTGCGTGCGACCGCGCGGAGACTGACCCGGACTGTCAGCGCGAGAGCACGACGATCTCGTGCTCGCAGCGCTCGTCGCCGAGGGCGAGGGCGCGAGGCCTCCGGTACTCGACGCTCGGGTCCAGCCCCTGCACGAGGCCTCGCACCCAGGCCGACAGCACGTGGCACGCGGGACGAGCGTCCACGCCGCCGCGCTTCCACGCGTCGCCGTACGGGCACGCGCCATGCGACCAGCGCACGCGGTGAGGCGTCTGCTCCACGAGCCGCACGTGCGGGCGGCACGGCATGTCCTCGAGCAACACCCCCGCGAGGGCGTCGAACGCGGCGCCCGGGCCGCGCCCGATCTGCCCCGCGCCCGCCTCGCGCCCGCACTCGAGTCCGTGCTCGAACGCCGCCAGGCGCAGGCGCACCTCGGCCTCGTCACCGCACGTGGCGAGAAGCACCGCGTGCCCCGCGGCCTCGCGCGTGAGGACCGCCGCGATGGCGCTCTCCAGGACCGCGCTGGCTTGCTCGGGATCGCCGAGATCCTCCGCGCGCTCGGGCACGGACACGGGATGCGCCGCGCGGGCGGCCGCGAGGGCCTCGCGCGCGGCATCGCCGAGGGCGCCGGCCGCGACATCGCCGACCCAGGCCTCGCGCTGCGCGGCCAGCGCGAGCTGGGCGTGGGCGAGGCGTAGCATGGGGGGGACGTCGACGGGGGCGTTCGGCAAGCGGACCTCCGGCAGGGTCATCGGCTCGGGGAGCCGTTCCCTTGAGGGCGCGCGCTCCCGCTCAGGCGCCCTTGCGCACGACCGCACGCCAGGCGGGCCGGCCGGAGGGCGCCAGCGTGCGCGCGATCTCGACGAGCACGTGGCCCTGTCCCTCGCAGAACGCTGGCAGGTCCTCGAGAATCTGAGCGTCGTCCGCCCAGAGAACGCAGAGCCCGCTTGCTGGCAGGCGAGCCAGCGCCTGCCGGCAGCGCAGGACGGGCAAGGGACAGAGCAGGCCGAGCGCGTCCACCTCGGTCTCGGCCCCGGCCGTCATGGCGGAGGCGGCGATCCGATGATGGCCATCAGGCGCGCGCGGAGCTGATCGAGCGTGCCCTCGTTGCTGATGGTGACGTCCGCCAGCTCGGCCGTCGCCCGGAGCTGCTGGGCGGCCGGGTCGCTCGTGTTCTCACGCGCTTCCTTCGCCTGGAACTCGTCCATCGTCAGGGCGTCCCCGGGACGGGCGCGCGCGAGGGATCGATCGAAGCGGAGTGGGAGGGGAGCCTCCACGGCGATGAGGACGAAGCCGGGCAGGCTCCGGAGCACCGCGACCTCGGCGGGACTCCGGATGGAGTCCACGAGCGCGGGAGGGACGAGGTGGGGCAGCACGAGCGTCGCGAGGACGCCGGCGCCATGATCCCGCCGGAGCTCGTTTCCGAGCGGGATCAGGACATCCCGGACGGGTTCGAGCCCCCGGCGGCGCGCCTCGTCGCGAAGCACGTCGGACAGCGAGTGGCGGCTGTAACCGAACGTCTCTTGCAGGATCGCGGCTGTTTCTCCCTTGCCGGAGCTGTTGGGGCCCGTCAGCCCGATGATGCGAGGAGGTGCCATGTGGGGCGGATCGTATCTCAGCACGCTCGGCGTCCGCCGGGTGGCGGAGGCTGCGCCGCGTGACCGCTCGCTCGCCTTGCTGGATGCGATGAGGCCTTGCATGAGGCAAGATTCGCGTGACGGACCACGACGACGGTCGGGGAGGAGGTCTGATGCGGGATGATCGCGAGGCGGGAGCCGAGCCCCAGTCCGGGCCGAGCTTGGCTGATCTCGAGGCTCGCCTCGGCCACGTGTTCGAGCGCCGCGAGCTTCTCGTGCAGGCGCTGACGCATCGCTCGTTCGCGCACGAGTCGGCCGTGGCGTGCCCCGACAACGAGTCGCTCGAGTTCCTCGGCGACGCCGTGCTGGCCTTCGATGTCAGCGAGCGGCTCTTCCGCGCCTTTCCTCACCTGGACGAGGGGCGTCTCTCCAAGCACAAGCACGTCCTGGTGCGATCCTCGCTTCTGTCCGCATGCGCGAGCGATCTCGGACTCGCGCCCCACGTGCGCCTCGGGCGCGGGGAGATCAAGGCGGGCTCCCCCAACGAGCGCATCCTGGCCAACGTGTTCGAGGCGGTCATCGCGGCGGTGCTGCTCGACGGCGGGCTCGACGCCGCGCGCCGCGTGCTCGGGCGCATCTTCGACCCCCGCATCGCCGCGGTCGATCCCGACAATCCCCTCAACGACTGGAAGTCGCTCCTGCAGGAGCGCACGCAGGCGCTCGGGATGGGCACGCCGGCGTACCGGATCTCGGGCGAGGACGGGCCCGACCACCAGCGTGTCTTCCACGTCGTCGTCAGCGCCGGGGGACGCGACCTGGGCGAGGGGAGCGGCCCGACGAAGCGCGCGGCGCACCAGGTCGCCGCTCGACGCGCGCTCGAGGGGCTCTCGGGCGACGGCGCGCCGCCATCCGCTTGAGGCGCGCGGCGTGGATCGACCGGCCTCAGCCCAGGGGAATCTGAACGAGCCGGTCCTTCTCGCGAGCGATCAGCTCGGAGATGGCCTGCTTCTCGGCCACGGGGTACGACGTGTCGAGCATGAGAACCTGCTTGGCCAGCAGGCGATCGAGCGATCCCTTGAGGCGAGACAGGCGCTCGCCGGGCTCCATGTCGGCCAGGTTCTCGATCACGGCGTCCGCGGGGAGCCTGCCCGACGACAGGAACGCCAGGCCCGCGAAGGGCGGGCTGCGCTGGAACGTCGCCTGCTGCAGCGTGGCGTCGAAGCGCTCGGCGCCCTCGTCGCCCTTGATTCGCCGCACCCGCTCCAGCAGATCCTCGAAGATGTTGTTGAAGGCCTCGAGGATCTCGATGGCGGCCACGCGCTCGTCGCCGGCCAGACCATGGCCGTTGACCGCCGCCGCCGTGACCGGCTCGTCCGACAGGCCGATGGCGCCCGCGGCATGCAGCGTCAGCAGCGCGTTCAGGACCGTGAACTGATCGTGTTCGACCGCGCGGATGATCTCGGTGATGGTCCGCCGGCCGTCAGCCTGCGCCAGGACGTCAAGTTCGATCGGGGGGAGCTGCAGCGTCGCCGACGTGCTGGCGAGCGCGTGCGGGTAGATCTCCTCGGACTTGAACGACGCGCGGATGCGCGCCCACTCGTCGAGCCGCCGCGAGCCCTCCATGATGATGTTCGAGACCGACGTCCGCAGCGCGACGCGCTCGCTGTGGGGCTCGCCCGAAAGCAGGAACGCGAAGGAGCCATCCTTCCACTCGAAGATCGAGTAGATGATGTCGAGCACGAGCGAGCGCTCGCTCTTGAGCAGGAGGGCCGGATCGAGCGCGCCGCCCTGGATGAGGTGCCGCACGAGATGCGACGGGTTCTTGGCCTTGGCGCGCGCCTTCGCCAGATCCGCGGCTTCGACCCAGCCGTTGCGGACGAGATACTCGCCGATGGACTCCTGCGGATCGGACGAGTCCGCGAAGATGATCTCCCCCTGGTGCCAGTGGATCCGCTTCGTGACGTCCGCGCGTTTCAACTCGAGCGTGCCGGTCTTGCCCAGCATGTCGAGGAAGGTCAGGAGATCCGGGATCAGGATCTCACCGAACTCGCCCGAGAAGATGCTGCGAGGCTTGCTCATGAACGCGCCTGTTCGGCTGGCCCCCTGGCGAGATGCCGCCGACGGACACCCGTGACGGCGGGGTCCGGTCGGGTGAGGGTCGGGATGGGGGGCTTGCCTGGATTCTAGGGGCGCGCCGGGGGGGGAGCAAGGCGGGCTGGCCGACGGGCGGTCCGCCCGCGGCGGAGGCCTGTCCAGGAGGGGACGGAACGCGTCCCCGGGCGCCGGCTCAATGTCGGTCGTGCGTTCGTCAACATCGGTGCATGCCAACCGCTTCCCTCCGGGGCCCCCGGAGAGGCACTCTCAAGGGCAGAGGCGGCCTGGAGACTTCTCCAGCGTCGTTTCGTCAGCACCTCCAGTTCATCCTCATGGCGCGGGGCCCTTCACGACGAGCTTCATGCCCCATCCCGTTCATCGCGGACCTCGCGCACAGGGAGACGCTCGCGTCTCCCTGTTTTTTTTGGCGCGCGATCGGGCCGTGCCGTGACGGCGCGCAAGGGCCCACGCGTCGGGCCCGAGGAACTCAAGGCCTTGCGCGACAAGCTCGCCGAGCGCGAGCGCGCGCCCGCCAAGCGGACCGGTCCAGTGCGTCCGTCGCCCCCGACGCGGCGGGAGGGCTCGAAGCCCAGCCCGGTCCCGGTCCCTCCAGCCAGCACCGAGCCCCCGCGCGAGCCGCCGCGATCCTTCGACGAGGAGATGGCGCGCAGCGGCGTCAAGCCGGGGGTGCCGCGAGGCCCCGATCGCGTGCCGCTCGCCGCCGGGAAGGGGTCGTCTCGCCCGGTCGCGCTGCGCGACGCCGCGTCAGCGGCCGACGCGGCGTCCGCGCCGGGTGACGGCGAGGACGCCGGCGAGGCCCTCTGGAAGAACGCGACGCGGGGCACGCGCCGCGCGAGGGACGGGGCGCCCGAGGGCCGGCCGGCCGCGTGGCCGACGCTCGACCTGCACGGCTTCGCCGAGGCCGACGCCATCCACGCGCTGCGGCAGTTCGTGGCGCTTCACGCAGCCCCGTCCGCACGATGGGTCCGGGTGATCACGGGCCGCGGCGCGCACGGAACGGGCGTCGTGCGGGAGGCCTCGGCCCGCTGGTTGAGGCAGTCGCCGGCGGTCGCGGCCTTCCGGCCAGCCGAGCCCGCGGATGGCGGCGACGGCGTGCTGCTGGTGCAGCTCAAGCGTCAGCGCCGTCCTTGACAGGGTAGGGGGCGCGTGCGAATCTTCGCGCCCTCTCGCGGCCAGCCAGCTCCGCTCGTTCATCGGACGAGTTCGCAGGCGCCGGCCGCGGCGGAACCGATGGGGCGCTAGCTCAGCTGGGAGAGCACCACGTTCGCAACGTGGGGGTCGAGGGTTCGAATCCCTTGCGCTCCACCACCTCTGGTTCCGGCGACGCGCCTTCACGCGGATCGCCCCGGCGCGCTCAGTCGGCTTCGGCGCCGGTGCAGGTGTCGGTCGCGCGAACGACGTAGGCACGGAACGCGCCGTCGCCGACCGTGGCGAGGTCGAGGGCGGACGGCGTCGTCGTCACCTGCCAGGCCGAGGCCGGCGGCATCGTGCCGACGAGCCGCACGTCGCCGTCGCGGTAGACGTTCCATCGCGCGTCGCCCGAGGCCGACCAGCGCAGGTCCACGTCGCGGCGCGCCTTCGTCACGCGGAGGCTCTCCGCGGGGCCCGTGAGCGTGCCGCCGCTCGAGCCGGAACCCGGTCCGGGCGGCGTCTTCGCGCAGCCGGGCACGCGCGCGTACTCGCCGGCGCCCGTGTCCGCCAGGCCGTCGTCGCGCGGATCGCCGCACGCGTCGAGCGGCACGGCCGCGAGCTGCGGACAGCGATCGACGAAGGCCGCCGCGGGGACGCGCAGTGTCATGTCGCCCGCGGCCGGGTCCGCGAACCAGCTCAGGAAGTTCGCGCGGGGGATGAGCTCCATGTTGTCGGCGGGGCTGAACGTGCCGCCGTCGCGCGCGCGGATGCGGCCGGTCATCAGGTTGTTGCGCAGGTCGCAGACCGAGGCCACGAACCGCACGTCGATTCCCACCGTGTCGAACAGCGTGTTGTGGTGGATGCCGCACCGCGCGGCCTCGTTGAGGTAGATCCCGACGTCGTTGCAGTTCGCGATGACGTTGTTGATCATGAGGCCGTCCTGATGCTCGGGCGTGCAGGTGCCGCCCTCGCAGATGGGGTCGGGCGACGACCCGCCGCCGCCGAAGGACAGGCCCAGTCGCACGCCGCCCGTGAAGTCGCGCGAGCACAGGACCGTGTTGCCCTCGAACAGGCCATCGCGCGAGTTGCCCTTGAGGAACGCCGCGTAGCTGATCGTGTCGCCCTGTCCCTTCTCGTAGTCGTGGATGAAGTTCCGGCGGATCACCCAGCGCCGCCCGCCCACGACATCGATCTTCGTGACGGGGTTCGCCGTCTGCCGCGCGCGCCGGTCGGCCAGCTCGCACCCTTCGATCAGGCCGTCGTCCGGGAACACGCGGCCCGTGCCGGGATCGACGCCGTTGACCTTGATCTGCGCGTTGAAGTCGCGCACGCGGGAGCCGCGCAGCGTGAAGAAGTCGGCGGCGCCCACGACGTGGAACGCGTGCTCGCAGCTCGAGTCGTTCGGGCAGGTGCCCTCGATGTCGAGGCCCTCGAACGTCCAGTAGGGCGCCGAGACCAGGAAGCCCTCGACCGCGTTGAAGCGAATGAGAGCCGAGAGCGGGCAGCCGGCGCGCACGACGATCGGGGCGCCGGGCGCGCCCGGCCGGTTGCACGAGATGTTGCCGGTGACGTCGTAGGTGCCCGGCGCCAGCACGATCTCATCGCCGGGGAGCGCGGCGGCGATGGCCGCGCGCAGCTCGCCGGTCGTCGCGACGGGGATCGTGGCGGCGTGCGCCGACGCCGGGGCGAGCCCGGCGACGAGGATCGCCAGGATCGCGGCCCGAACGATCGGCGTGGGCGCGACGAACGGCATGTGCCGGAAGTTACGGTCCGCCTCGACGGGCCGTCAAGCCGCTCGCTCGGTCCGCAGCGCGCCGAATCAGCGTCGCGTGCGCAGGTCGAGGAAGCGCTCGAGCCGCGCGTCTCCCGTCGTCTCGAGCAGCCGGCGCGCGAGCGTCTCGCAGGGCTCGGCCGGGGCAATGCGACAGGCGCGGGTGAGAAGTTCTTCGTCCGACGGCCGGGGCGTGGCGGCCATGGCCGCGTCGATCGCCGCGAGAGCCTCGGCTGGCCGGCCGGCGGCGGCGAGGGCGTCGGCCTGCGCCAGGCGCAGCATCCCCGTCGCACGCCCCGCGTCGGCCGCGAGGCGACCGAGGACCTCGTTCCAGGCGTCGGCGCTCGCGGGACTCAGCGCGCAGGCCAGCGCGATGGCCGCGCGCTCCCGTGAGAGAACGGTCGCGACGCTCGCCACGTCCGCGCTC
Organism: uncultured Thermoanaerobaculia bacterium; assembly: GCA_964613915.1. Classification (GTDB taxonomy): domain Bacteria; phylum Acidobacteriota; class JBCCFW01; order JBCCFW01; family JBCCFW01; genus CAZTIW01. The sequence goes on from CAZTIW010000034.1 coordinate 18,950, forward strand.
GCGACGGCGGCCTCGAGTTCCGCGACCAGCGCGTCGTGCGAGCGGGGCGTCTCCGCGCCGCGAGGCAGCCGAGGCCGCAGGGCTCCGGGGATCTCGGCGACGGCGCCGCCGGCGGCGCGCATGCGCGCGGCCAGCCAGGCGACGCGGAGCTCGTCGGTGCCGTGGACGCCGTCCGCCATGAGATCGGGGATGCTCGCGGCGGTCTCGCTTTCGATCGCGAGGCTGGCGACCCAGCCCAGGCCCGGCGCGCTGGCGCGGCGCTCATCGAGGCGGCCGAGCGCGGCGGGCGAGCGGAGGAGGAAGAGATCGCGCGGGGCCTCGTGTTCGAGGAGCAGGTTGTCGTCGGTGTTCTCCAGCGGCGAGAGCGAGGCCACCCAGTCCACCGTCGTCTCGGTGAAGCGCTGGAGGAACTGGACGGTGCCGGGCGTCGTGAAGCCCAGCGGCGCCATCTGCTCGGCGACGGCGGGCCGGCCGAGCTTGGCGGCCATGCGGTCGCGATCGACCGCCTGCGGATGCTCGGAGCCGACGAGGATCGTGTCGCGGGCCGAGGTCTCCCACAGCGTCACGTGCGGGAACGCGGCCCGGAAGGAGCGGAGCACCGCCGCGAGCAGCTCGTCGGAGATCTCGTAGGCCTGGAGCCACTGCACGTAGAGGCCGCCCGGCGCGAGCCGCCTCGAAGCCTCGCGGTAGAACTCCGTCGAGAACAGCGAGCCGGTGCCCGCGGTCCACGGGTTCGACGGCTCGGACACGATGATGTCGTGACGATCGCGCGTGGTCATGAGATGGGAGCGCGCATCGTCCGCGATGAACCGCGTCCGCGGGTCGGCGAGCGGCGCGCCGCTCCACGGCTCGAAGAACGCGGCGGCCTCGGGCATGCAGCCGACGATGTCCACGACGTGCAGGCGCTCGACCGGATGCCGGAGGATGGCGCCGCTCGTGATGCCGCTCGCGAGGCCAATCACGAGGACGGACCTCGCGTCCCCGTGCAGCAACACGGGCAGGTGGCCCAGCAACAGCTGCGTCGGCAGGTCGCTCGCCGTGCTGGCGTCGGGCTTGCCGTTGACGAGAAGGGAGAGCTGCGGGTCGTCCGCGTCGCCCGCGGCGAGGACGATCACGCTGGCGGCCGGATCGTCCTTCATGTAGACGATGCGCCGGTAGGCCATCGTGGCCCTGGCGGTCGCCCAGGTCGAGGCCTCCTGGCGGCGGAAGCTCGCGATGCTGAGCCACGTCGCATCCCACCGCGGGATCATCGCCGCCAGCGCGCCGACGAGCGCGAGGCCGGCGGCGGCGCCGATGGCGACGCGGCGCAGGTCCATTCGCGGCGAGCCGAAGATCAGGGCGGCCGCGCCGGTCGTCGCGAGCGCGAGCGCGCACGCCACGATGAGCCGCTCGGCGCCGATCGCGGGAAGAGCGACCATGCCCGCGGCGAGCGCGCCGGCGACGTTGCCGGCCGTGTTGAACGCGTAGACGCGGCCCGTGTCCGTCCCGGCCGTCTCGACGCGGCGGGCCACCGCCTTGACGAGCAAGGGGATGGACACGCCGAGCGCGAGACAGGGCACGAGCATGATGGAGAGGCTCATCGCGAGCTTGGCCAGCCCCCACGCCTGGTAGCCGGTCTCGGTCGTCGGCAGCGCGTGGCCCGCGCGCCCCAGCGCCCAGCGCAGGTACGGAAGGACGGGAAGCGGCACGAGCACGAGCGCCGCCGCCGCGAGTTGCAGGCCGCCGAACAGCGCGATGGAATGGCGGACGCGATGCTCGTGCCGGCTCAGGATGGCGCTGCCGCCGGCGATGCCCGCGATGAAGGCGGCGAGGATCACCGCGAACGACTGCGTGCTCGAGCCCATGATGACGGCGAACGATCGCGTCCACGCGATCTCGAGCGCGAACGCGAGGGCTCCGGCGACGAACGCGATGACCGGCGCGAGCAGGCGAGCGTCCATCCACGACGGCGCCGCGGGCGCCACGGGCTCGGCGGCCGGTGGCGCGACGCCCGCCGGGCGCGCCATGGCGAGCGCGGCGAGGCCGACCGCGAGGTTGCCGAGAGCCAGCGCCATGAGGCTGCCGCGCAGGCCGAGGGACGGCATGACGGCCATCGCCATGGCCAGCGCTCCGATCACAGCGCCCGCGGCGTTGACCGCGTACAGCTGCGACGCCCGCCGGCCGATGAGGCCCGCGGACGTGGCCGCGTGGCGCACGAGGGCCGGGAACGTGCCGCCCATCAGGAACGTCGGCGGCACGAGCAGGGCGCCCGCGACGGCCGCCTTGAGCAGCAGGTGCCGCGGGCTCGTGACGTCACCCGCGGGCGCCGCGGCCAGGCGCAAGTAGAGCCCGCCAGCGGCGTCCACGAGCATGGGGTAGGCGACGGCGTAGGCGCCGATGCCGAGTTCGAGCAGCGCGAAGAGCCTCAGCGGCGAGCCGGCCCGGTCGGCGAGACCGCCGAACGCGCGGCTGCCCAGCGCGAGGCCGGCCATGAAGGCGGCCAGCACGATCGCGTACGACCATGACGACACGCCGACGAACAGCAGGACGAACTTGCTCCAGAGAACCTGGTAGCCCAGGCCCAGAGCACCGCTGAGAAAGAAGAGGGCGAGGACGCGTCGCATCGCGCCCGGATGCTGTCAGGCCGCCCGCCGCGCTGTCGAGCACGACGAGCGGCGGGGAGCGCTCCCTCAGCCCTTCTGCTCGCGAGCGCGGCGCATGAGCTCGTCCTTGGGGACGTCCTCGACATGCGTCGCGATCCACCACGAGATGCCGCAGGGATCCGTGACGCCCGCGTTCATGTCGCCGTAGAACTGCTTGGCCGGAGGCATGACCGACGTGCCCCCGGCTTCGAGAGCCTTGCGGTACGTGCTCTCGCAGTCGGTGACGTACATGTAGAGCATCGCGGGCTGCGCTCCCTGGCCGGGCCGCGCGCGGCCGATCATGACCACGGACGTGCCGACCCGAACCTCGGCGTGCATGACCGAGCCGTCCTCGGCGCTGACGCATTCGGTGGACTCGCCGCCGAACGCCGCCTTCATGAACGCGATCGCCCTGCCCGGATCGTCCACGACGAGATAGGGCGTGATCGTGTGGTAACCGTCCGGGATGGGCTTGACGCTCATGAGGAGCTCCGGTGCTGGGAGTGGCGAGTGGATGGGGCGCTCGGGTCGCGGACGCGCGCGCGGCGCCCGTGCGGCCTTGCCAGTTGGCGATGTCACGACGCGGGGTGAGGCGATCTTCGCGTGAGGCCCGCGTGTTCGCAACCGGCCGCCGCGAGGCCCACCCTGAATCTGGCCCGAAACGGGACGTGCTGGCCGGCGCGGGGCGGCGCGGTCCACGCGAAAGCGAGAATTCATCGCCTCTCGTTGACAATCACGCGCGTCCGGGCCCGGATGTCCGAAACTCTCTCCGAGGGGCGCCGCCGGCGGCGCACGCTCACGCGGGAGAGAGACATGGCGGCAACCACGATGCGGCGGCTCCTGGCTCTGGCGGTTCTGGTGACTCTGGGGCTCGCGCCCGGAGCGATGGCGGGCATGGTCCTGCGCATGGACCATGTCGCTCCCGGCTCGCCCGACGTGGTCGTGACGTGGGAGGCCGACGCCGCGGCGATCGGCCCCTACGCGCTGCTGCGCCGTGACCTGGCGCCCACCGATCGCGTGGCCGACGCGCTGCCCCTGGACCCGGTCGCCGATCTCTTCATCGCTGGCCTCGCGGGCCCGTCCGTGGTGCTGCCCGGGGAGGCGGCCGCGGGGGTCGCTGGCACGCGCGTGTACCAGCTCGTGGACGCGGCCGGAGGCTGCAGCAACGCCGGCTACGTGATCAGGCGGATGGAAGCGGGGCCGGCCTCGAGGCGGCAGCCGTGGCAGTCGGCGGACGCGATCGGCGCATCCTGGCCGCCCCAGCCGGCGATCGCGGACGCGCGCACGCTCCTGTCCTTGCACCCGGACCTCCGCGCGGTGCTGGCCACGACGCCCGACGGTTGCTCGATTCAGCGGCTCGGCCGCGACGCTCTCGGGCAGCCGACGGTGGGCACCAACTTCGGGCTGGGGGACGGGCGTGGTGTCTTTCTCGAGACCGAGCGGCAGATCGCGCTGGTCATCGTGGGAGCTTCCCGCGCGGCGTCCATGAGGCTGACGCTCGGCGACGCCGGGACTCCCTGCCCTGGCTCGACGCGCTGGCACGCGTTCGCGGTGTCGCCGGGGAGCGCGTGGCAGGGCGGCGCCGAGTTGCTCTGCGGCGTCGAGGGGACGGACTGGTTCGACGCGGACGGTGACGGGAAGCCCGACACGTGTCCGAACGGGCTTTACGATCGCGTGAACGCCCTGACCTTGAGCCAGTGGGGGCCCGGCGACCCCCTCTCTGACGCGACGATCTCGGCGGTGTTCACGCTCGGTCGCGAGCGCGTTCGCGGGACTCCCTGGCCGCTGAGGCCAGGGCTCGCCATCACCACCGATTTCGCCGCGCCCGATGTCGCCGCCCGCCTGCTCGTCGATCGCGATGCCGGCGCGAGCGCCGCGTGCGCCTGCGCGGACTCCGACGGCGACGGCGTGGATGACTGCACCGAGCGCTTGCAGGGCAGCGACCCGGGGGATCCCGGCAGCTCCAGCCCGGACACGGACGGGGATGGCGTGCCCGACGACGCGGACACGTGCCCGCTGGACGCGGATCCGCTCCAGGAGGACCTCGACGCGGATGGCCGCGGCGATGCGTGCGATCCCTGCCCCGCGGACGCCGCGGACGCGTGCCTGGATCGCGACGGCGACGGCATCCCGAACGAGCTGGACAACTGCCCGGACGTTCCGAACCCGGCCCAGGGAAACAACGACGTCGACATCTACGGGGACGCGTGCGACAACTGCCTCGTCACGGCCAACGATCAGGCCGATCTCGATGGCGACGGTCTCGGGGACGCGTGCGATCCTTGCAGCGCCACGGGCATGCTGCCGGATTCCGACGGCGACGGTTGCGGTGACGCGGGCGACAGCTGCCCGAACGACTTCGATCCGGGATCGCCCGACATGGACGGCGACGGCGTCGGCGATGCCTGCGACAACTGTCTGGCCCGATCGAACGCCTCGCAGCTCGACTCGGACGGCGACGGCGCTGGCAACGCGTGCGACTGCGAGCCCTATTCGGCAGCCGTCATCGGGCCCTCGGCCGTGGATCGCGTCCGCGTTGCCCTCGTGGCGCCGGGCTGGCGTTCCATCCAGCTCACCTGGCGGGGCGACCCGAACATCCGGGGCTCGCACGCGACCGTGTTCGACATCCTCCGCGGATCGCTCGGCGACCTGCGAGCTGATCGCGACTTCCGGCGCGCGCAGTGCCTGGCCACGGACGTCGCCCTCGAGCAGTACGAGGACGGCGCGCCGCCCCCTGCGGCGTGGTATCTCGTGCGCGAACGCGCGAGCTGTGCCACGGGATCCTTCGGGCAAGGCTCGATGCCCGACGGCGTCAACCGTCGGGCTCCGCTCGACAGGCTGGACGCCGGCTGTCCCTGAGCGGCGATCGGGTCTGGCCCGTCTGTCAGCGAACGGCGGCGGGATCCTTCGGCAGGGCGGCCAGCACGGCGGCGCGCAGGCGCGCCTCGTCCGCGGCGCCTTGCGCGCGGTAGAGCACGGCGCCCGCGCGATCGAGCACGACGGTGGCGGGGAGGCCCGGTCCGACGCCGTAGTGCGCCATGTCCTTGGCGCTCACCCACACCCACGATTCGAAGCGCATGCCCAGCTCGTCCATGAACTTCCGGACGAGATCCACCTGATCGCGGCTGTTGGCGGCCGCGCCGATCACCCGGACTCCCCGCGAGCTCAGCTCGTCGTGCAGCCGCACGAAGATGGGCATCTCGGGCCGGCACGGGCCGCAGTACGTCGCCCAGAAATGGAGCACGACGACATCGGCCGGACGATCCGACACGCGCACCATCTTGCCCGCGAGATCCGCGAACACCGGCTCGGCGGTCGCGACTGCCGGCGCGCGCGGCTCCGCCGCCGGCAGGGCGCCCGGCGTCGCCGCCACCGCGGCGCGCGTCGTCGCCGCCGCGGCGCGCGGCACGGCGAGCGCCAGCACGGCGAGCGAGATGGCGAGGCGGAAACGAATCGGCACGGAACTCCTGGCGCGCTGGCGAAGCCCACGTCGCGCCAGGGAAGGCGCGAGGGCAGAGCATATCGCGAGCGCGGCGACCGTTTCCGAACCGTGGTGGTTGACTCTGCGGCGCGGCCAGCCAACATGGCCGCCCGGATCGACGGCGGGGGTCGAGCGCGTGATCGGCTGCGTTCGGCCCGTCACCGCGCGATCCGGGGAGCCTGAGCCTTCGGAAGCGCGCTTCAGTCCATGACGACGCCCGCGGCCTCGGCCGCAGCACGGCTGTCGTAGACCTCGATGCGCCGTCCGTCATCCGTGGGCGTGTCGCCGGGCGCGTCGGCGGTCTCGACCGTGCCGTCGCCGTCGAAGTCCATGTCGAGCCGCCACCCGGGCTTGGTCGAGCGCCACTGGGGCTCGAACCACGCCGTCGTGCCATCCGGGAAGTGGACGTCCACCACGGCGTGTCCGTTGATCCACTTGTCGGTCCAGAGCGCGTTCCACCAGCCGTAGTCGGGGTTGAGCTCCCACAAGACCGTGAACGTCGCGTCGTGTCCCTGGTCCTGCAGCGCCTTCTCCGCGTCGCCCGCGAAGTCATCGCAGTCGTAGGTGTCCTTCACGTACTCGCGATCGGGGATGCCCGAGTCGTCGAGATCCTGGCCGATGTCGGCGAAGTCGGTCGCGTGCGCGGCTGACGTCGCCGGCGGGCGCTGGACGGAGAAGTTGGCCGGGTTCTCGATTCCGATGCGGGTGTCGAGGAGCGTCCCGCGCACGGCGCCGTCGAGGGCCTCGCACTGGTCGATCGGCAGCGGCAGGAAGATCCCCGTGCCCGGGTCACAGATCAGCCAGTCGTCGGCGACGCGGCGCGCGGCCACGTGGGTGTCGTCCGCCAGGATCGTGCGTCCCGCGATCGCGGTGCCGTCGCCGATGGACACGTTCCGGCCGAGCCGCGCGTTGCCGCCAACGCGAACGTCCTGGCCGATGACGCAGCCACCGCGCGCGGTCGCCCCGCCGCCCATCGTCGAGCCGGCGCCCAGGCGCGCGAGAGGACCGAGTTCCGTGAAGCGATGCATGGTCGCGCCCGGCCCGACCTGCGCGCCGTCGCCGATGATGCAAGCGGGGGAGACGCGCGCCCCCGGAGCCACGGTGGCGCCGCCGCCCACCACGCACTCGCTGCCCACCCTCGCGTTCTCGCCGATGACGGCGTTCACGCCGATCAGCGCGCCAGCGCCGATGCGCGCGCCGGGCCCTATCTGGCAGCCCGGCATCAGGATCGCCGTCGGCGAGACGCGCGCGCTCGGATCGACGGAGGGCAGCGGGGGATTGAGCGTGCGCCGAGCCAGCTCGAAGCGCAGCGTCACGCCGGGCGCGTTGAGCTGCCACGGCTGCCGGCCCGACGGGGTCGCTCCCGGGCACCACCCGTCCGACGCGTGCGGCAGGACCGCGCGATCGGGCGGGGAGTGGTCATCCGTCGTCCAGGGGATGGGCGGCGCGACCAGCGGCCAGTTGCGATCGTCGAGCACGCGAACCGCGCCGTCGGACTGGCGCACGAACGTGAACAGCGGCCGCACCGGGAGCTGCGCGTCGAAGGTGCCGCCATCGGGCGACAGCCGGTTCACCTGCATCTGCCCGTCGGGCGCCTGCCTGGAGGGCGAGATCGCGATCTGGACCATCCACGGCTGCATGCCGGTCATGGTCTGCACCTGGATGGGAGCGCACGACCGGAGGCTGAGCTCGACGAGCTCGATCGGGATCGGGTCCACGGACGGCAGGCCCGGGAGGTCAGCGGTGGACTTGCGCTGCACGACCGTGTCGGTGCTGCCGGGGTCAAACGGGCCGCGCGGGCCGAGAGGCGCGCCGCAGATCGGGACGTTGCCGGTGAACGGCTGCGATCCCGGCTCGAAGAACCCCGCGGGGATCGGGGTGATCGCGAAGGAGAGCTGTCCCCCTGGCACGACAGCCCACGCGTCCACCCCGGGAGGAATGAAGTCCTGCGCTCGAGTTGGCGTGCCGAGCGCGGTGAACACGATGAGCGACGTGGTGAAGAGAAGTCCGCGGATCATGGGGTCCTCCCGAGGCGGGGCGCAGCGCGGGCGGCTGCGCGTGCGCTGCGGCCGGGAGGAACTCTTCGCTGACGGACAAGCCGGGCGCATGCGCGGGCGCCCAACGGTGCGGATTGTGATCAGTTGATACGCTCCGCTGCCCCCCGCGTCAAGCGGGGGGAGAGCGGGCCCGGCTGGCGGAGGGCGAGCGTCGGGCCTTGCAGCGGCGCGCCGCAGGCCCGATAGTCTCCTCCTGCCCGGCGCAACGCCGGGGGAGGCCTCATGCTGCCCGTCCTGCCCTCTCCGTTCGCCTCGCGCGCCCGCTTGTTGCCCGGCGCGGGGTTCCTGCTCTCGGTGCTGACCCTGGTGGTGGCCGTCCCGGCCAGCCGCGCGCTCGATGTCGCGGACATCCGGTGCCTGTGCGCCGACGGGGCCCTGTCGCGCGGGGATCGCACGGCCTGCACGGCGCGTCTCACGCAGCGTCTCGTGGACGCCGGCGCGCTGTCCTCCGAGGAGCGCGTGAATCTCATCCACGAGGCCTCGCGTGCCGCCTGGCCTCCGGACCTGGCCGCAGCGTGCCCCGGCGCCGCCGGGGGACCCTGGGGGGTGGGCGTGCAGACGGACCGGGAGGTCTATCGCGTGCGCGACACCGCACGGGTCGAGGGACTGCTGTTCAACTTCACGCCCGCGGACGTGACGGGCGTCGGCTCGGGCGACGGCTCGCTCAACGGCTCCGACACGTGCCTGTTCGACGTGTCGGTGCGCCAGCCGGGCGGGAACGCCGTCCATCGCCGGAGCCTGCCGTGCCTGTCGGCGATCACCGCGTATCCCGTGGAGTCCGGCCGCGTGCGGCGGCTGCTGGTAGACGTGGCCCTCGAGCATCGGTCCTCGATGACGGGCGTGCCCGATGGCGTGCCGCTGGCGGCAGGCGTCTACATCGTGCGCGTCGAAGTGAGAGCCTCGTATCCCGACAGCCCCGCGTCGCCGGGCGGACTCCGCCCCTTCGCCGAGATCGCCATCCAGGTGGAGAACTGATCATGCGCCTCACCATCCTGCTGGCGGTTCTTCTCGTGTCGGTCGCGCCCGGCTCGGCGCGCGCTCTCGATCTCGACACGGTGCGCTGCGCGTGCGCCGACGGCGCGCGCAACGCGGGGGATCGCGTCGCGTGCCTCGCGCAGATGACCCGGCGCCTCGTGGCGAGCGGTCAGATGACCGCGACCGAGCGATCCCTCGAGCTGCGCCGCGCCGCGCGCGCGCCGGTTCCTTCGGGTGGCGGGTGCTTGCCCGGCGCCGAGGCCAGCCTGGCGCCGCTCGAGCGCGGCTGGGCGGTGATGGCCGACGCGTCCGTCATGGCGCCGGGCGGGGACGTGACGGCCAGGCTCGTCTACTGGAACGAGAGCGGCGACGACGTGCTGCTCGACTTCAGCCAGGTCTCCGAGCGCGGGTGCTGGTGGGAGCTCCGCCTCGTGAACAGCGCCGGGGTCATCGTGCACCAGGACGCGCTCGGCGCCTGCGCGGACATGCCCGCGCAGGTGATCGTGGCGAGCGGGGACCGCTGGGAGCGCAGCCTCGTCCTGCCGCTCGCGACGCAGCGCTCCGAGGCGGGCGAACCCGACGGCACGCCGCTCGCGCCGGATCTCTACTGGCTCGAAGCGGTGATCGCGGACATCGGCAGCCCAGCGCCGGTCCACGCTCGCGGCCGCCTGCCCGTGCGCATCGAGTAGGCGCGCGCGCGAGACGGCGGCCCGACAACGCTGGCGCTGGCGCGCCGTCCGGGCTCGCGCGGGGCGCCGAGCCCGAATCGCGGGGAGCGCGCCCGCAGTCTCGGGGCGCGAATGATGGTGGCGTTTCGGGGCATGTTCGCCTGCGGCGTGCCAACCTGGCACGGCCTGCCGGGGTGGCCGGGTGTCGTGGCGCACGCAGCCTTGCCAAACGGCCTCCGCGACCCCAAATAAGGCCACTTCGTGCTGCGAGGAGCCGGATGCCGCGTGGCACGCCGCTTGCTCCTCCAGCAAGCGTCGGCCTGAGTCGCCCGGACTGGCCGGCCGCACCCTCTCCTTGGGTGATCGAGCATTCGGGGTCTACGTTCCCCGAAGGAGCAACACGTGAGCAAGCGGCTGCGACAGGATCAGGAAGAGGACATCGAGGTCACCGCCTACGGTGACGGTCCCGAGACGAACACGGATGAGGCCCCGGACGAGACCGAGGTCGTGGAGCCCCAGGTCCCCCTGCGGCTGCTGCGCGCCAGCAACCGCAAGGTGCGCACGGTGGGTGGTGGCGACCGCGATCCCATCCAGTCGTACTTCCGCGACATCAAGGACGTGCCGCTCCTCAGGCCCGAGGACGAGGTCTCGCTCGCCAAGCGCATCCGCAAGGGCGACATGACGGCGTTCGACGCCATGGTCCGCGCCAACCTGCGGCTCGTGGTCTCCATCGCCCTCAAGTACCGCAACCGCGGCATGCACCTCCTGGACCTCATCCAGGAGGGCAACATCGGGCTCATGAAGGCCGTCGAGAAGTTCGACCACCGCAAGGGCTTCCGCTTCTCCACGTACGCGTCCTGGTGGATCCGCCAGGCCATCACGCGCGCCATCGGTAACAAGGCCGCGACGATCCGCCTGCCGATTCACGTGCAGAACACGATCAAGCGCATCCACGACGCGACCAAGGAGCTGAAGCTCGCGACGGGCACGGATCCGTCGGCCGCCGAGATCGCCGACCTTCTCCGCCTCGAGGTGGACAAGGTCGAGGAACTCATGCAGGCGGCGCAGGCGCCCGTGTCGCTCGAGACGCCCATCGGCGACGGCGAGAAGACGGTCTCGGTCTTCGTCGAGGATCCCGACGCCATCATGCCCGACGATGACGTCATCGCGCGGGATCAGACGGCGCAGGTCGAGGCGGCCCTCGTCGGCCTGCCCGAGCGCGAGGCGCGCGTGCTGCGGCTTCGCTTCGGCATCGGCGAGCGTCGCGAGTACACGCTCTCGGAGATCGGCCGCGAGATGAGCCTCTCCCGCGAGCGCATCCGGCAGATCGAGACCGAGGCGCTGCAGCGCATGCGTCTCAACATGGAACGCACCGCCTGACGGCCGGGGTCACGAGGGCCGGGCGTCGCCGGTGCGTTCCCTGCTCGACCTGGCCTGCTTGACACCCCGTGCGGGGGGCGCGAAGATGCGCGCCTTCCGGCGGGGTGTCCTCGCGTTCGCGCCACGCCACCCACGCTCGCACAGCCGGATCCCCGGGCCGTTAACTCAGCGGTAGAGTGCCACACTCACACTGTGGAAGTCGTAGGTTCAAATCCTACACGGCCCACCAGCCACCGACGCCCGAGCAGGCCCCGCGCCGCTCGGGCGTTGTTGTGTTGGAGGCAGGCTGCGGCGGACCGGATGGCGTAGGATCGTCGTGCTCGTCGCCTGCCTGGGCGAGCAAACCCGCGGAGCAAGCATGCGCACGTTCACGGCCGTCATCGAACGCGACCCGGAAACCGGCCTCCTCGTCGGATACGTGCCGGGCTTCCCCGGCGCGCACTCGCAGGCCGAGACCCTCGATGAGCTGAATCGCAATCTCCAAGAGGTCATCGAGATGCTGCTCGAAGACGGCGAGCCGAAGCTCGAGGGCGAGTTCGTCGGGACGCAGACCGTCGCGGTGAAGTGAGCGTGGGGAAGGTGCCCGTCCTGAAGCCCCGCGAGGTGCTGGCGTTGCTCGCGGGCCTTGGTTTCGTCCAGGTGAGGCAGCGAGGCTCCCACGTCCAACTCAGGCATCCCGACGGACGCTGCACGACTGTACCGATGCACGCCGGGCGCGACATCTCGCCGACGCTGCTTCGCCAGATCGCCAAGGACATCGGCATTCCCGTCGAGCGGCTTGTCGGAGGACGCTGAGCGCCGTTCCACTCGCGGCGATGTCACGCCGCGCCCAGCAACTCCGCGAGCCCCGGCAAGGCCATGCGGACGCCCTCGAGTGCCTCCACCCAGCTCCCCAGCCGGCCGTCCAGGCCCGCCTCCGGGTCTTGTCCCTGTCCTACACGGCCCACCACGACCCGACGCCCTCTCTTGGGCTTCGACGCGCGATGGCGGTAGGCTAGCGTCTGCGTGCGCTGCCTTTCGCGATGACCGCCGGGCCGCGCCGCCGCAGGTGGACCATGATCCTCAGGCCCGGGATGGAGGTGCGCGATGAGACGCTGGTCGCGCTCTGCCGCCAGCATCGCGTCCTGCGGCTCGAGGCCTTCGGTTCGGTCTTGCGCGACGACTTCCGCGACGACAGCGACGTCGATCTCCTCGTGGAGTTCGAGGCCGACGCTCCCGTCGGGTTCCTCGCGCTGGGCGCCCTCAAGCGCGCTCTCGAGGAGCTGCTGGGCCGCCCCGTCGATCTCGTGCCGCGTGGCGGCCTGAAGCCCATGATTCGCGACGAGGTTCTCCGCAGCGCCCGGACGCTCTACCGTGCGGCCTGAGCGCCCGTACCTGCAGGACATCGTCGACGCGGCGGACTCGGTCGCGCGCTTCTCGCGGGCGTTCAGCGACAGCGGTTCATTCACGACGATCTTCTGCGTAGCGCGGTGCTCCACAAGCTGACCATCGTCGGCGAGGCTGCGGCACGGATCTCCGCCGAGACGCGCGCCGCGAATCCAGCGGTGCCATGGCTGGATGTCGTGGGCTTCCGGAACATCGCCGTCCATGCGTACTTCGCCGTCGACTGGGGCATCGTCTGGACGACGGCGACGAGCGATCTCCCCGCGCTGAAGAGTGCGGTGGCGCACTTACTGGCTTCGCAGGGCCCGTAGTCGTCGCTCACGCGACGCCGAGCGGTTGCCCCGGACCCGGAAGCGCGCGCCGGCCGCCAACCAGCGCCTCCAGCCAGCGCCCCAGCCGCCCGTCCGGCCCCGCCTGCGGGTCTTGTCCCTGTCCTGCACGGCCCACCACGTCGCCTTCCGGCCGGCGTCGACACGAGACGGCGAAGCACTCGTCACGCTGCAACTCGTCCCCGGCATCCGGTCGCTCGAGAGTTCACCCATCGAGCATGATCGCCGGCGGGCCCCTCACTCCCGCCCGTTGTCGAAGCGGAACACCACGCGGCGGCCCCAGGGATGGTCTTCCTCCGTCTCGCGCACGGCGGCGCGGCTGCACGTCGGCAGCGTCTTGCGCCAGAAGGCGATGCTGCGTGCTGCCGTGGGCCACGTCGCGACCTCCCAGGCGCCGCGATGGCGGCCGATGCTCTGGCGAGCGGCCTCCGCCGCGACACCGGTTCCGCGCCAGGCATGCGCGAGGAAGAACTCGTGCACCGCGAAGTCCACGCCGGGTGTCGGCACGTGGGGCGGGGACGAGATCAGGCTGAAACCGGCCGGGCGATCGTTCACGCGGATCAGATAGGGGAACAACACGCCCGGCTTGCGCCACCACGCAGCCTGGCCCAGCAACAGATCGTCCCAGGTGCGGATGCCGTCATCGCTTGCCGGCAGTCCGTGCTGGTTCACCGGCACGCGCTCGTACGAGGCGATATCGTGCAGGTAGAACGGATAGAGGTTGAGGATCAGCCGGGCGTCCGCCTCGGTGGTCAGCGCGAGTTCGAGATCGGGTTCGGCCATGCGTGGCCAGGATACCCAACCCGCTCGGGGCGGCGGCGGCCCGGCCGCCGCGCCCGCGCCCTCACCCCTGCTGGCTCACCATCTTGGCGATCCACATCGGGGCGAAGGGGGAGGTGCAGCCCTTCGGAACGGGGTAGTCGCGATAGATGCCGAGCTTCTCGGCGATCGCGAGGGCGCGCTTGCGATGCGCGGGGAAGTGGACGCCGATCTCCACGAGACAGATGTTCATCGTCCACTGCGCCTCGGACGCCGCGCGCGCCATCTCGGACTCGATGCGATCGAGCAGGCCCGGCAGGTCGAGGCCGTCGGGCGCCTTCGCCACGCGCTCGGCCGTCAGGCTCCAGCCGGCCCGGAGCTGCATGGGCGTCTTCGCGCGCATCCACTTCTTGCGGAGCGCTTCCTTGTCGGGATGCTGCTTGATGACGTACGAGATCAGCCAGTCGGCCACCTCGGCGAACGTCATGGACCGGACGAGGGCGTCCACTTCGTCCGCGGACAGCTCGGCCGGCTTGATGATGAGCGTCGCGAGGAACTGCGCGTCCACGTTCCCGGTCTTCCAGAGCTCGAGCGCCAGGGCGTGATCCGACTTGATCTTCTTCGCGACCTTCCGGATGTCGCCGCGCCTCACGCCGAACTGGTTGTCGCCGGAGCCGTGGTTCACGTTCTGCTTGCGCATCTTCTCGTTGCCGAGAGCCTTCAGTTCGGCCAGCGCGGTCTTCAGCGTCATGGCCAGGATCGTACCGCAGCACGCGGCCGGCGCGAGGGCGCGGCGTGACCCTTGACGAGCGGGAACCGGTGCTTGCAAGCTGACGGCCTCACGAGCTTCGCGTCATGTCCCTTCCTCGCCTGTCCCGCCCCGAGATCCGCGAGCGCAGCCGCGCCGAGCGCCTGCTGGCCGCCCGGCTCACCAGCGTGCTCGGCAAGCCGATTGCCGTGCGCCTCACGCGCAACGGCAAGCGCCTGCTCTCGCTGCGCTCGGACGCGAAGGGGAACCGGACCCTCCGCGCGCACTGCGCGCTGGCCGAGGCCGACGCCGACGACCTGCGCGTCATCGCCGCGTGGATCCGCGACGATCCCGGCGCGGGCGCCGCGGCGCGCACGCTGTTCTCGAAGTTCCGCGAGCGGATTGACGCCGTCACGGTGCTGCGCTCGGGCACGCGAGCCTCGGGCGGGCCGGGCGTTCACCACGATCTGAACGCCATGCTGCGCGCGCTCCTCGACCGGTACTTCCCGAACCTGCCCCAGGTCTACATCGCCTGGAGCGGCCGCGCGGGTGGCGCCACGCGCCGCCGGCTCGGATCCTGGAATCCCCGCGAGCGGCTCATCCGCATGCACTGCGTGCTCGACAGGCCCGAGGTCCCCGCTCACTTCGTCGCCCACGTCATCCACCACGAGCTCTGCCACGCCGCGGCGGATCCGCCGCTCACCCCGACGGGGCGCCGGCGCATCCACGGGCCGGAGTTCCGGCGCCTCGAGGCGCAGTTCGAGGATCTCGAGCGAGCCCGGGCGTGGGAGCGCGCTCACGGACGGCTCCTGCTGCGCTGAGGCGCGACGGCAGGCGCCCTCTCAAGTCGCGGCCCGGTTTGGCCGATGAGGGTTCGGATGGGCGGGGCCCCCATCCGCGTCTCGCGTCCGTCGTGCCGTCCTGCTAACCTCGCTGCGAAGGCGCGCCCGTGCGCCCGAGGGCAACGCGATGCACCGCCAACCCCCGTCCCTTGCGCGCTCCACCACCCTTCACGCGGCCTCGCCGCGAGCCTGCGGAGCGCCATGATCCCTGATCATCGCGGGCCATCCAGGCTGCCGCTGGCTCTCGCGCTCGCGGTGGGCCTGACCGTCGCCGCCGTCGCGCCCTCCCGCGCCACGACCGTCGTCCGCCAGACGCTGGCGTCCCTCACCGGGGGCTCCGAGGTCATCGTGCGCGGCACCGTCAGCTTCGTCGAGTCGCGGGCGGATGCGACGCGCCCGCCGTTTCGCCTCGCGCACGTGACGGTCACCGAGTCCGTCGGCGAGGCAACACCCGCGGTCGTGCCCGTGCGGCTTCCCGGCGGCATGACCGCGTCGGGCGTGCAGTGCGCGGTGGCGGGAACGCCCGACCTGCGCGCGGGCGATGACGTCGTCCTGTTTCTCACGCGCGTGCCCGTCGAGGCGACGTCGCGGCCCACGGTCGCGCCCCCGGCCGCGCGCGAGGGTGGCGCCATCCCCGCCGGCGGCGCGCAACCCGCCGCGCAGTGGCAGCCCATCGGTCTCGCGCTCGGCGCGTTCCGCGTCGCGCCGGGCGACGGCGCCCCGGTCGTGCGGCGCGATCCCGCCGCCGCGCGCCTGCACGTGGTGGGCGAGCCCGCCGAGCCTCTCCCCGATGGCCTGCCGGCGACCGAGTTCATGGCCCGCGTGCGCGCGTTGCGCGAGGGTGCGCGGCCGTGATGGCGCGGTCGTCGCTCGCGTGCGCGTGGCCGCGCGCCGCGCTTGGCCTGATCGCGATCGCGCTGGCGCTTCCCGCGACCGCCTTCCAGCCCGAGTTCCTTCCCGGGCGCGTGCTGACCTGGCCCGGCGCGTCGCCCACGTACCGCGTCAACGCTCTCTCCTTCACGGCCGCGGGCCTGAGCGACGCCGCCGTGTCGGCGAGCTTCAACGCGTGGTCGAACGATCCGATCGCCGTGCTGGACGCGTCGCGCGGAACCAACATCACCGGCCAGGCTTCGATCGATGGCGCGAGCGACGGCATCAATGAGGTCGAGTTCATCACGAGCGGCTGGAGCGAGGGCTCCGGCGTCCTGGGCGTGACGTTCGTCTACTTCAACGGCGCGAACAACATCCTCGAAGCCGACATGTACATGAACGGGCGCGACTTCCAGTGGAGCTCGCCGACCGGCGCGGGCTGCAGCAACCGCTTCGATCTGGCGGCGACGGTGACGCACGAGGCCGGCCACTTCTTCGGGCTGGGCCACTCGTCGGAGAGCGACGCGACCTGCAACACGGGGTCGCCCCAGTACGACGCCGTGCTCTGCGACGCGACCATGTACTACTCGGGCGGGCCCTGCGACACGTCGGGGCAGACGCTCGAGTGTGACGACAAGGCTGGCATTCGCTACCTGTACCCGCCCGGCGGGAACCGGCGCGCCGACTGGACGCCGCAGGCGTTCTCGGCCAACCCGCCGCCCGGCGCCATCAACACCGGCGTCACGATCAACATCACGGGCAGCGCGCTGAACGCGGGCTCGGTCTCGACGTTGGCCGGCGTGGCCGCGGTGTACGTCACGACGGCGGCCGGCAGCATCGCGGGCGGGACGCGCGTCACGACGACGGATCCCCTGGCGGCCACCGGCACGTGCCGGACCGATGCCGTCGCGCTCAGCCACGCGTTCACGGCGGCGCAGACCGGCACGCGCTGGCTGGTCGTGAAGCTCGACGACACGGGCACGACGACCGAGTACGACGAGAGCGACGCGAGCAACCTCGTGTCCCTCGGTCCCTACACGGTGGCTTCGGCGGGACCCGCGCTCGTCGTGGATCCCTCCACGCTCGAGTTCGACGCCGCGGAAGGCGGCGCCGCGCCCCCGTCGCAGGCGGTGAGCATCACGAACGGCGGCGGCGGGACGTTCACGTGGACCGCGACGGACGATCGCGCGTGGATCTCGCTGAGCCGGACGACGGGCGCGCCCGGCCAGGGCTTCGACGTGCTGATCGACCAGACCGGCCTCGCCGCCGGCCGGCACGTCGGGACGATCACCATCACCGCGCCGGGCGCGGCGGGGAGCCCGGCCACCATCAACGTCGGGCTCGACCTCACGGCGGGCGCCGTGCTGAACGTGACGCCCGCGAGCCTGACGTTCAGCGCCGCGCCGAGCGGCCCGCTCCCGGCGGCGCAGCAGCTTGCGATCAGCAATGGCGGCACGGGCACGCTGTCGTGGACGGCGTCCGACAACCAGACGTGGATGTCGGTCGCGCCGGGCTCGGGCACGAACGCGGGCAACGTGACCGTCACGATCACGACGACCTCCATGGCGGCGGGCACCTACAACGGCACGGTCACGATCACGGCGACGGGCGCTGGCGGCTCGCCGAAGCAGATCCCGGTGACCTACACGATCGCGGTCGCGCCGCCAGCGCTGCAGGTGTCGCCGTCCAGCCTGGCGTTCGCGGGTCCGGTCGGCGGCGCGGCGCCGCCGTCGCAGGCGCTGAGCGTCACGAACGGCGGGGGAGGGACGCTCAGCTTCACGACCAGCGTGGACCGCACGTGGCTCTCGGCGAGCCCCGGGTCGGGGAGCGCGCCCGCCACGGTGACGGTCTCCGTGAACACGGCGGGCCTGGGCGCGGGCACGCACTCGGGCAACGTCACGATCACGAGCACGGGCACGCAGGGTTCGCCCGCCGTGATCCCGGTGACCCTGACGCTGTCGAGCCAGCCCGCGATCGGGCTCGTGCCGACGACGCTGACGTTCACGACGCCCTCGGGCTCGAGCCCCGCGAGCAAGACCTTCACCGTGAGCAACACGGGCACGGGCACGCTGACCTACGCGATTTCGGACGACGCCGCGTGGCTCTCGACGTCGCCCGCGGGGACGTCGCTCAGCTCGGGCGCCTCGCGGCAGCACCAGGCCGCGGTGGACTCGGCCAGCCTGCCCGAGGGCACTTATCAGGCGACGATCACCGTGACGGCCGCGGGCGCGTCGAACTCGCCGCGCACGATCCCCGTGACGCTGGAGGTGGGCGAGCGGCCGCCGCTGGTCGTGTCGCCGCCGGCGGTCTCGTTCAATGCGTCCCCCGCGCAGCCGTCGCCGTCTCCGGCTAGCCTGACGCTCTCGACTTCGGGCGCGTCGGGCGCGGCGTGGACGGCCGTGGCGAACGTGCCCTGGCTGACCATCTCGCCCGCGCAGGGGACCGGCGATCGCACGATCACGCTGACGGCCAGTTCGGTGGGCGTCCCCGCCGGCACGCATGCCGGTCTCGTGACGATCACGGCGCCGTCGCTGGCGGGCTCCCCGCAGTCGGTGGACGTCACGTTCACCGTGGCGCCGGGCCCGCGCCTGGCGGCCGCGCCGTCGTCGTTCCGCTGGAGCGCGACGCGCAACGGCGCGCTGCCGTCCTCCTCCGTGCTCTCGATCTCCAACGCGGGGACGGGCACGCTGACATGGAGCGTCTCGGGCGCGCCGTTCTGGCTGGGCGTGACGCCCTCATCCGGTGTCGGCGCCGCCAGCGTCACGCTCGGGCCGACGACCTCGTCGCTGCCCGCGGGCCGGCACTCGGCCACGCTGGTCGTCTCGGCTTCGAGCGCGTACGAGTCGCCCGTGGCCGTGACCGTCACGTACGACATCACCGGACCTGCCGTCGCTCTCGCGCCCGAGCGCGTCCGGTTCGAGCTCTCGGGCGGCTCCTTCCGCGGTCCGTCGTCGGCGAGCGTCCTCGTGGGCGACTCCGGCGGGACGGGCGGCTCGGCCTTCACCGCGGCGAGCAACGCGCCGTGGTTGAGCGTCTCGCCAGCGACGGGCGTCGTCGGCGACACGCTGACCGTGAGCCTCTTGCAGCCCGAACGCCTGCCGGTGGGACTCCACGACGCCGCCATCATCGTGACGGCTCCGGGCGCAGCCAACTCGCCGGCGCCGCTGCCCGTGAGCGTGTTCGTCGCGGGGGCGCCTGGGCTGGCGGCGTTCCCGCAAGAGGTCGTGCTGGAGTTCGACGGCGACGTGGCGAGCGTGCAGGTGGACGAGGTCTCCAATCGCCCGGGCGACTGGACGATCGTGAGCGCGCCCTCCTGGCTCGTGGCTGACGCGACCGCCGGCACGCACGGCGGCGCGCTGGGCCTGCGCGCCAGTGCCAGCGGCCTGCCCGCGACAGCGCACGCGGGGACTCTCGTGCTCTCGGCGGCCGACGAGACCGTCACGATTCCGGCGCGCCTCGACCTGGGGCTCCCGCTGCTCGCCGCGGACCCCGCGGCGATCGCGCTGGCGGCCGTGGCCGGCGGAATGTCCCCGTCCGTCACGCTCGACATCGCCGCGCGCCGGACCTCGGAGGCGCCATTCACGGCGTCCTCGCCGGCGTCGTGGCTCGTGATCACGCCGGATGCTGGCGCGGCGCCCGACTCGATCCAGCTGCGGGCGAACGCCGCGAGCCTGGCCGCGGGCACGCATTCCGCCACGCTCTCGCTGACGCCGGCTGGCTCGCCCCCGACCCTGGTGCCGGTCAGCGTCGTCGTGGCGCCGGCGGGATCGCCGCTCGCCTCGTTCACGGCGAGCGAGCTGTCCGGCTGCGTGCCGCTGACCGTCACGTTCACCGACACGTCCCAGGGCGCGAGCTCGCGCACGTTCCGGCTCGCGACGGGGGAGACCTCGACGCTCGCGGCGCCGACGTTCACGTTCGACGAGCCCGGGGATCACGTCGTCGAGATGGTCGCGACCAACGCGTCGGGTTCGTCGACGGCGCGCCGGACGATCCGGGCGCGACAGTCGCCGCTCGTGCACGCGGGCTGGGATCGCGTCGTGGCGTTCGAGCCCGATGGCGAAACGCGCCTGGCCCTCGAGGACGCGCGCGTGGCGGCCGCGCCCCCGGCGCGCATCGCGAGCCTCGCGTGGACGACGAGCGTCGGCATCTTCGAGGACTCCGGCACGGCGACGTCGTCGCTCGAGCGCCCCGTGCTGCTCGCGCCGACGAGTCGCGGCGGCCTCGCGATCACGCTCACGGTCGTCGCCACCGACACGGCGGGGTGCCTCGCGTCCGACTCGGCCACGATCCGCGTCCGCGCGGACGTGGATCTCGATGGCGACACGTGGTCCGAGCTCGTGGACAACTGCCCTGGCCTCTCCAACTCGCTACAGGGCGACCAGGATGGCGACGGCGTCGGCTCGACCTGCGACCCGTGCCCCTCCGTGTTCGATCCGGGCGGCGCGGACGCCGACGGCTCGGGCGCGGGCGACGCGTGCGAGGGCACGGCCGCGCGGTCCGCCGCGCTCTCGACGGCCATCGGCCGCGCCTGCGACGGGAGCGCCCGCGTGCGGGCCACGGTGGTGTCGCCGGGGCAGGTCCGGCGCGCGTTCCTGCAGCTTGGCGGGCGCGTGCCGACCTCCGTCGCGGCGCTCGCGGCCGGCACCGCTCACGGCGCCACGGCGCGGGCGACCTCGGCCGATCCGACGCGCCTGGAGTTGCGCGCCCCCGCCGGCTTCGCGTCCGCCGCGCCCGCGTTCGACGTCGCCATTCCCATCGCTGGCGGCGACGACATCGTGAACGTGCCGTGCGTGACGGCCGGGCTGTCCGCTGCCGGTGGCGACCTCGCGGCCGGGTGCACGGGTGGCGAGGTCCGCCTGCGACCCGACGCCGACATCGCGCCGGCGGGCGCGCCCGATGGCCTCACGAACGTCGCCGACGCCGTGCGCGCGCTGCGCGCGAGCGTGGGTCTCGAGAGCCTCGCGCGTGAGGAGCTCGCGCGCGCGGACATCTCGCCGGGCTCCGTCGTCGCCGGCACGTGGCGCGCGGCGCCCGACTGCCGCGTGGACGTCGCTGACGTCGTGATCATCCTGCGCGCGGTGGTCGGCCTGGTGCAGATCGAGCGCTGAGTCAGGGAGCCGCCGCCCTCGCGGCTGGTGAAGGTCCCTCGCGCCCGCGGGCCCGAACGAAAAAGGCCCTCCGCGAAGCCCCGGGGTGGGGAGGCGCGAAGGGCCCGAGCAGCGATGAGGGGTCTATCGGAGGATGCCGGCGCGCGTCGCGCCAGCGAGCTTGGTTGCGGAGCGTCATGAGAAGGGGTGGCGGCCGGCCCTCCACCAGGAGGAGAGGCGAAGGACCGGCCGCCGGGAGGCGTGCATGACAGGCGCCGTCATCGCCTGCCATGCGACCAGCCAGGAACCCGTCCGTTCCCGCTGGTCCTGTCATCGAAACCGAGGAGGAGTCTCGTGGGCCGCGCGCCGTCACGCCGCGGCTCGGCAGAAGAGAGAGCAAGCGCGGTGCCAGCTCGGGCGCTCGCGGACGCGATCTCGGGCGATCGCATGGAACTCTCGATCCCTCAGCGACTTGCGCGGCCAGGGTCGCCGTCCGCGCGCGTCGAGCAGGTGGCCGGGGTCGCGACAGATCGCGTGGCACGCCACTCTGGCACGCCAGCCCTGCGTCTCACATTCGGACGGCCAACGAACGGGATTCACGCGGTGGGTGCGCGAGCGGCGCGCGGTGAATCCACCGGCCGCCAGCCGATCCGGCGGCAATGCGCGCGAACGGAGCGAGGCGCGGGCGGCGAAGGCCCGCGCCCGGTCAGATGTCCACGCCCTCGTCGCGGTACTCGCGAATCTTGCGCTGCAGGGTGCGCAGGCCGATGCCGAGCTTGCGCGCCGCGCGGTCGCGGTTGCCACCGGTCTCGCGCAGGGCGCCCAGGATGGCCTCGCGCTCGATGTCGCGCATCGTGGTGGCGGCGGCGGCCGCGTCGGTTCTCGGCGCGGAGCGGGGACCCGCGGCCCCCGCGTCGCGCGGCGCCAGGATGGACGCGGGGAGCGTGGACCGGTCAATCGTGCCCGACCGAGACAGCACGACGAGGCTCTCGACCAGGTTCCGGAGCTCGCGCACGTTGCCGGGCCAGGGCGCGGCGTTCAGCGCCTGCATCGCGTCGTCGCTGAAGCTCATGTGCCCCTTCGAGTAGTACTCGGCGAAGGACCGCAGGAAGTGCACCGCCAGGATGGGCACGTCGCCGTCGCGATCGCGCAGCGGCGGCACCTCGATCGTCACGACGCGCAGGCGGTAGTAGAGGTCAGCGCGGAATCTGTTCTCGCTGACCATCTGCTCGAGGTCGCGGTTGGAGGCCGCGACGAGGCGCGCGTCCATGGTGATGGGCTGCGAGCCTCCCACGCGCATGAACCGGCGCTCCTCGAGCACGCGCAGGAACTTGGCCTGCAGGTCCTGCTGCAGCTCGCCGATCTCGTCGAGAAACAGCGTGCCGCCGTTGGCCATCTCGAACTTGCCGGTCTGCCGCGCGACCGCGCCCGTGAACGCGCCGCGCTCGTGCCCGAAGAACTCCGACTCCAGCAGGTGCGCCGGGATCGCCGCGCAATTCAGCGGCAGGAAGGGCCCATCCTTGACGGGGGAGAGCTCGTGCACGGCGTTCGCGATCAGGTCCTTGCCCGTGCCGCTCTCGCCGATGAGCAACATCGTCGCGGGCGTCGGCGCTGCCTGCATGACCTTCTCGGCGAGCGCGCGCATGACGGGGCTCCGGCCGATCACGCCCGGCAGGACCTCGTCGGCGGCCGTGACGCCCGCGCGCCGCTCGAGCAGGCGCGAGACCTTGCTGCGCAGGTCGTGGATGTCGAGGGGCTTCTCGAGGTACGCGTCCGCGCCGGCCTTGCCGGCCTCGAACGAGCTCGTGATGGACGCGTGCCCCGTGATCAGCACGACCGGCATCTCGGGGAAGCGCGTCTTGACCTCGCGCAGCAGGTCAATGCCGTCCATCTCGGGCATGCGGATGTCGGTGATCAGGATGTCCGCGGCGTTGCCGGCCTCGAGCCAGCTCAGCGCCTGGCGACCCGTCTCGAACGCCGTGACGTCATGTCCGATGCGCGCGAGCGATCGCACGAGCGGCAGGCGGATGCCTTCCTCGTCATCGCAGACGAGGATCCGCGCGGTGGGAGGCGCTCCTTCGCCGGAGCCGGGCTCGACGGGCGGCGTGCTCATCGGGCGAGGTGCCGCCGGAGCCACGTCGCGCGCCGGCGCGAGCCGGACGGGCCGAGCGCCTCCCGCGCCGTCGCCACCGCGCTCGCGCCCGTCCGCGCCAGCGCGGCGCGGGCCGCGGCCGACGCGGCGTGGCAGAGCGCGACCGCCACGGCGTCCGAGGCGTCGAGCGGGCCCGGCAGCTCGCGCAGGCGCAACTGGACGGCGAGCGCCGCGGCGACCTGATCCTTGCCGGCGCGCCCGTTACCGGTGATGGCGCTCTTGACGCTCGCCGGCGGGTACTCGGCGGGCTCGAGACCAGCGCGCGCGAGCGTGAGCATCGCGACGCCCCGGGCGTGCCCGAGCACGAGCGCGGCTCGCGCGTGATCGCGCACGAACACGGCCTCGATGGCGGCCTCCTGCGGCCCGTGGTCCTGGAGGACGGCGCCGAGATCGTCGGCCAGCCGGCAGAGGCGCGAGGCCAGCGGACCATCGCCCGTGCGGATGGCGCCGCAGGCGACCAGCCGGGCATCCCACCCGGTCACGTCCAGGATGCCCCAGCCGGTCACGCGGCTGCCGGGGTCAATGCCGAGGATCAACATGACGCGATCATGACCAAAGCCGGGGCAGGGGGATAGTCCTCACGCGAGGGTGACCTCGCCCGGCGTGCCTTCGGCCAGCGCGCCGATCCGGCGCAGGGCTGGATGGGCGCCCTCGAGCGAGGCGGGCCCGG
Source organism: uncultured Thermoanaerobaculia bacterium (assembly GCA_964613915.1). Taxonomy (GTDB): domain Bacteria; phylum Acidobacteriota; class JBCCFW01; order JBCCFW01; family JBCCFW01; genus CAZTIW01. The sequence continues at coordinate 42,972 of CAZTIW010000034.1, forward strand.
CGAGGAGCAACTCGTAGTCCTCGCCGCCCGACAGCACCAGGTCGTCGGTTCGCGCTTCCGGCACGGCGGGATGTCTCGGGACGTCGCCCACGACGAGCCGCGCCGCGAGTCCCGACGCGCTCGCCAGGGCCCGCAGGTCCGGCAGCAGGCCGTCGGAGAGATCGATCGCCGCGTGGCAGCGGCCGCGCACCGCGCGCGCGACATCGAGGCGCGCGACCGGGCGCCGGAAGCAGCGCAGGGCGTCCGCGAAGTGCGGATCGCGCGCCGCGCGCGCGACCTCGGCGCTTCCCGCCTCGAGCGCCTCGACCGCCAGCGCGGCGCCGCCGAGCGGGCCGCTCACGAAGATGGCGTCGCCCGCCCGCGCGCCCGATCGCGCGAGGGGCGAGCGGGTCCGGCCGAGAGCGGTCGCCTCGAGGCGCAGCGGGCCCTCGCGGACGTCCGTGTCGCCGCCGATGAGCGGGCAGCCGAAGGCTGCGCACGCCTCGCGCATCGCGGCGCCCAGGCGCGCGGCCGCCGCGGCGTCATGCCTCCGGGGCCAGGCCAGAGAGAGAAGCAGCGCCACGGGCTCGGCGCTGGCGGCCGCGAGATCCGACACGGTCACGGACACGGCCTTGAACGCGAGGTCCTCCCAGGACAGCCAGCCCTCGCGGAAGTGCACGCCTTCCTCGATCGCGTCGGTCGTCAGCGCGAGGAACTCCTCGGCATCCACGTCCATGCGAACGAGCGCGACATCGTCGCCAGGCCCCGTGAGCCCGCGGGGCACCACGTGCGCGCCGGCGTCCAGGAACGCCCGGAGGATCTCTCGCTCGTTGGCCACGCGCCTAGGTTAGCGCGCTGGCGGTGTCTCAGGCGCCGGCGCCCACCGGCTGCGCGCAGATCGCGTCCGCGACGGTCTTGGGACGATCCCCGCGCGGGCGAGGGGACTCGGCGAGGGCGCAGGCCAGCGCCTCGGCCACGTCATCGCACGTGTGGAACTGCAGCCCCTTGCGCGCCTCGGGCGGGATGTCCGCCAGGTCCTTCTTGTTGGCCTCGGCCAGCACGACGTGCCGGATGCCGGCCCGGCGCGCCGCGAGCACCTTGTCGCGGATGCCGCCCACGGGCAGGAGCTGACCGCGGAGGGTCACCTCGCCCGTCATCGCGACATCGTGGCGCAGCGGAATGCCCGTGAAGGCGGAGACCATGGCGGCAATCAGGGCGATGCCGGCCGACGGCCCGTCCTTGGGCGTGGCCCCCTCGGGGACGTGCACGTGCAGGTCCCATCGCCGGAACGTCTCCGGCGCGATGCCGAACTCGTCCGCATGAGCGTGCACGAACGACAGCGCGGCGCGCGCGCTCTCCTTCATGACGTCGCCCAGCGACCCCGTCAGGATGAGCTGCGCGTGCCCGGGCAGCAGGAGCGCCTCGAGGAACAGGACATCGCCTCCGGCCGCCGTGACGGCGAGCCCGGTGGCGACGCCGACGCGGTCGTGCGACAGCGCCTTCTCCGGCAGCGACGGCGGCGTGCCGAGGTAGACGGACAGGTTGGCGGCGGAGACGCGCGCCCGCGTGTCGTCTCCTTCGGCGCGACGGCGCGCGACCTTGCGGCACACCTGTGCCACGCGACGCTCGAGCGTGCGCAGGCCCGCCTCGTGCGTGTAGCACGCGACCATGGAGGCCACCGCGTTGTCGGAGAACGTGACGTCTCCCTGCGCGAGGCCGTTCTCCTCGAGCTGCTTCGGCAGCAGATGACGGCGCAGGATTTCGAGCTTTTCCTCGGGCGTGTAGCCCGCGAGCTTCAGCACTTCCATGCGGTCACGGAAGGCGGGGTGGATGGGCTCGAGCATGTTGGCGGTCGCGATGAAGAGCACGCGGCTCAGGTCGTACTCGACGCCCAGGTAGTGATCGCGGAAGGCCTTGTTCTGCTCGGGATCGAGCACTTCAAGGAGCGCCGCCGCCGGATCGCCGCGGTGGTCCGAGCCGATCTTGTCCACCTCGTCGAGCAGGATGATGGGGTTGACGCATCCGGCCTGCTGGATGGCCTGGATGATGCGGCCGGGCATGGCGCCCACGTACGTGCGCCGATGCCCGCGCACCTCGGCCTCGTCCCGCACGCCGCCGAGGGAGACGCGCTGGAACTTGCGGCCCATGGACCGCGCGATGGACCGCGCGATCGACGTCTTGCCGACGCCCGGAGGGCCCGCGAGGCAGAGGATCGGACCGCGCGCGTCGCGGCGGAGCTTCCTGACCGCCATGTACTCGATGATGCGGTCCTTCGCGCCGGCGAGGCCGAAGTGGTCCTCGTCGAGCACCTGCGCCACGCGCGTGACGTCGAGGCAGTCCTCGGTGGCCAGCGTCCACGGGAGGGAGACCATGAGATCGAGGTGCGTCCTGATCGTGGTCGCTTCGGGGGACTCGGCGGGCATGCGCTCGAGCCTGCGGCAGCTGCGCTCGAGCTCCTCGAGCGCGTGCTGGGGCATGCCGGCGGCGACCGCCTTCTCGCGGTACTGGTCCGCGTCCTCGGCGCCGTCCTGATCGCCGAGCTCCGTGTGAATCGCCTTGAGCTGCTGCCGGAGCAGGTACTCGCGCTGCGATCGGTCCATCTCGCCGCGGGCGGCCGTTGAGATCTCGGCCTGGACCTGCAGGACCTCGACCTCGCGCGCGATGATGTCGTTGACGAGCTTCAGCCGCACGAGCGGATCCGGCGTCTCGAGCACCGACTGGGCGTCCTCGACGCGAAGCTCGAGGTTGCTGGCGGCGAGATCGGCGAGCCGTCCCGGGTCGTCCAGGTTCTGCGCGATCACGAGGACTTCCGAGGAGATGCCCCGGCCGAGGCCCGAGGCGTCTTCCATGAGCTTGCGGACGTTGCGAAGCAGCGCCTCGCTCTCGAGCGGCATGCGAGCCGCGTCGGGCTCGGGGATGGTCTCGATGCGCGCCGTCAGGTGGCCGGGCTCGCGGTCGAACGAGACGATGCGCACGCGGGCCAGCCCCTGGACCAGCACGCGCATGCGGTCGTCGGGGAGCTTCAGCGTCTTGATGACCAGGCCCGCGGTGCCGACCGCGTGCAGGTCACCCTCGCCGGGAGCCTCGCAGTCGCGCTCGATCTGCGACACCAGCAACAGGATGCGGCTGCCGTGCAGCGCCGACTCGACCGCCTCGATGGACGTCGTGCGCGACACCGAGAGCGGCGCGATGATGTTGGGGAAGACCACCACGTCGCGCAGGGGCAGGACGGGGAGGGTCTCGGGGATGCGCAGGCTGCGCCGCTTGTTGCGGGCGTCGTTCATGGGGGCGTTCTCGGGCCCGACTCCGTCGCGCCCAGCATCGGACGCAGCACCGGAGTTCGGCGGCACACCAGGCATTTCGGCACCGGGGCGGCATCCCTTGACGTGCGACTGGCCCGCGCTGCGTCACGCCGCGATTACGGAACAAAAGCCGAACAGCCTACTCGCGGTCCAGGAGCTCCCGCACCTCTTCCATGAAATCGCCGACGTCCTTGAACTCGCGGTAGACGCTGGCGAAGCGCACGTACGCCACGCGATCCGTCTCGCGCAGCCGGTCCATGCAGGCCTGGCCGATCTCGCCGGTGGACATCTCCTTGTCGGGCTTCGCGTGGAGGAGAGCCTCGATCTCGTCCACGATGCCCTCGAGCTGCCGGGGCGACACGGGACGCTTCTCGCACGCCCGCCGGAGTCCGGCAAGGACCTTGGCGCGGTCGAAGAGCTCCCGACCCTCGTTCTTCTTGATGACGTAGGCCGGAATCTCCTCGATGCGCTCGTACGACGTGAACCGGCGCGTGCACTGCATGCACTCGCGCCGGCGCCGGATGGACGTCAGGTCCCGCGATTCGCGCGAGTCCACGACGCGATCTTCGGTCCAGGCGCAGTAGGGACATCTCATGGCTGCGGAGTCTCGGTTGCTGTCGCTTCGGTGGCCTGTCGCCGGAGGGCAGAGAGGGAGAGGCCTTCGCGCCAGCAAGCGTACAGTCCGATCGCGATCACGGGCAGGATGGACGCTCCGTGCGTGACCACCGCCGCGGCCGCCGCCCGCCCCGCGTCCACGCCGAGCAGGTGGGTCAGACCCCAGGTCATGGCCGCGTGATAGCCACCCACGCCGGCCGGCGTCGGGACAGCGATGCCCAGCGCGGTCAGGGGCGCCATCGCGAGGGGAGCCATGGCGCTGCACGTGACCCCGGTGGCCCGGAGGCCCGCGACGATCGTGATGAGCACCGGCGTCCACGTGAGAAGGGACAACACGGCCAACCGCGCGCCCGCGCGCAGCGTGGCGATGCGCTCGAAGGCCGCGATGAGGGACGTGAGCAGGGCACGCACGCCGTCGCGCACGCGAGCGGGGAGCCAGGCCGTGAGCCGGATGATCAGGCGAGCGGCGCCGGCGCTGAAGTGCCGCGCCACGAGGGCGAGCGCGACGACCCCGCCGACGGCGCCGGCGAGGAGAGCGAACGCCAGGGGTCGCAGCCCTGCAGGCGTCTGCTCGGGCGCGAGGACGGCGAAGGCTGCGAGCATCGCGGCGAGCGTCGCGATGTCCAGCACGCGCTCGAGGACGATCGATCCCAGCGCCAGCCCGAAGGGGGTGCCCGCGCGGCGCCACAGGAGCGCGGGCCGCACGACCTCGCCCACGCGGCCCGGGATCGCGAACGTCACCGCGTAGCCGATCGCCGTGTAGCGCCAGAGGTCCGTCAGCTCCGCCGGGCCCCGGGCGTCGCCGAGGATGCTCCGCCAGCGAATGGCGCGCACGAAGAGGTGCAGCACCGAGAACGCGCCGGCCACCGCGATCCAGATGGGACTGGCCTCCGCGATCGCCCGCGCCATGCCGCGCAGGTCCACGGTCGCGAGCCACGCGGTCAGGAGCGCCACGGTGACGACCGTGATCAGGATGATGCGAAGGGGCTTCATGATCGAGAGCGGATGGCGGGAACCCTGGCTGAGTGTCCGGGACGCCGCGCGTCCGGACGAGGTCGTCTGGCCCGTGCCTGACCACGCCGAATGTGCCGCCCGTGCGGGCGCGCGTGGTAGTCTGTGCCAGCCGAGGCTTCGCGTCACGCTCGAAGCGATGGGCGCGCGGCCGGACCAGCACGAGTGCCGGGGGGCTTCGTGTCGGTGGTCGTTCACGCGACCCCTCGGGGGGACGCAGCCGCTGGTCTCCGGCGGCAAGAGGAGCAGGCACCTTGGATGGCGAGCCCTCGCTGCCGCTGCCAGACGGGAAGGCCGTCGCCATCACGGTCGTCCGCGGCCCTGACACCGGCGCCAAGTTCGAACTGACCGCCACGCGCATCGTCATCGGACGCAAGCGCGGCGACATCCTGCTCAAGGATCGCGAGACGTCGAGCCTGCACGCGTCCATCGAGCACACGCCCGAGGGGCGGTTCCTGCTCAAGGATCTCGGCTCGACGAACGGCACGTGGCTCGAGGGTCGCAAGATCACGGTCGCCGAGATCCAGGACGGCCAGCATCTCAAGATCGGCGCAAACCACCTGCTCTTCGCGGTGGTGGACTCCCTGACGGACGCCACGCGCCAGGGCTCGGTCGTCTCCGCGGGCGCGGATAACCCGTTGCCGCCGCCAGCCTGGGCCGCGCCGCCGCCACCTTCGTCGGCCGCGACCGCCGCGCCACTTCCACCCACGCTCGACCTGCCGCGGGAGGCGATCCCGGCGTTCAGCGCCCCCGGTCCGCTGGATCTCGATCTGGATCCCCCCGACCTTCCGTCCGTTCCCGCGCGCGCGACGCCACCGAGCCCGCCCCCCGCCGCCCCGCGAGCGCCCGCGCCGCCGGCGGCTTCCGCAGATCCCCTCGGGCTCGCGACTCCTCCGCCTCCGCCCGCGTCAGCCTGGCCGACAGCGCCGCCGCCCGCGGCGCCCCCGTCGGCCACGCCTCCGCCCGCGGCGCCAGCGGCCG
>CAZTIW010000035.1:0-48428 GCA_964613915.1 uncultured Thermoanaerobaculia bacterium
CGGACAGTTGTCGCAGGCATTGCCGAGCGTGTCGCCGTCGCCGTTGGCCTGGTCCTGGTTCGTCACCGTCGGGCAGTTGTCGCAGGCGTCGCCGAGCGTGTCGCCGTCGCCGTTGGCCTGGTCCTGGTTCGTCACCGTCGGACAGTTGTCGCAGGCATTGCCGAGCGTGTCGCCGTCGCCGTTGGCCTGGTCCGCGTTCGAGATCGACGGGCAGTTGTCCACGTCGGCGCACACGCCGTCCCCGTCCGCGTCGTCATCGGGATCGTTCGGGCAGGGATCGCAGACATCGCCGGCGCCATCGCTGTCGGCGTCCGCCTGATCGGCGTTCGCGTCGTCGGGGCAGTTGTCCACGTCGGCGCAGAAGCCGTCCCCGTCCGCGTCGTCCAGCGCATCGTTCGGGCAGGGATCGCAGACATCGCCCAGCGCGTCGCCGTCGGCGTTGTCCTGCCCCGGGTTCGGGGCGCCAGGGCAGTTGTCCACGTCGCCACAGACGGTGTCCCCGTCCGCGTCGTCGAGCGGATCGTTCGGGCAGATGTCGCAGACGTCGCCAGCGCCATCCCCGTCCGCGTTGGCCTGATCGGCGTTCGCGTTGACGGGGCAGTTGTCGCAGACGTCGCCAACGCCGTCGCCGTCGAAATCCGCCTGATCCGCGTTCGGGACCGTCGGGCAGTTGTCGCAGACGTCGCCATCGCCATCGCCGTCGCCATCCGCCTGGTCGAGGTTGGCGTCGTCGGGGCAGTTGTCCACGTCGCCACAGACCGTGTCGCCGTCGGCATCGTCGAACGGATCGCTCGGGCAAGGTCGCTCGCGATACGCCATCTGGTAGGCACCGGATCCCGAGCTGGCCGACACGATGACGGTGGCCGTCTCGGTCGCGGTCGCGATGAACTCCTTCACGGGACCGCCGGCGCAGCTCGAGTCAAGCGTCACGATCGGCGTGCAGGTCGAGTCCAGGACCGCGAGGGCGGGCGTGAGGCCGGCATCCTTGCTGGCGCCGCCGTCACAGAACGTGAATCGGTACTCGCGACCGGCAACGACCGGAACAGAGTAAACGCGGTTGCCGTCGAGAAGCAGGAACGTGGCTGGCGTCAGCTGATACATCGCGGTCGGCGTCAGCCCCATGTGCGGGTCGCCGCAGGGGCGCGCCACCTCGGCGTAGGCAAGCGTCGAGGTGCCGTTGGCGGTGGCATCCAGGGCCACGGTGTGCGTGCCGGTGGCTACCGGCACGTGCGTGATCTCGCCGGTGGAGCCGCACGTGGCAGCGTCCGTGACCAGCAGGCCGCAACCCGGACTCTCGAGGGACACGCTGGTTCCGGCCGGAGCCGAGCCGCCCATCGCCGCGCACGTGCTGAACCGGTAGGTGCGGCCCGCCGTGAGGCTCGTCTCGTAGCGGCGGCAACCGAGGCCGATGATCGTGTCCGTCCTGGTCGCGATCGTCGTGGTGGGCGCGGCGATCGTCGCGTGCGGGTCCCCGCAGGGCCTGCACGACTCGACGTACGAAAGCACGTACGCGCCCGTGCTGCCGTCCGACGAACTGACGATGAGGTAGTGGACGCCACTGCTGCCCGGCGTGTAGATGAGCCGCGAGACGCCGCACATGTCCACTGTCGTGATCGGCGTGCACGTGCCGTCGTTCAGGACGAGCCGGGGGTTGAACCCGGCGGAACCCCCGTTGACGCACGTGGAGAACATGAACGTGCGCCCTGCCGTGAGGTTGAACCGGTAGACCTTGCAGGACACTGCCGTCGGGATGGACGAGGCGTGCGTGGCGATCGTCGGCACGGGCGTGAACGGACCGAAGTCGGAGGCCGGGCACGTCAGGCACTCGACGCCGACCTCGCGGTAGGCGAGCTTGAAGGCTCCGCTGGCCGTTCCGAAGCCGCTGACCTTGACGTAGAAGTACTGGTTGGTCGCCGAGGTGAGGCTCACCTCGGACTGCAGGCCGCAGGAGTCGTCGTTGGCCGCCTGCAACGCGCACGCGCCATCGAAGACCTCGAGGACCGTGTCGAACGACGCGGCTCCCCCACCCTGGCAGAAGCTGAACTGATAGGGCTTGCCGGCGTTCACGGGGAACCGGAAGATGCGGCACGCGTTCGTCACGATGCCGCTCGTCACGGTCTGCCAGGTCGTCGTGGGCGTGCCCAGCGCCTGATCGAAGCCGGGACACGTCACGCACAGCGTGGCTTGCTCGCGATAGGCCAGCGTGAAGTTGCCGGACGCGGCTCCGGCGCCCGTCACCTTCACGTAGTAGTACTGGCTCGTGTTGGATGTCGCGGAGACCTCGGAGAGCAGCCCGCAGGTGTCGTCATTGCTGGTCTCGACGGCGCACGTCCCCTTCATGAGCGTCAGGACGGTGTCGAAGCTGGCAGTCCCGCCTCCCTGGCAGAAGCTGAACTGATACGACTTGTTGACGTAGACCGGGAACCTCAGGATGCGGCAGCCGCCGGGCCCGATGAAGCCACTCACGGTCGCCCACTGAGGCTGCGGCGTCGGCATGGCCTGGTCGAACTGCGGACACGTCACGCACGCGCTGCCGGGGGGCACGGGCTGCTCGCGATACGCAAGCGCGAAGTACCCGGAGCCGCCGTTCATGCCGGACACCTCGATGAAGTACCAGCCGGTCACGGCCGCCGTGATGTCCACCTGCGCGTTGAGCCCGCACGTGTCGTCGTTGTCGGCCACGAGATTGCAGATGCCGTCCATCCCGCGCAGGCGCGTGTTGAACGCGGCCGTGCCGCCCCCCTCGCAGAACGTGAACCGGTACGTCTTGCCGGCAGTCAGCGAGAAGCGCAGCAACTTGCACGAGTCGGCCGTGATCGATGACGTGTAGACGCGCCACGTCGTCGTGGGCGACGGCGGGGCGGCGTCAATTCTCGGGCAGGTGCGGCAGAAGCTCGTCGTCGTCGAGGGCGCCGCAGGGAGCTCGACGCCCCGCTGGCCGCTCGTGTTTGACTCGAACGACATCGTCCGCGTGGATGACTCGGTCACGGGAAACAGCCCCGTCTCCTCCATCTGCCGCCAGGCCAGCCACGCGGCCGTCTCCGCGTCGAGACCCTCGGCACGCAGGGCGCTCGCGCGCTGGACCAGGGGCGAGTCGGCATCCAGGCCGACGAGCATCACTGACTCGCCGTTGAGGTATGCGAGGACAAGGGCCAGCGCCTTGGACGACTCCGCTTCCGGCAACCCGAGATCGCTCACGGTCGCGGCGATGGCTTCGAGCCCGAGGTCGGTGGACTCCGTCGCGTGGCCGATCCGCGCCAGGAGCGCTTCGACATCAGGGAGCGCCGCGCCCAGAATCGTGAGGCGGTCGCGCAGCGCGTGATCGGCTGTCGGCGGCGCTTCGGGAAGCCTGCTCTGGACGGGTGGCCGGACCTGATCGAATCCAGCCATGCCTGGCGCGGCCACGATGGGGCCGTGGAGCGCGAGACCCAGCACGGCGGCGAGTCCGAGAACAATCAGGGCGGTGCGGCGCAGGGGGGACATGCGAACTCCTTGGATCCCCGGACACGATGCGTGCCGGGCGGCGGCGCGTGCGCCGCGACCGGAACGGTCGGCGTGGCCTCAGGGCGAGCCCCGATGTTAGAAAAAGTCAGCGAGGATGGCCAGCGCCCCCCTCCCCGCGAATGCGGCCCGCTCCCATTCCAGGGCGATTTCGGGCCCCACCGGGTAGTTCGCCCGCGGGACCGTTCCGGCCGCGCTGCCGGGCGCGGGGGTCAGCGGCCGAGCAGGAACCAGAGGATGATCCCCACCACCGGGACCATGAGCACGAGCAAGATCCACAGCACCTTGTGGAGCGTGGCCTTGTTCGACTGGACGATCTCGACGATCGCCCAGATCTGAATCGCGAGGTGGATGAGGCCCACGATGCCGATCGGTCCGCGGAGCGTCGGTCCACGCCACGTGCATGCTGCGGATCCCATGCTCAGCGCCGCGAGGGACGCGGCGAGCGCCGGGCGGGTGAGCGTGCGGGCGCCTCTCATGTCGCCATCGGATCGCGCTTGTCCGCGTCGTACCCCAGCGCCTTGATGGCCTTCGCCACGTCCGAGCCGGCGAGCCGGCCCTCGAGACGCAGCGCGTCGAGCGCGCCGATGACGATGCTCTCGGTGTCCACCTCGAAGTGGCGCCGGAGCTGCGGCCGCGTGTCGCTCATGCCGTAGCCGTCGGTTCCGAGGATGACGTAGCGACCGGGCACCCAGCGGGAGATCATGTCGGGCCACGCCTTGACCCAGTCGGACGCCGCGATGAACGGCCCCTGCACGCGAGCGAGCGCCCGGGTGACGTACGGGACCCGCGCCGGCGCCTCCGGATGGAGGCGGTTCCACCGCTCGCACGCCAGCGCGTCGTTGCGCAGCATCTGGTAGCTCGGGGCTCCCCAGACGTCCGCCGAGACGCCGAACTCCGCGAGCTTCTCCTGGGCGTCGAGCACCTGCATCATGATGGAGCCCGACCCGAAGAGCTGCACGTGGTGCTTGAGCTTCTTCTCGGCGCGGCGGAACGGGTAGAGGCCCGCGAGGATCCCGTCCTTCACGCCCTCCGGCATCGCCGGCATCATGTAGTTCTCGTTCTGCAGCGTGATGTAGTAGAGGATGTCCTGCTGCTCGTCGAGCAGGCGGTGCAGGCCATCCTGGACGACCGTCGCGATCTCGAACGCGAACGCCGGGTCATAGCAGCGCGCGTTCGGCACCTGCGAGAACAGCACGTGGCTGTGGCCGTCCTCGTGCTGCAGCCCCTCGCCATTCAGCGTCGTCCGGCCCGCCGTGGCGCCCATGAGGAATCCACGCCCCCGCGAGTCGCCGAACGCCCAGACGAGATCGCCCACGCGCTGGAATCCGAACATCGAGTAGAACGTGTAGAACGGCACCATGGGCTGGCCATGCGTCGAGTACGACGTGCCCGCCGCCGTGAAGGAGCCCATCGAGCCCGCTTCCGTGATGCCCTCTTCCAGGACCTGGCCGTCCTTCGCCTCGCGGTAGTAAAGGAGCATCGCCTTGTCCACGGGCTCGTAGAGCTGCCCCTTGGACGAGTAGATGCCGACCTGCCTGAACAGCGGATCCATGCCGAACGTGCGGGCCTCGTCCGGGATGATCGGCACGACGCGCGGGCCGATGGCCTTGTCGCGCAGGAGCTTGCCCAGCAAGCGCACGAACGCCATGGTCGTCGAGACGCCGTCGCCGGACTTCGTGCCTTCGGCAAACTCGGCGTACAGGTCCGCCGCCGGAGCGGGAACGGGAACCGGCGCCACGCGGCGGCGCGGGACCGATCCACCGAGCGCGCGACGACGCTCGAGCATGTACTCCATCTCGGGGCTCTTGGGGCCCGGGTGGTAGTAGGTCGCGTCCTGCGCTTCCTTCTCGGTCATCGGCAGGTCGAGCGCCTCGCGGAAGGTGACGAGCTCCTTCTCCGCCAGCTTCTTCATCTGGTGCGTGGCGTTGCTCCCCTCGAAGCCCTCGCCCAGCGCCCAGCCCTTGACCGTGTGGCAGAGGATGACGGTCGGCTGACCGCGATGCTCGACCGCCGCCTTGAACGCGGCGTAGAGCTTGACGGTGTCGTGACCGCCGCGACGCAGGCGCTTGAGCTGGTCATCCGTCAGGTGCTCGACGAGGGAGAGGAGCGCCGGGTGCTTGCCGAAGAAGTCCTGGCGCGTGAAGGAGCCGGGACTCGTCGCGTACTTCTGGAACTGGCCGTCCACGACCTCGTTCATGCGCTGCACGAGAAGGCCGTCCTCATCCCTGGCCAGCAGCGCGTCCCAGGCGCGCGCCCAGATGACCTTGATGACGTTCCAGCCGGCGCCGCGGAAGACCGACTCGAGCTCCTGGATGATCTTGCCGTTGCCGCGCACCGGGCCGTCCAGGCGCTGCAGGTTGCAGTTGATGACCCACGTGAGGTTGTCGAGCCCCTCGCGCGCCGCGAGGCTCAGCGAACCGAGCGTCTCGGGCTCGTCCGTCTCGCCATCGCCCACGAACGCCCAGACGCGCGAATCGGAGGTGTCCTTGATGCCGCGAGCCTGAAGGTAGCGGTTGAAGCGCGCCTGGTAGATCGAGTTGAGCGGCCCGAGACCCATCGAGACGGTCGGGAACTCCCAGAAGTCGGGCATGAGGCGCGGGTGCGGGTAGGACGACAGCCCGTGGCCGAGCGCCTCGCGGCGGAAGTGCTCGAGCTGATCGACCGTCAGGCGCCCTTCGAGGAACGCGCGCGCGTAGATGCCGGGCGACGCGTGGCCCTGGATGAAGATCTGATCGCCCGAGGCCCCCTCGGCGTCCTTGCCGCGGAAGAAGTGGTTGAAGGCGACGTCGTAGATCGAGGCGGACGAAGCGAACGTCGAGATGTGTCCGCCGAGGCCGGCGTACGACTTGTTCGCGCGCGTCACCATGGCCGCCGCGTTCCAGCGGATCATCCGGCGGATGCGCTTTTCCATCCACTCGTCGCCCGGGAACTCGGGCTCGGCGGAGGGATGGATCGTGTTGATGTAGTCCGTGGAGAGCGGCGTCACGGGCTCGACGCCGAGGCGCCGGGCGCGGCTCAGGACGCTCGACAGAAGGAACCGGGCGCGATCGGCGCCGTCCATGTTGACGGCCGCCTCGAGCGACTCGACCCACTCGCGGGTCTCCTGCGGATCCATGTCTTCGGGTGTGATCGGAGCGGTGCTCAAGAGAAACTCCATCCGCCCCTGGCGGCGTGGGGATCCGGCATGTGGATGATGAGGCGGTCTCGCGACGGGCGCGGCAGCCGCTCGGGGCCGGAAACGTCGAAGGGTAGCATGGGGGGCGGCACCGGCTCCTCGTGAGGCTGGCACGCCGCCGCGGGTCGCCGCGACCCATGGCAGCGTCCGACTTGCTCGGACAGCCTCACCCGAGGATCGGCACCGGCTTCGCGAGAGGCCCTCGCTCGACGACCCGGCATGAACAGGGTTCATGGCGGGTCATCCAGCCCCGGACGTGAACGGGGGCGTGAGGGGTGGCGACTTTGGCCCGGTGGACCGATACTCGGCCCATCCCATCGTCGCCTGCGGCCCTTCCGGGGAAGGGATCGGACCGCCGGCTGTTCCCGCGTCGCCCGGGAGAGCCTCCATGAACCGTTGCCCCCGCCGCCGCCGAGCGGCCATGCCCGCGCTGTTCGCCGCGGCCGCGCTGCTCATGCCGCTGGCCGCGCTCGCGTCCCGCGGCGGGCCGGACGCCTTCGGGTACACGTGGCGCGATGATCGCGAACCGGGCGTCGCGTACCAGCGCTTCGACTTCCGGCCGCCCCCCACCGGCGTGTTCGTGACCGAGCCGGGCGCCGACGGATCGACGGCCTTCATCACGCTCCCCTTCGCGTTCCCTTACTACGGCCGGACGTACACGACCGTGTCGCTCTCGGAGGATGGCTGGCTGTCATTCGCCGAGCAGATGACGTCGGACTCCACGCCGTCTCCCCTGCCGTCGGCCGATGGCCCGGCCGCGATGATCGCGCCGCTCTGGGAGGACCTCTCGATCGGCTCGCGGGGCAGCGGGGACTTCCTGCGCTACCAGTCGGACGCGCAGAAGATCGTGTTCGAGTGGTTCCGCGCGTCGGTGACGGCGACCGGCGAGGACGCGACGTTCCAGGTCTGGCTGCACGTGGACGGCCGCATCCGCCTGCAATGGCTCAACGTCGCGGGGCCCCATCCCGGCGCCACGATCGGCATCGAGGATCCGACCGAGACGATCGGCCTGTCCATCATGACCGGCGGCGTCGGGGCGAGCGGCTTCGTCGTGAGGCCGAAGTCCGCCGTCGAGATCCTCCCTCCGTCGGACGCGAACTGCAGCGGCACCATGAACTGCGGCGAGGCGCTCGCGGACTCCGTGCGCCGCAACCCCGACGCCATCACCGCCTACGGCGCTGCGGGCTCGTGCGGCGCGAACTACGCGGGCGCCGAGATCGTCAGGCGTCTCACGCTCACCGAGACCTCCCACGTCGTCGCGGCCCTCACGCAGGGCGGGGCCGCGGACGACCTGTTCCTGCTGCCGGCCTGCACCGAGCTCGGATGCCTCGCGACCGGCGACATCATCACGGCCAACTTCCTGCCGCCCGGCGAGTACGTGCTCGCCGTGGACGCCATCACCGGCAACACGCCCGCGTTCCTGCTCGAGGTCGCGTGCACGCCGGCATTCGAGAGCGTCGCGTGCGGGGCGACCAGCACCGACGTGCCCGCGGTCTCCCGCATCGCCTCGTCCGCATGCCTTCCGGGCGTCGCGCTCGATGGCGGCGAGCGCGTCACCCGCGTGAGCCTGCCGCTCGGCGGCGAGCTCGTGGCGTCCGTGAATCGCCCCGATCTCGCCGTGACGATCGCCGAGGTTGCGGGCTTCCCCGCCGCCGGACGCTGCCTCTCTGCGGCCTGGGGGCGAACCTGGGCGACGGGCCTTCCCGCGGGCGACTACCTGGTGGTCGTGGACTCGGCCGCCGGCACGACAGGGCCCTACACGCTGTCGCTGAGTTGCGGCGGCGACCGGACGCAGCCGATGGACTGCGGCGCCACCGTGATCGGCCGCGCGCCGACCTTCGGCGTCTTCGATGGCTGGGCCTGTCCGGGCGCGGCGCTCCGGGGGGGCGAGGGCGTGCACGAGATCCGTCTCGACGCGCTCGCAACGCTGACCATCCGCATGGACGCCGATGCCCCCGCCGAGGTGCTGCTGCTTGACGGCGCGCTCCAGGGACCCGAGGCCTGCCTCGCGCGATCGGACTCGTTCCTGTCGTACCCGAACGCGCCGCCGGGCCGCTACGTGATCGTCGTGGACACGATCGCGGGAGCGAACTACGAGCTGACCGTGCTGTGCGACGAGCCGATCTCCGGCGCGTGCACGCCCTGGGAGCAGCACGACGGCGACGTCCCCATCACCGGTCTCTCGCCGCTGCCCATTCACGGCGACCCCGCGTTCTACGCGCTCGCGACGCCCCCGCCCGCGGACGATGCCGGCTGGCGTCCGGCGCCCGACACGGCGTCCATCGGCTACGCGCGCGCGTCCGACATCTGCGGGCACGCGTGCCTCACGGCCGTGGACTTCACGTACTTCCGCAGCTACGTGCGCCTGCCGCAGAACGTCACGCTCTTCGAGCTCCGCTTCGGCGCGATTGATGACGGCGTGCAGGTCCGTCTCAACGGCGTGCGCGTGGCGGAGGCGCTCCTGGGAGCCAATCGCACGGTGGACCTGACCACGGCCCCGAGCCTCCTTCCGGGACGGCTGAACGAGATCCTGCTCGTCCAGATGGACGACTGCTGCAGCTGGAATGAGCTCAGCGGCACGGCCTGCGTCCTGGTCGGTTCCGATCCGCCCTGCGAGGCGACCCTCACGCCGCCGCCCGCGGCGAACGCGACGCCCGGGCAGATCCTGACGCTGCGGCCCGACGCCGCCAGCGTCACGAACTGCTACGACGTGATCGAGTACCGCTGGAGCAGCGGAGCCGGCGTGCTCCGGGACTGGGATCCGGATCCCGAGTACGCGCACGTCGTCGGCACGGCGCCCGAGACGCTCACCGTCGAGGTCCGCTGCCGGCGCGATCCGGGCTGCACGGCATCAGGCGACGTCCCGATCATCCTGCCGCCATGCGATCCGGGCGTGACGGCGCCGGATGATGTCGAGGATTGCCCCGGCACGGCCGTGCGCCTCGAGCCCCTGGCGACCTCGTTCACGAACTGCTTCACGAGCCTCGAATACCAGTGGTCCGAGGGCGCGACGATCCTGCAGGACTGGTCGCCCGTGTCCGGGCTCGACACGATCATCGGCGCGAGCGCGCGGACCCTCACGCTGAAGGCGCGCTGCGAGCGGCAAGCCGCCTGCGTCGCCGGGGACAGCGTCACGGTCTCGCCGATCGGCGGCGCGCCGCCCGATCTCATGACCCCGCACCTGCGCGTGCGCAAGATCGCGGGCGACGTGCCCGTGCTCCACTGGCCCGGCGCGACGCTCCCCGCGCTCGGCGGCCATGCTCACGTGCGCCGCGCGATCTACCCCGATCGCGCGTGGACGCGCGTGGACGGCGAGACGGCAATCACCGAGTGGGCGGATCCCGACCCCCGCGCCGGCTGGCTCCTCTGGTACGACGCGCGCACCGCCGACATCTGCGAGGTCGAGTCCGCGGACTGAGAGCCCGGGCAGGAATCGCCGCGGCATGGCGCGCCAGCCGGTCGCCGCGCGTCGTTGCGAGTGACTCAGGCGCGGTACAGCGCGGGGTTGTGGACGACGGTCCACACGTGGCCGTCGCGATCCGCGAACGAGCCGCCGTATCCTCCCCACGCGCCGTCCTCGGCCGCGCGCACGATCGAGCCGCCGGCCTCGGCCGCCTGCGCCAGGACCGCAGTGACATCGGCCTGGCTGCGGGCGAGAAAGGCCAGCACGATGCCCGTCGCGCCAGGCGCCCCGGGGCGGCGACCGGTGGCCATCGCCACCACGTCGGCCGTGGCGAGCGCCAGAACGTGTTCGCCGTCGGACATGAAGGCGAGCGCGCCTCCTCCCTGCTGGCGGCGGAAACCCATCGCCTCGTAGAACGCGACGGCGGCGCTCAGGTCGGCGACGGAAAGCACGGGGGCGGTCAGCTTCATCTCGACATCCTCATCAAGCCCATTCCTGGGCGAAGCGGCATGGAGCATGCCAGGGTGAACGAGCGGGCAGCGGGTCGTTGCTCCTCAGAAGCGAAAGGCGAAGCCGATCTCGGGTCCCGAGAGCGCGACGTCGAGTTCCAGATCCTCGGCTCCGATGGAACAATCGTTCTCGACGGCGAGGTGGCGGTAGCCGAACGCGAGGCTGAAGCGCTCGGTCGCGTTCCAGAGGAACAGCAGCTCGCCGTTCCACGACAGGTCCGACCCCGCGCCGAATCCGCCGACGTCGCCGCGGAACCACACGCGCCACGACTCGCCGAGAGCGCCGGTCGCCGCGATTCCGACGATGGGGTCCACCCAGTCGCGGCCGCGCTTCACGTCGGGGATCAGCGGATCGTCGAAGTCGATGTCCATGCCGAGATCCCAGTACCGCGCGCCGAAAAGCACCTCGAAATGCTCGTTCGCACGCCAGGCGCCCGCGGCCTCGAGCATCGTCGCGTCGAAGTCCTGCTCGGCCAGGCCGCGATCCGTGCGCCGGCCGAGACCCAGGTAGGCGGCGTCGCCGAGGAAGCGCCACCGCTCGGAGTGGCCGTCAACGCGCAGCATGCCGCCGATCTCGATGGACTCCAGGATGTCACCGGCGTCCACCTCGATGCCGGAGGTTCCGCGATCGGGGAGGTTCGTGCTGCCGGAGATGCCCGCGCCCCACAGGTAGGGCGCGACGCTCCACTCCCACGCTTCTTCCGCGGTGGCGGGAGCCGCAGCGGCGGCGAGGAGGGCCAGGACGAGGACAACCGGGGGCTTGCGCATGGTCTCTGATTCCTTCGTGATCGCGGGCAGGGCGCGATGGGACGGGGGAAGGCGCCGGGTGAGCCGGTGGGGATCGCCGCGCTGCCGCGATCCCGGGGATGAGAGCGAGCCGCCGACGCTGCGACATGCAGCGGCGACGCACGACGCGTCAAGAGCATCTATCGAAAACGTTTTCAATGGTACATGATTCACCGGACAGCCAACTCGCACGCTCCAGGAGATCCTTCATGTCGACCCGGTCCGCCGTCGCCCGCTCGCTCGTGTTCGTCGTCTTCGCCGCAGCCATCGCTGCGCTCGTCACTCTCGGCGTGGCTGGTCGCGCCAGAGCCGCCAGCAGTCCTGTCGGCGACAAGCTCTTGCCCGCCGTCGCGGGTCCCGCCGTCGCCGCCAGCGTCACGCTGTGGGTGGACATCGCCGGAAAGCGCAAGGACGCCGCCGCCCGCCTGAGCGCCACGCACGCCGAGATGGCCGGCCGCGGGTACGCGGTCTCCAGCGTCGTGCCCCACGTCGAGGACTCGGACCTCCAGGGTTTCTTCGTCACCTACGCTCCCGTCACGCGTTGATTCGCCCGGCGCCGGCCCGTCACGCCGCCGGCGCCGGCGCCTCTTCCGAGGGCAGCGAGCTGCGCCGGACGAGCCAGTAGCTGCCGGCGAGCGCGCCGAGGATCGCCGCGGCGCCCACCAGTTGAAGGCCGTCAACGTGGTGAAGGTCCATCAGCAGGACGTGCCGCCCCACGCCGATGAGCGAGGCGGCCAGGACCAGCTCGAGCCGCCGGCGATGGCTGCCGGCGTCGGCACGCACGGACTCCATCAGCTCCAGGCCCAGCACGACCAGCAGCGCCCCGGCGAAGGCGTGCATCGCCGCGTCCTGCATGTCGCCGACGTCCTGAATGCGCGACACGACGGACCAGGTGTTCCGCCCCATCAGCACGAAGCTCTGGATCGCCCCCAGGGTCACGACGATGCCGAGGAACACCAGCACGGTTCGACGGATGAGGTTCTCGAAGCGATGATGGATCACGGTTCACCTCGTGCCGGCCGTGGACGTGCGCCGCAAGGCCATGTTCGCCGATCTCGGCGAACGACTCAGTCGCCCGTCGGCGTCCAGGTCGCGTCGGGATCGAAGCTCGTGATGGCCTCCGCCATGGTCTCCGTGTCCGGGCCGAGGTCCTTTTGCAGGACCAGGCCGCGCTGGTTGGTCATGAACGTCATGACGCCCGAGACGCCGTACTTCGCCGGCCATGCGACGACCGCATGGCCCTCGGTCAGGAGCCCCGTCGCGTCCGCGTAGCTGCGGGCGCCGCCTGGAGCGCCCTCGCCCTGCCCGGTGAGCAGCGCGAAGGAGTAGCCATGGTAGGGAACGGCCTCGCCGGCGTCGTTGCCGTAACCGTCAGCGGACGCCTCTGCGACGAGCGGTCCGAGGGGGCTGGGCGGCTCGCCCTCGGCCGTTGGCCAGAACAGGCCGTCGCGCTTGCCAGGTTGCGACACGAACCGCGAGGCGTAGGCGGGCGGATTGCCGTCGCGGCCCTCGGACCGATACTCCTGCTGGGCCGAGACGATCGCGTGGAGCGTTGCGAGCGTCGAGAGTTCGTTGCGCCCGATGCGGCGGTTCGTCATCTCGACGGCCCCTGCGGGTCCGTCAAAGCGCCATCGTCCCTCGACCTGCTGCAGCGGGATGGGCAGCGGCCAGCCTTCGGCGCCGAGCAGCGCCACGGTGGGACCACCATCCGCAGACTGGAACGCTACCTTTTCGGCCACGAGCGCCTTCACGCGAGCGATGTCGGCCTTGTCGGCGACGGCATCGCCGGAGTGGATGGCCTCTGTTGCCTCAGGCCCGAGGATCATCCGGATGCTCGCGTCATCGCCGGCCTCGACGGCGGCGAGCAGGCCGAGCACGGCAGCCTCCGGAGTCTCGAAGGAGCCGTCGGGACGGCGGCCGCAGCCCGAGGCCATGACGGCCAGGGCGACGATGACGACGATGGGGCGGACGTGACGCTTCATGGTGCGGGTCATGGCAGGGTCTCCGTTCTCTCTCGGGTCAGTGGCGAGCCCGGCCGCCCGAGGGCCGTGCCGTTCCGCGGCTGGCCGCCCCGCGACTGCTCGCGTCGCGGTCGAAGCCAGGATTGCTGGCGCCGCTGAAAGCGCCGGAGGAGGAGCCGCCGATCGAGGCGCTCGCCGGCCTCGAGGCCGGACGGGCCGCGGGCTGAACGGCGGGTGCGGCGTTCGGGCGCGTGGCGGGGCTCGCCGCCGGACGCGCCGAGGCGCCGGCGGCTCCCGTGGCGGGCCTCCCGCGCGCGGCGTCGGCGCTCGGACGGTTCGCGGCGCCGCTGGCGTTGAACTGCTTGGCGACCTGCGGGTTCTGGTAGTTCACGCCGCGCCGATGCGACGCGTCGTGCTTCCATTTCCCGTTGTTGTTGCCGATGTTCGTCTCGTTCCGCTCGTAGTGGATGTTGGTGTTCCGGTTGAACGAGTTGTAGTGGTCAATGTCCACGTGGACGTCGTGGTGGCCCCAGCCCCAGTGACAGTCTCCCCATAGCGCGGCGCCGACGATCACGCCCGTGGTGAAGGCCGCGAAGCCATGGCCCGGCGGCGGCGGCACGTACATCGCGGGGTAGTACCAGTGCGGGTAGTACCACGCGCCGTACACGACCGTGGGCGAGTACGTCGGCACGTAGACCACCGTGGGCTGGGCCGGCGCGATCACGATCGTCTTGTCGGAGTTCGTCGTGACGACCTGCTGCTCGTTGGACTTGAGCTGGCCCGCCTCGTGCGCCTTGATCCGCATGCGCTGCACGGCGTCGAGAGTGCCGTCCTGCTGGCCGAGGAAGGCGTCCCCGAGATCCTGAGTCCAGTCGAGGTTGTCGTTCATGCGCTTCAGCACGTCAGGAAACGTGCACAGCGACTTGACGCTCGGATCCCACTCCTGGTTCTTCAGCGCGCCCTCGAGCGCGGCGTCCTTCAGCGCGGCGTTTTGCTCGCGCCAGCGGGCGGCCTGCACGATCTCGAGCGGATAGGTTGATGCCATGAGCACCTGCATGAGCAGCGAGTCCGGATACAGCGCGACCGGAGCGACCAGCTGTTCCAGCTGTTCGTTCGTGAACGTGCCGGCGGGCGCCGGCGCTTGCGCCGTGGCGACGGACGCCGCGAGCAGGCTCGCGAGAAGAGCGGAGGCGAGAGCGATGCGGGAGCGGTTCATGGGGATCCTCGCGTGTGAGGGAGAGGGCGGCGGCGGGCGGCTGCCGGCGCGACGCGGGTGCGTCAGCGCTGCGGATACTCGACGAACATCTTGGTGACGACCTTCGCGATCTTCTTCTTGAGCTTCGCCGGGTCGTCTCCGATCGTGCTGGACGCGGCTCCCCGCCACACGAGCGCGCGCGTCGGGGCGTCGACGAGATCCACGATCAGCGTGCCGACGGTGTAGGTCGTGGTGTAGGCCCGCGTCGGGTAGGCGCCCACCCAGCGGCCGCGGCTCGCCGCGTAGCCGTAGTCATCAACGTGAAGCTCCGTGCGATCCTCCTTCGACACGTGCGTCACCACGAGCAGGTCCGGCGTCGCCCCCTCGGCGGCCCGCGCGACTCCCTTGGCCGCGAGCTGCTGCTCGATCGCCTGCTCGATGCTACGCTGCGTCAGCTCGCTCGAAGCGGGCGTTCCGGGCGACCAGGCGAAGGTCGCGTACTTCTTCAGGTCAACGTCGGCGTCGCGGTCCACGTGAACGGCAGCGCTGACCGGACCGGCGATGCAGGCAAGAACGAACGTGAGGATGGCGGCGATGCGCAAGCGGGGACCTCTGGCATTGCGGGAAGTGAACGAGCGACGGGAAGCGGCGCTGCCCGCGGCAGCGCCCGATCCTCGGCGAGGCTGGAGCACCCGGCCGCGCGCGACGGCGCCCGGCTTCGGCTTCGCTCCAACCAGTACGCGCCATTCCCCCGGCGATCGCGCCACGCTCCCGCGCCGCGCAGGAGGCGCCCTGGCGACCGTCGGCCGCGCGCTGGTGTGCCTCAGCCTGCTCGTGGCGGCGGTCACGCCCGCTCTCGGGAGCCGCCTCGAAGATCTCAAGCAGGCCTGGGCCACGGAGGCGGAGCGGCTGGACCGGCAGTTCGCGGACCACGCCGCCTCGGTCGCCGCCCAGGATCGCGCGGTGGAGGCGCTGGAGGCCGCGAGGCGCGCGGTCGATCAGGCGCTCGTGGATCCGAAGGTGCCCGTCGCCGAGATGAGACGCCTCGAGGAGAGTCTCGCCCGCGCGCGCGATGCGGCGCTGCGATCAGCCGAGGACGCGGCGTCGCTGCGCGCGCGGATCTACGACACGCTCGAAGAGATGGAACGCCTCGCGTCCGCGATGAAGGGACCGACCGACGCGGAACTCGCCGTGGATCCCGGCGTTGCGGGCTACTGGCGCGCCGAGTGGGACGACAGCGGTGACTTCGGCCTGGTGAAGCTCGACACGAAGGGCAACCTGGTCAGCGGGACCTACCGCCTGACCGACGGTCGCCGCGGCACGCTCAGCGGCACGGCAACCGACCACGAGCTGCGCCTGCAGATCATTGACGGCGTGACGGGCCGGACGGGCTCCGCCACCCTGGCGATCGCGCCGGGCGGGCATCTCGCCGAGGGGCCCTACATGCGCTCGGATCTCGCGACCGACAGGGTGGCGGCGGGGCGCATCGAGCTGCGGCGGCTCGACTCCGCCGAGGCGCGCGAATCGCTCGAACGCGTGCGCTGAAGGACCTCGTCAGGCAGCGAGAATCGCTTCCAGCACCCGGCGCAGGCCGAGCGCGGCGCCTTCCTCGGCGAGCGCGTCCCCGCGAGGACCGAGCTCCTCCCGCAGATCGTCCATGAACTCCTTCCAGAAGGTGCCGGTCCGATCCGCGTGGGGCTGTTGGATCCTCTCGCGCTCGGCCATCGTGGCTCCCGCCAGCCTGGCTGCGTCGTCCGAACTGCCCGCCCTGACGCGCATGCGGGCAAGCTGCTCGGCGAGAATGACGACGCCCCGGGGCGGCCCGTCGCGAAGGGCGTCGCGGAGAGCCTCGAACAGCACCGAGCGCGCTGCGACCAGGTCGCCGCGACTGACGTGAACCACCGTCAGGTTCACGGCGATCGAGGCGGCGGCGTGCGGATTGCACTCGTCGCGCGCTTGCTGGAGAGCCGCGGTGAAAACGTCACGGGCGCGTTCCAGTTCGCCGTCAACCAGGCACACGGTGCCCAGCGTCACGCGCACGGCCAGCGAGGTGCCGCCGGTCAGGCGGGTCTCCATCTCGAGGCTCGCTTCGGCGTGGCGGAGCCCGCTCCTCCCGTTCCCGGTCTCCAGGTCCACGATGCCGAGGTTCGCGAGCAGTCGCGACTCGAGGAGCGCCAGTCCTGCGGCGCGAGCGATGTCCAGGGCCTCGAGATACCGCTGTCGCGCCTGCTCGCCGCGGGCCGCGCGCAGTTCGAGGCTGCCCAGGCCGTTCAGGGCCAGCGCGAGAGCGCGCGCGGACTCCGCGCGCCGTGCCAGCGCGCACGCCTCCTCGAGCCGCTCCCGGCCCGTCGCGATGTCGCCGCTGTCACCGAGAGCCTGGCCCTCCCAAGCCAGTGACAGCGCTTCGAGATCAGGCTGTTGCTGGGCACGCGCGAGCCGACGAGCCCGGGCCAGCAGATCGAGGGCCGCGCTCGTCGCTCCCGCGGCGGCGGCCGCCTGGCCGGCCACGGCGCAGGCCCAGCCGATCGCGATGTCACCCGCGTCGGAGTCGCCCTCCCGCGCGACCGCGAGGAGCAGCGCGAGCGTCGCGCGCATTTCGGCGATCAGGCGACGGTTCGCGATGAAGGGCCAGAGCGCCACGATCATGCGCAGCCCGTCCGCGGCGGTCGCCGGTGCGACGGCGGCGAATCGCAGCGCCACGCGCAGGTTGTCGACCTCGCGCTCGAATCGCTCGAACCACGCCAGGGAGCTCGAGCCCTCGAGGGGAACGCGAGCAGACTCGGCGAGGCTCGCGAACCAGCGTAGGTGGCTGGCGCGCACGGCCGCCTCCTCGCCCGCTGCCGCGAGCCGGTCCGCGGCGAACGCTCTCAGCGGCTCCAGCATCGAGTACCGCTCCAGCGCTCTCGGGCGTCGCACTTCGATCAGCGACCGGTCGGCGAGCGTCGCGATCACGCGCTGCACGCGGTGAGGGGCGAGAGGGGGCAGGCCGCAGACCTGCTCGGCGTCGGCCAGCGTGAAGCCGCCCGCGAATGCGGCCAGCCGGCGGAAGAGCGTGGCGGCATCGGAATCGAGCCGCGCATGGGACCACTCGACCAGCGCACGCAGCGTCTGGTGCCGTTCCGGCATCAGCGGATCCCGGCTCGTCAGGTCGAGCACCCGCTCGTTCACCTGCTGCGCCAGCGTCTCCAGAGGCAGCACGCGGAGGCTGGATGCCGCCAGCTCGAGCGCGAGCGGGATGCCGTCCAGCCCCCGGCAGATGCTCTCGACGAAGGGCGCCGTTCTGGCGTTCACCTCGAATTCCGGATAGCAGTCGCGCGCTCGCTCGGTGAAGAGCTCGACGGACTCCACGGCCTGCAGCGTCGCGACGCTCGTCGCGGGCGCCGGGACATCCAGCGGCGGCACCGCAACGATGCGCTCTCCCGCGCAGCCCAGCGGCTCCCGCGTGGTCACCAGGATCCGGAGATCGGGCGCGGCCCGAAGCAGCCCCGCCACCAGGCGAGCGGCGGCGACGCGCACGTGCTCGCAGTTGTCGAGCACGAGCAGGTGCGTGCCGCGCCGGAGTCGCCGGGCGATCTCGTCCGTGAGATCGCCGGCGGACTGCGCGCGCACGCCGACGGCGCGCGCGACCTCGTTCGTCACGTGCTGGTCCTCGGCCAGCGCCGACAGGTCCACGAACCACGCCGCGCCATCGAGTCCGTGCTCCAGGGCGCGCGCGGCCTCGATCGCGAGCCTCGTCTTGCCGCAGCCACCGGCTCCCGCGAGCGCGATCAGCGGATGAACCTCCAGCAGATCGCGGATCTCAGCGAGCAGCGCGGTGCGCCCGACCAGCCGCGTGAGCGGCCTCGGCAGGCGACCGGCCATCGTCCCGATGCGAGGAGCCGCGTCCCGTCCCTCCAGTTGCGCGAGAACGTCTGCGGCGGACGCGGGCCGCCGTGCCGGATCCTTCGCGAGCAGCCCCTCGATCACCCCCTCGAGCCGCGCGTCCACGCCCGGCACGACGAGGGAGGGCCGCTCGGGAACCTGCACGCGGACCTGCTCCAGGAGATCCGCCGGCGTGGTGGCGCGGAAAGCCCGCTGGCCCGTGAGGCACTCGTGCAGCACCAGGCCGAGAGCGTGCAGGTCGGTGCGCTCGTCCGTGATCCCTTCGGGGTCGAGCTGCTCCGGCGCCATGTAGGCGGGCGAACCGGCGGCGAGGCCGCGCGTCATCGTCGGTCCGAGCGCCTTCGCGAGTCCGAAGTCCACCACGTGCAGGGCACCGGCGGCATCCACGACGATGTTCGCCGGCTTCAGGTCGCCGTGCAGGACGCCCGCCGCGTGCATGGCGGAGAGCGCCTCGCAGAGCGCTCGCGCCACCTCGATGACACGGCTCGAGGAAAGCGGCGCGTGCTGCTCGAGCACGCGGGACAGTGGGGTGCCGTCCACGAACGCCATGGTGACGAACGTGTCCCCGTCGAGGTCTCCGGCGTCATGGACCCGGCACACTCCGGCGTGCGTCACCTGGCGGGCCAGGCGAGTCTCCTCGAGCAACCGCCTGCGATGCAGGGGCCCGCGAACCCGCAGCCGCTTGAGGGCGACGGTCTCGCCAATCAGCTCGTCCGTCACGCGGTAGACCTGTCCCATCCCGCCCTCGCCGATCAGGGCCTCCACTCGGTAGCGGCCGGCGACCATCAAGCCAGGCGCGAGCCGCGGGGCGTCGGAGTCGAGGTGCGTCGGCAGCCCGTCGGCACGCGAGGGAAGCGGATCCCCGCTGGCGGCCAGCAGTGATTCGACCTCGCGGCGCAGTTCGGCGTCGCCGCCGCAGGCGTCGTGCAGGAAGGAGGCGCGGTCCTCGGGTTCGAGGTCGAGTGCCGCATAGAGAACGTCCTTGGCGAGCGCGTGCCGACGGCGGCGCGCCTCCGTCTCGGGCTCGGGCCTGGCGCGGCAGTCGTCGGTCATGGCCTCCCCGGCGCAGGCGTCAACACGGTCGTCTCCGCGCCGCCGGCGCGTTCTCAGTTCCCTGCCACTTCACGCTTCAGCCAGCTCCGCGCATGGGCCCAGTCGCGATCCACCGTTCGCCGGCCGATGTCGAGCGCGGCAGCGACCTCGGGCACGCTCATGCCGCCGAAGTACCGCATCTCGACGATGCGCGCCTGGCGCGGGTCGAGTTCGGCGAGCCGATCGAGCGCGCCATCGAGCGCGACGAGGCGCTCGGCGTCGAGATCCGCCTCGGTGGACGCGTCCACGCCGACGGTCTCCAGCGAGATCCGGTGCCAGTCGCCGCCGCGCTTGTCGGCCAGATGGCGCCGGGCGTGGTCCACCAGGATGCGGCGCATGGCCTGCGCGGCGATTCCGAGGAAGTGGGTTCGCCCCTGCCACTCCACGCGCTCTTGCCCGACCAGGCGGAAGTAGGCCTCGTGAACGAGCTCCGTCGGCGACAGCGAATGATCGGCACGCTCGCGCGACAGGTAGGCGCCAGCGATGCGCCGCAGGTCCTGGTAGAGGATGGCCACGAGGGCCTCCGCAGCGTCCTTCTGCGACCGGGAATCGACGGTGCCGTCCGGCAGCCGTGCGTCCGCGATCTGCTGCAGGAGCACCTGGACCCGCTGACTGGCGTCGTGGTCGTCGGTATGCGTTTCCATGGCGTGCCGTGGGGCGCGAAATGCTAGCAGTCCTCCCGCGGCAGCAGCCATGCCGCTCGGCTCCGATCAACCGACGCGCGGGTCAAAACGCCCCACGCGCCCGACGAGATGCGCTGGATTCGGGACATGGCGTCGCGGGCACGAGTCCGGGTGGAGCCCTTCGCTTCAGTCGCGCGGACGTCGCTGGCCTGCGTTCGCGGCGCCGCCGCGCTCCGGTTCCGCGTCGGGCGGACGCGCGTCGGGCGCGCGGCCGAACGTGGCCGCGCGGCACTCCGCGCTGACCCGATCCATGAGTCGGGCGGTCGAGCCCTCGAGCAGCGGGGCCTCCGCGGGCTCGTGGTACCTCAGCAGCGAGTGCACCTCGCGCATGAGCCACGCGTGCCCGGCGCAGGCCCGTGTCAGCCACTCGTCACGCCGCGCCCGCGGGCGCGCCAGCGCGGCGTGGAAGATCGCCTTGGCCCTCCGGTGGAGGGCAGTCGGGGATGGCTGCGGTTCGGCGGGACGGGGCATCGCTGCGTCAGGGCCTTCGATGGGAACGCGCAACGCGCCGCGAGATCGCGTCACGAACGCCCGCATGGCGCGGTTGCCCCGGTGAGTCCGCGTATCGAGCAGCCCTCCACCCGACGAGGGTGGCCCAGCACGATCTCCTTCCCCTTCCCCATACCGGAAAGCTCCCATGCGAATCCTGCGACCCATTCTTGCCCTCGCGCTCGCCCTGCCCGTTCTCGATGCGACCGCCGCTTCGGCTGCCGAACCCGATCACGGCGGCTGGCAGTGGACCGTTGCCCCCTACATCTGGGGAACGGGGATGGACGGAAAGATCGGCATCGGGCCGGTCAGCGTGGAGGTGGAGCAGTCGTTCGGTGACATCGTTTCGCACCTCGATCTCGGCGGCATGCTGCGCGTCGAGGGCGAGGGCCGCCGCGTTGGCGTCGCGATTGACTTCGGCTACGTGAATCTCAGCGAGACGACGAAGCTGGGCGACGCGGAAGTGACCTCCGAGCAGTTCAACGCGGAGGTGGACGCGATCATCAAGGTCAACGAGCACTTCTCGGCGCTCGTCGGAGCGCGGTTCTGGAAGCTCAACAACGACATCGACTTCGCGAACCCGGCTCTCTCCGACGTGGACGCGGAGCGTGACTGGACGGATCCCGTCGTTGGCTTCATCGCTCGCACGCCTCTCGCTGACAGGTGGGACTTCCGCTTCCGCGGGGACGTGGGCGGATTCGGAGGCGGCTCGGACCTGACGTGGCAGGCGGAGCTCCTCTTCGCTTTCGAGATGACGGAGCGGTCGTCCGTCGTGTTCGGCTACCGGGCGCTCGAGGTGGACTTCGACTCGGGCTCCGGCGCGCGTGAGTTCATTTACGACGTGGCGCAGCGCGGCCTCGAGGTCGGCTTCGCGTTCCACTTCTGATGCGCGAGACGAGTCCCGTCATGAAGCTCCTGCGCGAACCCCTGATCCACTTCCTGATGGGCGGCGCCGTGCTGTTCCTGGCGTGGGGCTGGATCCACCGTGGCGACAGCGAGGCCCGGCCGGACGCGCTGCGCGTCACCGAAGGCGAGGTCGCGTGGATCTCGCTGGGCTGGTCGCGCCAGTGGATGCGGCCGCCCACGCGCGAGGAGTTGTCGGGACTCGTCACGACGCATGTCCGGGAGAGGCTGCTGGCGCGCGAGGCGCAGGCGCTGGGCCTCGCGGACGACGACACGGTCGTGCGCCGGCGCCTCGCGCAGAAGATGCTCTTCCTGATCGAGGAATCGGCGGACTCCGCCCCGCCGACCGACGACGACCTCCAGCGCGTGCTGCAGGCGAAGGCCGATTTCTTCCGCCTTCCGGCCCGCGTCAGCTTTCACCAGGTTCCCTTCGACGCCGCGGATCCGGCTGAGGCGCGCCGACGCGCCGAGACCGCGCTGCGGCTCCTGCAGGATCCGGCCAGCGCGAGCCTGATCGCGTCGCTCGGAGACGCGTCCCTGCTCCCGCGCCAGGTCGTGCGGGCGGATCACGACTCCGTCGCGCACGAGTTCGGCGAGTCGTTCGCCGCGGGGCTCGCCGCAGCCGAGGCGGGACGCTGGACGGGACCGATCGCGTCGCCGTTCGGAGTCCACGTCGTGTTCGTGGACGAGAGACTCCCCGAACGGCTGCCGGAGCTGTCCGAGATCCGCGAGAGCGTCCTGGACGAGTGGCAGCGCGAGCGACGCCGGTCGCTCGAGGACGAGTTCGTCGCCTCGCTGCTCGACCGGTACGACCTCGTCGTGGACGAAGCCGTGCGCGATCTCGTCGGCGATGTCCGGCACGCGCCGTCGGCGGGCCCCATTCCGTCGCCGGCAGCCACCGAAGCGATGGCGGCAGCCGGCCAGTGAGACGCGCCGTCCTCATCCTTCTCGTGGCGCTGGTACCGGCGCTCGCGCGGGCGCACGAGCTGCGACCGGCCTACCTTCAGGTCTTGGAGACGAGTCCGGGCAATTACGACGTGACCTGGAAGACGCCTCGTGCGGGCGATCTCCGCCTGGCGCTCGATCCGGACTTCGGCCCCGACGCGATGATCGTCTCGCCCGTCCGGACCGAGGAGCCGCCCGGCGCCTGCGTCAGGCGCTGGTCCATGAGCGCCCCGGCGTTGCCCGGCAGCACGCTGGCGATTCGTGGCCTCGACGGGACGATGACCGACTGCCTCGTGAGAGCGGACTTCCTGGACGGCCGAAGCGTCTCGCTGCGCCTGACGCATTCCGCGCCGAGCGCGGTGATCCCGGAAGCGCAGGGAGCCACCGGAGTCGCGGCCGCCTACGGCCTGCTGGGACTCGAGCACATCCTGATGGGCTTCGATCACCTGCTCTTCGTTCTCGCGCTCATCCTCATCACGAGCGGCGGGTGGAAGCTCGTGCAGACGGTCACCGCCTTCACGCTGGCGCACGGGCTGACGCTCACGGCGGCGACTCTCGGCTGGGTTCACGTGCCGCCGCCGCCCGTCGAGGCCGTCATCGCGCTGAGCATCGTGTTCGTGGCGCGCGAGCTGGTGCTTCAGCACCAGGGCCGCCCGGGAATCACGGCGCGCGCGCCCTGGTGCGTGGCCATGTCGTTCGGCCTGCTCCACGGTCTCGGATTCGCCGGCGCCCTGAGCGAGGCGGGCCTGCCGGCCGAGCACGTGCCGCTGGCGCTCCTGTTCTTCAGCGCCGGCGTCGAGGCCGGCCACCTCCTCTTCATCGGCGCCGTGCTCGGCCTCGCCGCGAGCACCCGGCGGCTCGGCGCCGCGCCGCCGCGTCGTTTCGCGCTCGTCACCGCCCACGCCATCGGCGCTGTCGCGGCCTGCTGGCTGCTCCAGCGCCTCGCTGGCTTCTGATGATTCTCTCCGAATCGAGGTTCCCATGATCCCGCCGACCGTTCGCTCCGCCGTCGCGCGCCATGCGCTCCGCGCCCTCGCGCTTTCCCCGCTCGTCCTGCTCGCGCCAGGCGTCTCCGCCGACGGCATGGTGTCGCGAGAGGACTACGTGGAGCCGCCGCCGAACTACTCGCCGTACGTCGATCAGCACTTTCCGAATCGCGTGCTGTGGGGCGACACCCACCTGCACACGGCGTACTCGACCGACGCCGGCATGGTCGGCTGCCGCCTCACGCCTGACGACGCATACCGGTTCGCGCGGGGCGAGGAGGTGCAGAGCAACTCCGGCCAGCGCGTGCGCCTGCAGAGACCGCTCGACTTCCTCTGCGTGACCGACCACGCCGAGAACCTCGGCATGGCCCCGATGATCGCCACGTCGGATCCGATCCTCCTGGCGACCCCCACGGGCAAGCGCTGGCACGACATGGTCAAGGAAGGAAAGGGCTTCGACGCCTTCGCGGACTGGGTCCGCAGCGGAAGCACGACGGGCAAGGACCCGATCAACAGTCCCGCGATGAACCGCGCCGCCTGGGATCAGGTGGTCCGCGCGGCGGAGCGAGCCAACGTCCCCGGCGCGTTCACGGCCTTCATCGCCTACGAGTGGACGTCCACGCCGGGAGGCAACAACCTCCACCGCAACGTGATCTTTCGCGATGACGCCTCCAGGGCGAGCCAGGTCCTGCCCTTTTCCGCGTACGACAGCCCGGATCCCGAAGCGCTCTGGGCCTGGATGTCAACGTACGAGGAGAAGACCGGAGGACGCCTGCTCGCCATCCCGCACAACGGGAACCTGAGCAACGGCCTCATGTGGATGACCGACACGATGAGCGGCCGTCCGATCGACCGTGCCTACGCCGAGACGCGCAGCCGCCGCGAGCCGATCGTCGAGATCACGCAGCCGAAGGGCACGAGCGAGACGCATCGCTCGCTGTCGCCGGACGACGAGTTCGCCACCTTCGAGGTGTGGGACAAGTCGAATCTCGGTGGCTCGGCGGCCACCACGGCGGAGATGATGCCCGGATCGTACGTGCGTGCGGCGCTCAAGACGGGCCTCGTCCTCGAGCAGTCGCTCGGCGCCAACCCGTACAAGTTCGGCGTCGTCGGCAGCACGGACAGCCACACCGGCCTGTCCACGTCGGGCGAGGACAACTTCTTCGGCAAGACCGCGAGCACCGAGCCCAGCCCGCAGCGCTGGGAGCATGCCGCCATCCCCGCGATGCAGCCCGAGCTCGTGACCCGCGCCTGGGCGCTCGGCGCCTCCGGCCTCGCGGCCGTCTGGGCGCGCGAGAACACGCGCGAGTCGATCTTCGACGCGATGGAGCGGCGCGAGGTCTACGCCACGACGGGCTCCCGCATGACGGTGCGCGTCTTCGCGGGCTGGGACTTCCGTCCCGAGGAGGTCGCGCGCCCGGACTTCGCGGCCCAGGGCTATCGCCGCGGCGTGCCCATGGGCGGCGAGCTCAAGGCGGCGCCGGCCGGCAAGGCGCCCGCGTTCATGATCCGCGCCATGCGAGACGTGGACGGCGCCAACCTCGACCGCATCCAGGTCATCAAGGGCTGGCTGGACGCCGCGGGCGAGACCCACGAGCGCATCTACGACGTGGCGCTCTCGGGCGACCGCACGGCCGACTCCAGCGGACGCTGCAAGAAGCCCGTGGGCAGCACCGTGGACGCCGCGTCGGTCACGTACACCAACGACATCGGCGCGCCGGTTCTCAGCGCGTGGTGGCGGGATCCACACTTCAATCCGAAGGAGCGCGCGTTCTACTACGTGCGCGTGATCGAGATCCCGACGCCCCGCTGGACGGCCCACGACGCCAAGGCCTTCGGCCTGAAGCTGCCGAAGGAGGTCCCCCTGACCGTCCAGGATCGCGCGTACACGTCGCCCATCTGGTACGCGCCGTCCGGCTCCTGATCGACCGAGCGTGCGTCGGAGCCCGCTCCGGCGCACGCCTCGGCGCTCACATGCCCGCCACCTCCATCCTCAGAGGTTCGCCATGAGACCGCTCGCAACTTGCACGTTCGCCGCGCTCCTCGCCCTGTCGGCCGCCGCCGGCTCGCGGGCAACCGGAGGCGCGACTGCTCCCTCGTCTCCGCCGGCTGTCGAGCGGCTGCTCGCCGGCAATGCGCGCTTCGTGGCGGGAAAGCCGGCCAGGCGCGGCAACCTGGCGCGCCAGCGCGCTCAGCTCGCCACGGGCCAGTCGCCCTTCGCGGTGATCGTGAGCTGCTCCGACTCGCGGGTCGCCCCGGAGTTCGTGTTCGACCAGGGCCTGGGCGATCTCTTCGTCGTGCGCTCCGCCGGTGAGGTCTCCGGCCCCGTGGAGCTGGCGAGCGTGCAATACGCCATCGAGCACCTCGGCACGGGGCTCGTGCTCGTCGTCGGCCACGAGCGCTGCGGCGCCGCGGCCGCGGCGATCGAGGGCGGCGAGGTGCACGGCCACCTGAAGGAACTCGTCGCCGCGATCCAGCCGGCCGTGGAAGAGGCGCGGCAGGCGCCCGGCGACCTCCTCGAGAACACGGTGCTCGCCGGAGTGCGTCGCGTCGTGAACCAGTACCGGCAGGACGAGACGCTCGCCCCCCGCGTGCGCGCCGGAACCCTGACGATCCTGGGCGCGCGGCATGACCTGGACACCGGCCGCGTCGAGATCCTGCAGGACTGAGACCCCATCGAGTCCGCGGCAGCCGATGCCGCGGGAGGCACCATGAAGCATCTGAGTTCAACGCTCGCAGTCGCAGCGCTCCTTCTCGCCCAGGCCGCCCTGGCGCAGGATGGCCGCGTCGAGGACGAGCGGTTCGTCAGCGATCGCATCCTCCTCTCCTTCGACGGCCTGCTGGCGACGGTCTCGTCGTCGGCGCGCGTCGATGCCTCCACGGGCGACGGAACGAACGTGGACATCGAGGGAGATCTCGGCGCGTCCTCCGACACGGACGTGTTCGCGTTCTCCGGGCACTTCAAGATTGGCCGGCGCCACCGCGTCTTCGGCCGGTACGAGGCCTTCGATCGCAACGCCGCGCGGACCCTCGAGCGGGATCTCCACGTGGGGGATCACGTCTTCCTCGCAGGCAGCCAGGCGCGGGCGCGGGCGGAGTTCTCGCTGCCGCAGCTGTCGTACCGGTACGACTTCGTGAAGCGCGAGCCAATCGAGTTCGGCTTCACGGCCGGCATCGTCCTCGCCGGACTCGACTTCGACATCGAGGGCGAGACGGCCAGCCCGGGCGGAGGCGCCAGCGTTGCCGAGAACTCCGTCAGCGTCTCGGCGCCCGTGCCGCAGCTGGGCTTCGCCTTCGACTGGTTCGCGGGAGACCACCTCATCGTTCGCGGCGGGGTTCAGTACTTCCAGGCCGCCATCGGCAGCTTCGACGGCTCGTGGACGGACGTGACGGCGAGGCTCGAGTGGCATCCGTGGAAGCACGTCGGATTCGGGGCCGGGTACCGCTACACGCGCATCGGCACGAACTTCGACGACGAGGACGGAGGCCGATCGGGCGAGATCAAGTACAGCGAATCGGGGCTCACGGGCGGCCTGTCGTTCACCTGGTAGGCGCGCGGCGCGGCGCGATCGCGCCCGGTCTTGCGCGTCTCGTTCAGGTACCTCGTTTCCAGGAGACCCGACCATGCTTCCTCGCAGGACGCTCTGCGCGCTCTCGCTTCTCGTCCTGGCCGCCGCGGCCCATGCCTCGACCGCGACATCCACGAAGCCGAAGCCGATCGTCTTCCCGGCCCGGGGGCAGACCGCCCAGCAGCAGGCCGCAGACGAGGCCTCGTGTCACGACTGGGCGGTCCTGCAGGTCGGCTTCGATCCCGGGAAAGTCGCGCCGCCCACGCCTCCGGCGCCCCAAGCCGCCCCCGCGACGGCTGCGGCGAGTCCCGCGCCGGGATCGGGCGCTCGGGGCGCGGCGCGTGGAGCCGCGACGGGCGCGGTCGTCGGAGAGGTGGCGGGAGGCGACGCGGCCGAGGGAGCGCTGGCTGGCGCCGCCGTCGGAGCCGTTCGCGGGCGGCGGCAGTCGCGCCAGCAGCAGTCCGCGCAGGCGTCCGCCCAGAACCAGGCGGCGGCCCAGGCCAACGCGGCCGCGCAGGCGCAGTACGAGACGGCCCTCGCCGACTGGAAGGCGCGCGACGCCGATCACGCGCGCGCGCGCGCCGCCTGCCTCGAAGGCAAGGGCTACACGCTCAAGTAGTTTCTCCCGCCTCTCACGCGCGCGGAGCGCGTGGCGGGAAGGGGTGAGGCCGGAGGGCCGCCCCGAAGACCGAGAAGGGACCGGCTGGTCCCCCCTGCGACTCGCGCGGCGGCTCCAACCGCGCATCTCTGTTTGGTTGCGGTCATGCCGCGCCACCACGTTCACGTTCACGTTCAGGAAGGCACCATGAGACTCATGAAGCTCGTTCCGTTCGCGCTGGCCGCCGTGCTGTCCGCGGCCGCTCCGATCCACGCCGGTTCCTCCCGCGACACGCTCGAGGTGCTGCGCTCGCAGATCCTCGCGGATCGCAAGGCCCTCGTGGCCGACAACCTCGGCCTGACCGACGCCGAGAGCGAGGGGTTCTGGAAGGTCTACGAGGCCTACCAGGAGGAGCTGAACAAGCTCCGCCGGCGCCGCATGAACGTCATCCTCGACTACGCGGACGCCTACCCGGACGTGAGCGACGAGAAGGCGCACCAGCTGCTTGCCGAGCACCTCGCGGTGCGCGCCGCCATGGCCCAGGTCGAGGCTTCCTTCCTTCCGAAGTTCGAGAAAGTGCTTCCGCAGAAGAAGGTCGCCCGCTACTACCAGCTCGAGAACAAGATCGACGCCATCATCAACTACGAGCTCGCCGCCGAGGTGCCGCTCGTCCGGTGAACACCGCCGGCCGCCGCGCGGCCGCGCTGGGATCAGAAAGGCTGGCTCGTCGTGATGCTTTCCCTCAGGATGGATTCCCCTCGACGGTTCGTCGCGATCGGCGCGGTCCTGGCCGCGCTCCTCGGCCCCGCCAGCACGCGTGCCGACAAGACCGCCGCCGCCGCGCCGGCAAGCGACGGCTCGGGTGCAACGGAACCCGAAAAGACCGACAAGAGCGCCGCGAAGCGCGCGAAGATCGACCAGCAGGCCGCCGAGGCGCTCGAGAAGCTCCTCGCCGCGAGCCCGAAGGCCAAGGCGATCAGCGAGAAGGCGTTCGGCTACGCCGTGTTCGACGCGCGGAAGACGTCGTTCGCGGTGGCCGGCGGCTCCGGGCGCGGCGTCGCCGTCGAGAGCGGCTCGGGCGCCCGCACCTACATGAAGATGGCCTCCGTCGGCTTCAACTTCGGCGCCGGCATCAAGTTCTACCAGGTGATCTTCTTCTTCGAGGACGAGGCGTCGTTCCGGCGCTTCGTTGACAAGGGCTGGGAAGCGGGAGCGGGAACGAACGCGGTGGGCGGCACGGAAAGCGCCAACCTGGCTGCGAGCTTCGTGAACGGGATGGCCATCTTCGAGCAGAGCGACAAGGGGCTCATGCTCTCGGCGGACCTGAGCGGCACGAAGTACTGGCAGCCCAAGAGCCTCAACGAGCTCTGAGCCCGCGGACCGTCGGCGACGAGCGGACGCCGTCACGACCAGGCGGCGGCGCCGGGCCGTCCGGCGCCGCCCTCGTGTCTCGTGTGGATGCCATCGGCGCCGGGCGGTTGACGCCTGCCGCTACTGCGGGCCGATCTTCGTGCCGATGACCTCGCCCGACACGATCAGCTCGACGCGGCGGTTCTTCGCCCGGCCGTCGGCGGTGTCGTTCGGCGCGACTGGCACGGAGGAGCCCAGGCCCGCCGACGTGATCGTCTCGCCAGGGATTCCCTGCGCGACGAGGTAGTCGCGCACGGAGCCCGCCCGCGCCTCGGACAGCTTCTGGTTGAAGTCGGCGGTGCCCGTCGAATCTGCGTGGCCCTCGACGCGAAGCGCGAGACCCGGATGCGCGACGACGATCCCCGAAATCCTGGCCAGGTGCTCGCGCGCAACGGGCTTGAGCTCGGCCCTGGACGTGTCGAAGAGGACGTCCGACATGTTGACGACCAGGCCGCGGTCGCTCTCGCGCGTGTCGAGGACCTTGCTGAACTGCGCCAGCAGCGACGCGCGCAGATCGGCCTGCTGCCTTTCGGCCGCGAGCCGCGCCGCGTGGGCGCGCTGCGCCTCCGCCTCGGCGCGCATGCGCTCGATCTCGGCCTGCTCGCGAGCGAGCGAGGCCTTTCGCTCCTCGGCCTCGGCCTGCTCGCGGCGATGCGCCTCGTCAGCCGCCTGCTTGCGGGCCGCCTCCTCTCGCGCCGCCGAGTCGGCTTTCTCGGCGGCGATGCGCGCCTCGCGCTTGCGCCGCAGCGTGAGCACGCGCGCGTCCTCGGCGGCCTGCACGGAGGCGCGCGCGGGCGTCATCGCCGCCTTGCCCTTGGCGGCCTCGGCGTCCCTCAGCAGGCCCTCGGCCTTCGCCAGCACGTCGGCTGCGTGCGTCTCGGCGCCAGCCCAGCGCGCCAGGCGGATGGCGTTCCGCGCCTCGAGGATGTCGAGGGGATCCTCGTCCATGCCCGTCACGTTCTCGATGGCGCCGCCCGCGTCCACGGCATAGAGATCCCGAGGCAGCAGCTCGGTCCTCACCTGCACCGCCTCGACCTCGCCGGTCGTCGTCGGGCGCACGGCGTTCTCGAGGACGACGATGTCGGATGGCAGCGTCACCGCGAAGTGCGGCTCGGCGGTGACGATCAGCGCGAACGACTGCATCCGCGTGCTGGCCTGAAGCTTGCCGCCACCGTAGGAGTCCAGGACGATCTCGCCGAGGTTGTTGGCGCGTCCCTCGGGTGTCACGGCCCACAGGACGTACGTCAGGTACTCGGGGCCGAAAGACGCCGCGGCAGGCATTTCCCTGACGCGCGCGGTCACCTCCACGACGCCCTTCTGCGGGTTGACGGTGACGGTCCCGGCCGACCGCCGGCCGATGGGCGTTGCCGCGAGGTCGGCCTTCGTCGGCACGCTGCGCGCCATGTAGTTGACCGCCGTCGTCGTGAACGCGACGGTTCGGACGTCGTAGAGCGGTGCCGGCTTCTCCTCCTCGGCGTGCGACGGGAGGGCGAGGGCGCCAAGGGAAAGCGTCAGGACGAAGGCGGGAAGGCGTCGCATGTCAAGGGTCTCGGGTTGAGGTGGCGGGGAGGCAGTGCCCCGTGGAGATACGCGTCGTCGGCGTGCCCGACGCGCCACCCCGGCATCAGCGCGTGCCACACTCGGCGCCGAGGGTCACGTTGCAGCGGCGCTGTGGACGCGCCCGGCGGCTCACGACCGCGCGATCAACCTGTCCACGAGATCGGGGCAGGCCCAGCCCCCCTGAGCCAACATCGCGAGATGCGCCCTCACCGACAGCCACTCCTGCCCGGCCTCTGAACGGGCGGCGACAGCCCGCGCGCCGCTTCACCCGGCAGGCTTGAGCTCGCCGGGCTTGCGGATCATCTTCTCGACCTCGGCGACGTGCATCTCCTCGGCGAGGATCTGGCCGCGGGCGTACTCCTCGAGAGCGACGTGGCGGCCCTCGACCAGATCGAGCAGATCGTTGTACGCGGTCAGCGACTCGCGCTCGTGCTCGAGCGACTCGCGCAGGATCTGCGAGATGTCGTGCGCGTGCGTCTCGAGGAGCTTGCCGATCTTCAGCGACGGGTGGCCGCCGAGCGTCGTGACCCACTCGCCCGCTTCCGAGCCATGAGCGAGCGACTCGGTCGCCTGCGTGCGCATCCAGTGGATGATGGGAATGCGCGAGTGGCCGAACACCATGAGCGCGTAGTGCGTGTAGCGCACGACGCCCGCGAGCTCGAGCTCGAGGATCCGGTTCAGCGTCGCGATGACCTTGTCCGTCGGGAGCTTCCTGTCAGTCGGCATGCGGCGTCTCCTCTCCCGACAGCATGCCGCGATCCGGCGGCGAGCGCACGCGCGACGTGGAGGAGCGTTCCCGCGCCCTCCGCTCACATCCCCGTCAGGAGGGCGTTGCGCAGGGGCTGTCTCGCGGCAAGCGGGATGCTCTCCGAGAACTCGAGGTCGGCGATGCCGCGCAGCGTGATGTCGCCGTCGAGCGCGGCGCGCGCGGCGATGTCCTCGAAGGCCATCAGCACGTTGCGAGGGATGCGCCCGGTCACGCTCGCCAGGCGCCCGGCTCGGAAGCTCACGCGAAAGACCGGCGCCTCCACCGACCGGTCGGGCCAGGTGATGCGCACGCCGCGCGCCGCGAGCACGCGCTTGATCGCCCAGGTCACGACGGCAGCCACGAGCAGCAGCGTGAAGAGCTTCCCCATGCGAGCGCCTCAGCCCTTCGGCGGGGCCGCGCGCAGCGTCACGACGGTCGCGCCCCAGCCGCCCCGATCGCTCGCGAGCGCGAAGCGGGCCACGGCGGCGTGCTTGCCGAGAACCGCGTGCACGGTGCGCTGCATCGCGCCGATGCCCTTCCCGTGGATGATGCGCACGTGCGGCCACCCTTCGGCCGACGCGTGGTCGAGATAGTCGCGCACGAGATCCGCCACGTCGCGCGGATGGAACGGGTGCAGGTCGAGCTCGTCCGTGAACTCGATGCGGACGATCTCCTCGTCGCCGCCGTCTCCGGGCGTCGCGGGATCTTCCGGCTCGGCCGGCCTGCGGTTGTCGGGCGCCATGGTCGCGTGCGATCCTGCCCTCTCGCGGAGCATCCCACCATGTCCCTCAGCTTGAATGTCAGCGGAAAGTACCCGACCAGCGGCTTCCTCACCAAGGGCCCATCGCCCTCGGAGTGGCTCGCCAAGGCCGAAGAGTGGCTGCGCGCGCGCGAGGGCGATGAGCTCGTCGCAGCGACCCTCGTGGATGGCCCGGAGGGTCCCGTATTGCTGGCCCAGCTCCATCCGGGGGCCGAGGAGTTCCAGATCTCGTGCCCCCGCACGGGCGAGGTGAGCATCACGGCCGCGACCGCGTCCTGCGGCGCCGGCTATCACGCGCACGCGTGCGAGATCGTGCATGCGCTCGGGACCGAGATGAAGGTCAGCTGGTCCCTCGGCCCGGAGTCCGACGACACGGGGTATCTCACGAGCGGCGACCGCACCGCGCTTCGCCAGGCCATGCTCGACCACGTCGCCGCGCTCGCGCGCGAGCTGCCCGATCGGCCCGCGACAGCTCCAGCGGGCGTGGCGGCGTCGCCCCCTCCCCTGCTCATGCCCGGCGTCGCGGGGTTCCTGCACGACGGCGCGGTTTCCACGCCCCTCGGACCGCGCGACGCGGCCTGGCTGGCGCGCGCGCGCGCCGGGGACGCGTGCGCCGCCGACGTCGTGCCGTGGCCGGAGGCCGGACGCAACGCGGCGCATCACGCGCGCCGTGGCCTCGCGCTCGCCTGGACCGAAGTGCGCTGGCGATCGCCGCTGAACGAGACCGAGCAGTGGGCGCAGGAAGAGGCCCTGCGCTGTCTCGCTGCCGCGCGCGAGAAGGATCCGCGATCCGTGCCGCCTCACCTGATCGAGGAGCTGACGGCGCTCCTGGCGGGCGAGCCGGTGGCGACGCCGGCGTCGGTCGGTTACCGCCGTCGCGAGGTGATCGCCCGCCTCCCCGGCGGCTTTCGCGCCGTCCTTCCCGGCTCGTTCTCCGAGGACGTGGACGAGGACGGCACCTGGCACGGCACGGACGGAGCGCGCGCCATCTGGGTCACGACCGGCACCATGCCTCCGGTCGACGGCAACCCCGGCGACGCGACGCGCCAGCTCATGCGCACGGCGCTCGAAGGCGACGAGACGTTCGAGATGCGCGAGGGCGATGTCGTCGGGCGCGCCGCGCTGCGCGAGGACGAAGACGACGGCGCGCCCGTGTGGGTGCTCGCCTGCGCCGCCGCGCGCGGGTCGCTCCTGCTGCGCGCGACGATCGCGTTCCCCTCGCCCGACCAGCGCGACTGGGCGCTCGGCGTGTTCCGGTCGCTCTCGTTCGGCGAAGCCGAGCGCGGCGGCGCGGCAGCGGGCGGCCTCGCCGGCATCTCGTCCATCGGATGAGCCGGACCGCTCCCGAGCCGCTGTGGGTCGAGCTGGACTCGCCGGGGCTGCCGATCAAGGCATGGACGCGCGGGCTGCCCGTCGAGGACGCCGCGCTCGCGCAGCTTCGCAACGTCGCCAGCCTGCCGATCGTGCATCGCTGGGTGGCCGCGATGCCGGACGTCCACTGGGGCATCGGCGCGACGGTCGGCAGCGTCATCCCGACGCTCGGCGCGATCATCCCGGCGGCCGTGGGCGTGGACATCGGCTGCGGCATGATGGCCGTCCGCACGAGCCTGCGCGCCGAGCAGCTCCCCGACGACCTG
Source organism: uncultured Thermoanaerobaculia bacterium (assembly GCA_964613915.1). Lineage (GTDB taxonomy): Bacteria > Acidobacteriota > JBCCFW01 > JBCCFW01 > JBCCFW01 > CAZTIW01. Next base: position 33,796 of record CAZTIW010000035.1, read on the forward strand.
CGCAAGCTCCGCTCGGCGATCGAGCGCGCGGTGCCGCACGGACGCACGCATCAGGGCGGTCGAGGCGATCGCGGCGCGTGGCATGAAGCGCCGGGCCCGGCGCTCGCGGCGTGGGATGCCCTGGCGGCGCGCTTCGAGCGCATCGCGGCGCGCCACCCGAAGGTCGGCCGCGGCAACACGTACAACCACCTCGGCACGCTCGGCACCGGGAATCACTTCGTCGAGACGTGCCTCGACGAGGCCGGCCATGTCTGGTTCATGCTGCACTCGGGCTCGCGCGGTGTCGGCAACCGCATCGGCACGTACTTCATCGAGCGCGCGCGGGAGGGCATGGGCGCGCGGGCGGGATCGCTTCCCGATCGCGACCTCGCGTGGTTCGACGAGGGGACGCCGGCGTTCGACGACTACGTGGAGGCCGTCGGCTGGGCGCAGGATTTCGCGCGCGCCAATCGCGAGCTCATGATGGAGGCCGTGATCGGCGCGGCGCGAGGGACGGGGCTCCCCCCGTTCGACGCGCGCCTCGTCGCCGTGAACTGCCACCACAACTACGTGCGCCGCGAGCGCCACTTCGGGAAGGATGTCTGGCTCACGCGCAAGGGCGCCGTGCGTGCTGGCCGCGGGGAGTGGGGGATCATCCCCGGCTCCATGGGCGCGCGCTCGTTCATCGTGCGCGGCCGAGGGAGCGCCGACAGCTTCGAGTCGTGCAGCCATGGCGCGGGCAGGCTCATGTCGCGCACGGAGGCCAAGAAGCGGTTCAGCCTCGAGGACCACGCGCGCGCGACGGAAGGCGTCGAGTGCCGCAAGGACCGCGACGTGATTGACGAGACGCCCATGGCCTACAAGCCGATCGACGCCGTCATGGCCGCCCAGGCCGACCTCGTGGAGATCGTGCACGAGCTACGCCAGGTCGTCTGCGTCAAGGGGTGAGACGCGCGACGCGACGCGAGGGCCGCAGCACGGGACGAGGCCGGTGAGCGCTACTCCTCTTCCTCTTCGGTCTCGAGCTTCGGGATGAGGCCGGCGTCGTCGGCGCGGACGAAGGCCTTGGCGTTGCACAGGAAGAAGAGCGCCGTCTGGTCGCCCGTCTCGATGTCGCAGAACGCGAGGCCGTGACCCTGCGAGTCCATCGCCTCGGCCAGCAGGTCGAAGAGATCGGGCGAGACCCATTCGTCGTCGCCGCGGAGCGTGCGCTCGAAGCGCTTGCCGTTCAGGTCGAAGCCGAACTGCACGACGGTCTCGCCTGCCTCGTCGTCCCACTCCTCGCGGACGTTGGTCGGCTGGAACGTGCCGTACGACGCGCTGGCGAAGAGATCGAGCAGCGCCGTGTAGTCGCCCGGCTCGTAGATGGACTCGCAGTCGAACCACGCGGGCTCGGGCCACGGCTCCGGGTCACGCCCGTCCGCCACCGCGCGGCGGACATTCGCTTCGGCGTCGCTGGCCGCCTCGGATGGAAGGCCCTCGAACCAGCCAATCTCTCGGAGCGCGCTCAGGTACTGGTCGGGCGTCATGCGAACCTCCCGCGGGAAGGGGCGCCAGCATGCCACGAGCGCGGCTGGAGGGGGCTCCGGGGGCTCAGTTCGCCGCGGGGGGCGACCAGGTCAGGCGGTAGATGGCGCCCGCGCGATCGTCCGAGATCAGCAGGCTCCCGTCCGGGAGTTCGAGAACGTCCACGGGACGTCCCCACGCCTGCTCGCCCTCGAGGAACCCCGTCACGAGATGCTCGATGCCCGTCACGCGCGTGCCCGTCTCGTCGAGGAACGCGACGCTGACGCGATAGCCGTCCGGCACGGTGCGGTTCCATGAACCGTGCTCGGCGTAGAACAGCGCCCCGCGGTACTTCTCCGGGAACATCGAGCCGCGGTAGAACCGCATGCCGAGATTCGCGACGTGCGCGCCGGTGAGCGCCGCGGGCGCGACGTAGTCCGCGCACCGTCGGCCGGCGCCGAAGTCGGGATCCGGCAGGTCGCCCTGGTGGCAGTAGGGGAAGCCGAAGTGCTGGCCGGGGCTCGTGACGCGGTTGATCTCGTCGGACGGGATGTCGTCGCCGAGCATGTCCCTGCCGTTATCCGTGAACCAGAGCTCGCCCGTGCGCGGGTGCCAGTCGAATCCCACGGTGTTGCGCACGCCGCGAGCGACGATCCGGCGATCGCTGCCGTCGGCGGCGATGCTCGTGATGCTGGCGTAGGGCTCCTCGCGATCGCACGTGTTGCAGGGCGCGCCGACCGGCACGTGAAGGCGCCCGTCGGGCGAGAACGCGATGAACTTCCAGCCGTGCCAGTCGTCTCGCGGGTAATCGGCGCGCACGACGGCGGGGACGGGTGGCGCGCCGAGGTTGTCCTCGATCGCGTCGAACCGCAGGATGCGGTGAACCTCCGCGACGTACAGCGCGCCATCGCGCACGGCCACGCCGTTGGGCATGTGGAGGCCGCGCGCGAGCACGAACGTGCGATCGGCGCGGTGGTCGCCGTCGTCGTCGCGCACCGCGCGGACGAGGCCCGTGCGGCGCGAGCCCACGAAGATCGTTCCGTTCGGCCCGCGCGCGAGCGAGCGCGCGTCCTCGATGCCGTCGGCGAAGACCTCCATGCGGAAGCCCGGCGGCATCACGAGCTGGCTGACGGCGCGCGCGAGCGGCGTGACGGCCGGGCCCGGCGCCGCCGGCGCCGCCGGCGCCGGGGCGGGCTCCAGCCGGGCATCCGGCGTGCAGCCACCAGGCAGCAGCGCGACGGCCAGCGCCGTCGCGGCAAGACAGAGCAGTCGCGGCGTCATGGTCATGGGATCCAAGCATGTCCTGTCCGGACGTGTGAATGCTCGAGGGTGGCTGGGCGTCCACGCGGTGGGCATGGTGCCCGTCCGGGAGGGCGGCGCCCGTGCGTCCCATCGAGCCGCCCTCCCGGAATCTCCCGCCGCGCCCGCAGGCCGCGCGTGCGCGGGCGCCGTGCATCGAGGATGATTCTCGTCCATCTCGTCTTGGCGCGGCCGCGCCGCCGGAGATTCGCGATGTCGAGACACGCTGCGACGGTCATGGTCCTTGCGCTCCTCGGTCTGCCCGGCATGGCCGGCGCCAACACGGGGGCGCTCATCCAGGCTCACGTGGAGGCGGTCGCGAACACCGTCGCGCCGCATCTGCCGCGCGCGGCGTCTCCCCCGCCCGTGCAGGTCGTCGAGAAGGCGGCGGCCACGGCGGGCGTGGTGGACGGACGCATCGAGATCTCGACGGGCTTGCTCGCCATCCTGAGCTCCGACGCCGAGCTCGCGATGGTCCTCGCTTACGAGCAGTGCCGCGCCGTGCCGGTGCCGCACGGACGCGCGGCGCCCGCGACCGGCTGGGGTCCGCGGCGCTCGTCCGAGGCCGCCGCGCGCGCCGACGATGCGGCCGCGCGTGACGCGATGACCGCCGTGGTGGCGGCGGGCTGGGATGGCCGCGCCGCGCTCGAGGCATGGCATCGCCTCGTCGCCGCGACGCCGACGGGCGGCGTGGCGGGCGCCTACGGCGACGGCAAGGCGAACACGCGACGCTGCGAGGCGGCGACGAAGTCGCTCGCCGCGACCGGTCAGCGCGCCAAGCGCGGCACGGGCTTCGCCGTCGGCACGCAGTCGTACCGCGAGGAAGTGACCTCGCGCCTCATGGGCCACCGCATCGCGATGGCCGCCCCGCACGAGCGGGTTCTGGACATGACGCCGATCCCGCCGGCGGCAGGGCGCGCCGAGCCGTGGCTCGTGTATCGCCGGAGCGGCGGCTTCACGGGGTGGACGGCGGAGCTGCGAGTCTTCGCTGACGGCGCGCGCTGGGTCAGCGAGTCGCGCAAGAAGGACGAGGAGGGCGCGCGCGCGCGCGTCGAGGCCGACATGCTCGACGAGCTGCGCGGGCTCGCGAAGCGCGCGCTGGCGGCTCCCCCTCGCCAGGCCCGCTCGGACGCCAAGTACATGCGCGACGGCATGCTGCGCTCGGTCGAGCTGCGGACGGACTCGGGCTGGAAGAGCGTCTCCCTGTCCGACACGCTTCGCCTCACCGACGACGACCACGCGCTCCTCACCCGCCTCGAAGCCCTCCTCCGCTGATCTCGCCCACACGCCGGTCAAGAGGGGTCTGACCCCAATATCCGAAAACGTAACTCGTGTGGATCGTGTGGGTTGGGGTGGGGGTGGGGCGCGTCAGGCGCGAGGGGTGGGCGCGGGGAAGCTTGGGGTCTGACCCCAATTTCAGAAAACGGAACTCAGGAGGGCGCGTGGCGCGAAGGCAACAGTTCGGACGGACATTCCAGCTCCTGCGGCTGCTGTCGCGCCCCGGCGGCGCATCGCTGAGCGAGCTCGTCGAGGAGCTCGGCGTCACGCGGCGCACGCTGTATCGCGATCTCGAATCGCTCCAGGATTGCGGCGTCCCTCTCTTCGACGGGTTCGAGGGGATCGCCAAGCGCTGGCACGTGCCGCCCACGTATCTCGCGTCGGGCGGGACGCTCCCGACGCTCGACGAGCTCCTCGCGCTGCACGCCATCCGCGCCGAGATCCTGCAGGCCGCCGGCGGCGCCTTCGCGGCCCCCATCGAGGCCATGCTCGCGCGCGTGCGGTCGGGCGTGCCGCAGGTGCTGCTCGATCGCGCCGATCAGGTTCGCGATCAGGTGCGCGCCGCGCCGCGCCCCGTCCCCTGGCGATCGGCCGCCGGCATCGCGCCCACGTTGCTGAGCGCGCTCGAGGGCGGCCACGTGCTCCGGCTCGACTACCGGAGCCGGGGCGGCGGCCTGCGCCCGCGCGATGTCGAGCCGTGGGGCCTGGCCTCGCGGGGCGCCGGGCTGTACCTGGTCGGCCGCGACGTGAACGCCGACGCGGTGCGCGTGTACCTCGTGACGCGCATCGAGGCCGCCGAGCGCACCGGCAAGCGCTTCGCGCCCCCGGAAGGATTCGACGTCGAGTCGCACTTCGGCGCGAACTTCGGCGTGCACGGCGGCGAGGTCGAGCGCGTGGTCGTGCGCTTCGCCGCGAGCGTCGCGTCGTACGTGCGCGAGCGCAAGTGGCATCGCAGCCAGGTGCTCCGCGCGGCGCCCGGAGGCGGCGTCACGCTGACGATGGACGTCGCCGGCCGCGTCGAGGTCAAGAGCTGGGTGCAGTCCTTCGGGTCGGCGGCGACGCTCCTCGCGCCCGCGGATCTCGCCGCGGAGATCGCCCGCGAAGCCGAGGCCGTCGCCGCGCGCTGGGCCGCCGGCCAGCGAGGAGCCCGCCGGCCCGCCCCGCGCCCGCAACGCCCGGTCGCGCGCCGCGCGACCCGTGACCGCCGCTGACACACCCCTCCCTCACACTGCCCCTGCCGTCGCAGGGGCGGAGGGAGCTCCTGCGACGGCCGTCACCCCGGCGCGCGCGATTCAGCGGGCGCGGCCGGTGTACATTGCCGCCTGAGGCGCGATCACGCGCCCAGGAATCGCCCATGCATCCCCGTCCGCCCTCGATTCGACGCGGCGCCCTCGCCGCCGCGGCCCTTCTCCTGCTCGCGGTGGCGCCGCCCGCGCCCGCCACGACCGTCATCGCGCTCACGCCCTCCGAGGTGGACGCGCTCGCGCATCGCATCGTCGAGGCGCGCGTCGTCGGCGCCGCCGATGTCCGCGTCGCGGGCGGCATCGTCGCGATCGAGTACGAGCTCGCCGTCGAGCGCGTCATCAAGGACGACGGATCGGTCGCGCCACAGATGGCCCAGAACGCCGGGCGCATGACGTTGCGCCAGGTCGGCTCGCTCGACCGGACCCGGCCCGTCGCCGTCATCGGCATGCCGCGCTACGTCGTCGGCGAGCGGTACCGGCTCGCGCTGAACGGCGACTCCGTGCTCGGACTGTCGAGCCCCGTTGGCCTCGGCCAGGGCGTGACGCGACTCGGCGAGGCGGAGCCCCCGAGCGCCGCGGCGCCCGCGCCATGATGCGCGCGCTCGCCCGCGCCGCCGCGCTCAGCCTGGCCGCCGTCACGGGCATGCTGGCCACCGCAGCCCGTGCGGGCTCGCCGATCCAGGTGGCGACGGACGGCAATCCCTACCGCTGGAACGGCACCGTCAACTATCAGGTGGATGACGGTCCGCTCGGCGCCATGACCAACCCGCAGGCCGTGGCGATGACCCGCCGCGCCTTCGATGTCTGGCAGAACGTCGCGAGCGCGACGATCACGTACACGCAGACGGGTGGCCTGGGCACGGACGTCACGGTGGCCAACTACACGACGTTCCTCGACAACTGCGCCGACGGCCTCTCGCCGATCATCTTCGACACGGACGGCACGATCACGGACGCCTACCTCGGCGCGGGCGCGCGCGACACGGTGCTGGGCTTCGCCGGAATCCAGTGCGCGAGCGTGGCCGCGGCGCGCATCACTCAGGGACAGGCCGTGCTCAACGGCTGGTGGGTGGATGGCCCGCCGCCCGAGATCAGCCAGGCGGGCTTCGAGGGCGTCGCCGTGCACGAGTTCGGTCACATGTCCGGGCTCGGCCACGCGCAGATCGAGGCGCACCTCGCGACCAACGCCAGCGGGGCCGACGACGACCGCGTGCCCACCATGTTCCCGACGATCACCGATGACCCGCCTCAGGCGCAGAGCCTGCACCTCGACGACATCCAGATCATCTCGACGCTCTATCCCGCGGCGAACTTCTTCGCGACCACCGGCACGATCACGGGCGCGATGCAGCGGCGGGACTCGCCCGTGCCCCTGCGCGGAGCCAACATCGTGGCCCGTCGCGTGGATGGCGGCGCGGCGCCCACGGACATGGCCTCGGCCATCACGGGCGACTGGCAGGACGACTTCGGTCCGGTCATCCCGGCCGTCGGCGAGTGGGCGATCCACGGTCTTCCCGCCGGCACGTACACGATCTACACGAACGATCTCGATCAGCGATACGGCTACTCGAACGATGGCCTGCCCTTCGCCGAGGGCGAGAACGAGTTCTGGACCGACGCGCAGGAGTCGCCGCAGTGGGAGGGCGACCGGCGCTTCCTGCCGACCACGGTGACCGTCACCGCCGGAGCCACGGTGAACACGGCGACGCTCCGCGCGCAGTTCCCCGACGATGCCGGGCGCCTGTGGATCGCGGATGACACGGCGGGCGGCACCATCCACGGCAAGAGCGCCACCACGCTGGCGCAGCAAGTCAGCTTCGCCTCGCCCGCGCCAATCGCGAACGGCAACGACGGCGGCCTTGCTTTCGCGCCGGGACGCGGCCCGGGCGGCGAGGGCACGCTCTTCTTCGCCAACGGCAGCGCGAACGACCTCATCGTCGAGCTGGATCGATCCGGCGCGCAGCTCAACCAGTTCAACAAGCCAGCCGGCATCACGCGCGTGGGCGGGCTGGCCTTCGTGCAAGGCGGCACGCGTCCGCCGGGCGGCGAGCTCTACGTCCTCGACGCCGCCGATGGCTCGATGACGGGCGTGAACCCGGACACCGGCGCGGTGACCCGCCTGTCATTCGACTTCGGCGGCGCGCTGCCGCGCGGACGCGGGCTCGACGGCTGGAAGGACTTCCTGATCGCGTGTGGCGGCGCGGAGATCCTCGAGATCGAGCTGCAGGCGGCCGGCCAGGTCATCCGCAATCGCTACCCGTCGCCCGGCGAGGCGGAGATGCGGGGGCTCGCCTGGAACGGGTGGTCGGCCTTCGGGGCGGCGTCCGCGGGACGGCAGGTGCAGCAGTTCTCGTCCAGCGTGACTCACCGCCGCGACTCGCCCCGGCTCCTCGACATCATGCAGGAGCGCACGCGGCCCGATGGCAACCCGTTCGTGCTCGGCATGGCGATCGAACCGGTGGACTCCGACGGCGACGGGCACGCGGACAGCGACGACAACTGTCCGACCATCGCGAACCCGGCCCAGGCGGACTCGGACGGCGACGGGCGCGGCGACGCGTGCCAGGACGACGCCGATGCCGACACCGTGCCCGACGCCGTGGACAACTGCCCGACGACCCCGAACCCTTCGCAGGACGACCTCGACGGCGATCTCGTGGGCGATGCCTGCGACACGTGCCCCCTGCTGTCCGACCCGGGACAGGAGGATCGCGATGGCGACGGCGCGGGCGACATCTGCGACATCTGCCCGGACGACCCCGACCCGCTCCAGCTCGAGACGGACGGCGACGGCATCGGCGATGGATGCGACAACTGCCCGACGATCCCGAATCCTCTCCAGGACGACGGCGACACGGACGGCGCGGGCGATCCCTGCGACGCATGCCCGACAACGCCCGATCCGACGCAGCTCGACAGCGATCGCGACACGGTGGGCGACGCGTGCGACAACTGCCCCGACGACATCAACCCGCTGCAGGAGGACGGCGATGGCGACGCGTTCGGGGACGCCTGCGACATCTGCCCGAACGATCCGGATCCCGCGCAGCTCGACTCGGATCGCGACGGCTACGGTGACGCCTGCGACAGTTGCCCGCTCATCTTCAACCCCGGCCAGCCGGACGACGACGGCGACGGCGTGGGCAACCAGTGCGACAACTGTCCCTCCACCCCCAATCCGGGCCAGGCGAGCTCCGACGGAGATGGGCTCGGCGACGCGTGCGACAACTGTCCCTTCGTGGACAACGTCGACCAGGCCAACGGCGACGGCGACATTGCCGGGGATCTCTGCGACAACTGCCCGGGCCAGCCGAACGATCAGCTCGACGACGACGGCGACGGCCTCGGCAATGACTGCGACAACTGTCCGCTGGTGCCCAACCCGGGTCAGGCGGACGGCGACGGCGACACCTTCGGGGACGCGTGCGACAACTGTCCGGGCACCGTGAACGGGACGCAGTCCGATCTCGATGGCGATGGCCTCGGCGACGCGTGCGACAACTGCCCGACCGTCGCCAACCCGCTCCAGGAGCAGTCGGACGGCGATCCGCGCGGAGACGCGTGCGACAACTGCCCGCTCGTGGACAACTCCACGCAGCGCGACGGCGACTCGGACGGCGTGGGCGATGCCTGCGACAACTGCCTGACGACGGCCAACACGGATCAGGCGGACCTCGACGGCGACGGCATGGGCGACGCCTGCGATGGCGACATGGACGGCGACGGCGTCATCAACGCGCAGGACTGCGCGCCCATGGACGCCACGGCGCTCCGCGCGCCGGTCGAGGTCTCGGGCCTCCTCGTCTGGCGCGATGCCGCGCGCGGCGGCGACGCGTCGTGGACGTTGCAGGGCCTGGGATCTTCGGGCGCCTGGGACGTGATTGGCGGCTCGCTGGCGCAGCTCCGGGCCGACCGGGGCTTCGCGTCGGCCGCCTGTCTCGCTCCCCGCCACGCCGCGCCGCCGTTCGCGGTCCCCGCCGCCGGCGCGGAGTGGATCCTGGTGAGAGCGGTCAACGCCTGCCCGGGCGCCGGCACCGGCACCTGGGGGGCTTCCGGCGGCGGACCCGACGCCCGCGCGGCGCTCGATGCCGCGCCCACGGTGCCGTGCCCCTGAGGCGACTCCCGGGCGCGGCCACCCGCTCCGACGAGTCCCCGGGGGGCGATACACTCGCGGCCAGCGTGACGGGTCGCGGGCCGGAATTGCCCCCCCGCCGCAGCGAGCGCCGCCAGCCAGAGGCGGGCCCGCCGGATCGTTGACACCACGCGCCCGTAGCTCAGGTGGATAGAGCACCGTCCTTCTAAGTCGGTGGTCGCAGGTTCGAGTCCTGCCGGGTGCGCTCTCGGGCGACGAGATCGCATGGTGATCAGCTGATCGCGCAGCGCGCGGTCCGGGCGCCCCCCCTTCGCGTTGGCGTTACCGATCTTTCGCATCGTCCATGAATGACGGCCCGCGTGACGGTATCGGTCTAGACCGATCCCGCTTGACTCCCGTCCCCTAGGGGCAGTGAATCCCACCCGGGCCGAAAAGAAGCGCGCGTTCGTCACGTGCGCTGTCCGAGCCGCCAGCTCCGTCGGGCCGCTGGTCGAGCTCGCCGAGGTCGCCCTCCACGAGGCGGGCGTGCGGACGCGCGTGCCTCATCGCGCCCCCCAGCGCCAGGGCCTCTCGCTGGAGGAGCGCCGCCGCGTGCGGATGCAGACGTACGAGGAGATCGAGCGCTCGACTGTCGTCGTGCACGTGCCGGCGCCCGGCGGCCTCGACGGCACGAGCCTTCACCGCGAGCTCCAGCACGCGTGCCGCTGCGGCGTCCCCGTCCTCGTCCTGCTCGCGGCCGCGGAGCGCAACCGCCTGGGGCTCGAGCTCCCGCCCGCGCGACGGATCCAGGAGCTGGTTGACCTGACGCGCGGGGAGATCGTCGAGACGGTGGCGGATCTCGTGCGCGTCGTCGCGCGCCTCCCTGTCCGCCTCGCGCCGCCGACCGCGCCCCCGCCCCCCGCCTGACCGCGATGCAGAGGCATGGCGGGTGATTTAGTCTCCCCGTCATGATCACCTGCGGATCGGACCTGTCGCGTGGGGCGGACGCGGCCGTGCGGCTGGCCGTGACGCTCGCTGGCGAGCGCGCGTGGCCGCTGCGCGTGCTGCACGCGATGGAGGGCCCGGGGCTCGGACCCGCGGGTCGCGCCGCCGTGCGGGCAGCGCTCGAGGAGCGGGTGCGGAGCGCCGGCGCCCCCGATCTCCGCTCGCCCTGCGACGTGGCGCTGGCCGACGACGACGGCGGCGCGGTCGCGAGCCTCGCGACGGAGCCGGAGCGCCTGGTCGTCGTCGGCAGCGAGGGGAGCTCCGCGACCCTGCTCCGGCAGGCCGGTCACGTGCCCGCGACGCTCGCCGCGTCCGTGCCCCCCCGCGGCCTGCTGATGGTCGCGCCCGCCGGCTGGCGCGGCGCGCCGTCCCGGAGCGTGCGCGCCTCCGGCCGCCGACGCACGCGCGACGCCGGGGCGGGCGCCACGTTCGAACGCGTCGCCATCGCGTGCTCGCTGACCGGAGGGGACGCGGCGCGCGTGGCGGCGGCGGCGCGCTTTCTCGGCCGGACGGCGCGCGCGGAGATTCACCTCATCCATGTCGTGGATGTCGTGAGCGCGCGCGAGCTCCCGCCGAGCGCGCGCGCGGAGCTGCGCGAGCACGTGGAGCGCCGGACGGCCGAGGCCCTCGAGCGGCTGCGCGATCTCGCCGCGGACGCCCCGATGGAGGCGGTCGAGGCCCGAGAGCCGCGCCTCCACGTCATCGCGCAGGGACCGGTCGAGCGCGACCTCGCCGGACTGGCGGCGTCGCAGGCCGCGAGCCTCCTCGTGACGGGCCCGGGCCCCACCGCGAGCCGCCTCGTCGCCTTCGCCCCTTGCCCGCTGCTCGTGGCGGGCTGACCGGGCGCTGCCAGACGCTGCACCGCTGGACCGGCAGCCGCGAGCGTCAGTCGAGAGGAGTGGAGCGGCCGCGTTCGCCGGTCATGCCGTCCGGGAAGATCGGCCGGAGGGCGTAGGCGTGCTCGCCCGGCGGCGCCTCGTCCACGAAGGCGTTCGCCGTCGCGCCCACGACGCCCACGAGGTGGGCCTCGCCCGACGAGATCCGCAGCACCTGCCAGCCCACGAGCGCGGGCGGGAGCGAGGCCGGGGGATCCCAGCTCACCCGGACGCGACCCGCGTCCACGCGCGCGGGCGCCGGAGATGGGACCGCGATGAGAGGACTGCGCGGCACGTCGCGCCCCGCCGCCGACCCGTCCCTGCCGGGCGGCGCCGCCGTCACCGCGGACGCCGCGAACCACGCGTCGCCGCCGGACGCGCCCTCGACCACGACGAACCAGTGCCGCGGATCGCCCGGCAGCATCTCGGCGTCGAGCAGCCGCGCCGCGCGCGCGCCCACCGTGTCTGCCGGCGTGAGCGCGCTTCCCCGCTCGGCGATGGCTGGCGTCCATGCGCGCCACGTCAGTTGCGTGTCGGGAGGCGCCTCGCTCGCCGCCGCCAGCGCCAGCATCAGCCGCGGGCCAGCCTGCGCCGCGACCGAGTCGGGCGCCGAGCCGGCGGCCGTGGCGAGGGCCAGCAGGGCGGCGAAGGTCGCGGTTCGGGGGGCGGAGACGAGCATTCCCCCGCAAGCTCCCCCGCGATCGGCCGTCCGGCAAGCAGGGCGCGCGCTGCCGCCCCGCCGCGTGACGGGCGCGACGGCCCCCCATGCTAGGATCACGCCGCTTCCGGGCCAGTTTTCGCCCTTTCGGCGCCTGTCTGGCGCCTGCCGCCCGGCGAGCCACGATCCGGCCCCGCGGTCGCGATCTGGCCGCCTTCCGAGGACCCTTCGACGCCCATGGCCACGCAGCTCTCGCTCGGCCTCGCCCCGGCGCGCGTGCGGCTCGACGCCGCCTGCCGCGACATGGCGTTGCTGCGCGCCGTCGAGGACGCGATGCACGAGCTCGCGCTGACCGCGGCGCTCGGCCCGGTGCCTTCGTGGAAGGGGACGGAAGCCGTCCTGTCCGGCATCGCGGCGGCCGCGCATGACCGCGACTGGATCCTGCCGGGACCGCGCCAGGCGAGCGTCGCGCTCCTGCGCGGAGCCTCGCTGCACGCGTGGTTCGGTCAGGTGCTCGGACGCACGAGCGACCCGTCGCGCGGACGCCAGTCGCCCGGACTCGTCTCCTTCCGCTCGCTGAACGTCGTGTCGCCCTCCGTGCCGCCGGGCAGCCAGCTCCCCATCGCCGCGGGCGTGGGACGGGCGATGCGCATGGCCGGCCGCGCCGAGGTCGCCATCGCCGCGTGCGGGCACGCGGCCGTCGCCAGCGCCGACTTCCACGTGGGCCTGAACTTCGCCGCCACCGCGCGAGCCCCCGTCGTCTTCGTCGTCACGACGCAGGGCGACCTGCGCTCCGCCACGGCCGCGCGAACGGTCGCGGTAAAGGCCTCCGGTTACGGCGTGCCCTCGACCGAGGTGGACGGCGGTGACGCGCTGGCCGCCGAGAACGCCATCCGATCGGCCGTCGAGGCCGCCCGGGCGGGCAAGGGCCCGCACCTCATTGACGCACGCTGTCCCGCGCCCGACGCCGCCCTGGCGCCCACGGGACCGCGCCTCGCCACGCCCGCCACGCCGCCCTGGGCCAGCGCGGATCCGCTCGCGCGGGGCGAGCGCGCGCTCGCCGAAGCCGGCGGCTCGGCCGCGGAGGACGCCACGCAGCGGCGCGCGGGCATCCGCGAGCGCGTGGATGACGCCATCGCCGCGGTGCTCGACCTGCCCGCGGTGGACAGTTCCCTGCTCCTCGACGATGTCTTCGCCCGGCCGACGCCCGCGCTCCTGCAGCAACGACTCGAGTGGATCGCCGACCGCGCCTTCCGCGAGTTCGAGGAAGACTGATCCCGCCGCGGAGCGCCCGGCCATCCTGCCCGGGCGCGTTCGCCACGGAGCCACCATGCCCGACATGAACATCATCCAGGCCGTCAACTCGGCGCTCGCCTGCCTCATGCGCGATGACGCGCGCGTCGTCGTGTTCGGCGAGGATGTCGGCCGCTTCGGGGGCGTCTTCCGCGCGACCGACGGCCTCCAGGCCGAGTTCGGCGAGGACCGCGTGTTCGACACGCCGCTGGCCGAAGGCGGCATCGTCGGCAGCGCCATCGGCATGGCCCTGCACGGGCTGCGGCCCGTCCCGGAAATCCAGTTCGCCGACTTCATCTTCCCGGCCTTCGATCAGATCGTGAACGAAGCGGCGAAGATGAGGTACCGATCGGGCGGCCAGTACACGTGCCCCCTCGTCATCCGCACGCCGTACGGCGGCGGGATCCGCGGCGGGCACTACCACTCGCAGAGCCCCGAGGCCCTCTTCGCGCACACGCCCGGCCTGAAGGTCGTCGTGCCGAGCAATCCGCGCGACGCCAAGGGGCTGCTGATCTCATCCGTGCGCGACGAGGACCCGGTCCTCTTCTTCGAGCCCAAGCGCGTCTACCGCGCGAGCCGTGGCGACGTGCCCGACGGGATCTACGAGATCCCGCTCGGCTCGGCCAGCGTCGTGCGCGAGGGCGACGACGTCACGGTGCTGGCCTGGGGCGCGTGCGTCCACGACGCGCTCGCCGCCGCCACGACGGCGGCCCAGGAGGACGGCGTCGAGGCCGAGGTCCTGGACTTGCGGAGCCTCGTGCCCCTCGACCTCGACGCGATCCTCAAGTCCGTCCGTCGCACGGGCCGTTGCGTCATCGTGCACGAGGCGCCCCGCACGTGCGGCTTCGGCGCCGAGATCGTGGCGCTCATCCAGGAACATGCATTCGGATCGCTCGAGGCCCCGATCGTGCGGGTCACGGGCTACGACACGCCCTTCCCCTATGCGCTGGAGCACGAGTACCTGCCCGGCCCGGCGCGCATCCGTCACGGCATCGAGCGCGCGCTCGACGACGACTTCCCGAGCTGACCCGGCTCGACTTCCGTTCGATCCAGGCGAGGAGACACGCAGATGGCATACGAGTTCAGGCTGCCGGACATCGGCGAGGGCGTCGTCGAGGGCGAGATCGTCGAGTGGCTGGTCAAGGAAGGCGACGCGGTCGTGGAGGATCAGCCGCTCGTCGCCGTCATGACCGACAAGGCCACCGTCGAGATCCCGTCGCCCCGCAAGGGCACGGTCGTCAAGCTGGGCGGCAAGGCCGGCGAGATCGTCAAGGTCGGCGCCGTCCTGATCACGCTGGACGCCGCGGGAGCCGCGCCGTCGGCGGCCGCGACGCCTGCCGCCGCTCCTCCGGCCGCCGCAGCGCCCGCGCCGGCCGCCGCGAAGGCGCCGGCCCCCGCGCCCGCCGCGGCGCAGGCGCCGGAGC
>CAZTIW010000036.1:0-47593 GCA_964613915.1 uncultured Thermoanaerobaculia bacterium
GCCTATCCGCTCGAGCAGGCCAACGAGGCGCTCGCGGATCTCAAGGCGGGGCGGGTTCGGGGCGCGGCGGTGTTGCGCGTGGCCGTCGGGCCCGTGCGGCCTATGCCTTCGGGATCTTCTTCGCGTCGGACGTGAACTTCTCGAGGCCGGCGTCCGTGAGCGGGTGCTTGGCCAGCTGCTTCATGACCGACAGCGGGATGGTCGAGACGTCGGCGCCGACGAGGGCGGCCTGCAGGACATGGACCGGGTGGCGGATGGAGGCCGCGAGGATCTCCGTCGTGTAGCCGTAGTTGTCGTAGATGGTCCGGATCTCTTCGATGACGCGCATGCCCTCGGTCGAGACATCGTCCAGGCGGCCGATGAACGGCGAGATGTACGTCGCGCCCGCCTTGGCCGCGAGCAGCGCCTGCGTCGCCGTGAAGCAGAGCGTCACGTTGACCTTGCCGCCGTTGCGCGTGATGGCGCGGCAGGACTTGAGGCCGTCCACGGTCAGCGGGACCTTCACGACGACTTGCTCGCCGTGCGACAGGAGCTTCTCGGCCTCGGCCATCATCCCGGCGTGATCCGTCGAGACGACCTCCAGGCTGACGGGTCCCTTGACGAGGCCCAGCACGTCCTTGATGACGTCGTCGAACTTGCGGCCGGTCTTGGCCACGAGCGACGGGTTGGTGGTCACGCCGTCCACGAGGCCCATGTCCATGGCCTCCCGGATCTCGGCGATGTCAGCGGTGTCGATGAAGAACTTCATGGCGGGTCCTCGTGCTGGGCCGCGCGCCGCGGCGGCGGATGCGATCAGGCCTCGGGTTCGGCGGGCGCCTCGGGCTTGCGGAACGGTGTCACGTTGTCGGGAGCGTCGCCGCCCTCCGGTGGTTCATCGTCGTCCTCGCGCTCCGGAAGGACCACGATGCCGGCGATGCGGTCGCCCTCGTCCACGTGCAGGACGCGCACGCCCTGCGCGGCCCGTCCCGTCTCGCGGATTTCATCGGCGTTCGCGCGGATGACCTTGCCGCCCTCGCTCATGATGATGACCTGGAGTCCGCCGGTCACGGCCTTCACGCCGGCCACGGCTCCGGTCTTGTCCGTGACCGCGAAGTTGCGGATGCCGAGGCCCCCGCGGTTCGTGACGCGGTAGTCGGAGAGAGGCGTGCGCTTGCCGAAGCCGCGCTCGGACACCACCAGCACGTTCTCGGTATCGGAGGCGAACGTCGCGACGTCCACGACCGCGTCGTCCTTGCGCAGCTTGATGCCGATGACGCCGTGCGCCGTGCGGCCCATCGCGCGAGCGTCCGCCTCGTCGAAGCGGATCGCCTGGCCGTTGCGCGTGGCGATGAGAACCTGCGACTTGCCCTCGGTGAGGTGCACGCCGATGAGCTCGTCCCCGTCCTCGATGCCGATGGCGATGATGCCGCCCTGGCGGATGTTGGCGTACTGGTCGAGCGCCGACCGCTTCATCTTCCCGCGCCGCGTCACGAAGATGAGGTAGCGCCCTTCCTCGCGCAACCACTCCTTGCGGACGTTCACGAGCGCCTTGACCTTGTCTTCGCCCGGCAACATGAGCAGGTTCGCGATGTTCTGGCCCTTGGCGGCGACGCCCACCTCCGGGATGTCCCACACCGGAAGCTGCAGGACCTTCCCGGAGGTCGTGAAGACCAGGAGCGAGTCGTGCGCGGTGGCCACGAACAGGTGCTCGACGAAGTCCTCGTCGCGCGTCGTCATGCCCGTGCGGCCCTTGCCGCCGCGGCGCTGGGCGCGGTACTCGTCGAGGTGGCTGCGCTTGATGTAGCCACGATGCGAGACCGTGATGACCATCTCCTCGTCGGCGATGAGTTGCGCCTTGTCGAACTCCGAGTCGTCCGTGATGATCTCGGTGCGCCGGTCGTCGTCGTGCGCCGCCGCGACGGCCTGGATCTCCTCGACGATGATGCCGTCGATCAGCCTCGGGCTCGCGAGGATCTCCTCGAGCCGCGCGATGAGCTGCAGCGTCTCGCGGTACTCCTGGATGATCTTGTCGCGCTCGAGCGAGGTCAGCCGCTGCAGGCGCATGTCCAGCACGGCCTGCGCCTGGGGATCGCTCAGGCCGAACTGGCTCATGAGCCCGTCCTTCGCGGCGACGGCGTGCTCGCTCTTGCGGATGAGGGCGATCACCTCGTCGAGGTGATCGAGCGCGATCTTGAGGCCCTCGAGGATGTGGGCGCGACGCCGGGCCTCGTCCAGCTCGAACTCGGTCCGTCGGCGCACGACCTCGCGCCGGAACTCGATGAAATGGTGGATGCACTGGCGCAGGTTGAGCGTGCGGGGCTGGCCGTTGACGATCGCCACGACGTTCACGCCGAACGTGGACTGCATCTGCGTGTGCTTGTACAGGTTGTTGAGCACGACCTGCGCGATCTCGTTCTTCTTGAGCTCGATGACGACGCGCATGCCCTCGCGGCTCGATTCGTCGCGCAGGTCCGAGATGCCGGTGATCTTCTTGTCGCGCACGAGCTCCGCGAGCTTCTCGATCATCACGGCCTTGTTCACCTGGTACGGAATCTCCGTCACGATGATGGCCTGGCGCTCGGTCTTCTCGTCGGTCTCGATGACGGCCCGCGCGCGCATCACGACGCGGCCGCGGCCGGTGCGGTACGCCTGGCGGATGCCGGCGATGCCGACGATGAGGCCGGCCGTGGGGAAGTCGGGGCCGGAGACGATCTCGAACAGGTCGTCCACCGTCGTCTCGGGATGCTCGATGCACCGGACGACGGCCCTGGCGATCTCGCGCAGGTTGTGCGGCGGGATGTTCGTGGCCATGCCGACGGCGATGCCCGAGCTGCCGTTGACGAGGAGGTTCGGCAGGCGCGTCGGCAGGACGGTCGGCTCGACATCCTGGCCGTCGTAGTTGGGGACGAAGTCCACCGTGTTCTTGTCGAGGTCGCCCAGGAGCGCTTGCGCGATCGCCTTGAGGCGGATCTCGGTATAGCGCATGGCCGCCGGCGCGTCGCCGTCCACCGAGCCGAAGTTGCCCTGGCCGTCCACGAGCGGGTACCGGAGCGAGAAGTCCTGCGCCATGCGCACGATGGTGTCGTAGACCGCGGAGTCGCCGTGAGGGTGGTACTTGCCGATGACGTCGCCGACGATGCGCGCCGACTTCTTCGGCGGCTTCGTGTGGTCGTTGCGCTGCTCGTGCATGGCGAACAGGCAGCGACGATGCACCGGCTTGAGGCCGTCGCGCACGTCCGGCAGCGCGCGACCGATGATGACCGACATCGCGTACGCGAGATAGGACTGCTCCATCTCCTCGCGGATGTTGGTCGGGACGATCTTGTCCTGCGGCGTGTCCATCGTTCAGCGGCCTTTCGTCGCGCGGCGTCCCGCGCCGCGGAGCTCCTCAGACATCGAGATTCAGGGCCTCGAGCGCGTTGTGCTCGATGAAGCGCCGGCGTCCGACGACCTCGTCGCCCATCAGCAGGTCGAAGATCTCGTCGGCGGCGACCGGATCCTTGATCTCGACCTGGAGCAGCGAGCGACGGGCGGGATCCAGCGTGGTCTCCCAGAGCTGCTCGGGGTTCATCTCGCCCAGGCCCTTGTACCGCTGGACGCTCCACCCCTTCTGGCCGCGCGCCTTGAGCGCGTCGAGGAAGATCTGGCGGTCCGCGTACTCCGCCTTCGTCTCGCCCGACGCGATGGCCCACGGGCCGGGGAAGCTCGTGGCGAGATCGCGCTCGAGCTCGCGCACGCGGACGTAGCGACGCGCCGCCAGCAGCAGGTTCACGTCGAACTCGCCCGCCATGACGCGGAAGCCCTCGTCCGCCGGAGCGCGCGCGCGCACCGAACGGCTCGGCCCGGCATCGCCGTCGGCGCCCTCGCCGTCGGTCGTGCCCGTGTCGTCTCCGTTCGGGCCGGCGGTCTCGTCGTCTCCCCCGCCGTTGCCGGCGTCGCCCATCTCGATGATCTCGGCCTCGATGTCCACCGTCGCCAGGACGTCCACGACGCGCTGGGCCTGCTCGGCGCTGCGGAAGGGATGGCCTCCGGCAAGCGGCTCGATGCCCGCCGCGACGAGCGCGTCGAGGATCGCCTCCGGGAAGCGGCGCGACAGCACGTCGCGCGCGCGCAGGAGCTCCTCGAGGTGCTTGACGATCTCCGCGAGATCGGCGGGAGCCACGGCGCGGCCATCCGGCCCGCACGTGACGCTCACGTTCGCCGCGGCCTCGCTGACGATGAGGCGCGTCAGCTCGGCTTCGTCCTTCACGTAGCGCTCGTCCTTGCCCTTCTTCACGCGATAGAGCGGGGGCTGCGCGATGTACAGGTACCCGTTCTCGACGATCGTGCGGAAGTGGTTGTGGAAGAACGTGAGCAGGAGCGTCCGGATGTGGCTGCCGTCCACGTCGGCGTCGCACATGACGACGATCTTGTGGTAGCGGAGCTTGCCCATGTCGAAGTCTTCGCCGATGCTCGTTCCCAGCGCCTGGATGAGCAGCAGGATCTCCTGGTTGCTGAGCACCTTGTCCATGCGCGCGCGCTGCACGTTGAGGATCTTGCCGCGCAGCGGCAGGATGGCCTGGAAGGCGCGGTCACGACCCTGCTTGGCCGTGCCGCCGGCCGAGTCGCCCTCGACCAGGTAGAGCTCGGACTTCGCGGGGTCTCGTTCCTGGCAGTCGGCGAGCTTGCCGGGCAGGCCCCCGCCGTCGAGCGCCGACTTGCGGCGCGTGAGCTCCCGCGCCTTGCGGGCGGCCTCGCGCGCGCGCGCCGCGTCGATGACCTTGCCGACCACCGCGCGCGCGACGTTCGGGTTCTCCTCGAAGTAAGCGGACAGGCGCTCGTAGACGAGCTGCTCGACGAACGTCTTGACCTCGGTCGTGCCGAGCTTGCCCTTCGTCTGGCCCTCGAACTGGGGCTGGGGAAGCTTGACCGAGATGATGGTCGTCAGGCCCTCGCGGACGTCGTCGCCCTCGAGCTTGACCTTGGCCTTCTCGAGCGTTCCGGCCTTGCTGGCGTAGTTGTTGATGGCCTTCGTGAGCGCGGCGCGGAAGCCCGTCTCGTGCGTGCCGCCGTCCACCGTGTGGATGGAGTTCGCGAAGGACAGCACGTGCGACGCGTAGCCGTCGTTCCACTGCAGGGCGATCTCGCAGAACATGTCGCCCTGCTCGCCGGCGAGGTACACGGGCTTCTCGTGCAGGACCTTCTTGCCCTTGTGAATCTCCTGGACGAACTGAAAGATGCCGCCCTTGTACTGGAAGTCCTCGGACCGTCCCGAGCGCTTGTCCACGATCGTGATGCGCAGCCCGCGATTGAGGAAGGCCAGCTCGCGCAGGCGGGTCGCCAGCACGTCGAAGTCGAAGGTGGTTCCTTCCCGGAAGATGTCCGGATCGGGCCAGAACGTGACGCGCGTGCCGCGCAGCGGCGTGGGCCCCGCGTCCTTCAGGTCGTGCATGACGGTGCCGCGCCGGTACTCCTGCACGTGCTTGCGACCGTCAATGTGCACTTCGATCTGCAGCAGCTCGCTCAGCGCGTTGACGACGGAGACGCCGACGCCGTGCAGGCCGCCCGAGACCTTGTAGCCGCCGCCCTCGCCGAACTTGCCGCCGGCATGGAGCACGGTGAGGACGACCTCGACCGCGGGGCGCCCGAGCTCCTCGTGCAGGCCGATCGGAATCCCGCGGCCGTTGTCGAGCACGGAGATGCCGCCGTCCTCGAGCATCGTGATCTCGACCGTGTCCGCATGGCCGGCCTGCGCCTCGTCCACCGCGTTGTCCACGACCTCCCACACCAGGTGGTGCAGGCCTGTCGGACCGGTGGTGCCGATGTACATGCCTGGCCGCTTGCGGACGGCCTCGAGGCCCTCGAGGACCTGGATGGACTGCGCGCCGTAGTCGCTGCCGACCTTCTCGACGCCGGTGCCGCCATCGAGCGGCGCGCCGCACTCGCGGCACTTGTCGAGCGTGGCGCTCGTGAGCTTCGCGTCGCACTGGGGGCAACGCAGGGCAGGACCTGGAGTGGAGGTGTCAGCCACGGAATGGGTTCCGGTGTGGGTGAGCGAGCGAGACTCGGGCCAGGGCCGGCTGGCCGCGTGGGAGCGGCCGCCGCGCCGGGGCATCAGTTCGGCGCGCCAGGGTCGAGCGCCGGGGGTCGAAAACGCAGCCTGGTCCGAGGCGCTCGGGAAGCCCGCCGAGGGATCCCGACCGGGAGCCGTGAAGGCCCGGAATCCGGGCCCCGAAGGCGCCTCGTCACGGCCCATCCCGCCGGCCACCTCCGTGGCCCCCCGGAATGGGCATCATCTCCTTGAACGGTCAGTAGTTTAGCACTCCGTCAAGCGGGCGTCAGCACTCCCTGTTTCACGACCAGAAAGAGGGTGTCCGCCGGGGGGCTGCCGAACAGGTCCCGCTTGGAGGATGTCAGCACGGCCTGGGCCCTCCCGCCGACGTGCTCGAGGAAGCGCTCCAGCCGCCCCCGATCGATCTCGGTGTCCAGGTCGTCCACGAGCAGCACGGGCGTCTCGCCCCGGCGCCGCCGGAAGACATCCACCTTCGCCAGCTTCAGGGCCAGGAGGGCGTTCCGTTGCTGTCCGGACGAGGCGTACTTGCGGATGTCGCGCCCGGCCAGGGTGAGGGTCACCTCGTCGCGATGGGGCCCGCCCAGGGGCTGGCGCTGGGCGATCTCGCGGCCCGCCAGCGCCTGCAGGCGATCGCGCAATCGCGCGACCACGGCCTCGCGCTCGCTGGAGCCTGGCGAGCGCTCGAGGATGTCGTGCAGCCCCATCTCCAGCGGCTCGGTCGCCGGCAGGAAGGTCGGGGCGAGCTCCGCCAGGGCCTCCCGGATCTCGGCGAGGTACTCGCGCCGCTGCAGCGTGACGTCGGCGCCGTCCTCGGCCAGCCGATCGTTCCAGGCGGCGAGCTCGGCCGCGCGATCGCCCGCGCCCGCCCGCAGCAGGGCGCTCTTCTGGCGGAGCGTGCGCCGATAACGCGAGAGGGTCCGGAGATAGGCGGGACGAACGCCCAGCAGGCCGCGGTCGAGGAAGTCCCTCCGCTCTTGCGGCGCGCCGCGGATGATGCCGGCGTGCGCCTGGGTGATGGGCACGACGACCAGGTGGCCGATGTAGTCGGCGAGCTCGGCGGGCGCGCGGCCGACGTGCGCGAGGCGGCGGCCGGACTCGAAGGCCGCCGCGAGATCCACGGCGCCCGCGCTCTCGGACTCGACGCGGCCCGCCACGCGCGTGCTGGTCTCGCCGTGGCGAGCGAGCTCATCGGCGCGGGCGCGGCGGAAGGACTTCGTCGTCGCGAGCACCCCGATGGCCTCGAGGAAGCTCGTCTTGCCCTGACCGTTGTCGCCGAGAAGGACCGTCGAGGCGGGGGCGAGTTCAACCCGCGCGTCCGCGAGGTTGCGGAAGCTCTGGGTCGCGACGTGGCGCAGGCGCACGGTGGACGGCGGCCGCGCGCGGCGTTGCCGGCTGGCCCCTCAGGCCAGCCGCATGGGCATGACGACGTACTGGTAGCCGGGCGTGCCCGCGGGCTGAAAGAGCGCCTGCGTGGTCGAATCCTTGAGCTTGACCTCGACCTTCTCGGTCTCGACCGCGCCCAGGAACTGCCGCAGGTACTCGTGATTCAGGCCGATCTTCGCGGGCCCGCCCTCGTGCTCGGTGGACACGGTCTCGGTCGCCTCGCCGACCACGGCCGCGGTGGCGCCGCCACCCGTCGTGATCGTCACGCCGCCTGACGTGAAGTCGAGGACCACGAGCCGGACCGTCTCGCTGGTCAGCACCGCCACGCGCGAGATCGCGTCGAGGAGCGCCCGCCGGTCCACGCGCACGGTGGTCGGGTTGTCCTGAGGAAGAACCTTGTCGTAGTTCGGGAAGGTTCCCTCGAGCAGACGCGAGAACAGCAGGCGCTTGCCGACGCGGAAGAACACGAAGTTGCCCTCGACCGCGACGTGGACTTCCTCGTTCTCGTCGGCGGCCTTGAGCCGGCCGAGCTCGAGCAGGGCCTTGCGCGAGACGAGCGCGGTGAGTTCGCCGTCAGCCTGGACCTCGCGCTGCACGAGCGCGAGACGATGGCCGTCCGTCGCGACGAGGACGAGCCCCTGCGGGCCGAGCTTCATGAGCGCGCCGTTGATCGAAAAGCGCGTGTTCTCGGCCGTGATGGCGAACACGGTGCGGGCGATCATCTGCTGCAAGACCGTCAGCGGCACGGCGACGGTCCTGGCCTTCGCGGGGAAGGCCGGCTGGCTCGGGTACTGGTCGGCCACGAGGCCGGCGACGCGACCGCGGAACGAGCCTCCCTCGACCTTCAGCCAGCCGGTCGCTTCGGAGCCGCGATTGTCGGACTCGAGCGAGACGGTCTCGCAGTCGAGTCCGCGAATCACGTCATGCAGGACCTTGGCGGGCAGCGCGAGAGCGCCGGGCTCGGTGACGTCCGCGGCGCACGCGGTCTCGAGACCGATTTCGAGATCCGTTCCGACCAGTTCGAGTCCTGACTTCCCGGCCCGCAGCAGCACGTGGCTCAGGAACGGCATCGTGGCCTTGGGTTCGACGACCCCCTGGCACAGGGCCAGTTCGGATTGCAGGTCCTGCTTGCGGACGGTGAGCTTCATGAGGGCCTCCGCGCGCGGTTTCAGCGTTCGGGAGAAGAAAGGAAATCCAGGAGATCTTATCGTGGATCCAGTAGAGCCTGTGGACCGCGTGGAAAGCCGGCACTCGCGTGCCGTTGCTGAGAGTTAGGACCGAGCCGCGATGCGCGGGAGGCCCGCGCCGGAGCCGCATCGAATGCGGAAGAGTCCGCGACCCGCGTTTTCCGCCGCCCGTCCGCCGCCGTTGCCTGTGGAAGCTGCGGATGCGCCGTCACGAGATGGCCGAGGGCCGCCGCGCGAGCGGAGCGAGACGTCAGTGGATCGACTCCATGAACCTGTTGAGAATCTGGTGCAGCTCTTCCGAGCGGGCGGCCTCGGCCGAGATCTTGTTGACGCTGTGGATGACCGTCGAGTGGTGCTTGCCGCCGAAGCGCTTGCCGATGTCAGGGAAGGACGAGGTCGTCATCTTCTTGCACAGGTACATCGCGACCTGGCGCGGGAACGACACCACCCGCGCGTTGTTGCGAGCCTTGAGGTCCGCGACCTTGACGTTGTAGAACTCGGCGACCGCGCGCTGGATGGCCTCGACCGTGACGGGCTTGTCGCTGGCGGGCAGCAGGTCGCGCATCGCCTCGCGGGCCAGGTCCAGGTCGGGCTCGCGCTGCCGGATGGACGCCAGCGCCATGAGGCGCGTCAGGCAGCCCTCGAGCTCGCGGACGTTGGACCGCACGTTGCCGGCGATGTACAGCGCCACGTCGTCCCGCAGCGTGCCGCCGTCGGCCTCGGCCTTGCGCCGGAGGATCGCGAGCTTGGTCTCGAGATCCGGTGACTGCATGTCCGCGATGAGCCCGGACTCGAAGCGCGAGCGCAGGCGCTCTTCCAGCGTCGCGAGCTCGCGCGGGGGGCAGTCGCTCGAGAGGACGATCTGCTTGCCCTGCTCGTAGAGGGTGCGGAACGTGTGGAAGAACTCTTCCTGCGTGGCTTCCTTGCCCTCGAGGAACTGGACGTCGTCCACGAGAAGGATGTCGGTGCTGCGGAACTTCTCGCGAAACTCGTGCGTGCGCTTCCAGCGGATGGCGTTGACCATCTCGCACATGAAGCGCTCGGCGGAGACGTACGCCAGGCGCGCGCGCGGGCGCTCGGTCGTGACGGCGTGGCCGATGGCGTGCATGAGGTGCGTCTTGCCGAGGCCGACCCCGCCGTAGAGGAAGAGGGGGTTGTACGACCGGCCCGGCGAGTCCGCCACGGCGCGAGCGGCCGCGTGGGCGAACTGGTTGCAGGAGCCGACGATGAAGTTCTCGAACGTGTAGCGCTCGTCGAGCCCGGCGTGAACCTGGATCTCGCGGGGCGGCACCGCCGGGAAGTCGAAGCCGTCGCCGGGCTCCGACGCGGACAGCATCGGCTCGGGGATGGTGGCCCGGGGGATCCGGCGCGGCGAATGGGGCCGGCCCTTGGCGGGCGACGGCTCGGTCGGCACGGCGCGCGGGCCCGCGACGGGCCGGGGCAGCGCCTGGGCCTCATCGGGCGTGAGGAAGCGCACGCGTCGCGGGACGCGGGCCGGCTCGGGCGACTCGGTCGCGAGCTCGAGGAGGACGTCCTCGACCACGGCCTTGAAGTTCCGCTCCAGCCACTCGCGGACCAGGATGTTCGGGACGGCCACGCGCATCTCGTCCGCGTCCGCGGAGTGGAACTCGGCGGGCTCGAACCAGTCGCGATAGGACTTGGGGCCGATGGTTCGCGCGATCCGCTGCGACGCGGCGCTCCACAGGTCGCTCATTCGGTGCGCTTCCTGAACCCCGTGGTCCGTGCGTCGTCGGTTCAGCATGGATTCCACAAGGCATGCACAGCCTGTGGAAGGAACATCTCGCGCTCTCGGCCGGCGCGGACAATGCTCCTGCATGCGAAGCGATGCGCTCGGCCACCTCCTGGGGCACGCCGGGGGGCGTGCTGGGGCGAATGCGGGGCGAAAATACCCACCCGTTCCGGATTCGCGGATGGTCCGCGGTCCCGGCTTCCGGCCCCGCCCGGAATGGAGTGCTCGGTCGGCTTTCGAGAGCGCGCAGCATGCCACGGACCGGCCCGGCGATCAACGCCCCTCGTCAGGAATCATCGGGACGTGGCCTGGGCCACAAACTCTTTCAAATGAATCAGTTAACTGTAATATTGTGTATCAGCAAGGTTATCGGACCCTGGGCTGGACGCGCCCGCCGTTTCTTTTCCGAAGTGCGCGGTCCGCGGCCGCCCGCTCAGGCCTCCTCGAACGCCTCCGGAGCCGGCCTCGGCCGGGGCTCATGTGGCTGGCCGCGTTGCCGCCGCGTCAGATCCTGGTCATGCGCGAGTCCCGGGCGTTGATGCTCTGCATGCATGAGACGCGGCGCCCCGAACGTGTCGGTCGGCACCTGCGCACCTGTTGATGTCTGCGCGGATGCGCGTCCCCCGCCCGCCGGTCGCGTCGCGGAAGCCGCATGGTGCCGCCGCGCGGGTGAGTCAGCGCCAGCGCGCGGAGCCGTCGGGCGATTCCTCGTGTTTCCACACGGGAAGCGACTCTTTCACGCGGTCCATCGCGAGGCGGCACGCCGCGAAGGCCTGGCGGCGGTGCGCCGCTCCGCACGCGACGACCACGCTCGCTTCCCCGACCGGGAGCCGGCCCGTCCTGTGGGCCATCGCCAGGAGCGTGCCCGGGTGGCGGTGCTCGACCTCGCGCTTGATCGCGTCGAGGACCTCGATCGCCATCGTGTCGTACGCCTCGTACGTGATGGCCACGACCGGTCCGTCCGAGTGGTCCCTCACGGTGCCCTCGAACGTGAGCACGGCTCCATGTCCCGGCGCGCGCACCAGCGCGGCCAGCGCCGCGGGATCGAGCGGGTCGGCCGTGATCCGCGTGAAGGGCGCGGGGGCGCCCGATCCGCCCGAGACGGGCGGGAAGATGCCCACCTCGTCGCCCTCGCGCACGACGGTGTCGGGCGGGACGTGCTTGCGGTTGATCGCGTACAGCGGCGTGCCGGGTCCCGGCAGCGCGAGGAGCGGTCCGCGCCGCAACGCGTCGAGGACGCCCCGCGCGGTGGCGCTCTCGGCGACGTCCATCTCCTTCTCGCGCCAGCCCGCGGCCTGCGCGTACGAGGCGAAGAGACGGACGCGGATCTTCATCCCTGGAGTTGAGACACGAGATGGCCGGCCTCGGGCAGCACGAGGCGGCTCATCGCGAGGCGGACCGCGGACGGCGAGCCCGGCAGCGAGAACACGGGCGTGCCGCCGATGACGCCGGCGGACGCGCGCGACATCATGGTGGCAGGCCCGACCTCGGCGAACGACAGCATGCGAAACAGCTCGCCGAATCCGGGGATCACGGGCTCGTAGAGCGCGTTGAGCGCTTCGTACGTCGAGTCGCGCCGCGCGAACCCGGTGCCGCCCGTGACCACGACGACGTCCACGTCGTCGTGCGCGACCGCGGTTCGCACCCAGCCGGCGACATCCTCGGGCTCGTCGCGGAGAATCGCGCGCATCGTGACCTCGTGGAACTGCGCGCGACACAGTTCGGCGATGAGGTCCCCGCCCTCGTCGGTCTCGGGCGTGCGCGTGTCCGACACCGTCAGCACCGCGAATCTCAAGCGCGCAGGCGCTTCGTGGCGATGCTCGGTGAGTCCCACGGCGTCAGGCCTTCGCGTCGGTGAGGCCGCGCAGCCAGTGAGCGAGCGTGCGGACGCCGATGCCCGTCGCTCCCTTCGGGCAGTAGCCCTGTTCCTTGCCGGTCCACGCGGATCCCGCGATGTCCATGTGCGCCCACGGCAGGCTCGACGGCACCCACTCCTGCATGAACAGGCCGGCGGTCAGCGCGCCGCCGAAGCGATCGCCGAGGTTCTTCGTGTCGGCGTGATCGGCCAGGATCTGGCCGCGATAGTCCTCGAAGAGCGGCAGGGGCCACGCGCGCTCGCCCGTCGCGTCCGACGAGGCCCAGAGAGCCTCGCGCAGCGCGTCGTCGTTGCTCATGATGCCCGAGGCCTCCCCCAGCGCGACCGCGCAGGCGCCGGTGAGGGTCGCGAGATCCACCATGACATCCGGCTCGGTGCGCAGCGCGTACGTGATGGCGTCCACGAGCGTGAGGCGCCCCTCGGCGTCGGTGTTCAGGATCTCGATCGTGCGGCCGGCCATGGAGCGCACGATGTCGCCCGGCCGGCACGCCGATCCCGACGGCATGTTCTCGCACGCGGCCACGAACCCGTGCACTTCGTGCCCGATGCCGAGGTCCGGCAGGCAGCGGAACAGCCCGATCACGGCGGCCGCGCCGCACATGTCGTGCTTCATGTCCTCCATGCCGGCCGCCGGCTTGATGGAGAGGCCGCCGGAGTCGAAGCACAGGCCCTTGCCCACGAGCGCCACGCGCTGCCCGGTGCGCTTCTTGGGCTTCCAGGTCAGGTGGATGAAGCGGGGCTCGTGAATCGAGCCGCGCGCCACGGCCAGGTAGGCGCCCATGCCGAGCTTCTCGATCTCCTTGAGACCCAGGACCTGGCAGGTGATGCCGTCCTTGGCCCGGGCGCGGGCGAGCGCCAGGGCCTCCTCCGCCATGCGGATGGGCGTGAGCACGTTGGCGGGCTCGTTGCCGAGATCGCGCGCGAGTGCCACGGCGGACGCCACCGATCGGAGCGACGCGAGCTCGCGCGTCACCGCCGCCTTGGCCGCCGCGGGGCACGCGACCGTGACGCTCTTCTCCGCCTTCTTGGCCCCGGCGCCGGCGCCAGCGGCGGGCGTGCGGTGGCGCTCGAACGCGTAGTCGGCGAGCAGGAACCCCTCGCAGGCGGCGGCGACGATCTCGGCCTCGCCAGCCGGCGGCAGGAAGACCAGGCTCTTGCCGCCGAACGTGCCGGCCTTCGAGAGCGCGGTGCCCGCCGCCCTGCGCGTCATCTCCGCGAGATCGCGCCCCTTCCGGCCCAGCCCCACGAAGACCACCGTGCGCGCGCCGTATCGCGGCGGCGACGGCATGGCCAGCGTCTTGCCGGCCTTGCCCGAAAAGCCGCCGGCAGCGGTCATGAGCTTGCCGAGCGCGGTGGAGGTCGCGGCGTCGGCCGGTCCGGCGATCTTGCGATCGCCCTCGAAGACGGTCACGACGAGGGCGTCAGCGCGGGCCGAGCGCACGGCTGGAGTACCGAGGGTGAGCTTCACGAGGACCTGACCTTTCGGGGAAGGGGGCTGATGATAGCCGCGGTCGCGCTGGCGGGCGAGTGGCCCCGCTTCACCCGCGCTCCGGTCCCTCGAGCGTGGACGCGGCGCGGTCGCGCTGTCATCCTTTCGCCCCATGTCCTCCTGGTCCACGCTTCGCTGGCACGACGACACGCTGTTCCTCCTCGACCAGCGCAAGCTCCCCACCACGGAGGTCGAGCTTCCCTGCCGCTCGGTCTCCGATGTCATTGACGCCATCCGCTCGATGGTCGTTCGAGGGGCGCCCGCGATTGGCGTGACGGCCGCGTACGGCGTCGCGCTCTCCGCCCGCGCGCACGTGGCGTCCGCCTCGGGCGGCGCCGACTTGGCGGCGCGCATGGCGAACGACCTCGAACGGCTCCGGGCGGCGCGGCCCACGGCCGTGAACCTCGCCTGGGCTGTCGATCGCTGCGCCGCGGTGCTCGCGGCGAGCGCGCGGGATGGCGCAGACGCCGCGGCGGCGGCCCTCCTGCGCGAGGCGCGCGCCATGCACGAAGCCGACGTCGCGACCTGCCGGGAGATCGGCCGGCATGGCGCGAGCGTGGTGCCGGACGACGCGAGGCTCATGACGCATTGCAACGCCGGAGCGCTGGCGACCGCGGGCTACGGCACGGCGCTGGGCGTCGTGCGCGGGGCGATCGAGGCCGGCAAGCGCGTGGCGGTCATCGCCGACGAGACGCGCCCCTTTCTCCAGGGCGCGCGGCTCACGGCATGGGAGCTCATGCGGGACGGCATCCCCGTGACCCTGATCGCGGACGTCGCCGCGGCGTCGCTCCTGCGGGAGGGAGCGGTGGATCTCGTGGTGGTCGGAGCCGATCGCATCGCGGCGAACGGCGATGCCGCGAACAAGGTCGGGACCTACCCGCTGGCCGTCCTGGCGCGCGAGCATGGCGTGCCGTTCCATGTCGCGGCGCCGCTGTCCACCGTGGACCTGCGCGCGGCGACGGGCGCGGACATCCCCATCGAGGAGCGGGGCCCGGAGGAAGTCCTCTCGGTGTTCGGCGTGGCGGTCGCGCCGGCGGGCGTGAGCGTTCGCAATCCCGCGTTCGACGTGACGCCCGCGCGTCTCATCACGTCCATCATCACCGAGGCGGGCGTGTTGCGCGCGCCGTACGGCGAGACGCTGGCGGCGGCGATCCGGCAGGCCGGCGGCCGCTCGTGACGCGGCAGCGGGCGGACTCGCCGGGCCTCGTCCTGGGCATCGAGAGCTCGTGCGACGAGACGGCGGCCGCGGTGGTGGACGCCTCGGTCTCGCTCGAGAGTCCGCGCGTGCTCTCGGATGTCGTGGCCTCGCAGGCCAGCGTGCACGCGCCGCATGGCGGCGTGGTGCCCGAGCTGGCCTCGCGGCAGCACTTGCGTGACATCCAGCCCGTCGTGGAACGCGCGCTGGCCGAGGCCGGCGTCGCGCTGGATGACCTGTCGGGCATCGCCGTCACGCGCGGGCCCGGGCTCATCGGGCCGCTGCTCGTCGGCGTGTCGTTCGCCAAGGCGCTGGCGCTCGGATCGGGCCTGCCGCTCGCGGGCGTGCATCACCTGGCAGGCCACGTGCGCGGCGCCTTCCTGCGTGGCCGCGACGAGCGCGACGAGGACCTCGCGAGCTCGCCCGCGACCGAGCCCGCGGAACCGTACCTCGCGCTCGTGGTCTCCGGCGGGCACACGGCGCTCTACCGCGTCCGGCGCGAGGGGGCGCTCAGGCACCACGACGAGCTGGCGCGCACGCTCGACGACGCCGCGGGCGAGGCGTACGACAAGTGCGGGAAGCTCCTCGGCCTGGGCTATCCCGCGGGCCCGGTCGTTGACCGGCTCGCGCGAGGGTTCACGGGCGAGCCGGTCGTGTTCGCGCGGGCGCGCATCAAGGTGGACGGCGGCCGCGGGATCACGCGGCGGGCGTTCTCGTTCTCGGGCATCAAGACATCCGTGCGGCAGCACGCGCAACGAACCTCGCTGGCCCCGCTTCGCTCCGGCGAGGACCCGCGATCCCGGCCGGACATCGTCGCGGTGCTGGCGGGCTTCCAGGATGCGGTGGTCGACATGCTGGTGACATCAACGGTCCACGTTCTCCGCGCGGAGGGGCTCCGCCACCTGGTCTGCGTCGGCGGCGTGTCGGCCAACTCGCTCCTGCGCGACCGGCTCGCGCTGGCCTGCGCGACCGAAGGCGTCACGCTGCGCGTGCCGCCTCCGCGGTGGTCGGCGGACAACGCCGCGATGATCGCGGCGATGGGCGCGCTCTCGCTGGCGGCGGGCCGCGTGGCGGGCCTGGACCTCGAGGCCGAGCCCGGCCTCGCGCTCGCGAGCGCGGCATGACTCGCGCTTGCCAGCGCGGCATGACTCGCGCTCGCGAGCGCAGCCTGATTCGCGAGCGCGGCCTGAGAAGCGGCAGCCTCATCGCGGCGAGCGTCCTCGCGGCCGTCCTCGCGCATCCCGCTCGCGCGCAGGCCCCGGCGGCGCCGCCCGCGCCACCTGCCGTCGCGCCCCTGCCGGCGGACGACAGCGAGCTGGGACGGCGGGTCGCCTCGCGCCTCCAGCAGGTGCTGCGCGATCCGTGCCTCGCGACCGCCGCCACGGGCGTGAGCGTGCGCGATGCGCGGACGGGCGCCGCGATCCTCGAGCGGAACGAGGGGCGGCCCCTCAAGCCCGCGTCCAACATGAAGCTCGTGACGGGATCCGCGGCGCTCGCGCTGCTCGGTCCTGAGCGGGCGCTCAAGACGACATTCCGGGCGGACCGCCAGCCAGGCCGCGACGGCTCCGTGGGCGCGCTGTACGTCGTCGGCGGGGGCGATCCGTCGCTGACCGTCGAGGCGCTGTACCTCGCGGCGCGCGCGCTGGCCCTGCGCGGCGTTCGCAGCGTGGATCGCGTCGTGGTGGACGACTCGTTCTTCGCCGGTCCCCTGCGTCCGCCCGCGTGGCCCGAGCGCAATCACTCGGCGTGGTACGGCGCGCCAACCTCCGCGCTGTCCGCGAACTTCAACGTCGTCGCGGTGCACGCGCGCGGCGGGGCGCGCAACGGCGAGCCCGCCGCGACCTGGCTCGATCCCTTCCCGGACTTCTTCGACCTGAACTCCAGCGTGCGCACGGGTCGCGGCGGCATCGCCGCGCGGGGGACGCTCGTGGCGTCGCCGGCCGGCCAGATCGTGCAGCGCCTCAGCGTCACTGGCCGGGTGGCGGCGGGGCGGGGCGCGCGGATCCTCGTTCCGATCGAGGATCCAGCGCTCTTCTGCGGCCACGGCGTGGTCGAGTCGCTGCGACGCGTCGGCGTCGAGGTGACGGGCGGCGTGAGTCGCGGCGCCGCGCCGAGCGGCGCCCCGCTCCTCCACGAGCAGGCGGGCAAGCCGATGTCCGAGATCGTGCGCGACATGAACAAGCCCTCGAGCAACATGTTCGCCGAGACCTTGCTCAAGGTCCTGGGCGCCGAGCTCTACGGCGCCCCGGGAACGCGCGAGAAGGGGGTGGAAGTCCTCCGCGCGTGGCTCGAAATCGTCGCGCCGGGTGGATGTACGTGCAGCCTGTCGGACGGGTCGGGGCTGTCGCCCGAGAACCGGCTGACCCCGCGCCTGTTGACCGACCTGCTGCTCTCCGAGCAGTCCGGCGGGCTCGCCTTCCCCGAGTACCTGACCTCGCTCCCCGTCAGCGGCGCTGACGGCACGCTGCGGCGGCGGTTCAAGTCCACGCACGCGCGCCGCCTCGTGCGGGCCAAGACCGGTCGCATCGCGCAGGTGGCGGCGCTCGCGGGGTTCGCGCGGATCGGCGACGGCCGCGAGGCGGTGTTTTCGATCCTCGTCAACGACTACACTTGCCCGCAGTGGAAGGCCGAGCGGGCCGTGGATGCGCTGGTCGAAGCGCTCGTCGCCGACGCGGAAGCCGCGCCGGATCCGCGCCGGCGCCTCAACCTGCCGCCGCTGCTCGAGGACGGCGATGGCGGCGCCGAGCTGCCGATGGCCGATTCCACGGAAGAGTCCGACGCGCCACGAGAGACGCAGCCACCGGAGGACAGCGATGGGCAAGAGCAAGGCGAGCAGCCACCCGCAGGATCCAGCGGCTGAGGCTCACGGGACCGCGCATGGCGCCGGCCACGGAGCCGGAGGCGCGGCGGCGGAGACGGAGGAGCAGCGCCAGGATCGCGAGCATTCCGCGGCCGTCCAGCGGACGTGGAGCAGCTGGTTGAAGCGACCGGGCGCCGCGCTCGCTGCCGCTGGCGCGGTCGCGTCTGTCGCCTTGCTGGCCACGCTGGGGCGGCCCGGCTGGGACCTGAACTGGTCCTGGTTCCTGGTCTCGCTGTTCGTGTTCGCCTGGGGGCTGGCGCTCGCGCGGGGCGCGGACGCCGAGCCCGCAGGCTAAATCAACCGCCACGATTCGGAGTCGTCCGCTTCGCTACCGCCTCCTTTCGTGGCTGGAGGGGGAACCAGCCGGTTCCCCCGGCTTCGGCCGGCAAAGCCGGACCTCGCCTCCCCTTCCCGCCACGCCTTCGGCGTGCATGAGGACGCCACCATGATCCATGATCGTGGCGGCTCATCTAGCCCGGATTATTCGTGAAGGTGGCGCAGTCATGGGGCGGAACGCTCGCACGGCGCTGCTGGAACCAGCCTGCGTTGGCAGGGGTCATCGGCAGACTGGATCCGACGAGGTGATCGTGGCCGAGGGCAAGGCGGACGACGGAGGGAACCGGAGGCGTAGCCGTGCCCTACGTCGAGGATTCCCGACGGAGTCCAACGCAGCCATCGGCCGCGAGCACCCGTCGGATGCGGCAGCTTCATGAATAGTCCGGGCTAGGGCCTGAAGCCCGCCGATCGATCAGCGCCCGACGGGCGCGGTCAGCATGCGGGAGAGCTCTTCCTGCAGCTCGAGCTGTCGGATCACGAGCATGGACCGCTCCCTGTTCGAGGTCGGCAGGTCCTTGACCTTCTCCGTGATGCCCTGGATTTCGGCTCGCAGGCGATCCGCCTTGGTCACCGGTTCGACGTCCGGGACGGTCCGATCGCGCGGGTACAGCAGGTTGCCGTCCTCATCGAGCGTGTCGGGATCCGGCAGCGTGTCGTCGTAGAACTGGGGTCCCACGCCGGTGCCGGTGCGAGCGGCGGCCCGCGCCGAGGGCCGGGCGCGGGGCGGCTCGCCGGCGGCGCGACGCGTGGCTTCCACGTCGATCGCGGCGACGGGGAGCGTCGTCGGGCGATGCGACTCGTCGAGGAACGAGACCAGACCCATGGCGAGCACCGGGCGCGACGTGGCGGCGATGCGATTGCCCGTGGCGAGGATGACCGAGTAGCCAGCGCTCGCGGGGCTCGCGGTGACGACGACCGTGGCCAGGCTGGCCACGACAAGAAGGCGGATGAGGCGGGACAAGGGGAACCTCCACGAAGGCATGTCCTGGGCGGCAGGAACCTGACCGCCACACGAACAATATTCGACCGGAGGTTGTTCGAACTTTATTCGAATCTCATCAGAAAAGTGAGCCCGGGGGCCTGCGCGAGGGCAAGGTGCGGTCCCGGGCGGCGGGCCCGGCGGGCCCCGACCCGTGGGTCGGGCTGGCCCCGCCGCGCCGTCTCAGAGTTCGAACATGGCCCTGATCTCAGCGGGAAGTTCAGCCCTGACCGACTCGGGCACCGCCTCGGGGCAGGTCTTGAGCCATCGGGAGAGCTGCGCGAGAAAGGCGCAGGTCGCCGCCGCCTGCTTTTCCGTGAGGGTCGGGGTCGCCACGGTTGCCCCGCCCGTCGGACCCGTGCTGGCGAGCCCCGGCCAGAGCGAGTCCAGGCCGAGGTTCTCGGAGAACGACCCGAGCTCGCGAAGATCGTCGCCGAACGACAGGTTTCCCGGGGCCGAGGGTTCCGCCGCGAGGGGCTCGCACAGCGGGAGCGGTTCCGGCTCCGCGCCCGGGATGAGGCACGCCGCGGGTGGCGAATCCGCTGGCATGCGGGGCGCGAGCCAGGCGTTGTCCGTGAGCAAGGCCTCCTCGAGGCCGCCAAAGGATGTCTCACCCGTGGCGTACGGCTGGCCACCATCCGTCGCGGCGCCGAACTCGCCCTCGCCAGCGACGATGGTGTCCTCGAGCCCGAAGCTCTCGTCGTCCATGATCACCGCGCGGGCTCGCGCGGGCGCGGCCGGCGGGCTTCCGGTCGCAAGGTCAGGCGCGCGCGCCGCCGCCACCGCGGGCGCGGCGGCGCCGGCGTGCGGCAGCGACGCGACGGCCTGGCCGGCAGGCCTCATCGCCGGCACGTAGCCTTCGATCAGCCCGAGCGTGATCATGGCGCAGATGGCCCGCAGCGCGGCCTCTTCGCCCTCGGGCGCGCCAGCCGCGATCTCGCGCACGCTGCGCGAGCCATCCGCGGTGGCGCACGCGCGTTCCTCCAGGTCGGTCAGGGTCAGGCCCTCCGCGATCTGATGGCCCGCAGCCACGCGGCGCAAGTGCGCTTCGCGCGACGGGACCTTGGAGGCGAGATCCGCGAAGGGGCAGGCGCGCATGGCGCTGAGCAGCGCCTGGCGCGCGTCCAGTCCCAGCGGCACGATGTCGCGCGGCGGCCCTTCCGTTTCCTCGTAGCGGAACGTCCCCGAGTTCCAGCCCACGAGCGTCGTCACGACGCTCAGGACCTGCTGCACGAGGCCGGCGTGCAAGTCGTCGGGCTTGAGCACGCCCTGTCCCACCAGCACGCGGCCGAGCGGCAGCCCCGGCGCGGATGCCGCTAGCGCCAGGGCGGCGTCGAGTTGCTCCTGCGTGACCATGGAGCTGCGCAGCAGGACCTGTCCGATGCGCGTCGCCGGGTCGTCGGACGTCGCGAACGCGATGCTGCCATCGCAGAAGTGGATCTGGCACGTGGAGCGGGACCCGTCGGGGGCTGCCTTCTCGAGCTGGAGCACCCCGGTCTTGCCTCCGAGCGCCGCCGAGACCATGAGGAGCGCCGCTGGAAACTTGTCGAGATCGCCCGCCGCGGGCATCGCGAAGCCGAACCTGGCGGCCGGGCGATCCTGCGCGCCCGGATCCACGTGCGCTTCGAGCAGGCGCAGCGAGTGCAACCCGAGAAGGATGCGCTCGACATCGATCTGCATCATCCGCCCGATGGCGCGCACCTGCGCGAGGGAGCGGGTCCCGTCCATCAGCTGGATGAGGGCGACCTCGTCTGGCGAGAGCCCGAAAGGCTGCACGAGCTCGCGCGGATCGCGCTGGCATCGGATGCGGGCCTCGGGGCGCGGGAGCGAGCGCAGGACGTGCTCGTCAATCTCGAGATGCCGTCCGGCCCAGAACACGAGCGCCGGTCCATCCAGGCGCAGCTTCTGCGGCTCCGACCGCGGGATCTCGCTCGGCACGAACCAGCTCGTCGCGGGGTTCCAGGTCAGGGGCCAGGTCACGTGGTTGCGCTGCGCCAGCGTCCGCGCTTCGTTCAGGTCTTCGGCGCTCACCAGGCCGCGCTGCACGAGCAGTTCGCCTGCTCCGCCGCGCGCGGCCGCGACCGCCGGCGCGATCTCGGCGAGCTGCGCGGTGGTGATCTTGCCGGCCGCGTGGAGGACGCGATCCAGCCGGAGGCGGGCGTCGTTGCAGACGCCGTGGACGATCTGGCCGTCCTCGAAGGACAGCGCGGCGGCTCCGGCGCCCGATCGCAGAAACAGGATGCCGGTGCGGCGATCGCACAGGAGATCGCCGACCACCGTGACGATGGGTCGCCTCCAGCTCGGCACGCCGGGCGTGTCCGCGGGCGGCGCCTGCGGGCCGGGCAGGTGACGCTCGGCCAGATCCCAGACCTGCACGAGACTCAGCGGCTTGCAGAGGTAGCCCGTGGCGCGAAGGTGGTCCACCGCCTCGGTCTCGTAGGACTTCTTCTTGTAGACGCCCGACATCATGTAGACCGGCACGGCCGGGTCCGCCTCGCGGAGGGCCTTGAGCACGGTCAGGCCATCCACCTTCGGCAGCAACATGTCGAGAAAGACCAGCGCGGGCGGGCGCGCCTTGATCGCCTCGAGGGCTGCCTGGCCGTCGAGCGCGGACTCGACGGCGTGGCCGAGCCCGCGGAGCGCGGCCGTCAGGAACTGGTTGTCAGCAGGCTCGTCGTCCACGACCAGGACGTGCGGGACATCGGCCACGGCCAGAACTCCACGGGGGGCGCGGGCCACGGCGGACGTTCGCCGGGCACTTCCCTTCCCTCCTGGATCGGCACTTCGAGGCCGCGCCTGTAGCCCGCATGGCCGAGCGACCGGGGCGACCCGCCCCGGCACGAGGCGGAGCGGCCGCTTCACGGGGTCAGCCCGTCGGCTCCTCGAGCACGGCGTCCGGGCTGCAGGACGAGGGGCCGTGCGCGCCGCCCGCCCGCACAGCTTGCGAGCGCGGGGCCGCTCCGAATGCCAGGAGCAAGAGAACTGCAGCGAGCGCGCCCATGCTGATTCCCGCGCCCGTGGCGAAGCCTGGCGGACGGTAGCGCCAGGAGATCACGTGGTGTCCCGGCGTCACCGCAATGGCCAGGAACGCCGCATCCGCTGGCAGCAACGGAACCTCGCGTCCGTCCAGCGTGACGCGCGTGCCGGCGTGCGGAGGACGAGCCAGGACGACGAACCCGGCGCACGGCGCGTCCAGCGTTCCCGTCCAGTCGGCGGCCGTACCGAGGGAAGAAGGGACGACGAGCGCCGTGCACGGGGGATCGCTGGCGAACTCCGGCCCACCCGTGAGCACGACCTCATCCCGAGGATTCCGGCCAGGCCGCGCGACGAGCTGAAGGGCGTTGGCGAGGTCACGAGCCGCGACCGAGCGCGAGACGAAGCGCACCGGAGGCACCGCGTCGTTGACGCGGAATAACCGGAGCGGGCTGTTCCCCCCTGTGGGGACTTCGGCGAGCAACGCGAGGCCGTCGCCATCGACAGCGGCCGTCGTGCCCACGAGGGCCGCTCCCGCCGAGGCAGCGAGGGCCGTGCGCGCTCGCCAGGCCGCTGCCGAAGTCGTCTTGACGTACTCCGCCAGCGCCACCGGCACGAGGCCATCGAAGTCGTCATGCAGCACCACCGGGATGTCGTACCGAGCAGCGTACGCTTCCGAGAGGCGAGCGAGGAGCCAGCGGTCCAGGTAGTAGCGCTCGTTGGCCGGGGCGGCGATCCGAAAGCGCTCCTCGCCAGCGTCCGCGTAGAGCCTTCCTCCTGTCGTGCCCAGCGCCTCGAGCGCGATGGAGGCTGCCGGCGGCACGCCGCGGAGCGCTTCCGGTGGTGCCGCCGGATTCACGGCCCAGAACACGTGCAACCCTGTTGCCAGGACGACCGCGTGCAGCGCGAATACGCCCGCGCGGAATCGGAGGAGGGCGGGCAGCAGCGCGACGACACCCGCCTGCAGGGTCGCGACACCGAATGCTGGCACGAGGCGACGGGCAGCCTGCGGCGCTTCCATCTCGAACCACCACTCGATTGCACGGAGCGTGCCGGGTGTCGCCCACTGACATGCCGCGGTCGCGACGCCGAACGCGATGACAAGCGCAGCGGCGATGGCGCTGACGCGTCTGGCCGCGAGACTCCCCGCCCTCATCTCGGCGACTCCCAGCGCGGCGAGCAGCGCCACCGGAACCAGCAGAGCGCACGCCGCCTTCACCGGGAAGCGAACGGGCAGCGGATGATCCAGGAGGGTGAACCCGGGAAGGTGGCGACCGAGGGCGACCGCGAGCGCTGCGATGGCGAGGCCAGCGAGGCCGTTGCGAAGGCGCCGCGGCGCCTTCGCGTCAGGCTTGCCGCAAGCGCCAGCAAGAGCGAGCAGGAGCGGCACGGCGCCCAGGTGCAGGCTCACGAGGTAAGGGAACGGGGGCATTTCGATGCCTGCTGACCAGAGCGCGCCGGGATCCATCTCGTCCACGCTCCCCAGGAAGCCCGGGACCATCAGCTCGGGGAGGCGACGCGGATTGACCGACCAGGACAGGGCAACGTCCCGAGCGAGGCCTGCGCCCCGCGCGCTATCTGCCAGAAGATGGACGGCCGGAATCACCTGAACCGCTGCGATGGCCAGCGTGCCGGCACCCACGGCGACGAGACCGCCCAGACGGCGCGCGAGGCTGGCGTTCGCGGGGCGGATGACAGACCAGGTCAGCCCCGTGAACGCCGCGACGAGGGCCGCCTCCGGTTGCCCCGCGAGCGCGATCCACGCGCCACAGAGCATCGCGAGAGCGAGCGCGCGAAGACTCCCGCTGCGCAGGTGCTCGTCCAGGAAGAGGACGAGGGGCGGCACGGCGCAGACGCCGAGAAACAGGGGCTGGAGGTTCACGCAGGAGGCGAGCACGCCGCTCGTGCCGAAAGCAAGCGCGGCGAGCGCACCGTCCGCGGCCCGTCCGCCCAGCCGCCGCGCCAGTCGATCCATCGCCAGCATGCTGGCGGCGGTGCACGCCGCGACCGTCAGGCCGAGCGCCACGCTCGTAGGTAACAACAGGTATGGTAGGACGGCGGGATGAAGCGAGACCGTGTTGGGGCTTGCCAGGAGGGGCTGACCGCCGTGGCGCCAGGGATCCCACCACGGCATCTGGCCGTGCGCGAGAAGCGATGCCTGCAGCTCCTTGACCGGCAGGAAGTGCATCAGCAGGTCCCGCAGAAACCAGTCTCGCCCGAGAAGCAGCGGCTCGCCCGCTGCCGCCAGGCCGACGAGCACGGCGAGGAGAACGACTCCGACCTCCGCGGCCTGCGTTGTCCTGGCGACCTTCATGACGAGAGTCACTGCTCCGGCCGCGTGGGCGTGGATCGTGAGGGATGGCCTGCCGACAGCTGCGCCTAGTCGTGGCGAATCTAGCATGCGCCCGGGTCGTCCCCTCGCGCCCATCGCGCACCGCCTCCGGCCCCGGCGGGCATCGCCGGGGGTCTGCCGCGCCACCGGGCGGCGGCTGGGCCGGCCGCGCCGTCCGCGCCGTCCGCGAGGCGGGGCAAGGCGGGGCGGGGGAGTTGGCCTTGACGGCTGGCCCGGGGGCGGGCACCATCTGCGGTTCCCGTTCGCCCCCGCCGCGGCCATCCGCCCGCCCACGCCCGCCCTGTCTCTTCCCGAGGTGCTCATGAACAAGGCCAAGAAGTCCGATGCCGCCACGCTGGCGTCCGAACAGCGCGGCGCCGCCCTCGAGGAGTACGAGAAGGGCATGCGCCTCTTCCAGCAGAAGGACCTCCAGAAGGCGAGCGCCCGCTTCCAGGCCCTCCTGGACCAGTACCCGCAGCAGCTCGGCCTCTGCGATCGGGCGCGGGCGTACCTGCGCATCTGCACGCAGGCGGGCGACGCGCGCAAGCCCGTGCGGCAGACGCGCAATGCGGCCGAGTCCTTCGAGGTGGGCGTCTTCCTGCTCAACGACGGCGACTTCAAGGAGGCGGTCCGCCACCTCGAGCGCGCCGCGGAGCACTCCCCGGACGACGCGTCCGTTCACGTGGCCCTGGCGTCGGCCCGCATCGGCGCCGGCGACACGGACGGGTGCCTGGCGGCTCTGCGTCGCGCGTTCGAGATCGATCCCAGCCGGCGCCACTACGTGTCCAACGTCAGCGACTTCGACGCCATCGAGGATCATCCTGACTTCCTGGACCTCGTGATGGGGCCGGACTTCTGAGCGCCCCGCCTCTCGCGCGGCCGCCCCAGGCGGAGGGACGCGCGGCCGTCATTCTTGCCGCCGGTCTCGGCACGCGCATGCGATCGGGCCGGGCGAAGGTGCTGCACCGCGTGGGCGGGCTTCCGCTCGTCACGTGGGCCGTGCGCGCCGTGCGTCCCCTCGCGAAGCGCGTGCAAGTGGTCATCGGCCACGAACGCGACGCGGTGCGCGAGGCGCTCGCGAGCGAGGGCGTCACCTTCGCGGTGCAGGAACGCCAGCTCGGTACGGGCCACGCTCTCGTCTCGGCTCTCCCGCTCCCCGGAGCGTCCACGCTGATCGTGCTCGCGGGCGACGTGCCGGGGCTGACGACGGCCACGCTCGAGCGGATGCTCGACCTGCACGCGACCAGCGCCGCCGCCGCGACGCTGCTCACGTTTCGACCCGACGATCCGGCTGGCTACGGGCGCATCGTGCGCGATGCGGACGGCGGCGTCCGGGCCATCGTCGAGGACGCGCTCGCCACGGCCGAGGAGCGCGCCATCGGCGAGGTCAACGCGGCGCTCTATGCGTTCGACGCCGCGGCGGTCCTGCCCCTGCTCGCGGACCTGCCTCCCCGCGGCCGGAGCGGCGAGATCTTCCTGACCGATGTCATCGAGCAGCTCGCCGGATCTGGCCGCCGCGTGTTCGCGCTCGAGGTCGCCGAGGACGAGGTCGCGGGGATCAACACGCAGGCCCAGCTCGCGCAGGCCGAGGATCGCTATCGGAGGGCCCGGGCGCTCGAGCTCATGGACGCCGGCGTCACGCTCGTCGATCCCGCGAACGTCGTCGTCGAGGCCGACGCCACGGTGGGCGCCGG
Organism: uncultured Thermoanaerobaculia bacterium; assembly: GCA_964613915.1. GTDB lineage: Bacteria > Acidobacteriota > JBCCFW01 > JBCCFW01 > JBCCFW01 > CAZTIW01. Next base: position 26,086 of record CAZTIW010000036.1, read on the forward strand.
GAGCTCGCTGGGTCCCTTCGTGACCTTGCAAGGACGCACGCGCCTGGGCGAGCGCTGCGAGATCGGTCCGCTCGTCTGCCTGCACGACGTGATCGTCGGAGACGGCGCGGTCATTCGCGGGCCGCTCTCGCGGGCGGGCGGCGAGATCCCGGCCGGCGCGACGATCGAGCCCGCCTGATCGTCCGGGCGTGTCCGCGACGCCACGGCGGCGTGGCGGGCCGGACACGACGCTGGCGCCGTCGCGCGCGGCGAGCCCTCCTGGCGGGCACGACGGGAACCGAGCGCGTGGCACGGACGTTGCGTAGTCTCTCTCCTGGCCGAGGCCTTCCATTCTGCGCGCATCTCGCGGGTCCGGGGAGACGCGACGAGCATGGGATCAGTTCAACTCACGGGACGGAATGAAAGCGGGCGGACAGCATGTGCGGAATCGTCGGTGTCGTCGGCGGGACGGATGTCGTGCCGGAGCTGGTCAGCGGGCTGCGGCGCCTGGAATACCGCGGCTATGACTCGGCGGGCGTCGCGGTCATCGGCGCCGACGGGGAGCTGCGCCGCGTGCGCGCGGCCGGGAAGATCGCGCGCCTCGAGGAGGCGCTCCGCGCCACTCCCGCGAGCGGCTCCACGGGAATCGCGCACACGCGCTGGGCGACGCACGGCCGCCCGTCCGACGAGAACGCGCACCCTCATGCGTCCTGCGGCGAGGACGTCGCGCTCGTCCACAACGGAATCATCGAGAACTATCTCGAGCTGCGCGCGCGGCTGGCCGATGCCGGGCACGTCCTGAAGACGCAGACGGACACGGAGGTCCTCGCGCACCTCGTCGAGGGGCACTTCGCGCCCTGCGGCCGCGGGGGCGCCGCGAAGTCGCTGCTCGATGCCGTGCTCGCGACGCTGCGCGAGGTCCGCGGCGTGCACGCCCTGGCGGTGATCAGCAAGCACGAGCCCGGAACGCTCGTGGTCTCGACCAACGGCCCGCCAGCGCTGGTGGGGCTGGCGGAGGGGCGGGCCGTCGCCGCGTCGGACCTCGCGCCCATTCTCCCGCACGCGCGCGAGATCGTGTTCCTGCAAGAGGGAGACATCGCGGAGATCACCGCGTCGCGCGTGCGCGTCGTGGATGGCGCGGGGCTTCCGGTCGAGCGGGCCCCGCGACACGTGGACTGGAATCCCGTCGAGGCCGAGAAGGGCGGGTACAAGCACTTCATGCTCAAGGAGATCCACGAGCAGCCGCGCACGCTGGAGGAAATGCTCGTGGGGCACGTGCGTCCGGACGGCGGCGGCGTGGACCTCCCCGACGCGGGCCTCGACGACGCGTACCTGCGCGAGCTCGACCGCGTGCTGATCCTGGGTTGCGGCACGAGCTGGCATGCGGGCCTGGTCGGCAGGCATCTCATCGAGACGCTGGCGCGCGTGCCGTGCGATGTCGAGATCGCGAGCGAGTTCCGCTACCGGCAGCCCGTGCTCGCGCCGCGAACGCTCGCGGTCGCCATCACGCAATCGGGCGAGACGGCGGACACTGTCGCGGCGATGAAGGAGGCCAGGGCGCTCGGCGCGCGGTTGCTCGCGGCGTGCAACAACCTGGGGAGCCTCGCGACGCGCCTGGCGGACGGCGTGCTCCACGCGCGCGCCGGCATCGAGATCGGCGTCGCCTCCACCAAGGCGCACACGTCCCAGCTGGTCGCGATGACCCTGCTCGCGATCCGCATCGGCCAGGCTCGCGGGACGCTCGGGACCGAGCGCGTGCGGGAACTCGCGACCGCGCTCCGCACGCTCCCGCGCCTCGTGGAGGAAACGCTCCGCGCGGAGCCAGCGATCGAGGAGCTCGCGCGCCAGCTCGAGGGCTTCCAGCACTGCCTGTTTCTGGGGCGCGGGCTCATGCATCCGGTGGCGCTGGAGGGGGCGCTCAAGCTCAAGGAGATCTCGTACATCCATGCCGAGGGCTATCCGGCTGGCGAGATGAAGCACGGGCCCATCGCGCTGATCGACGCGACCATGCCGGTCATCGGCCTCGCGACCGCGGGCTCCTGGTACGAGAAGGTGGCGAGCAACCTGCAGGAGGTGAAGGCGCGCGACGGCCTGCTCGTGGCGGTCGTGACGAAGGGGGACGACCGGGTCGCGCGGGCGGCCGACCACGTCATCGAGATCCCGGAGGTGGACGAGATGCTGGCGCCGATCGTCGCCGTCGTGCCGTTGCAGCTGCTGGCCTACCACGTCGCGGTCCGGCGGGGCTGCGATGTCGATCAGCCCCGGAACCTCGCCAAGAGCGTCACCGTCGAGTGACGTCGTTGCCGAGCGAGCCGGCGGGCACGCAACGCGCGATCAGCGCGAAGAGGGACGCGTTCACGGCGGCGAAGGCCAGGATGAACGCGAGCTTGCCGCCGGGGCCGAGGCCCGCGAGCGCTTCGGACATGAACCGCAGCGCGACCAGCGTGGCGGTCGCGGCGTGCGCGACCATGAGGCCGCCGAGGTGGAGCGACCCGGCCAGCGGCTGAAGCGTCTCGCGCGCGATGGCGGCGCCTGCCGTGCCGTGGATCGTGCCGAGCATCGCGACGAACGCCGACAGGATCGCCGTCACGACGACACCCCATCCGACGAGATGCCGCGGGCCCTCGCGCGCCGGCAGCATCTCGGGGAGGTCGCGCATGACGCTCTCGGCGAAGCCCTCGGGCACGGGCGCCGGCGGGAGCGCCTCGAGTGACTCCAGGAGCGCGAGCCAGGCGCCGTGCTCGGCGGCGCAGGCGGCGCAGCCGGAGAGGTGGGCATCGAGCGCTCCCGACTCGCGCGGGGGCAGCTCGCCCTCGGCGCGGGCCTGCAGGTGCTCGCGAATCTGATCACACGTGTTCATTCAGGCAACCGCTGGCATGTCATCACAGGTCGGCCGGGAGGATGGCTCCCAGCCTCTCCTTGAGCGCCTGGCGCGCGCGAAAGATGCGGTTCTTGACAGTACCGACGGGGAGCTTGGTGAGCGCCGCGATCTCGTCGTAGGACTTGCCGCCGGGGTGGCGCAGCAATAGGAGCTGGCGGAACGCGGGGGGGAGTTCTTCGATGGCTTGCTCGAGGTGACTCGCCATCTGGCGCGCGTCGAAGAGCTCGGCAGCCGACGGACCGGTGGCCTCGACCTCGCGCGCGATGTCCTCGCCGTCCATGCTGATGGGCTCATCGAGCGAGAGCGCGGCGTTCTTCCGGCGCCGGAGGTGATCGATGGCCGCGTTGCTGGCGATCGTGTTGAGCCAGGTCGAGAAGCGCCAGGCAGGGTCGTACCGGGCGAGGTGCCGCCAGGCCTTGATGAACGTCTCATGCGCGACCTCGAGCGCCGCATCCCGATTCCGGATGAACCGCGACACGACGGCGATCACGCGGCCCTCGTGACGCCGCACGAGCGTTCCGAACGCGTCGCCGTCGCCGCGAAGGACGCGCTGGACGATGTCTTCGTCCGAGAGCGCCGCGAGATCGCTGTCGCTCGAGGCCATGGCGGACGTCAGCCCGCCAGGCCGGAACGTGGCCAAGCAGGTACGCGCGAAGGGGCGGTCGGGTTCACGGCAGGGAGGCGACCGGATCCGCGAGCCCCGCCTCGATCACGCGGGCCTCGCGGATGACGTCCAGGCGGCGGAGGGCGTCCACGACGGGCATCGTGTCCGGCGTGACGTAGCCGAACACGGTGTAGCCGCCGTCGAGGTGGGGCTGCGGCGAGAGCGTGAAGAAGAACTGGCTGCCGCCCGTGTCCTTGCCCGACAGCGCCATGCCGGCGGCGCCGCGCTCGTAGGGGAGCCGATTGACCTCGCACCGCAGGCTGAGTGGCGGCCCGCCCGTGCCGTCGCCTCGCGGGCATCCTCCCTGCGCGACGAAGTCCGGCACGACCCGGTGGAAGGTCAGGCCGTTGAAGTAGCCCTGGCGCGCGAGCTCGGTGATCTGGAAGACCGTCAGCGGCGCGTCGGCCGTCGCCAGCGCGACATCGATCTGACCGCGCTCCGTCATCAGCCGCAGCAGGGTCGGCGCCGAGCCGGCCTCGCGGCTCGCCATGTCCATGTAGAACGCGAGCGGGCGCCCGAGCCCCACGATCCCGAGCGGTGGCGGCGCGATCTCCAGCTTGCTCATGAGAGACCGCGCGCGCAGCCGGATCGGCCAGGAGTGGTCCCCGGCCGCCGCGAGGAGATCGGCTCGCGCGTCGGCGCCCAGCAGATCCGCGAGGGCCTCGACGCACGCGATGCGGGCATCGTCGCCGCCGTCGGCGCTGGATTCGCGCCACGCGCGGCGGAGCGCCGCGGCGGCTTCCGCGCGCGCGATCTTGCCGTCGGTCGCCAGCTTCGGGATCGCGGACGCCGCGACGGCGCGGACCACGACATCGCTGGCGCCGAGGTGCGCGAGCACGGTCGGGACGGGGTCCTCCTGGGAGCTGGCCGCAATGGACTCGAGGGCGGGCGCGACGACGCGCGCGTCGGCGTCGGCGAGCAGGCGGCGCAAGAGGTCGCGCGCCTCGGCCGATGCCGCCAGATCGGGCGCGCCCAGAGCCTCGGCCACGGACGCTCGGCCACGCCAGTCGGGGGCGCTCGCCGCTCGCGCCAGCGTCGGGATCGCGTCCGTGCCCTGGATCCGCACGAGCGCCGCGGCAGCTTCCGCGAACAGGTCGCGCGGACCGAGTTGCATGACGCGCTGGACCGCGGGCAACTCGTGATGGAGCCGCCACGCGCCGATCAGCGAGAGAGCCTGTCGCTGCAGGCCCGGGTCGGTGGATCGCAGCGTGACGTCCAGGATCTCCTGCGCGAGAACGGGCTCGACGGGAGGGAAGGGTTCGAGCGCGGCGAGGGCCGCGAGACGGACGTCCGCATCAACGTCGAGCGCGCGGCGCACGAGGATCGCGCGCCGGTCGAGGCCGGTCTGCGTCTCGGGAGCCTTGCCTCGCGCGAGCCGGCCGAGCCCGCGGCACGCGAGCGCGCGCACGGCGGGTCGCGGATCCTTCGCGGCGAGCTCGTACAGCGTTCCCAGGCGGGGATCGCCGAGCCGCGCGGCGGCGTACGCCGCGGCCTCCGAGATCGCGGCGTCAGGCGAGACGTAGGCGCGGCCCAGCGCGGACACGAGCCCGGGCGTGTCGGCGCCGAACCGCCAGCTCGCGCGCAGCGCGCGGGCGACGACGCGCGCGTCCTGCTCGGTGGCCGGGTTCGCGAGCCGGTCCAGCACCAGCGCGCCCGCCTGCGATCGCTCGGCCGCACTCCATGCGATCTTGGCCAGCGCCTCGGCCACCAGCGCCCGGAGTTCGGCATCGTCCGACACCGCGGCGCGCGCGAGCGCCATGAACGCCGCCGGGCTTTCGATCTCGCCCAGGGCGAAGGCGGCCTCGCGCCGGACCGAGGCGTCGGCATCCACGAGCGCTGCCGTGACGCGCGGAACGCTCGCGGCGTCGCCGATGCGGCCGAGAGCGCGCACGGCGCGCCAGCGCACGGCGGCGACGGGGTGAGCGAGCGCGTGAGCGATCGCGGGATCGCTGGCGTTGCGCTCGTCCTCCGCGCGGAGGAGCCCTGCGCGCACGCGCAGCATGACGCCGGCGTCGCTCCTGGCATCGGTCGCTGAGCGACGCGACGGAGCCTCGGGCCTGGCGTGCGCCTCGAGTACCGGGACGCTGGCCAGCAGCAGGACCGTCAGCATGCGGAGCGCGGGGTGTCGCATCGGAGGTTCTCCGGTCAGGGCAGAGGGGCGGCCCCGAGAGGCGCAGCCAGCCAGGGTCACGCGAACCGCCATGATAGCATCGCGGCGCTGCGCTCGAACCGCACCCCGAGGGCGCCGTCGAGGCCTCGCGCATGGACACCCGGGACCTTCTCAAGCAGCTGAACGAGCGCACGTCGCGGACCTTCGAGAGCGAGAGCCGGGTCGTCTCCTTTCGCGAGTACCTCGAGGGCTTTCGCTCGGATCCCGCGCGCTTCGGCCGGATCGCGGCGGCCTACCTCGCCGACTGCTTCGATCACTGGGGCACCGAGCGCGTCCGCCGCATCGGGGGCGAGCTCACGCGCTGGAAGCTCTTCGACGCTCCCTTCGAGGAGGGGCGCGATCCCCTCGTGGGCCAGGAGGACGTCCAGCGCGAGTTCTACCAGGCGCTCAAGGCGTTCGTTCGCGAGGGCCGCGCGGACAAGTTGATCTTCCTGCACGGGCCGAACGGCTCTGCGAAGACCACGTTCTGCGAGCTCGTGTTCCGCGCGCTCGAGCACTACTCGCGCACGCCCGAGGGCGCGCTGCATCGCTTCAGCTGGGTGTTCCCCACGCGGGAGGCGCAGGGCAAGAGGGTCGGCTTCACCGACGATCGCGCGTCCGCGACCTCGCGGGAGGAGTCGTACGCCTACCTCAGCCAGGACGAGATCGCCGCCAAGATCGCCTGCGAGCTCAAGGACCCGCCGATCTTCGTCATCCCGCCGCGGCTGCGCCGCGAGATGTTCCCGGAGCTCTCGGCCACGCGCGAGTCGCGCCGCGCGCACCAGTGGCTGCTCGAGGGCGAGCTCTGCGCCAAGTGCAAGAAGATCTGGGAGGGCCTGTTCCGCCTGCACCGCGGCAACATCCAGGAGGTGCTCCGCCACGTTCAGGTCGAGCGGTACTTCATCTCGCAGCGCTACCGGCGCTCGACGGTGCGCGTGACGCCGCAGACGCACGTGGACGCCGGCGAGGTCCAGGTCACCGCCGACAGGACGTTCGCCGCTCTGCCGCCCGCGTTCCAGGACATGTCGCTGTTCGTTCCCGTGGGCGATCTCGTGGACGGGAACATGGGGATGGTGGAGTTCAGCGACTTCCTGAAGCGACCGTTCGAGATGAACAAGTACCTTCTCGCGACGTGCGAGAAGGGCATCGTGCAGCTCCCGAGCTCGATCGCCTACCTGAACGTCGTGCTGGTCGCGACGAGCAACGAAGCCCAGCTCGATGAGCTGAAGAAGACGGCTGTCTTTCCGAGCTTCAACGCGCGCATGGACCTCGTGACGGTTCCTTACCTGCTGCAGATCTCGCTCGAGGAGCGCGTGCACGAGGACCTGCTGGCGAGCGAGGGCACGCGCAAGCACGTGGCGCCTCACGTCGCGCGCATCGCGGCGACCTGGGCCGTGCTCTGCCGGCTTCACCGGCCGGACGCGGACACGTATCCGACGGAGCTCCGCAGCATCCTGCGCGATCTCAAGCCCCTCGAGAAGGCGCGCCTGTACGACGAGGGCATCGCGCCCGCGCGGCTGAGCCCCGATGAGCGGTCGCTGCTCGTCGGTCAGTTGCGGGCGCTGCGCGACGAGTGGCGCGACTCGCTGCACTACGAGGGCCGCTACGGCCCGTCGGCGCGCGAGATCCGCGGCGTGCTCACGGACTGCCGTTACGACACGGAGTCGCCGTGCATCTCGCCGCCGTCGCTCTTCCGGCAGCTGCGCCGCCTGGTGAAGGACAAGACGCTGTACGAGTTCCTGCGCGTGGACGCCGACGCCGGCTACCACGACGCCGAGGCGATGATCGACACCGCCACGACCGTCTACACGGAAATCGTCGGTGACGAGGTGCGCACCGCGATGTCGCTCGTGCCACCGGACGAGTACCAGAAGGTCTTCCGGCGCTACGTGCAGCACGTCAACGCGCTGCGCATGCGCGAGGGCGTGCTGGACACGGTGACCGGCAAGCTCGAGGCGCCGGATGAGAAGTTCATCGCCGAGGTCGAGGCCGTGATCGCGCGCGGAGCTCTGCCCACGGCGTTCCGCGAGAATCTCATCGGCCGCATCGGCGCGTGGCACGTCGATCACTCGGGCGAGAAGCCGGACTACGCCACGCTCTTCCCGGACCTCATCGAGTCGCTGCGCGACGACTACTATCAGCGCAACCGCAAGATCATCGAAGCCGTGCGCGACAGCTTGCTTCTCTTCGGCACGGACGACATGGCGTCGCTCCCGGCCGAGCTTCGCAAGCGGGTCAACGAGACCATGCAGGTCATGGTGGATCGCTACGGCTACTGCCCGGACTGTGCCAAGGAGGCCGTGGCGTTCGTGTCGAAGCTCCAGGCGTGATCGCGGCGGGCAGCGCGCTGACGGCGGACGAGCGGGCGCGGCTCGGGGCACTCCTGGCGGCGCACGCGCCTGCCGATGCTGCGGAGCAGACGCACCTGGCTCGCGTCCTGGACTTCGTCGCGCGTCACGCGAACCCGTTCGATCGCACGCTGGTCGAGGGGCATCTCACGGGTTCGGCGTTCGTGCTCGATCCCGCCGGGCGCGTGCTCCTGACGCATCACCTCCGGCTCGGGATCTGGGTGCAGCTCGGCGGGCATGCGGAGCAGGAGCGCGTCGCGGAGCACGTCGCGCTGCGCGAGGCTCGCGAGGAGTCGGGCCTGGCCGACCTCGCGTTCGACGAGGACCTGCGGCTGGCCGACGGAGCGCCGCGCTTGCTGGACGTGGATGTTCACCGGATCCCGGCTCGCGGCGCGGAGCCCGCTCACGATCACCTCGACCTGCGTTTCCTGCTGCGAACGCGGAGCCCCGAGCGCATCGTGGCCGACCCGCGGGAGACGAAGGCGCTGGCATGGGTCACGCTCGCCGAAGCCCGCGCTCGCGGCGATGCCGGCATGCAGCGCGCCCTTGCCCGTCTCGAACCGGGGCGGACATGATGCCGCGCATGCATGTCCTCATCATCCTTGCTCTCGCGGCCGTTGCCGCGGCGCGCGCCCAGGACACCTCCGGCGCGCCCTCGCCGCCGCCGCCCGTCGAGCACCCGGCATCGGCGTCGGCAGCGGCGCCGGCCTTCTCGATCGACGCGCTGGCGTTCCTGACCGGCCACTGGAGCGCCGAGGGTCCCGGAGGCTCGAGCTCGGAAGAGCTCTGGCTGCCGCCGAAGAGCGGCCTCATGGTGGGCTTGAACCGATCGGTCTCGCGCAAGGGGCGCGTGTCCTTCGAGTTTCTCCGCGTCGAGCAGCGCGAGAACGCCGTCGCCTATGTCGCGCAGCCGGGAGGCGGCAAGCCGACAGCCTTCCTCCTGACACGGGCGGAGGGTCAGCTCGCCGTCTTCGAGAACCCCGAGCACGACTTCCCGCGCCGCATCACGTACCGGCGCCACGGCACCGCTCTCCACGCGCGCGTGGACGACGGCACGGACGGGTCTCACGGGATCGAGTTCGCGTGGACCCTCGTCGCGGACGGAGCGGCCGCCTCCGCGGAGCGCTGACCGGCGGGCGCCGCACGCAGCGGAAAAAAACAACGGCGCGCGGGAGCAGCGAGGGGCTGCTCCCGGCACGCCGAAAGACCGATATCGGTTTCGAGGGAGGCAGGTCGCGAACCTGGGAAGGGCGCGACCCGCCGAGAGCCTCCCCCGGCGCCGCGCCGCGCACAAGCGATCTCGGCGAGCGACCCGTTCTTTCATGTTCGGATTGTCGAACGAACGGGATCCGTCCCCTTCACTTGTCTGCGGCCAGCCTCCAGACGGCGGATTCCATCGCCTGAACCCACTCCTCAGGCGTCGAGCCCGCGGGCAGCGCCAGTGGCGCCCCGAACGTGACGCGAACGGGCCCCGGTCGCGGGCGCCAGCCTCGGTCCGGGGGGAGCACGTCGTGAAGGCCCGCGATGTGGAAGGGAACCACGGGGAGCGAGAGCTCGCGCGCGAGGATCCCGGCGCCGCCGCGAAACGGCTGTGGCCTGCCATCGGTCGTCATGCGCCCCTCGGGGAAGATGAGGATCGAGCCGCCGCGATCGGCGAGCTCTCCCGCGTACTGGAGCGACGCGCGGAATCCCGAGGCGCGGGGCATCGGAAACGCGCCGAAGGCGAGCACGGTCGCCACGTACCGCCACGCCTGGTTCAGCCATTGCATCCGCGTGCCGCCACCCGCAAACAGGGGCCCGAAGGGCTCGGTGGCCATCGCCGTGAAGACGCGCGATCGCCACGCGCGAGGCAGCGCGCGAAACACCGCGGGCGCGTCGAGCGTGCTGCCATGGTTGCCGACCAGCAGCACGGGCCCGCGGATCCCCTCGAGATGTTCGCGCCCCGCGACGCGGAACGGCCGGCAACAGAACGCGAGCGCCGGGAAGGCGAGCGACCATCGCAGTCCAGCGCCGAACGCGCGTGCCCAGCCGGCGCGAGCCCACCGGGGCATGGTCACGCGGGTTGAGGCTCCGCCACCACCGGCGGTCTCCGGCGTCGCGCGCACGAGCGCGCCGAGCTCGGCGAGCGTCATGTCCGCGCGCACGCGGGTCTCGTCGAGCACGACCTGGTACTCCCCTTCCAGGCGCGAGACCAGCTCGACGGTCTCGAGGCTCGACAGGCCCAGATCCGACAGCCGCGCCGTGCCGTCGCCCGCGTCCATCGCGCGCAGCGCCGTCGCGAGCGCATCGGCCGGCGCGGCTCCCGCGTCCACGCGGGCCGAGGTCGCGCCCGCCGCGAGCGCCGCCGCGAGATCGCGCTTCCTGACCTTCCCGGTGGCGCTGGTGCGCGGGAAGTCCGCGCCCGACCAGACGGAGAAGCCGCGCACGGCCTGGTACGGCGGCAGCTGCGCGTTGGCGCTGCGCACGATCTCGCGCGCGGTCTCGTCCGGCTCGCCGCGCGTCTCGGCCGAGAGGAGCAGCACGGCGTGAACGCTTTCCCCGCCGGGGCCCGGCATGCCGATCACCGCGACGTCGCGGACCCGCGCGTCGCGGGCGAGAACGATCTCGACATCGCGCGCGTGCACGTTCAGCCCCTCGGCCGTGACGATGACGTCCTTGCTGCGGCCGATGATGCGCAGGCGCCCGGCGTCGTCGATCTCGCCCAGATCGCCCGTGTGAAACCAGCCCTCCTCGTCCGTCACGCCGCGGACCTCGCCCCGCTGCAGATACCCGGGCGTGACGTTCCCGCCGCGCACCAGCACCTCGCCCTCGGGCGAGAGCCGGATTTCCTGCCCGTGCAGCGGCTTGCCGACCCGGCCGGAGGCGCGCGCGAACGGGTTGCTGAGCGTGACGATGGGCGCGGTCTCCGTCAGGCCATAGCCCTGCGTGATCAAGAACCCCATGCCGCGCCACGCCATCTCCTCGTCGCGATCGAGCGCGGCGCCGCCCACGACGAAGCACGCGAGCCTCCAGCCGAGCGCGCGTCGCACGTCCAGGAAGGCCAGCGCGCGCCGCGCAGGCGACGCCGTGGCCAGCGCGGCCCGGCGCGTTCGCCGCGCGGGCGACATCGCCACCTCGGCCTCGAGGTGCTCGCGCAGCGACGACAGGAAGCGCGGCACCGTCAGCACCACGAAGCAGCGCTCGGCGCGAATGGCCTCGAGGATGGCGCTCGGTCCCTGCGGCGCGACAAAGGTGCTCGACAGGCCCATCATCAGCGGCACGAAGATGCCGACGACCTGCCCGAACATGTGCGAGAGCGGCAGGAGCGTGAGCACCGGCCGGTGCCGGACGAGCCAGCCGAGCCGGCCTTCCCATCGGGCGTGGCCCGGCGCGAGGGCGCGGAGGATCGAGAGCACGTTGCCGTGCGTGAGCAGCACGCCCTTGGGCTCCGAGGTCGTGCCGGACGTGAATACGATCTCGAGGAGCGCCGAGTCGTCGAGCACAGGCAGATCGGCCGGCAGCGCGGGCGGAGTGGACGCGAGCAGCGCGGCGAGATCCTCGAGAATGACGATGCGAACGCCGCGGCCGCCCAGCGCCGCTCCGGCGGCCTCGGCGGACGCGCGGGAGACGAAGGCGAGGCGGGCCTTCGCCTCGCCCTGCACGCGGGAGGCGAAGGGCGCGCCCGCGGCATCGTCGAGCGGCACGATGGGCACGCCCTGCAGCACGCAGCCCAGCATGGCGGCGACCCAGTCGGGACTGCTCGGGCCCCAGAGGATCGCGCGATCCTCGCGCCGCATGCCCGCGGCCTCGAGCCATGCCGCGACGCGCAGCGCGAGGTCGCGCGTGTCCGCGACGGATCGCGACCGCCGTCGAAATGGCGTGCGGAGCACGAAGCCACCGCGCCTCGCGTCGAGGATCAACCGCGAGAGCGAGGGCAACCCGAACGGTGTTCCATGAGCCTGGATCATGGAACCGTGCTCATGCGCGCGCGGACACGGCTACCGCGCGCGATCCTTGAGCCAGGCGGCGAAGGCCGCGCCCACGCTGGCGTCGGCGAGGCCCTTCACGACGTTGGCCTGCAGGAAGCCGAGGGGGTTGCCGATGTCGAGGCGCTCGCCCTGCACGAGCCGGCCCGCGAAGCGCGCGCGCGTGGCGAGCACTTTCAGCGCGTCGGTGAGCTGGATCTCGCCGTTCTGCCCGGGCGGCGTCCGCTCGAGGATCGAGAAGATCTCGGGGACGAGGATGTACGGGTTTCCCGTGATCGCGAGGTCCGACGGCGAGTCCTCGGGCTGCGGCTTCTCGACCATGCCGTCGAGCAGGAACGTGCGCTCGTCGATCGTGGAGGCCACCGACACCATGCCGTAGCGCGGCGCGTGCTCGCGGGGAACGCGCGCGAGGCCGAGCACGCAGTCCGCGTCCACGTCGAGGCACTGCTTCAGCGCGGGCGTGTCGGCGTGCAGCATGTCGTCCGCCAGGAGCACCGCGAAGCGCTCGTTGCCGACGGCCTCCTTCGCCATGAGGATCGCGTGGCCCAGCCCGAGGGGTTCCGGCTGCCTCACGGCGATGACGCGCGCGAGCTGCCGCGTGGCCCGCACCGTCGCGAGCAGGTCATGCTTGCCGCGCGCGGCCAGCCACTGCTCGAGAATCGGACTGGCGTCGAAGTGGTCCTCGATCGCGGACTTGCCCGCGGAGGTCACCAGGATCACCTGCTCGACGCCGGATGCGGCGGCGTCCTCGACGATCCACTGGATCGCGGGCTTGCCCGCGATGGGGACCATCTCCTTCGGGAGGACCTTGGTGGCGGGCAGCATGCGCGTGCCCAGGCCCGCGACGGGGATGACGACCTTGCGCACGGGCCTCATGCCGGCGAGCCCGCGGCGGGCGGCGGCGGCGCGAGGCGCTCGATGACGGCCGAGCCGACCAGGTCGCCCCACACGTTCACGGACGTGCGACAGCGATCGAGGAGCCAGTCCACGGCGAGGAGGATCCCGATGCCTTCGATCGGCAGGCCCACGGCGGTCAGCACGAGGACCATCGTGACGAGTCCCGCCTCGGGGATGCCGGCGGCGCCGACGGCCGCGAGCGTGGCCATCGCGAACACGATGATCTGTTGCGTCAGCGACAGGTGGATGCCGTAGACCTGCGCGATGAAGAGCGCGGCGACGGCTTCATAGAGCGCGGTGCCGTCCATGTTGATCGTGGCGCCCAGCGGCAGCACGAAGCGGGCGGATCGCGGCGACACGCCGCAGGGCCCCATCGCGCTGTCGAGCGAGACCGGGAGCGTCGCCGAGGACGACGCCGTCGAGAACGCGGTGGTGACGGCCGGCGCCGCCCCGTCAATGAACGAGAAGACCTTGCGCCGCGCGACGAGCTTGAGGATCAGCGGCAGGATGATGAATCCATGGATGGCCAGGCCGCCGACGACCGTCGCCGAGTACATCGCGAGGCTCTTGATGACGGGGATGAACCCCTCGAAGCCGCCGCTCTTGCCGATCTGTCCCGCGACGAGGCCGAACACGCCGATCGGCGCGATCCACAGGACGGCGTCCACGACCTTGAGCAGCGCGTCGTTCGCGCCCTCGATGAGATCGAGCAGGGACGAACCCTTCGGCCCCACCATGGTGAGCGCGGCGCCGAACGCCAGCGAGAACACCAGGACGGGCAGGACCTTCATGTCCGCCATCGCGCCGAACAGCGAGGGGTGCACGAAGGACAGCAGGATGTCCCAGACGCCGGCCTCGTTCCCGATGAGCCGCTCGGGGACCTCGGCCGTCATGGTGTCCACGCCGCGCCCGGGTTGCGTGATGTTGACCAGCACGAGGCCGAGGGCGACGGCGATCCCCGTCGTCGTCATGAAGTAGACGATCGTGATCGTGCCCGTCCGGCCGATGCGGCGGACGTCGCCGAGGGATCCGACGCCGACGATCATGCTGGTCATGACCAGCGGGATGACGATCATCTTCAGCGCGTTCAGGAAGAACGTCCCGAGCGGCAGGAACATCACCGCGCGCGGGCCGAAGAGCCAGCCGGCGACGAGAGCCGCGGTGATCCCGGTCAGGATCGCGGCCAGCAGGAAGTGGGAGCGGCGGTTGGTGATCGTCATGCCGTGCTCCCCGCGGATGTGACCCCGCGCGACGCGCCCGGTGCGCGCGAGCGCGTCAGGCCTTCGCCTCCAGGCCGAGCTTCTTCAGCAGCGTTGCGAGCGCCTTGTCGAGCTTCTCCTCCACCTTGGGGTCGTCCAGGCCCTCGGCCGCAGCCAGCTCGGACACCATCAGGTAGCGCGCCTTCTCGAGCATGCGGCGCTCTCGATCCGAGAGCTCCTTCTGCTGCGAGAGGACGGTCAGGCTCTTGAGGACATCGACGACGTCCTTCAGGTCGCCCGTGCGCATCTTGTCGGCGTTCTCCTGGAAGCGCTCCTTCCAGTCCGTGCCCGTGGCGACGTCCGTGTCGCGCAGGCGCCGCATGAGCTTCTGGGCTTCCTTCTCGTCAATGACCTTGCGCAGGCCGACCACCTCGACGTTGTGCGTGGGCACGCGGACGAGCGTCTTGTTGACGGCGACGCGCAGGCAGTAGCACTTGAGGGTCTGCCCGGCGACTGTGATCTTCTCGATCTCCTCGACGAGCGCGACCCCGTGGTTGGGGTACACGACCTTGTCGCCGACCTTGAAAGCGAGCGCCTGGGTCATCCTGGACTCCGGTGGAAGCGGCGCAGTCTAGCACGCCCACTCACCGGCCAGTTTGCGGCGAAACGCCACGGCCGATCGCTGACCGGGCGTACGCGCGGCCAGTCGGCGTGGCCGCTCCCGGGGCACGGCCGCGGCTCCCGTGGCGTCTCATCGGACGCCGACCCCCTTCTCGGCGAGGGCCGTGATGAAAACGGCGAGGCTGACGGCGACGTTGCACTGGAAGAACGCGAGGGGCAGGAGGGAGAGGTCGGTGGGGGCGACCAGGATGTGGGACAGCAGCAGGATGCCGGCGACGACGCCCGTGCCCGCGAACCAGGCGGGGGAGAGATCCAGGGCGAAGCCGGTCGCGACGAGCGCCGCGACCGCGACCGCATGGCTGGCGCGCGAGAGCCAGAACGCTCCCGCGATGCCGAAACGCGCCGGCGCGGAGTGCAGGCCCGTCGCGCGATCGAAGGCCTCGTCCTGACAGGCGTAGAGCACGTCGAAGCCCGCGGTCCACGCGAGCACCGCGAGACCCAGCAGCAGGATGCGCGGGTCGAGGCTCCCCCGCACCGCGATCCACGCGCCGACGGGCGCGACGGCGAGGCCGAGGCCGAGCCACCAGTGCGACAGCGACGTGAACCGCTTGGCGAGGGAGTACCCCAGCACGATCGCGAGCGCGACCGGCGCGAGCACGAGCGTCAGCCGGTTCAGGAGCGCCGCCGACACGACGAACAGCGCCGCCGAGACGGCGACCATTCCCCACGCGAGCGGGAGGCTCACGCGCCCCGCCGGCAGCGCGCGATCGCGGGTGCGCGGGTTGGCGGCGTCGAGGCGGCGGTCCACGATGCGATTGAAGGTCATGGCCGCCGTCCGGGCGGTCACCATGCACGCGACGATCAGCAGCAGCACGCGCGGCGGGGGCAGGCCGTCCGCGGCCAGGAGCATCGCCGCGAACGCGAACGGCAGCGCGAAGAGCGAGTGCGAGAACTTGATCATCTCGAAGAACTCGCGCAGCCGCGCCGGGAAGGTGGCCGTCACCGCGCGTCGCTCCCGTGGCCGTCCCAGCGCCTGCGGACGAGTTCTGGGAGGCCGAGGTGGTCGAGCGCGCGCGCGATGCAATCGTCCACGACATCCTCGGCCGTCTCGGGGCGGTGGTAGAACGGCGGCGAGATCGGCATGACGGTCGCGCCCGCCTCGGCAAGCGCGACCAGGTTCCTCAGCGTCACGAGCGACAGCGGCGTCTCCCGCAGCATGAGGATGAGCGGCCGGCGCTCCTTCAGGCAGCACTCCGCCGCGCGGTGGATGAGGTTCTGGGTCATGCCGTGCGCGATGGCGCCGGCGCTCCCCGCCGTGCACGGCACGACCACCATCCCGTCATGCGCGAATGAGCCCGACGCGATGGACGCTCCGACGTCGCGGACCGGGTGGATCACGACCTCGGCGCGCCGGGCCTGGCCCTCGAGCCACTCGCGGGCGATGTCGGCCGAGTTCCCGGACGTGCCCAGCTCCTCGGCGGCGACGCGCCGGGCGGCATCGGACATGACGAAGTGGATGGCCGCCACGCGCGGCGATGAGACCACGGCGCGCAACAAGGCGCGGGCGCACGCGGCGCCAGAGGCGCCCGTGACGGCAAGAATGACGCGGCGTGAGTCGTGGGGCATGGCAAGTCGGCGGGAGTCCGGCAATGCTATCGCGGACCACGCATCGCGGCCGCCCGCGTTCCCCCAGCACCCCCACCCCGGGAGTCTCGCCACCATGAACGAGCGGCAGATCCGCGACCTGCTGCACGGCGTTCGGACGGGCAAGCTCACGGAGGACGCCGCCGTGGCGCGCCTCGCGGGCATGCCGTTCGAGGACCTCGGCTTCGCGCGCGTGGACCATCACCGGAGCCTGCGCTGCGGACACGTCGAGGTCATCCTCGGCCAGGGCAAGACGCCGGCGCAGGTCACGTCGATCGCGCGGTCGCTCGCCCGCAAGAAGTCGGGCCCCGTGCTCATCACCCGCGCCGATGAGGCGACGCGCGCGGCGCTCCGCAAGGCCTTCCCGAAGGCGGAGATGCACGTCGAGGCGCGCGCGGTCACGCTCGGCAAGCTGCCGGAGGGAGAGGGCCGCGTCGTGGTCGTCTCCGCCGGGACGTCCGATCGCCCGGTGGCCCACGAAGCCGCCCTGACCGCCCGCGTTCTCGGGGCCGCGACGGAGACGATCGAGGACGTCGGCGTGGCCGGACTCCATCGCCTGCTCGCCGTGCTGCCGACGCTCCGGGCGGCGCGCGCGATCATCGCCGTGGCGGGCATGGAAGGCGCGCTGCCGTCCGTCGTTGCTGGCCTCGTGGATGCGCCCGTGATCGCCGTGCCCACCTCGGTGGGTTACGGCGCGTCGTTCGGTGGCGTGGCGGCGCTCCTCGCAATGCTGAACTCGTGCGCCAGCGGCATCTCCGTGGTGAACATTGACAACGGGTTCGGCGCCGGTTTCCAGGCGGCTCTCATCAACCGAGCGCGTTGAGACGCCCCGGCAGCGGGCGCGTTCGCTCGGCTCCGCGCGAACGTGCGCCCGATCCCATTCTGCGTGCCGGACATGGCATCGGAATTGCGTGAGGGGGTTCGGGGCGCAAGTTCCTGATTTCGGGGAGGGTTGCGGCCGCTCGGGAGGGCCGGGGGGTTCCTTGACGCTGCGTCAGGAGCGGCATATACATTCGCGCAAGTCGTCGGAAGCGCTCGCGCACGGACCCTCGCTTCAGTCTGCGGACTGGCAGGCCGGATGGCGCCAGACGTCCGGACGCTTGTTGATGGGACCTCTGGTCCCCCGAGTCACGAGACGGCCGTCCAGGGGTGCTGGCGGAGCCGTCCGGTTCGTTCGGTGCTGACGCGCGGCCATCGCTTCCGCGCGCCCGCTCCGGCGGAGTCGTCAGGACACGCAGGTACCGGCACCGTCCGCCGGCAACGCAGCTTCCGCAGGGGCTCATGGACTCTTCCCAATCCGCCGGATGGGGGCATCCGCGCGCGACCGCCCGGGATGACTCTGCCGGTCAGCCGCCTTCGCGCGCTGGCCGGGGGATCTTCCCGCCCGCCTTCATTGATGACGTCCGCAACGCGACGAGCATCGCTCGCGTCATCGAGGATCACGTCCCGCTCAAGCGAGCCGGGCGGACCCTCAAGGGCCTCTGTCCCTTCCACTCCGAAAAGACTCCTTCGTTTCACGTCGATGAAGCCAAGGGTTTCTTCCACTGCTTCGGCTGCGGAGCCGGGGGCGATGTCTTCAAGTTCGTCATGCAACTCGAGTCGTCCAACTTCCCCGAGACCGTGCGCTTGCTCGCCGAGCGCGCCGGCATCGCCGTGCCCGACACGCGCGAGCCGACGGCCGCGGACGACCTGAGAGAGCGCATCCTCGCGATCAACGCCGCCGCGCAGGAAGCCTTCGTCGCCGAGCTCGGCTCGAGCCGCGCCGAAGCCGTCGCGGCGCGCGAGTACCTCGAGCGTCGCGGGATCGGGCGGGACACGGTCGAGTCCATGGGCCTGGGGCTCGCGCCCGACGGGTGGCGGTTCCTCGGCGGCAAGCTGGGCTCGCGCTTCGCCGAGCGCGAGCTCACCGCGTCGGGCTTGCTGGTGCTTTCCGAGCAGGGGCGCGACGCCTACGACCGCTTTCGCAACCGCATCACGTTCCCGATTCGCGCCGTCTCCGAACGCATCGTCGGCTTTGGCGGGCGCATTCTTGGCGACGGCGAGCCGAAGTACCTGAACTCGCCCGAGACGCCCGTCTACACCAAGGGCCGCCATCTCTACGCGCTCGACCGCGCGCGCGCCGGCATCCGCAAGAGCGGCTGGGCCATCGTGGTCGAGGGCTACGTGGATGCCATCGCCCTTCACGCCCGCGGCGCGGACAACG
Organism: uncultured Thermoanaerobaculia bacterium; assembly: GCA_964613915.1. Classification (GTDB taxonomy): domain Bacteria; phylum Acidobacteriota; class JBCCFW01; order JBCCFW01; family JBCCFW01; genus CAZTIW01. The sequence goes on from CAZTIW010000036.1 coordinate 44,636, forward strand.
CCGTGGCCGTGCTCGGGACGGCGCTCACGCCCGAGCAGGCCCGGCTCCTCGCGCGTTACACGCGTCGCGTCGTGCTGTGCTTCGACGGCGACGAGGCGGGCGTGCGCGCGACGTCGCGCAGCATCCCGGTGCTGCTGGCTGAAGGCTGCGAGGTCCGCGTGCTCGCGCTCCCCCGCGGCGAGGATCCCGACGATCACGTCCGGCGCGTGGGCGGGGAGGCCTTCCGTGCGGAGGCCGAGGGCGCCGCGAGCTTCCTCGAGTTCTTGCTCGGAATCGCGCGCAAGACGCAGGACCTGACGTCGCCGACGGGTCGCGTGGCGGCGCTCAACGAGATCCTGCCGCACCTGACGGCGGTCGAGGATCCGCTCCTGCGCTCCGAGCTCGTGGATGCCGCGTGCCACGGCCTGGGGCTGCGGCCCGAGCTCGTGCGCGACGAGGTCAAGCGCGCCCTGCGTCAGGGCCGGGGGCGCGTCGAGGAAGAGCGGCTCGTGGCGCCCGACCCCGACATCTCGCACGCGGAAGGGACGCTGGTGGCGTGGATGCTCGCGGATCCACGCGCGCGGCAGGCGGTGAGGGCCCGCCTGGACGGCGCGGCGCTCGCGACGCTCCCGCTCGGCGCCGTGTTCCAGGCGATCCTCGCCGGGCCCGACGGGCCGCTGCCGGTCGCGGACCTGGTGGATGACCTGCCCGAGGAGTGGCAGCGCCGGCTGGTCTCCCGCCTGGCGGTGAACGACACTCATGAACCCGTGGATCTCGACCGTCTCGATTCACGGATTGACAGCTTGATCGAGCAGCTCGGCGTTTCTGGCGCCGAAGCCGCGCGCCGCCGCAAGGCGGAAGTTGACCGACTCATGGCGGACGCCGTTCGCTCCGGTGACCGCGAAACGATCCAGCGCCTCGCGGGTGAGGCGCACGAGCTCAGCAGGACGATTCACGCATGGACTTCACGCTGAACCGCAAGCGGGCCGCCTCCTCCGAGGAAGCGGACGCCACCATCCATCCCGGCAAGCTCGGAGGCTCGGTGCACAAGATCGAGGAGAAGTACGAGGAGATTGGCCAGCTCATCACGCTGGGCAAGGAGAAGGGCTACCTCGAGTTCGAGGATGTCAACGAGATCATCCCCGAGGAGCTCTCGCAGGCGCCCGAGGAGCTCGAGGAGCTCTTCGTCCTTCTCGACGGACTCGGCATCGAGGTCATGGATCATGACCGCGTGCCGATCAACAAGCCCGCGCGTGACGACAAGAAGCCGAAGTCCGAGGAAGAGCCTCGCATCGAGATCACGGGCGCCGGCCTGGAGAAGACGAACGACCCCGTCCGCATGTACCTGCGCGAGATGGGCACCGTCCCGCTGCTCACGCGCGAGGGCGAGGTCGCGATCGCCAAGCGCATCGAGCGGGGCGAGCTGACGGCCATGAAGGCGCTCACGCACAGCGATCTCGTCGTGCGGCAGCTCCTGGTCGTGGCCGAGCACGTGGCCGCGCAGAAGGACACCGTGTTCCTGGGCGAGAACCTGCCCGCGTCGCAGGCCGCCGTCGTGGTCACCGATGGCGGCGACGGCGAGGAAACCGAGTCCATGAAGCGCCGCGACCAGGTGCGTCGCGCGCTGACCGAGATTCACCTGCTGTCGAAGGACTTCCAGAAGCAGACCGCGCGCCTCGACACGCGCTTCAAGGGCGCCGCCGCCCGCAAGACCGTCCGCTTCCGCGCCGCCGTGCGCCGGACGCATCGCACGCTCGTGCTGGCCAACCGGCTCATGCGCGAGATCCCGTACACGCCCCACCAGCGCGAGGAGCTCGCCCGCATCATCACGCGGCCCTACGAGCGCCTCATGGGCCTCGAGCGCCGACGCCGCAAGGTCGAGGACAAGATCAAGGCCACGCGGTCCGAGGCGCGCAAGAAGGAGTACGCCAAGGAGCTCCGCGATGTCCGCAAGGAGATCGTGGACTTCGAGGAACTGGCGGGCCTGCCCATCATCCAGCTCAAGGCGACGTCCAAGCGCTACTACCGCGGCGCGCGCGAGGCCGAGCGGGCGAAGGCCGAGCTCATCGAGGCCAACCTGCGCCTGGTCGTCTCCATCGCCAAGAAGTACACGAACCGCGGGCTCCAGTTCCTCGACCTGATCCAGGAAGGCAACATCGGCCTCATGAAGGCCGTGGACAAGTTCGAGTGGCGGCGCGGCTACAAGTTCTCGACGTACGCGACGTGGTGGATCCGCCAGGCCATCACGCGCGCCATCGCGGACCAGGCCCGCACGATCCGCATCCCCGTGCACATGGTCGAGACGATCAACAAGCTCGTACGCACGTCGCGCCAGCTCATCCAGGAGAAGGGCCGCGAACCCACGCCGGAGGAGATTGCCGAGCGTCTCGGCATGCCCATCGCGAAGGTCCGCAAGGTCCTCAAGATCGCCCAGGAGCCCGTCTCGCTCGAGACGCCCATCGGCGAGGAAGAGGACTCTCACCTCGGCGACTTCATCGAGGATCGCACGGCGGTCTCGCCGCTCGACGCGGTCATCAACCTGAACCGCCGCGAGCAGGCCGCCAAGGTCCTGCGCACGCTGTCGCCGCGCGAGGAAGAAGTCCTCAAGATGCGCTTCGGCATCGGCGACGGCTCCGAGCACACGCTCGAAGAAGTCGGCAAGAAGTTCGCGGTCACCCGCGAGCGCATCCGGCAGATCGAGTCGAAGGCGCTGCGCAAGCTCCGGCACCCCTCGCGCTCGCGCATGCTCGAGGCGTTCCTGCGCGGCAGCGAGTTCTGATCCGACGCGCGCCGGCGCCGACCCTTCCGGCCGAGCGAGAACGCCGTGGCTGATCTTCCCCCGCAGCGGCCATCGGGGCCGCCGCACGACACGCGACCGTCGCCGCACGCGGACGGGGCCCCGCGGCCTCCGGCGGGCGCGCCCCGGCGGCGCGGCCGACGCGGCGGACGCGGACGCGGCGAGGGCCGGCCGGAGGGCGC
>CAZTIW010000037.1:0-46871 GCA_964613915.1 uncultured Thermoanaerobaculia bacterium
GCATGGCACCATCCTCTCGTAAGAATGGAGCCTCCGATAGTCCCGGGCCGATTCAAGTACACCAAGGACGGCCGGCCCTACCGGACGGTCGTGACCCGTGCGACCTCGCCGAGCACGATCCAGTTGATCACGACGAAAACCTACGATGACGCGCGCAGGCTCAAGAAGATCGAGGACGACGCCGGCAACTCGACGACGTACACGCGGGACGCGAACGGCAACGTCACGGGCGAAGCCGTCTTCGAGAAGGCGCAAGCCGGCTCGAGCTACGACGTCACGCGAAACACGGACTGGACCTACGATCATCGGAATCTCAAGCTCACGGAGGTTCGCGATCCCGGCACCGGCAAGCTCAACCTGACGGTCACCTGGAAGCGCGACAGCCGCGGCAACGTGGTGCAGCAAACCGACGGCCGCGGCAACAAGCAGGACATGACCTACGACGGACGCGACTTGCTCCTGACCGTGACCGAGGACCTCATCGGCTCGACGCGCACGACCACCACCTACGCCTACGACTCGAACGGGAACCGCACGTCCATCACGGACGACAACTCCGCGACCACGTCCTTCACCTACGACGCGCTCGATCGCCGCACGCGCCGCACGAACGCGGACTCGACCTACATCGAGTGGACGTACGATGACGACGACGCCGTGACGGGCTGGACGGACGAGAACGGCACGGTCGTCGCCAACACGCTGGACAACCTCGGGCGGGTCACGCATCGGGCGGTCACGCGCGCCACCGGCGTCGAGGGAACGACGTTCGAGGACTTCGAGTACGATGCCCTCGGAAGGATGACGTCGGCGAAGGACGACGATTCCGTGGTCACGCTGAAGTGGGACTCTCTCGGCCGCATCCACGAGGAGAGCACCGGATGGGACAACACTCCCACCGTGACGCGGACCGTCAAGCGGGACTTCGACCTGACGGGCAACGTCACGAAGCTCACCTACCCGGACAACACGGCCATTGACTACGTCATTGACGCCGACTCGTCTCGGATCGATCAGGTGAAGGATGGCAGCAACGTCGTCGGCGATTATCGCTACGTGGGCTACCGCGTGGATCAGCTCGACTACCTGAACGGCGTGGTGCGCTCGACGAGCTACGATGCGGCTGCCCGCGTGACGGAGATCGATCACGTGAAGTCGGGCACCTCGCGCGCGAAGTTCACGTACTCCTACGACGCGAACGACAACGTCCTGTACGAGAGGCGCGGGCACAACGCCAGCCTGTACGAGGTCTTCACCTACGACAAGCGCAACGAGCTTGACACGGTCTGGTACGACGCCACGACGAGCAGTAGCCCGAGCGTGTGGAGCAAGAAGGTGGAACACGCCTGGGACGGGGCGTACAATCTGGACTGGACGAAGACGACGCTCTACGGCCAGGCGGCGAACACGGTGAACTACACGGCGAACTCGCGCAACGCGTACACGACCATCGGCGGCTCTGCGCCGACCTGGTCGGCCAACGGCGAGCTCAGGGACGACAACGTCGTCCAGACCTACAACTACGACTATCGCGGCCGCCTGACGAAGGTCGTGCGCGGTTCATCCACGTACACGTTCAAGTACGACGCCTTCGGCCGCCGCATCGCCACGAACTTCGGCACCGAGCTCCGCTTCACGTGGGCGGACGATCGCATCCTCGAAGAGATCACGTCGAGCACGACTCCCACGGTGAACGCCAGGTGGGTATGGGGCGTGGACGCCGAGCCCCTGCGCATGAACCGCGCCGGCACGCTGAGCTACTATCACGCGAGCCGCATCGGTAGCGTCGAGAAGCTGACCGACACGTCGGGTACGAGCGTGGAGACGGTCGAGTACGAGGCCTTCGGCAAGCCAAGCATCACGAGCTCGGGACGTGGGAACACGTGGCTGTGGAGGGGGATGGGGCACGATTACGCGACGGTGCTCTACGCGACGGGTCGGCCGCTCGACCCGGTGGCGACCATGAGGTTCACGACGGCCCGCGGCGGCAGTCACTATCAGCAGGGTCGGAACCGGCTGCTGAGCAACGAGCGCGTCTCGCCGCGTTCAGCGCCCACTGTCGCGGACCTTACTGCGACGGGTCCAGAGCTGTCGCCTGCTGCGCGTGGCGCGTCGATGACGCTGCCCGGCTCGCTCTGGCCGGAGCAGCACCTGATGGATGCTGGAGTACCACACGACCCATCGCCCGACCCTGGCGAGAACGGCCAGTGGGGCCCAGATGGCCTCTTTCACTGTCCGAATGGCTGCGCCGTCTATGACCCAGAGGATTGCATTGAAGTCTGTCCGCTTCCGCACATTCCCCTCCCATTACTCTCGTGCCACGATTGCATGGTCCGGTGCCTGATGTTTGATGTCGGATCATGGGTTGACACGACCTCGGGCCCACGCACGCGCCTACTAGAGTGCGAGATCCAGTGCCAGGAGAACTGTCGAGAAATCGGAGGGAGCATCAACCAACCAGGCCAATCGGAGAGGGGCTGGTGATGAGACGGCTGATGAGCCCAACACGAGCCGGAACCGGCCCAACCATCACCTCGAGCGGACAGCCGGAGGCACAGGGGAGCACGTGCGCGTGACAGCTAGCGCTGCGTTGCGGTGGCTCGTGAGCTCGAAGCAGCGCCGAGCCCCGAGCACTGCTGGCGGCGCGGTCGGGGCGCGCACGGACGATCAGCGGCGGGCACGCCGAATCCGGTGTCCGCGCGTATCGCAGCGGGCGTTGCATGCGCTGGTGTTCGCCGCTGCTGTTGCAGGTAGCGGGTGTCAGCAGAAGGCAGGGAGCTTGCAGGACGACACGCTGCGCGAAGCGGCGGCTGGAACTGTCGACGAGCGCGAGCCAGTCCGAATCCACCTCACGCACGTTATCGAGCCGCCTGGGTGGTGCACGCAGGTGGTGCGGCCGGAACAGGTCCCTGGCGTGCTTCGAGGACTAGCGCGCGCGCTGGCCAAATACCCGGAGTCTTGCACGCGAGTCCTGGTGCGAGACATCTACGTCGTTCTCAGTCTGGAAATCGACGGGGTGAAGCGCGGTGGCTGTTACCTCCCAGACGAGCGCGCTATTATCCTCACGCCTCCGACGATCGTCGCACTCGACATCACGTACTCGGGCATCCACCACGAGTTGGCACACGCGTGGCTGCGCTACGGCGGTGGGAAGCCGTTGTGGGAGTACTGGGCCTCCGGCAAGGTCGAGGGGACGTTCGCCTCGGGGTCCGGCACGTCGGAGGAGTGTTACCTATCGGCGCATTCTCGGACCACCTCAGAGGAGGACCTCTGCGACCTGATCGGAGCGCTCGCGCTCGACCGGGCAGCGGTGGCCGAATACGCGGCCGTACGGCCCTGCTTGCGACGGAAGCTCGAGGTGCTGGACGAGTGGCTGACGGAGCCGTGCTACACCGGCCCCTCGGCGCGGATCGACCAGCCGCGACATCAGTTACAGTAGCTCATGCGTTGGCCGGACCTCCGAGAGGGGGTGCCAGACCTCCGACGTAGTGGGACTGGTCGTGGACAGTTCAATCATGGCCTTCATTCGACCCATGAGGGCATGCGCGTTCCGAGTGCGGTCAGCGCCGCTGCGCATCTCGGTCGTGCTGCTGGTCGTCGTGAGCGCGATCGCATGCGCCGAACGCGCGGTCGCGCCACCGCATCATCCGACGCCCCGGCCGGCGCCGCGCCAGCGTCTCATCAACGTGCTTGCCAGCGAGGCTGGATTTCTCCGGATGCTGGAACGAGGTGTCCGCCATGTCTGCGATGGCGCCGCGGATCCCTTGGAGGCGTTCTCCAGCGAGGAGCTGCGGCTCTTGCGGGGCTATCGCGACCAGGTATCCCGGGGACGCGACGAAGCCCTGGCTTGGAACGAGACGTTCTCGGGCGCAGCATGGCTCGTGGCGCATGATGTCCACGTGAGGAATGCACTGGCGTTGACGCATGCGCTCATCGATCCCGACGAATTGGAGCGCGCGGCATCCGCTGCCGACCTGTCGCGCTGTGATTGGCTGCTGGTGAAGGCGGAGGACTGTCGAGCGTCCTTGCGGGCGGCCAGTCGCGTGGCTCGGGATCTCCCGCCCGAGCCGACGGCCCCACGCCTGCTCCCGTGACACGGCGGGAGCCGTGCGGGCTCCAGAAGCGTCACCGTCCGAGCCGTGACCCGGCCCGGCGGTGAGTCACCGAGCCTCCCGCGCGGGCGCCGTCGCAGGTAGACTTGGAGTTACCAACCGAGGGTTGACGCCATGATCCACGTGCTGTTGGCCACGCTCCTGTGCTTCGGCCCCGAGGGCCTGAGTGCCGTCCCTGCCGTGCTGCGCGTCGGGCCGCTGGACGTTGCGGTGTGCTCCGCGGGCTTCGCTCGCAATGGCTGGCAGTGTGCCGCGGCCAGGTCGCAGGTGCCGGTGCGCCGCTGCTTCGTCGTCACCACGCAGGTGTCGGCTCCCACGCCCGAGACGCGCCTCCAGCTCCAGCGCTGCGCGCTCGTGGACGTGCAGGGACGGCGCTTTCGGCCCGTTCATGAGGAGCACATCCTCGAGCCAGGAACGAAGTCGTTCGCCTTCGAGGTTCCGGAGCACGCGGCGATCGTGACGTTCGAGCTCGATGGCGTCTCATTCGCGATCTCGCACGTCGGCGCGCGCGAGGAGACGGATCCCGGGCTCGTACTCGGGACTGACTGGAAGCGGGCTCCAATGAAGTAGCCAAGCGGGGCGCGAGGTGACGAAGTGCGAACCCCTGCTGCCTCCGGCGACCCTGACGTCCCTGAGCTTGACCCGCTTTCGCGGACACCTTCGAATGGCGAGAATACCCCCCGAGAGAGGTCCACGTGGCAAGACGACGGTTCAACGTTGAGTTCAGGGCAGAAGCGGTGCTGATGGTGCGCGGCGGGCCTCTCCCTCAACTCCTTCCATCGCCGGTTCAATGAGCGAGCCAACGATGCCCTCTGACGCGTGGCAGGATGGTGCCGTGTTACTCGGAGCGATCCTGCTGTCCGCCCTTCTCGTCGGGCTTGGCTTCGCGGCGGCTCGTTCAGCCGCCAGGGCAGCAGGTGGATGGCGCCGCACGGCCGAGCTGGCGATCGTGGCTGTCGGGAGCGCCATCCTCCTCGGGTTCACGCTGTCCGACGTGCTGGCCCAGCCGCCACGCTGGGGCGCCGCAATGCTCAAGGGGCTTCTCGTGTGCACGGTGGTGCTGGGCGTGTTCGTTGCCTCCAGGCGCGATCGACGGCTTTGAGGGCATGGCGACGAACTCGTCCTCGCGCGCGCGCCCTGCTCTGGCCCTGGCGCTGCTGATTGCGGCCTGTGGCGGACGGGATGGCTTGCCGTTACAGCCCTCCATCGGACTGCGCGCGCACGTCATTCCCGAGGCCGAGGTGGGCTGTGTCTGCGCGCGCGGGCCATGCCACGTGCCGGCCTTCGCGTGGGCCGCCCTCATCGGCGTCACGCTGGGCCCGATGGTTCGGCCATCGGCTGCGGATGAGGCGATGATCGTCGCTTCTCTGGGGATTCGCCTCGAGCAGGCAGGGAGGAGTGCCGGAGCTTCTGGATCCCTGCCGCCGAGCTTGCGTCGCGTCGAGCAGGAGTCCTGGCTTGATGCGCAGGGCTCGTGGTCCACGCGAGCGTACTTCCGGCTGCCCCCGATGGAGCCCGGGCTCGAACTTGACGTCGTGGCAACAGCGGTTGATGCCAGATCGCCCGATCGCTCACCGCTGGTCTCGGCGCCGGTGCGTCTGGTGATCGGGGCAGGCCCCCCGAGTCCTCCTGAGCATCGCTCCCCGGAGGACGAGACGTGTGCCGAAGCGGCGCGCGTCGTGGCCCTGCTCCACACGCCGTGCCCGCATCGAGCGGTGAGTTCGGCGGACGGTCTGCTGGCGGCCGTCCTGAGCGATCCCGGGGCGAAGGACTCGCAGAAGGCGGTGGCATGGATGGCTGTCTGCCGGGTTGCGGACGCCATGGGTGATGGCGACCGGGCAAGGATGGCTGACGCGGAGGTGGCGCGCCTTGGTGGCGACGTGCCGATCCGAGCCACCCTGCTGCAGCCACGACCTCGGGGCGCTGGATGCGACTGACTGCCCATGAAGTCCCTCCGGCGACGATCGCGGCCGCCTGACGCCGATGGGTCCCGCTTCCGAAGTGAGAATGGAGCCCCCCCGGGCGTACACTCTGGACTGGACGAAGACGACGCTCTACGGCCAGGCGGCGCACTCGGTGAACTACACGGCGAACTCCCGCAACGAGTACACGACCATCCGCGGCTCTGCGCCGACCTGGTCGGCCAACGGCGAGCTCAGGGACGACAACGTCGTCCAGACCTACAACTACGACTATCGCGGCCGCCTGACGAAGGTCGTGCGCGGTTCATCCACGTACACGTTCAAGTACGACGCCTTCGGCCGCCGCATCGCCACGAACTTCGGCACCGAGCTCCGCTTCACGTGGGCGGACGATCGCATCCTCGAAGAGATCACGTCGAGCACGACTCCCACGGTGAACGCCAGGTGGGTATGGGGCGTGGACGCCGAGCCCCTGCGCATGAACCGCGCCGGCACGCTGAGCTACTATCACGCGAGCAGCATCGGCAGCGTGGAGAAGCTGACCGACACGTCGGGGACGAGCGTGGAGACGGTCGAGGACGAGGCCCCCGCTGCGTCACGGCGCAAGCGCCGACGGAAGCCCGGTGCGCGGACTGCCCACAGTTTGAGTGAGCGAGGAGTGGATGGCACTTAGCGCGTACAGCATGGCCCTGCTTGCACTCGCCGCTTCCGGAGCGGCTCTCGTGAGTCTCGTCTGGCTAGCACGCCGCGTGCTTGTCGGGTGCCTTGCCGGCCGTCACGTGGCGATGCCAGGATGGCTCAGTTGGGTCGTTGCTGGGTTGCTTGTCGGGCTCACGGTTCTCGGAGCGGCGAGACTGCTGGGGGTGCGGTTCACCGTCAATTGGTCGCCGTAGTGATGAGCACCGCCGACGGCTCAATGCGCTCGTGGCGAAGACCGCTCCCCGTGAGGACCGTGCTACGCTCGCACCCAGCCGCGGGAGGTCGCGCGGTGGCCACGCGGCGGGTGCGGAAGGGCGCGGGTTCCGGTAACTCTGGCCACCCCCGGTGACTCCGGGGTCGCGCGCCGCTCGTGCGAACAGCGCGCGTCTTGACGCGAACGACGGGGGCTTCCGTGCTTGACGATCACGCCATCGCGTTGGTCATTCTTGCGTGTCTCGTGGTGGCTGGAGTCGTCGGCTGGTTGGTGGGCCGCAGCATGCGTGGTCCGTCAGTCCGTGGTCCGTCGGTCGAGGCCGCGTGGTGCTTCGGAATGGGCTTGTTGCTGCTCGTGGCTGCGTGGCGCGGCGAGCTGCTTCTCACGGGCCTGAACCTCGTGGGTCTCGCCGTGGCCTGCGTCGCGTGGTTTCGTTCCGCACGACGCCGGGGCCGAGAGGGAGCGCGTCACGCTGACCCCGGAGGACCTCAGCCGGCCGTTGACGCACCCGGGCCTGGTCCTGATTCGGATTCCGGCGGCGCTCGCGATGCTGGCTAGCCACCAGCGACTCGTGTTGGCGTGCCGGGAATCGCGCTGTGTCAGGTCCCGCCTGAAGAGTGCGCACGACTCATGAAGGCGGACTGCAGGCTCACGAACGGGGCGAGGCGGTGGCTCCCGCTCCCTCCTCCGCGGCTCGGCCGCCGGTTCGTGTTGGCGCTGGTCCTGGGAGGGGCTCTGGGTGCCGTCGGCGTGCGGCTGGCGGCTGACCTGGGCTGGAAGGAGAGCCAGTCGCTTCATCTGGCGATGCTGCTCGCGTACCTGCCTCTCGCATGCCTGGCCATCACGACCTTGAAGGCCGTCGTGCCCCAGTGGTCGCCGAGCGCGGATGTCGGTCCCACGCGCCGGTACGCCCTGGTGGCAGGGTTTGGCGTCGCGACGGGCATCGCGGGTCTCGGCGTGGAGTGGTTCGCCGTCGCGATCGGTGACTTGCTGCATCCACCGCTGGCGCTGTGGTACGTCGAGCGCGCGCTGTCGCTCGAGGCGCCCGGTCAGCCCGCCGGGTGGCTCGTCCTGGGTGTGGCCGCCGTGATCGTCGCTCCGCTTGCTGAGGAGTTCGCATTCCGTGGCGTGTTCCTGTGGCTGACGGTCGATCGGCTGGGCGTCGTGACGGCCGCAGCGTGCAGTTCCGTGGCGTTTGGCGCCCTCCACGTGAATCCTGTTGCCGCGGCTGTCTGGGGAGCGCTGGCCGCCTGGCTTGCGCTGAACTGCGGTCTGATCGCCGCCATCGTGGCTCACGCGGCGGGGAACATGGCTGCGCTGCTCGCAGCGCTGCTCGTGCCCGGGACATGGGCGCTCAGCCCTGACCGCGTTCTCTGGGAGGTGACTCATCGCGGATGGATCGGCGCGCTGGGGATCCTGGCTGGAGGCGCAGCATGCCTCGCGCTCGGGCGACGGCTGGTGCTTCCGAAGTGAGCCCGACGTGGCGGGACGACCGCACCGTCGAGACGATCATCTCGAACACGACGCCCGCCCGTGGTCCGCTCCTGGTGGGCGTCGCGGAGTGACCCCGAGCGCGTGCGCATGAACATGACGCATGGATCGGCGTCGTGGGGCCGTGTCGCTCGCGTCACCGGGGAAGCTGCCTTGCTCGTCGGCGTGCTCGCGTGCACGCAGGTCGCCCTCGATCGGGGTGTTGCCAGGCTGCCTCTGTCGTGGGGATCGTGGCCCGCGACGGCGTCAGAGCTGTTTCCCGTCGGACTCCATCTCCTGGCACTGCTGGCGACAGCCGCCCTGGCGATGGTCGCGGCCCGGGTGCTTGGCGTTCGGATCTGGCGCGCGCGTCGCGGGGATTGGATCGGGACGAGCGTTCGGGCATGTCTGCTTGGCTCAGCGTGCGCCATTCTCGCGGGAGTCATCCTGCGGGGTGAGTGGATCGCGCGGCTGGCATGGCAAGCGCCGGGCGCGAGCGCTGAAGCGCTGATGAGCGTGCCGCTGGCGATTCTGCCCCTGGCGGTGGTGAGCGAGGAGATGTTCTTCCGCGGGATGCTCCAGCGGCGCCTTGCGAGCGTGGCAGGCCTCGGCGCAGCGCTGTGCTTGAGCGCCATTGGCTTCGCCGTGATGCACGCGCCGGATCGCTGGGTGACTGCTGCCGTCGCCAGCGTGCTCTTCGGATGGCTCTTGCATCGTCACGACCACCTGGCGGTGCCCATCGCGGCTCACCTCGGATGGAACCTCGCCGTTCGCTTCCACGAGGCGATCGCGTCGGCCATGCACGGGGGAGCGGTGGCGCTCACGCTGGCGGCGATGTTCGTGGCACTCATCGCAGGACCGAGGGTGCTGCGGCCACGGGGATAGTCCGATCGGACGCCCTCGTGTCTCGCGCGCCGTCTCTCGCTCCCCGGTCCAGGCGTCCCCCCGGGGGGCGAGTGCCGCCGGGGCCGGCCTGCGAGCCCTGCCCGCGCGACGGCGTCAGGCCTGCCCGAGACGCGTCAGGTCGTCGCCGGGAAGCGAGCGCCGGGCGTCGAGAGCGAGATCCGCATCTCGGCCTCCGTCATCTCGGCGGGGATGTCGGCGAAGAGCGGCGTGCTGAGATACCGCTCGCCCGTGTCGGGGAGCATGCAGAGGACCGTCGCCCCCTCGGGCGCCTGCGCGCACACCTCTAGCGCGCCGGCGAACGTCGCGCCGGAGCTGATGCCGACGAAGATGCCTTCCTTCTGCGCGAGCTGCTGGCTGCAGCGGATCGCGTCCGGTCCCGCGACGGTCAGGATGCGATCGATGAAGCTCATCTCGACCGCGTCAGCGGTCAGCTTCGGGATGAAGTCCGGGCTCCAGCCCTGCATGACGTGAGACTTCCACTCGGGATGGCTCCCCGCTGGCGAGCCGTCGGCGCTCAGCTCCTGCGCCGTGCCGCTTGTCAGGATCGGCGCCTCCGCGGGCTCGCACACGACGATCTTGGTCTCCGGGCGCTCCTTCGCGAGCACGCGCCCCACGCCCTTGAGCGTCCCGCCGGTGCCGAAGCCCGTGACCCACGCGTCGAGGCGCTCGCCCTCGAAGTCGCGCAGGATCTCCTGCGCCGTCGTGCGCGAGTGCATGTCCGCGTTCGCCTCGTTCTCGAACTGACGCGTGAGGAACCAGCCGTGAGCCTCGGCCAGCTCCGCGGCCTTGCGGACCATCCCCGTCCCGCGCTCGGCAGCGGGCGTCAGGACGACCTGCGCGCCCAGAAACCGCATCAGCCGGCGGCGCTCGACGCTGAAGGTCTCGGCCATCGTCACGACGAGAGGATGCCCCTTCTGCGCGCAGACCATGGCGAGGCCGATGCCCGTGTTGCCGCTGGTCGCCTCGATCACCGTTTGCCCGGGCTTGAGCTTGCCGCTGCGCTCGGCGTCCTCGATGATCCCGAGCGCGAGGCGATCCTTGACGGATCCCAGCGGATTGAACGCCTCCATCTTCACGAACAGGTTCACGCCCTTCGGCGCGAGTCGGTTGATGCGGATGACGGGCGTGTTGCCCACGGTACCGAGAATGTTCGCGTGCTTGGCCATGTCGCGTGGTCTCCTGGCCGGTCAGCCACCCTGTTGGCCGATCCTGGCGCCCGACAGCATGCCAGCACGCGCTGCGTCGCGCGGCCGGTTGGTCGCTGGCTGCATGCGCCTTGCCTCTCATCTCGACGCGCGCGCCGCCCTGGCCAGGCGGCTGATCCAGCGCCAGAGCCGCTCGCGACGCGAGCCGGTCGTTCGGTCCTGCCTACCCGCCAGCCTCGGCGGCCACGTCGGCTTCGATGTCGGCGATGCGCTGGTCGGGCGTGAGGCGGGCGAGCAGCGAGTAGGCGACGGGAACGACGATGAGCGTCAGGAACGTCGAGGCCAGCATGCCGCCGACGACCGTGACGCCGAGCGGGCGGCGGGCCTCGCCGCCGGCGCCCAGGCCGAGCGCGATCGGCAGGATGCCCATCATCGTGGAGAACGACGTCATGAGAATCGGGCGCAGGCGGATGCGCGCCGCCGCCGCGACCGCCGCGTGGAGCTCGCTCCCTTGCTCGCGAAGCTGGTTCGCGTACTCGACGATCAGGATCGCGTTTTTCGTCACGAGGCCGATCAGCATGACGAGGCCGATCTGCGAGTAGATGTTGATGCTCTGGCCGAACATCAGCAGCGCCAGCAGCGCGCCGACGACCGCGAGCGGCACCGAGAACAGGATCGTGAGCGGGTGCACGAAGCTCTCGAACTGCGCGGCGAGCACCAGGTAGATGAAGATGACGGCCAGCACGAACAGGAAGTAGAACGTCCCGCTGCTATCGCGGAACTCCCGCGACTGCCCCGACAGCGTCCGGCGAACGCCCGGCGGCAGTTGCGTGGCCGCGATGGCATCGAGATCGTCGAGCGCCTTGCCGAGCGCGACGCCGGGCGCGAGGCTTGCCGTGATGGTCGCCGAGCGGATCCTGTCGCGGTGGTTCAGCTCCTTCGGCGCGACGGTCTCCGTCACGCGGACGACGCTGCGCAGCTGCACGAGGCCGTCGCGACCCCTGACGTGCACGCTCTCGATCGCCTCGGGCGTCGCGCGGTCGGCGGCTTCGAGCTGCACGATGACATCGTGCTGCTTGCTGCCTCGCTTGAACGTGGAGACGACGCGGCCCCCGAGGCTCGCTTCGAGCGCCGAGCCGATGTCCGTGACGCTGACGCCGAGCGCCGCGGCGCGTTCGCGATCGATGGCGATGTCGAGCTGCGGCTTGTTCAGGCGCAGGTCGGAGTCGAGGTTGACCAGGTACCCGAGCTGCGAGGCGCCCGCCATCATGGCGCTCGCGGCCTGCGCGAGCTGGTCGTACGTGTCGCCGAGGAGCACGTACTCGACCTGCGCGGACGTGAACTGTCCACCGAGGCTCGGCGGGTTGATCACGAACGCGAGCACCCCGGGGATGCCGAAGAGCTGCGGAAACAGCGACCCGACGATCTCTTGCTGCGAGCGCTGCCGCTGCTCGCGGGGCTTGAGGTTCACGAAGACGATGCCGTCCGTGACGCGGCCGGGCCCCTGGAACCCGAGGCCGATCGCCGTGAACAGCGCGGCGCGCTCGGGAAGGGGCAGGAGGATCTCCTCGATCTGCCGCATGTACCGATCGGTGTAGCCGAGCGTGGCGCCTTCGGGCGCGAGCACGATGCCGAACGCGAGGCCGCGATCCTCGACGGGCACGAGCTCGCGGGGCAGCGCCCGGTACGCGCCGAAGGCGGCGACGACGAGCGCGGCCGCCACGGCCAGCACGAGCAGCCGCGCGCGCAACGCCCTGTCGAGCACGCGCGCGTACGCCGCGTCCACGCGCGCCAGCAGCGCGCCGATGCGGCCGGGCGGCCGCGCGGCGGCGCCCGGATCGCGGGCCTTGAGCAGGCGCGAGCCAAGCATGGGCGTCAGCGTGAGCGCGACGAACCCCGAGATGAGAACGGCCACGGCGACGCACAGGCCGAACTCGCGGAACAGCCGGCCCACGGCGCCCGTCAGGAACGCGACGGGGATGAACACCGCCACGAGCGAGATCGTGGTGGCGACGACGGCGAAGCCGATCTCGCGGGCGCCGTCGAGCGCCGCCCGCAGCGGCGGCTTGCCCATCTCGAGATGGCGGTGGATGTTCTCGAGCATGACGATGGCGTCGTCCACGACCAGGCCGATGGCGAGAACCAGCGCCAGCAGCGTCAGGATGTTGATCGTGAAGCCGAGTGCCCACGCGAAGGCGAAGGTGCCGATGATGGATGCGGGGATCGCCAGCGCCGGGATGATCGTGGCGCGGATGCTTCGCAGGAATGCGAGGATCACCAGCACCACCAGCGCCATCGCGATGAAGAGCGTCTCCTCGACCTCGTCAATGGACTCCTGGATGAACGTGGAGGAGTCGTAGGCCACATCCAGCCGCATGCCGTCGGCGAGCTCGGCGCGCAAGTCCGGCAGCGCCGCCTTGACGGCTGCCGCGACCTCGAGCGTGCTCGCCTCTGACTGCTTGATGACGCCCAGGCCCATGGCGGGGCGGCCGTCGAAGCGCGCGACCGTGCGCTCGTCTTCCGCGCCGACCTCGACGCGCGCGACGTCGCGCAGGCGGACGCTCTCGGCGTCGGCCTGCTTGACGATGATCGCGCCGAACTCTTCGGGCGTGGACAGGTCGCCGCGCGTGCGCACGGCGAACTCGCGCTCGGCGCCCTCGATGCGGCCGCCCGGGATCTCGGCGTTCGCGAGCTGGATCGCGCGCTCGACGTCGTGGATCGTGAGGTCGCGCGCGGCGAGCGCGGCCTTGTCCAGCCACACGCGCATCGCGTAGCGCCGCTCGGCGCCGAGGAACACCGCCCCGACGCCCGGCAAGCGCTGCAAGCGCTCCTTGAGCACCAGGTCCGCGAGATCCGTCAGCTCGAGCTGCGAGTGGCGCTCGGACGACAGCGCCAGCCAGAAGATGGGCTGCGCGTTGACGTCCACCTTCTCGACGACGGGGTCGTCGGCCGCGCGCGGGAGATTGCCGCGAATGCGGCTGATCCGGTCGCGCACGTCGTTGGCGGCCTCCTCGATCGGGCGCACGAGCTCGAACTCGACCGTGATCACCGAGCCCTGCTCGCGGCTGCTGGAGGTCATGTTCTTGACGCTCTCGAGCGTCGCGAGCTGCTCCTCGATGACGTCGGTGATCTCGGTCTCGACCACCGATGCGCTGGCGCCGCGGTAGAGCGTCGTGACCGAGACGATCGGCGGATCGACATCGGGGTACTCGCGCACCGGCAGCCGCTGGAACGCCAGGGCGCCGAACAGCACGATGACCAGGCTCATGACGATCGCGAAGACCGGCCGCCGGATCGAGACCTCGCTGAGCTTCACGGAGCGCCCGTCTCCGCGCCGGCATCGCCGACGGCCATCACGCGGGCGCCGTCATGGAGCTTCTGGTGGCCCGTCCGCACGACGCGCTCGCCGACCTCGAGCCCTGACAGGGCCTCGACGAGCTCGCTGGTGCGAACGCCGAGCGTCACCGCGCGGCGCGCGACGGCGCCGTCGGCGGCGATGGCAAAGACGTAGGCCTGGTCGCCCTCGACGAACACGGCTTCGCTCGGGATGGCGCGAGCGTTCTCGCGCGAGTGCAGGCGCAACTCCACGTCGGCGGACATCCCCGGATGCAGCGTGCCGCGCGGGTTGCCGACCTCGGCGATCACGCGCACGGTGCGCGTGCGCGCGTCGAGCATGGGATCCACGACACGGACGCGACCCTCGATCGGCTCGGGATCCGCCGTCGTGCGGAGGCTCACGGGCGCATCCGGCGCGAGGTGGCCGAGCAGGCGCTCGGGCACGGCGAAGATCACCTTCACGACATCCACCGCGGCGAGGCTCGCGATGGGATCGCCCGCCCGCAGCCATGCGCCGGGACTCACGAACCGCGAACCGATCACGCCGCTGAACGGCGCGCGGATCTCGGTCTTGTCGAGGCGCGCCGTCTGGACCGCCACGTCGGCCTGAGCCACGCGCAGGGTGGCGCGCGCGTCGTCGAGAGCCTGTTCCGGGGCGATGCGCTGCCGGACGAGCGACTCGACGCGCGCGGCATCGGCGGTCGCTCGGGCGAGCAAGGCGCTGGCGCGATCGAGCTCGGCGCGAACCTGCGTGTCGTCCAGGCGGGCCAGCAGCGCGCCGGCGCTCACGCGCTCGCCCTCGGTGAACGGAAGGCTCACGACGCGGCCGTCCACCTCGGGCGCGATGGTGATCTGCTCCCGCGCCTCGACGGAGCCCACCGCGCGGAAGATGTCGGCCATCGTCCGGACCTCCACCGTCGCGGCCTCGACCGGCGTCGGAGGCATGGACGGAGGACCTCCGCCGGGCGGGGCGCCGTCTGGCGGCGGACCCGCGCACGCCGCCAGGGCCGCGAGCAGGCTGGCGGCGAGGAAACGCTCGGGGGTCGTGGAAGTGCGCATGGAGGGGGGCGTCCTGGCTTTCGGGGGCGCACAGTCTACCAAGCCGTGCGCAGGGCCGGATTCGGCCTCCGCCCGCCGCCACGCGGCCGTGTCGCGCGCAACGGGACGGCCATGGGCTGGCGGCTCATATAGAGTTGGGGCTCGCGCGTCCTGCGTGAGGCGGGCTGCGTCGAGATGCTCCTCGCGCCGCCTCGAACACCCTTCGGCGGAGTCCACACCGTGCGCGGATCCAGGGGAATGTCCGAGTCGCTCGCGCTCCTGCGCGATGAATTGCGTTCTCTCTTTCGAGATCTCGACGAGTCCATGCTCTCGTCGGGGGGAAGCAAGGCGGGCCCGGCGGCCGGCCCGCCCGCCGTGGACGCGATCCAGACGCCCGCGGGCGTCGAGATCCGCATTGACCTGCTGGCCACGGCGCCCAGCACGCTCTCGGTCGAGGTGGACGGCGACGACCTGATCATCCGTGGATCGCGCCGCATCGAGACCGAGGAGCAAGCCGGCCACGCGCGGCAGGCCGATCAGCGCGTCCGCCACTTCGCGCGCCGGATCCAGATCCCGCGCGACCTGGTGCCGCGCGACCTCGAGGCGTCGTACGCGCACGGGTTGCTGGAGATCCGGCTGCTGCGCGACGCTCCCGCCGCGCGGGACTGACGGCGGCGGCGGGGCGTGCGCGAGCAGTTACCGCAGATCACGCCCTTCCTGCGCGTGGGCGGACGCGAGTTCCGGATCCCGGAGGCCCTGCGCGCGCTCAGTCATGGTCCGTACCGCCTCTTCTTCTTCGGGCAGCTCATCTCGCTGACGGGCTCGTGGATGCAGTCCACCGCGCAGCAGTGGCTGGTCTATCGGCTGACCGGCTCGCCGCTCGCGCTGGGCACGGTCATGTTCGCCGGGACGCTCCCGGTGATGCTCCTGTCGCTTCCCGCGGGCGTGCTCGTGGACCGCGTGGACAAGCGCCGGTTTCTGGTGGCCGTCCAGATCGGGCAGATGCTGCTGGCCGCCGTGTTCGCCGCGCTCGTGCTGACGGGCGCGGTGCGATTCGGCCACGTCGTGGCGCTCGCCGCGGCGCTCGGGACGCTCAACGCGTTCGACATGCCGGCGCGGCAGTCGTTCACGATCGAGATGGTCGGGCGGCAGGACCTCATGAACGCCGTGGCGCTGAACTCGTCCGTGTTCAACGGCGCGCGCCTGGCCGGCCCCGCGCTCGCCGGGATCCTGGTGGCGCGCTTCGGCGAGGGTCCGGCCATCGCGCTGAACGCGCTGTCGTTCCTGGCGGTGATCGTGGCGCTCCTGGCCATGACGCTGCCCGCGCGGCCTCCGCGGCCCGCGCCGAAGCATCCGCTGACGGAGATGCGCGAGGGCCTCGCCTACATCCGGCGCGATCGGGACGTGCTGCGCCTGGGCGTCATGGCGACGATCGCGTCCATCTTCGGCTTCTCGTTCACGACGCTCATCCCCGTCATCGCCAGGGAACGCCTCGGCCTGGCCGCGGATGGATTCGGCATGCTCGTGTCATCGCTGGGGTTCGGCGCATTGATCGGCGCCCTGTCGCTGGCTGCGCTCGGCCGGCCGGAGAGCCGGCGCTGGCTCTTGCTGGTCGCGCGCCTCGCGTTCGTCGCGGGCGCCCTCGGGGTCGCGTGGTCGCGATGGCTTCCCGGCAGCATGCTCGCCATGGGGCTCGCGGGCTGGGGGCTCATCACGAATCTCGCCCTGACGAACACGCTCATCCAGCTTGCCGTGCCCGACGAGCTGCGCGGTCGCGTCATGGCGGCGTACGTGTGGGGCGTGGTGGGCTCGGCGCCGATCGGGAGCCTCTTCATGGGCGCGAGCGCCGAAGCCTGGGGCGCCTCGACCGCCATCGCCGCGGGGGCTCTGGTGTTCCTGATGGCCACGGGCGTCGCGTTCGTCATGTCGGGCCGCTGGCAGCGACCCGGCAAGGGCTCGCCGCTGCCTGCCTGAGCTCTCGGGCGGCGCTCGCGGGGGAGGGGGCGTGATAGCGTGTCGCAGGAGGACCCCTCGTCGTCGTGAGTTCGCATCCGGCCCGCGCGTTTCACCCGTCGCTGCCCGACGGTCAGGCCGGCGGCATGCTCACCGTGGGTCCGTCGTCCATCCGCTTCGAGGTGGTCGGCTCGGACGCGGTCGGGCTCGCGTCGGCCTCGGTGGAGCTTCCGCTGCCGGGTCTCGTGGTGGAGCTCGGCGGCGCGGGCAACCGCATCGTGTTCTTCTCGCATCCCGCGTGCGAGGCGTGGTCCGTGACGACGGCTGACACCGACGTGCTCCGCGCGCCCGAGCTGGCCGATGTCGCGGCCGTGCGCGCGGCCCTCGGCCGCCACCGGCGCCGCGGCGCGCTCATGACGGGGCTTCTCGTCGGCGTCCTGGTCGCGTTCCTCGTGTCGCTCGGGGGAATCGTCCTGATGCGCGGCCGCATCGTGGCGGCGGCGGCCGCGGCGGTGCCCGTCTCGGTCGAGAAGACGATCGGCGAGGCCGCCATCGCGAGCATGAAGGACGTCCAGTTCCTCGAGTCCCCGGAACTCGCGGAATCCCTGGACGCGCTCACCGGGCCGCTGGTCCGGGCGCTTCCCGAGCAACGCTACGCGTTCACGTTCCGCCTGGCCGACGACGCCACGATCAACGCGTTCGCGCTGCCGGGCGGATCCGTCGTCGTCCACTCCGGACTGCTGCTGCGGGCCGAGCGCGCCGAGGAAGTCCTGGGCGTTCTCGCGCATGAGATCGCGCACGTCCAGGAACGCCACGGCATCCGGTCCATGATCAGCCAGCTCGGGCTCGTCGTGATCGTGCAGGCGTTCTTCGGCGATGCCTCGGGGCTCGCGGCGATCGTGGCGGAGGGTGGCCGGCATCTCGCCGGTCTCCAGTTCTCCCGCGACTTCGAGCGCGAGGCGGATGACCGCGCGGTCGAGTATCTCGTCGCGGCCGGCATGAGCGTTGACGGGATGCTCACGTTCTTTGAGAAGATGCGGGACGAGGAGGCCCGGGCGGGCCATGGCGCGCCGTCGCTCTCGCTCTTGTCCACCCATCCGGCGACGGCCGAGCGCATCGAGCGCCTCGGGGTCGCGGTGCGAGCGGCCCCGCAGGCGCCCGCGTTCAACTTCGACTACGAGGCCTTCCGCGAGCAGGTGCGCGCGGCGGCCACGACTGACGCATCGGGAGATCCTGAATGAAGACGGTCATCCACGGCTCGCCATCGTTCGCCTTCCTGGATGTCGAACTCGCTCCGGGCGAGAGCATCGTGTCGGAGGGCGGCGCCATGTCCACCATGAGCGCCGATCTCGACATGGTGGCTCGACTGAACGGTGGCTTGCTGCGGGGGTTCCTGCGCAAGTTCCTGGGCGGCGAGTCGCTGTTCGTGAACGTGTTCACGAACGCGACCACCGGCCCGCGGCGGCTGACGCTCGTGCAGGCGACGCCCGGCGACATGCGCGCCGTCGAGCTGGCCGGCAACGCCATCTGCCTCCAGCCGGGCGCCTACGTCGCGTCCACGCCCGGCGTGAAGGTCGGCGTTCAGTGGGCCGGGTTCAAGTCGCTCATCGCGCGCGAGGGCCTGTTCCGGCTGCGCGTCACGGGCACGGGGACGCTCTGGTACGGCGCTTACGGCGGGCTCGTCGAGCGCGAGGTGCGCGGCGAGTACATCGTGGACAGCAGCCATCTCGTGAGCTACGACCCGGGATTGAAGATCCAGATCCAGCTCGCTTCGAGCCTGTTCGGAAGCCTCTTCTCGGGCGAGGGCTTCGTGACGCGGCTCGAGGGCAACGGCAAGATCATGCTCCAGACGCGCAGCCTTTCGGGCCTCGCCGGCTGGCTCAACCCCAAGCTCCACTGAGGCGGAAGGGAAGGCCATGGAGATCAGCATCCAGCACGGGCCCGGCGCGGCGGCTGCGCGGATCGGGCTGCAGGCGCACGAGGTCGTGACGGCCGAAGCCGGCGCGATGATCGCGATGAGCGGCGACATGAACATCGAGACGACGACGCACAAGAGGGGCGCGGGGAGCGTCCTCAAGGCTGTCGGACGCATGCTCGCGGGCGAGTCGTTCTTCCTCAACCACTTCACGGCAGGGCCGCAGGGCGGCGAGGTCTTCCTGGCGACGACGCTCGCCGGCGACATGATGAGCGGCCGGCTCGGCGACCAGACGCTGATCGTCCAGTCGGGTTCCTTCGTGGCGTCCGAGCAGAGCGTGGGGATGGAGGTCGGCTGGCAGGGCTTTCGCTCGATGTTCTCGGGCGAGAGCCTGTTCTGGCTGCGCATCCGCGGGCCGGGCGCCATCGTGCTGAGCTCGTTCGGCGCGATTCATCAGGTGGACGTGGACGGCGAGTACATCGTGGACACGGGGCACATCGTGGCGTTCGACGAGACGCTGGCGTTCACGCTGAGCAAGGCGGGGAAGAGCTGGATGTCCTCCATTCTGGGCAGCGAGGGGATCGCGTGCAAGTTCAGGGGACGCGGGCGCGTGTGGTGCCAGTCCCACAACCCGCGGGGTTTCGGCAAGGCGGTCGGCCCCAAGCTGAAGCCGCGGGGCTGAGGAGGCAACCATGAGCGCCGAACGCACCGACTTTCCCCACCGCGTGGACTGCCAGCCCGACTTCGCGTTCCTGACGGTTCAGATCCCGGCAGGCAAGATGCTCAAGGTCGAGGCCTCCGCGATGGCGACCATGAGCACCAACGTCTCCATGAAGACGAAGATGCGCGGCGGCCTGTCCCGCTTCCTGACGGGCGAATCCATCTTCATCAACGAGTTCACGGCGCAGGGCGGGCCGGGCGAGATGTCCATCGCGCCGGGGCCTCCGGGGGACATGGGGCACCTCTATCTCGACGGGCAGGTCGTCTTCCTGCAGAACTCGGCGTTCGTCGCGTCGGGACCCGATGTCGTGGTCGAGAGCAAGTGGCAGGGCCTCGTGAAGGGGTTCTTCTCGGGCGAGTCGCTGTTTCTCATCCGCTGCTCGGGCCAGGGCGATCTCTGGTTCAACACGTTCGGCGCGATGTTCGCCGTGGACGTGGCCGGGACCTACGTCGTGGACACCGGTTACATCGTGGCCTTCACGGAAGGACTCGAGTACGACGTGACCCGCGTGGGCGGCCTCAAGTCACTGTTCCTGTCGGGCGAGGGCCTGGTCTGCCGCTTCCGGGGGCAGGGACGCGTCTGGGTCCAGACCCGCCAGCTCCCGGCCTTCCGCGCCTGGATCAACCCGTTCCGGCCAGCGCGCAAGGGCTGAGTCAAGCGCGGCTCGAGCTCGCGGCGCTGCGGCCGACACGCCGCAGCGCCAGGCCGCTACTTCGCGGTCTTGAGCGTGAGCAGCCAGGCGACCAGGGTGCGGAGGTCTTCCTCGCTGCCGCGGTAGACGGCCTGATGCTTGCGTCCGTCGCGCTCCGAGGTCTTGGTGATCCACGCCTGGACCTCGGCCGCGGACTTGAAGCGCGCGGCGACGTTGGACAGATCCGGCGGCTTGATCTCGTCCTCTTCTTCCTCGTCGAGGGCGCCGCCCACCGTGACGACCTCGATGGCCTGGCTCTGCACCGGGTGGCACTTGTTGCACTTGGCGTCGAGGAAGAGCTTCTTGCCCTTCGCCGCGTCGGCCGGCGCGGGCGAAGCCCACGCTGCCGGCGCCACGAGGGTGGCCAGGAAGAGGAGCAGGAAACCGATTCTTGTCATGATGATCTCCGTGCGGCGCGACCCGGAGGCCGGGTCGGCTCGCGTCTCTGGGACAGGGGCGGGGGGGCGTCCGTCTCCCCTGTCCTGACAGGGGAGACGAGTTCGTACCGGCGTTCATTCACGGGGCACCTCGCCGGATGCCGCGCTCTCGGCAGCCTCGTGGTGCCGCAGGCGCAGGCTGATGGCGATGGCGAGCAGCACGAGAACCGCGATGGACACGGTCAGGCCGCGGATGCGGAAGCGGTACTCCGCGTGCGCCAGATCAATCCGCTCGCGGGCAGCCGAGAGCAGCGCGTCACCGGCGTCCACGGCCTGGTCGAACGTGGGGCGGTCGAAGGCGTGGATTCTCGTCCGCGCCTGCAGGATGGCTTCTTCCAGATCCGCCGCCGCGACGCTGATGTCCTCGGTGTCGAGGCCCTTCTCGCGGAGGGCATGGCTCTCGCGCGTCAGGTCGCCGAAGCCGGCGACGAGGCGCAGGAGCTCGCCCCGGAAGTGGGCGGCCGTCCGGTCGCACTCGGGCTGATCGGGCACCTCCACGGAGTGGCAGTCGTGGCACAGCGTGCCCGGCGTGTCGCCGATCCACGAGTCAGACGGTCGCTGGATGTCATGGTTGCCGTGGCACTGCCCGCACTCGGACCAGCCCCTCGCCGCGAAGGCTTCCTTGTGGGGGCTCCCGTCGAACAGCGTCCCCTGCGACGTGTGGCACTGGCTGCAGACCTGGGACACGCTGGCGGCCTCGGGCGGTAGCGCCGAGTGATGGCCGTGGCAGTCGTTGCAGGTTGGCGCGCCGAGGTCTCCCTTCTCCAGCAGGGCCCGGCCGTGAACGCTCGCGCGAAACTGGGCCACGACGTCGGTCGAGATCGGCTTCCCGTGCGCGTTCAGCCTGCCGCCCATGATGTCAGCGCTCGCGTGGCACTCCCCGCACGTGTCGGCGATGCGGCGGGGGTGCACGCGGGAGAGCGGGCTGTCGGGCGTGCGGATGCCGTGGACGCCGTGGCAGCTCACGCACTGCGCCGCCTGCGAGTCGCCATCCTGCATCAGGCGCTTGCCGTGGTGGCTCTCGCGGTACTTGGCCAGCTGGTCCGTCGGCAGGTCGGGCCGGAAGCCGCGCATGAACGCCGCGTCCGCGTGGCAGCCGCCGCAGAACTCGGGAATCCACGCGCGGTCTTCCTTGCGCTCGGCGCGCCCCGGCATGCGGTCGAGCATGTCGTCGGTGTGATCCGGCGCCGTCGGGTCGCCGCCGTGGCAGCCGGAGCAGAGCAGTCCCTTGCCGTAGTGGACATCGGCAGCGAGATCGCGGAAGTCGAGGCGGCCCTCGTCGGTGGCCGTGAAGAGCGTCCGCTTCTTCTGGCTGTCGGGATCCGTGTGGCAGAGGACGCAGTTGTCGTCGAGCGCGAGTTCCAGAGAGGCGGCCGGCAGGCGGGGCGAGAGCAGCGTGTGGAGCTGTCGCGGCCCGCTGATCCACTGCTCGGAGATGCGCGCGTCCATGCGGTCGAGGACGCGAGCGGGAAGGCCGCGCAGGTAGGCGCTCACCTTGGCTTCGTCGAAGAGGGGCCGGTCCTCGTCGTCGGTCGCGGTCAGCATGCGCGCCACGGACTCGGGGATCGCGGGCGCCGAGCCCGCGGCTTCCGGCGGACCGCTGGCGGCCTCGCGCGGAGCGCCAGGGGCCTCCGGCGCCGTCGCGGGGGCCGGGCTCGCGATCGCGCCAGCCAGGCACGCGGTCAGGGCGACCGTCAGCACGAGGCTCACGAGCAGCTGCTTGCGCCCCGCCATGTCAGCCTCCTCCCGTCGAGGCGCGGCCCGTCCGAGACAGCATGAACGCGAGCACGGCGCCCGCGGCCAGCGCCACGGCGCCGCCGCTCAGGTAGGACATGCCGGCGAGCCCGTGGAGCACGACGTGGATGACCTGCGAGGCTGTCCACGCGAACCAGCGCTGCCTCAGCGCGAAGGCCCGCAGGGCCGTGACGGCCGCGCAGATCAGCAGCATGACGAAGCCCGTCACGCGCGCGACGGCCTCGGGGTCCGGCTCGCCCGACGCCGGGGCGCCGCCGCCGATGTCCCACGCCTTGAGCGTGAGCCACGTCGTGAAGAGGAGGCCCGCCACGGCGAAGTCGGTGAATCCCGGAGACGGACGGTCGCGTCGCGCGCGGCGATCGAGGAACGGCAGCAGCGCCCAGGCCGTCATGACCACCGTCGTCATGAGGAGGGCCGCCTGCGCGCCCTCGATCCCCAGCAGGTGGGGAGGGAACTCGCGCAGGAGCTGGTACACCCAGAGGAAGTACCACTCGGGCTTGATGCCCGGATATGCCGGCGCGAGCGGATCGGCCTTCTGGCCCAGTTCCCACTCGACGCCCGGGATGCCCGGACCGTAGGGCAGGAACGTCGCGAGCGAGACGAGAGCGACGAGGCCCACGAGCCAGAGCACCAGGTCGCGCGCCGCGAAGTTCGGGAAGAACTTCATCGTGCGGGGCGCACGCGTTTCGCCGACGGGCAGGGCCATGCCCTGGATCTGGATGAGCGCCAGGTGGAGCCCGAGCAAGGCGAGCATCGCGATCGGCAGCACGACGACGTGCAGCGCGAAGAACCGGTGGAGCGTGTGGATCGTGACGTCGGGCCCGCCACGCATGACCTGCAAGAGCCAGTCGCCGAGGAACGGAACGGCCTTGACCGAGTCCGTGCCGACCGCCGTCGCGAAGAAGGCGAGTTCGTTCCAGGGCAGGAGATAGCCCGAGAACCCGAAGCCGAGCGTGAGGCTGAACAGGCCGATGCCCGTGAGCCAGGTCAGCTCGCGCGGCTTGCGATACGCCTTGAGGAGCGCCACGGAGAACATGTGCACGACGAGCGTGAGCACCATGAGGTGCGCGCTCCAGCAATGCAGCGAGCGCACGAGCCAGCCGAACGGCGCCTTGGTCGTGATGAACACGATGCTCTCGTACGACGTGTTCTCGCCGGGCTGGTAGTACATGAGCAGCAAGAGGCCCGTCAGGACCTGCACGATCAGGAAGAACAGCGTGAGCCCGCCGAGGAAGTACCACGCCATGGAGTGCTGGCCGATCGGCACGACCTTGTGCTCGATCGCGCTGACGACGGCGTCCACGGGGTATCGCTCGCGCAGCCACGCGAGGAGTCGGGAGCGGCCGGGGCTCATGCGCGGCGCGTCAGGACCGTGACGGCGCCGTCCGAACCGTGCTCGACGTCGTAGGCGTCCAGCGGCCGTGGAGGCGGCCCCGAGATGACGCGTCCGTCGAGATCGAACTTGCCGTTGTGGCAGGCGCACGAGATGAACGCTTCGCGGGCCATGTACTTGACGGTGCAGCCCTCGTGGGTGCACCGGGCCGAGAGCGCGCGGATGGTCCTGGCGGGATCCTCGAACACGATCACGCGCGCCGGCCCCATGCGCACGATCACGAACTTCTCGCGCTCGAGGCGCGCGCGCTCCTCGGCGGCCAGCAGCAGGGGCGCGCCCGCGCCGGCCTGCGGCAGCGGCTTCATGTATCGCAGCACGGGGTACAGGATGCTGGCGAGCGCGGCCGAGGCCGTGGTGCCGAGCAGGAGGTCCAGGAACCGGCGACGGGTCGTGCGTGACGGGCACATGGGGTCAATCTCGGGGGGGTGCGCGGGAGCCCTCGGAGGCGCTCGGCCGCTCGCGTTGACGCACCGGCTTGCAAGGGCGCTGCCGGGCGCTCGTGGCCCGCGACCCGCGCGCTCGCCGGGGCGCGGGACAAGCATTCGAGGGGCAGCGCGTCCGCGCGGGCGCGCCCGGTCCTGATACCTCCGCGCGCCATGCCCGGGCGATCCCGGTGAAACCCCCCACCTCATGGGCAAGAACCCGCACGCGCTGACGGCGGGGCGACCCCGGCCGCTGGGGCGCCGTGACGCATGGCAGCAGCGCGCGGTCGTGCCGCCGCGCCTGGCCGCGCGCGCAGCGGCTCCGCGGCGCGCCTCTCGGACTCGCGCTGCGCCCGGGCTTGACTCGCGTCAAGCGCGCGCTTCGCCTGCGTGGAGTTCGAGCGTGACGCCGGCTTTCTGGCACGCCGCTTGCGAACGCGGTCGGTGCCCACTCCTTCCCACGGGAACCACGATGATGAACACGACCCTGACCCCCAGGCCCTGGCGCGCGCTCGGCGCCGTTCTGATCGCGCTGCTTCTCGCGCCTGCCTCCGCGTTCGCGTGCGAGGCCTGCAACAACCTCATGGCCCTCCGCCTGCTGCGCGAGCCCGGCGCGTCGGCTCACGCCGAGGAGCTGGCTCAGCTCGTCAGGTCGTCCGGCTGGAGCGGCGCCGACGCGCTCCTCGCCTTCGCGCAGGGCAAGCCGGAGAAGGCTCCCGGCGCCGGCAAGGCTGCTTCCGCTTCCGCTCCCGCCGCCGCTCCCGCCGCCGCTCCCGCCGCCGCTCCCGCCGCCGCGGCAGGGGCCACGGACGGCCAGCCGCATCCGTTCCAGAGCATCATCGACCGCGACAGCAAGCTGGCAATGTGGCCGACGAGTTACGTCGTGCCCGGGACCAAGCCGGACCGGAAGTTCCGGCTGGAGATGACCGAGAGCGACGTCTTCATCGGGAACGGCGTGATCTACAGCGGGTTCACCGTGAACGGGACCATCCCCGGCCCGACCCTCGTGGCCGAGGAAGGCGACGTGATCGAGATGACGATCGCGAACACGGGCGCGGTGCCTCATGGCGTGTCCATCCATGCCGCGTACACGCAGACATCGAAGTACTTCGGCAAGATCGCCGCGGGCGCCACGAAGACGCTGCTCTTCCGCGTCAACCACCCGGGCGTCTACATGTACCACTGCGCGCCGGGCGGGCATGCCATCCCCATGCACACGCTGCTCGGACAGTACGGGATGATCGTCGTCAAGCCGAAGACCGTGAAGTTCAAGGCCGAGGAGACGATCGGCCGGGCGCCGGACGTCGAGCTCTACCTCGTGCAGCACGAGCTCTACGCGACGGGCAAGGACGCGGTCGAGGGCAACGCCACGTACGTCATGTTCAACGGCAAGCTCTTCCGCTACATCGAAAGCCCGATCAAGGTCCGTCCCGGCGACTTCGTGCGCATCAACTTCCTCAACGTCGGACCGAACCTGCTCTCGACCCTGCACCTGGTCGGCATCATCTGGGATCACGCCTACTGGCAGGGCACGCCCACGCCGGAGAACACGTTCACCGGCGGCCAGACCGTCACGGCAGGACCGTCCGACTCGTGGGTCGTGGATTTCCGCATCCCGCCCGACGAGGGCAACTACCTGATCGTCACGCACGCCTTCGGATCGACCACGCGCGGGGCCATCGGCGTCCTGGCGGCCTCGAAGGACGCGCCGCGCATGGAGAAGCCCATCCTCGCGGATGGCCCGGCGTTCACGGCCGAGGAGATGAAGGCGCTGACCGCGAAGGCGGTGAGGGTCATTTCTCCCTACAAGCCCAACAAGGACGAGCTCGAGAACCCCCACGTGCTGCCGGCTGGCGCGAAGAAGCTTCGCATTCAGATCATCGGCAACTCGTACTACCCGAAGGTCGCGTCAGTCCCGCCCGGCACGACCATCGAGTGGGTGAACGAGGACATCTTCACGTTCGCCAGCGGCGAGTTCGCGGGCATCCATGACGTGGTCACGTCCGAGGCGCCCGAGCACTTCCAGTCGGACATGCTCGGTCACGCGGAGAAGTGGAGCCAGGTCCTCACCAAGCCCGGCGAGTACCACTACTACTGCTCGCCGCACCCCTACATGCAAGGCGTCATCCGCGTCGAGTGACGCGGGCCGAGGCCGGGGGCGCCCGCGGGCGCCCCCGTCAGGGGCGCAGGCGCAGCAGCCGGTAGGGCTCGGGCGGCTCGCCGCCGAAGCCGCGATGAATCTGTGCAGTTGTCATGTACAGGGCGCCGTCGGCGCGCAGGGCCAGGCTGTCGGGCCAGGCGAGCCGGGCGTCGCGGACGACCTCCTGCGTCGTGCCGTCGGGCATCAGCTTGACGATCGCCGACTCCTGAAGGGCCGTCAGGTACAGCGTCCCGTCGAAGCCGAACGCCATGCCGTCACATGCGGGCGTCGTCGCGACGCGCTCGACGCGGGCTCCGAGCGCCGCGTCGTCCAGGCTGGCGTCGCGCAGCGCCGCCGTCTCGATGCGCCAGAGCGTCGTGCCCGTGAGCGCGTGCCAGTAAAGATGCTGGCCATCGGGCGCGAGCGCGATGCCGTCGGCGTGGACCTCGGGCTTCGAGCCATCGGGCATGAGGAACGGCTGGCCATCCCAGCTCAGCGTCGTGCCTTCGGAGCGCGTCGCCGGATGGTCCGCGAGCACGCGCCGGGCCGTGCCGGTCGCGAGGTCCACCACGACCAGCGCGCCCAGGCCCGAGTCGGTGAGGTACGCCGCGCCACGGCCGACATCCACGCGCACGTCGTTCATGTAGCTGGCCGCCGGCGCGACGCTGGCGTCGAACACGATCGTCCGGCGGATCTCGAGCGTGCGCGGATCCATCTCGACGAGCTTCGCGCCGCCGGGCACGACGCCCGCGAACATCGGGTTCGCGGGATCCACCACCCACAGCGATCCCGATCGGTCCACGTGGACGGCCTGCGCGCTGACCCAGGCCGTGGCGGGATCCGCCCCCGGCGTCCACGCGTTGTGCGCCGCGTCGGGCACGGGCGAGACGGAGCCGTCCCCGGCCAGGCGCCCCACGGAGATCGGCACGTCCGCCGACCAGCGGGGGAACGTGACGAAGACGGAGCCGTCATGCGCGACAGCGACTCCTGTCCACTGGCGGGTGGAGGTCGCGACCTCTTCGAGGCCCGAGCCGCTGGCCCCCGCGGGCTTCTCGGCCTGCGCGGCGTCCGGCGTCTTCGCGCGGTGGCAACTGGCGAGCGCCAGGAAGGCCAGGGTGACGATCAGGGCTCGTGCGGGCAGGGGGCGGGGGCGCATGCGGGGGTTCCTCTCGCCGGCATCATGCCAGGGGCATGCCGCGCTACACTCCACGCATGTCACGCCTGCCCGCCCTGATGAAGCTCCACGCGGCGGAGCCGACCGACGCGGACCTGCTGTTCATGATCGCCAGCGAGCACGTCGCCGCGGGCGCGCATGCCGAGGCCATCACGTGGCTCGCGCGCTACGTCGAGGCCGGCCGCGATGTCGGCGCCGGCTGGGCGCTCCTCGCCGACTGTCACGCCGCCCTCGGCGACGACGCTGGCCGGCTGCGCGCGCTCGAGGCCGGCATCACGGCGGCCCTCGCCGGCGGCCACCCCACGCTCGCCGCCGAACTGCGCGACCGCATCGAGAGCGGGGAGTAGGGCGGGGAGTAGTTTCTTCCGCCGCAGCTTCCCGCCATGTTGCGGAGAAGTTGAGGCGGCGCCGCATGCACGCGCGCAGCGCGTGGCGGGAGGGGGCGAGGCGTGCGAAGCACCCGAGAGACGAAACGCGAACGCGTTTCGTCCTCAGCAGAGGGCCGCCCCGACAGCCGAGGGCGAGCGGTGCGCAGCACCCGAGAGACGAAACGCGAACGCGTTTCGTCCGGAAGAGCTGGTCCCCCCTGCATGAACGCGCGAGGTTCAAGCCAGCGGCAGGTCCGAGTGCGCCGCCGTCATCTCGTCGTGCAGGTCCACGATGCGCGTGCTCGGGGCGCGGCCGATCTGGCGGATGAACCGGCAGGTGGCATGCCCGCGGCAGGCGGCCTCGTAGCGCGGGATCCACGCGTCCAGCGCCTTCTGCTGCTCGGCGTCCCGGGGGATGGTCACGCGCATCCCGCCGCAGTGGACGCGGTACGGCTTGGGCGTCACGCGCGCCCGGTAGCACTGCTGCTTCCTGCACAGCGACGCGTACAGCCGGTCCGCATGGAGCGTCTCGAACACGCGCTGCGCGTCGCGGCTGGCCGCGGCCACGGGGGCGCCCAGGACGATGGCGCGGACGCCCGCGCGCGTCTCGTAGAGGCGGATGCTCGTGGCCGCGAGCGGGGGGCGCGTCGCCATCTCCTCGACGTGCGCGACGATGCGATCCCGTGGTGAGAGGCCTCGCCAGGCGAACAGGTTCTTCCAGAGCCTCGACGGCGGCGCGTCAATGTCCACGAACATCGTGTCTTCGGAGTTGAGGATGAGCGCGCCGTATCGCGTGCGCGTCACGACGTTGCGTTCATCCACGACCCGGATGACCTCCTCGCGGATCGCGGGATCGTAGTCCGCGAAGGCGTCGCGGTCGCCATCGAGGCGGCGCTGGATCGCCGCGATGCGCTCGCGCGCGAGGCGGGCCGCGTCCTCGATCGACACGTTGGAGCCGGCGACGCAGCGCACGGGCTGTGGCGCGCCGGCGACGAGCAGCTCGCCCGTCTCGCGCGTCCAGTACCGGTAGAACTTCATGGCGATCCCCGCGGCCGCGTGCCCCGGCCGCAGTGTCCCACGGGCGCGGCCGGCCGCGCCACCCCGAGCGCCCATGCCGGCCGCGGCGTCACGCCGGCGCGGCGATCGCCTTCGTGATGGCCCGCGCCCAGGCCGAGTCGAACGTGCCGTCCGGATCGAAGCGCGCGCGATCGCGCAGGACGGCCGGGAGAGACGGGTGGGCGGCGAGGAGCTGCCGTCCCGTCGCCCAGCGATGGTAGGTCAGGTAGAACGATCCGCCCTCCGCGATCGCGAGATCGTGGAGCGCGCGGAAGTCGCCGGCGGCGCGGGACTCCTCGGCGAGGCCGTGGCCGACGTGCAGGTTGATGACGACGCAGGCCCAGGGCTCGCGCGCCCAGGCCAGCGCCGTCTCGTCATCGCGCTCGATGAGGCGGACGGTGCCGTAGATGATGTTCGCGCGGCGGGCGCGCAGCGTCGTGGCGCTGGCCGCGAGGAACGCCGCCAGGCGGTGGCGGGGCACGGTGAGCTCGGTGATGACCTCGCGGCCGGGGTGATCCGGAAGCCTGTCGTGATAGCCGTCGAGGTGCGAGGCGAGTTGATGCGTGTCGCTCGCGTGGATCTGGCCATGCGTGGCGAGATAGTGCCGCGAGTAGAGGTCGAAGGCGCGGGCACGGTCCTCGTGCGCGAGGCGGATGAGGCGCAGCCAGTCGTCGGCGCTGAGGCCTCCGGGCGACGCCTCGCGCGCGGGGCGGGCGGCGGGGCCGGTCTCGGGGAGGTAGCAGCTCAGCACGCCATCGTGGAGGAACGCGATCGAGTTCATGTCGGTCGAGAACTGGAAGTCGCCGAACGTGCAGCCCTCGGCGATGCGGGCCTCGAGGCGAGTCATCAGCTCGGGCGCGGTCGTCATCTCGACGAGACGACGCACGGCGTGACGCCGCTGCAGGCGCAGGGTCACGGCGGTGACGATGCCGAAGAGGCCGTAGCCGCCGACCACGCGGCGGAAGAGCTCGGGTCGCTCGTGCCGGCTGCAGCGGACGATCGCGCCGGACGCGCTGACCACCGTGAGCGCCTCGATGTCGCCGATGAGCGGCCGCATGGTGAGCCCGCGGCCGTGGATGTTGGAGCCGACGGCGCCGCCGAGCGTGAGCTCGTCCGCGCCCGTCTGCTTCTGCCGGATGGCCCAGCCATCGGGCGCGTCGTCCTGGAGCGTCGCGAGGCCGCGCATGAGCTTCGGCCACGTCATGCCGGCGCCCGCGGTGACGAACCCGCGCTCGCGGTCGAGGCCAAGTTCGCGGTCGAGCGCGGTCGCGTCCACGAGCAGGCCGCCGTCGAGCATCTGCTGGCCGCCCATCGAGTGGCGCGAGCCGGCGACGGCGACGCGCAACCCGCGGCGGCGGGCGGTCGCGACGAGGCGCGCGAGATCGATCGCCGTGCGGGGTTGCGCGATCTCCGCGACGCGGGCGGAGCAGAGGCGCGCGTGGGCGTCGGTGACCAGGATCCCCGCGGCGGGCGGCTTGGCGGGGGAGGCGGCGGCGGTGGCGGTTCGTGTCATGCCTCCGGAAAGGGCAAGTCAGGTGCCAGCCCCGATCCGCCGATGCGCGAGCCCCGTCGCCCCCTCCGCGCACGCGGCTTCGCACCCGCGACGCCCCGCGGCGAACGGTTGCGCCCTGTCCGGCGATTCGCGCCAGGAAGCGCTCAGCTCACGGGGGCTGATCCGATCGGCCGGGCCAGCCCGACCGATCAGGGGAACGGCAGCGAGCCGCGTCGCGTCAGGCGTACGCGTCGGTGGGCGGGCAGGAGCAGATGAGCGTGCGGTCCCCGCGGGCGCCATCAACCCGGGCGACGGACGGCCAGAACTTGTGCTCGCGCGTCCAGGCGGCGGGCCAGGCGGCGCGCTCGCGCTGGTAGGGGAACGGCCACTCGGTCGCCGTGCAGCGCGCTGCCGTGTGCGGCGCGTTCTTCAGCATGTTGTTCTTGCGATCGGCCTTTCCCTGCTCGATCTCGCCGATCTCCTTGCGGATCGCGATGAGCGCGTCGCAGAAGCGATCCAGCTCGCCCTTGGACTCGCTCTCCGTCGGCTCGACCATCATCGTGCCGGCCACCGGGAACGAGATCGTCGGCGCGTGGAAGCCGTAGTCCATGAGGCGCTTGGCGATGTCCTCGACCAGGATGTCGGCCGACTTCTCGAAGGGTCGCGCCTCCAGGATGCACTCGTGCGCGACGCGCCCCTGCGCTCCGCGGTACAGGACCTCGTAGTGGCCATCGAGGCGCTTGGCGATGTAGTTCGCGCTGAGGATGGCGACCTCGGTCGCGTGGCGCAGGCCCTCGGGCCCCATCATGCGGATGTAGGCCCACGAGATCGTCAGGATCGACGCCGAACCGAAGGGCGCCGCCGACACCGCCGCCGTTGGCTTCTTGCCGCCGGTCGGGATGACCGGGTGTCCAGGCAGGTAGTCCGCCAGGTGCTCCGCCACGCAGATCGGCCCCATGCCGGGGCCGCCGCCGCCATGAGGAATGCAGAACGTCTTGTGAAGGTTGATGTGACACACGTCGGCGCCGAGTTCGGCCGGACGCGTCAGGCCCACCTGCGCGTTGAGGTTCGCGCCGTCCATGTACACCTGGCCGCCATGCTCGTGAACGATGGCGCAGATGTCCCGGATGCCTTCCTCGAAGACGCCGTGGGTCGAGGGGTAGGTCACCATGAGCGCGGCCAGCCTCTTCGAGTGCTCGGTCGCCTTCGCGCGCAGGTCCTCGATGTCAATGTTGCCGTTCTCGTCGCAGCGCACGACGACGACCTTCATGCCCGCGAGCGCCGCGCTCGCCGGATTGGTGCCATGCGCCGACGACGGGATGAGGCACGTGTCGCGGCCCGTGTCGCCGTTCGCCAGGTGATGGGCGCGGATGACCATGAGGCCCGCGTATTCGCCCTGCGCGCCCGAGTTGGGCTGCAGCGAGCAGGCGGCGAAGCCCGTGATCTCGTTGAGCCAGTCGCCGAGCTGCGTGACGAGCTCGGCGTACCCCCTGGCCTGCTCGGGCGGGACGAACGGGTGAAGCCCGCCGATCTCCGGCCACGTGAGCGGCAGCATCTCGGCCGTCGCGTTCAGCTTCATCGTGCACGAGCCCAGCGGGATCATGGACGTCGTGAGCGACAGGTCCTTGGCTTCGAGACGCCGGATGTACCGCAGCATCTCGGTTTCCGTCCGGTGCGTGTTGAAGACGGGATGCGTCAGGTACGGCGTCGTTCGCGTGAGCGCGCCCTTCGGCGCCTGGGCGGCCTCGTCCCTGGCCAGCAACGCCACGGTGGGAGGGGAGCCCGCGGCCAGCACGCCGAGCAGCGCCTGGAGCGTCGCCTCGTCCACGGTCTCGTCGAGCGCGATGGCGATGCCGCTGGGGCCGACGCTGCGCAGGTTGAAGCGCGCCGCGCGAGCGGCCTTCAGGATCTCCGCGTGCCGCGTGCCGCATTCCAGGTGCACGGTGTCGAAGAACGCGTCGTGCACGACCGTGAGGCCGGCCTCGCGCGCGCCGCGCGCCAGGATCCGCGCCATGCGGTGGATGCGCCCGGCAATCGCGCGCAGGCCCGCGGGCCCGTGGTAGACGCAGTACATGCCGGCCATGACGGCGAGCAGGACCTGCGCGGTGCAGATGTTGCTGGTCGCCTTCTCGCGGCGGATGTGCTGTTCGCGCGTGGCCAGCGCCATGCGGAGCGCGACGCGCCCCTCGGCATCCACCGACGCGCCGATGATGCGCCCGGGCGCCTGGCGCTTGTACTCCTCGCGCGTCGCGAAGTACGCGGCGTGCGGGCCGCCGTAGCCCATGGGCACGCCGAAGCGCTGCGTCGAGCCGACCGCGACATCCGCGCCCAGCTCTCCGGGCGGCGTGAGGAGCGTCAGCGCCATGGGATCCGCCGCCATCGCGACCAGCGCGCCGGCATCGTGAGCCGCGGCGATGAGCCCGCGGTGATCGACCACGGCGCCGGTCGTGCCCGGGTACTGCAGGAGGCAGCCGAAGACGTCCGGAGCGAACACGAACGCGCTCGCGGGCACGACGCGCACGTCGAGTCCGAGCGGCACGGCGCGTCCGCGCACGACGTCGATCGTCTGCGGGTGGCAGTCGTCGGCGACGAGGAACGCGTGGCGCGAGCCGGCGCCCTGCACGCGGTGGAGCATCGCCATGGCCTCGGCCGCCGCGGTGCCCTCGTCGAGCAGCGAGGCGTTCGCGATCGGCAGGCCGGTCAGGTCAATGATGGCGGTCTGATAGTTGATGAGGGCCTCGAGCCGGCCCTGCGAGATCTCCGCCTGGTAGGGCGTGTACTGCGTGTACCAGCCGGGATTCTCGAGGATGTTCCGCCGGATGACGCCCGGGGTGATGGTGTCGTGGTAGCCCATGCCCAGGAAGGACTTCCACACCTGGTTGCGCGACATCATCGCGGCGAGCTCCTGGAGCGCTCCGCGCTCGGACGCGGCCGGCGGCAGGGCGAGCCGGCGCTGCGTGCGGAGGCTCGCGGGCACGGTCGCGGCGATCAGCTCGTCGAGGCTCGCGTGGCCGAGGAGCTCGAGCATCTCGCGGATCTCGCCCGCGTCGGGTCCGACGTGGCGAGGAACGAAGGTGTCGGTGTACGGAAGGTGGTCGGGCGTGTCAGGCATCGTCGGGCTCCGCGGGGCAAGGGGGCGCAGGACCGGCCCGGCGCGCACCGCGACCCGGGGCTGGGCGAAGCGGTCGGAATCGGGGCGGCGGCGCGCTATTCTTGCGGTGAAGATCATGCCCTCTCTCCCGCGCGGTTTCACGGTGGGACCGCGAGCAGGGCCTCCGGCGGCCTGGAAGATGGCGGTACCGACGCCCTGGCGTGACGGCAAGCACGCAGGGGACGGGAGTCCGATGCCATGAAGCTCCTCACGGCTGACGAGCTAGCCACCCTGCGGATCTTCCCGCTTCCGGGCGTGACGCTGTTCCCGCACGGGGTGTTGCCCCTCCACGTCTTCGAGCCGCGCTACCGGCGGCTCGTCGAGGACTGTCTCGAGGCGGGGGCGCCGCTGGCGCCCTGGGGCATTGACCTCCGCGCGCCCCCGGGCGCGGCGGATCCCGCGCTGCGTCCCGTGGCGACCGCCGGCCGCATCCGATCGTGCGCGCGGCATCAGGACGGCCGGTTCGACATCCTGGTCGAGGGCATCGAGCGCGTCCGGTTCGTCCGCGAGCGCGCCACCGAGACGCCGTATCGCATCGTGGAGGCCGAGAGGTTCCCGCTCGACGCGTGCGACGAGTCGGGCGCGGCCGAGCACGTGGCCACGCTCAAGGGGATGATGCAGACGCTGCTGGTCGATCACCCTCGCGCCGCGCGCCTCCTGCAGATCACGCTGGCGCGTTGCGAGGATCCGCACGAGCTCTCCGACGTTCTCTGCACCGTCACGCACGACGATCCGGGGCTGCGCCAGCACCTGCTCGAGATGTCGAGCGTTCCGGCGCGTCTCGATCTCGTCGTGGAGACGCTGGGCGGGCTCCTGCTGCGGTCATCCCCGAGCGCCGAGGGCCCCCGCGGCGAGCCGGACGAGCGCGCGCATTGAGCCCGGAGGAGACGACCCACCGC
The DNA here is from genome assembly GCA_964613915.1 of uncultured Thermoanaerobaculia bacterium. GTDB lineage: Bacteria > Acidobacteriota > JBCCFW01 > JBCCFW01 > JBCCFW01 > CAZTIW01. The sequence continues at coordinate 34,410 of CAZTIW010000037.1, forward strand.
ACCGCGTGCACGCGGGACTGCCCGGACGCCTGCGGCCTGGTCGCCACCGTGCGCGATGGCCAGGTCGTGCGCCTGCGCGGCGACCGCGAGCACCCGGTGACGCGCGGCTTCCTGTGCGAGCGGACGAGCCGCTTCCTGGACAGGCAGCACGATCCGGACCGGCTCGTGCAGCCGCTCGTGCGCCAGCGCGGCGAGCTGCGACCGGCGAGCTGGGACGAGGCCCTCGGCCTGATCGCGGATCGCATGATGGCCATCCGCGCCGAGTCGGGCGCCGCGGCCATCCTCAACTACCGCAGCGGCGGCTCGCTCGGTCTCATGAAGCACGTCACGGATTACTTCTTCGAGACGTTCGGCCCGGTCACGATCAAGACCGGCGACATCTGCTCGGGCGCGGGTGACGTCGCGCAGATGACGGACTTCGGCGAGGAAGACGCGCACGATCTCTTCGACCTGCTGTCCTCGCGCACCATCATCCTGTGGGGCAAGAACCCCCACGTCAGCAACGTTCACCTGCTGCCCGTGCTGCAGGACGCCCGGCGCCAGGGGGCGCGCCTGCTCCTGGTGGATCCCGTGCACCATCGCGGCGCGGACATGGCCTCGGCCCACGTGCAGGTGCGGCCGGGCGGCGACATCGCGCTGGCCCTGGGCGTCGCGCGGCGCCTCTTCGAGCGGGGCGCGATCACCGATCGCGCCCTCGCGACGTGCGATCACGTCGAGACGTTCCGGGCGGAGGCCTTTGCCCGCGAGGTGGGCGACTGGGCGCGCCTCGCGGACGTCACCGAGGCCGAGGTGGATCTCCTCGCGACGGCGCTCGCCGACCCGCCGTGCGCCATCCTGGTGGGGTGGGGGATGCAGCGACGCGCGCGCGGCTCCGCGACGGTCCGCGCGCTCGATGCGCTCGGCGCGCTGTCGGGGAACCTGGGCATCCCTGGCGGGGGCGTGTCGTTCTACTTCAAGCGCCGCGGCGCCTTCGACCTGTCGTTCGTGCGCGGCGAGGCCGTGGCGCCGCGCACGCTCCTCGAGCCGCTCCTCGGCGAGCAGATCCTCGCCGCGAAGGATCCTCCGATTCGCATGGCGTTCATCACGTGCGGCAATCCGGTCGTGATGCTGCCCGACTCGACGACCGTGCGCGACGCGCTGGCCGGGCTCGAGATGACCGTCGTCGTGGACGCCTTCCTGACCGACACCGCCCGGACCGCGCACGTCGTGCTGCCGGGAACGACCATGCTCGAGGAGGACGATCTCGTCGGCGCGTACGGGCATCACTGGCTCGCGGCCGTTCGTCCCGTGGCGCCGCGGCCGCGCGCGGCCGGGGGCGGCGACGGTCCGCGCAGCGATCTCGAGATCGTGCAGGAACTCGCGCGACGCACGGGCTGCGGCGAGGCGCTCGCCGGCGACGCCGCGACCTGGCAGCGCCGCCTGCTCGCGCGCGTGGCCGATCGCGGCGCGTCGCTCGAGGAGCTCCATCGCGGCGCCGTGCGCAACCCTCTCGCGCCGCGCGTGCTCTTCGACGACGGCATCCCGACGCGATCGGGCCGCGTGAACCTCGTGCGCGGGCTGGACCCGACGCCGACGCCGACGACGCCGGAACGCCCGCTGCTCCTCATGGCCCAGAGCACCGAGAAGGCGCAGGGCTCGCAGGTGGCCGCTCGCACGCAGGAGGGACCGGCCGAGGCGATCGTCCACCCCGATGCGGCGGGGGGATGCGCCGACGGCGGTCTCGCGCGCCTCGAGTCCGAGATCGGCTCGCTGGTCGTGCGCCTGCGCTTCGACCCGCGACAGCGCCGCGATGTCGTGCTGATGCAGAAGGGAGGCTGGCTGTCCGCGGGACGCGCCGCGAACGCCATCATCCCCGCGCGCGCGACCGATGCGGGCGGCGGAGCGGCCTATCTCGACACGCCCGTGCGGGTGATGCCCGCCTGACCGGATCCGGTCACGACGCGCGGTCGCGGGCAGGGTCCGCGATCCCGGTGTAGGCTCGCCGCTCATCATGACGCAACACGCCACTCCGGAGGCGACGGCCGCCTTCGCCTCGCGATGGCGCGAGACGCATCCGCCTTCCGCTCACCGCGCCCTCGGGCGCACGGGGCTGGTCGTCTCGGCGCTGGGTTTCGGCGGCTACCGCGTGGATGACGGTCGCGAGACGCACCTCGACGCCATGCGCCTCGCGCTCTCGTCGGGCATCAACCTCGTGGACACGTCCGCCAACTACACGGATGGCGGATCCGAGCGCGCGATCGGCGCGGTCCTGGCCGACCTGATCGGCCGTGACGTGCTGCGGCGCGACGAGGTCGTGATCGTGTCGAAGGCCGGATACGTGCAGGGGCGGAACCTCGCGCGTGCCCACGAGCGCGAGGCCGCGGGGCGGCCGCTGGCCGAGGTCGTGCGCTACGCGGATGGCTGCTGGCACTGCATCCACCCCGAGTACCTGACCGATCAGCTCAACCGATCGCTGGAGCGCATGGGCCTCGAGCGGCTGGACGCGCTCCTCCTCCACAACCCCGAGTACTTCCTGACGGACGCCGAGGCGCGGCATGACGGGACGCTGGCGGATCGCCGGGCCGAGTTCGACCGGCGGCTGCGCGCGGCGTTCGCGCACCTCGAGAGCGAGGTCGATCGCGGACGCATCACCTGGTACGGCGTCTCGTCGAACACATTCGTGGCGCCGGCGGGGGACGCCGAGGCGACATCGCTCGCTCGCATGCTCGAGATCGCCGGCGACGTCGCCGAGTCACTCGGGCGCCCGAGGGACGCGCACCGCTTCGCGATCGCGCAGCTGCCCTTCAACCTGAAGGAGCGCGGCGCCGCCGTCGAGCGCAACAACCCCGGCGGGCGCACGGCGCTGGAGGTCGCTCGCGAACACGACCTGGGCGTGCTGGTCAACCGGCCGCTCAACGCGTTCGACGGCGGGCACTTGCTGCGCCTCGCGGACTTCCCGCGGCGCGCCCCCGGGATTGATGTCGCCACGGCCGCGGCCGCCGTGCGCGAGCTCGAAGACGAGTTCGTGCGCGTGATCGCGCCCGCGCTCGACGTGCCCGAGGCCGTGCCGGAGATGTTCCGGTGGGGGCGCGAGCTGGAATCGAACGCCTGTCGCTTCCGCGACGCGCTGCACTGGCGCCAGGTCGAGACGGAACTGGTGCGGCCTCACGTCGCGCACGCGATCTCCCACGTCGGGCTGCACCTCGCGGGCCGCACGCGCAACGACTGGTTCGCGTGGGCGAAGGCGTACGAGCCGGCGCTCGAAGTGCTCCTGGGCGCCGTGGCGGATCTCTCCCGCGACGAGGCGCAGCGCCGGGCGGACGCGGCGCGGGAGGCCCTGGCGCCGAGCCTGCCCGCGGCCTGGCGGTCGCGGCCGCTCTCGCAGCAGGCGCTCGCGGCCCTGGTCGGCACGCCCGGAGTCGGCAGCGTCCTGGTGGGCATGCGCGACAGGGCCTGGGTCGCCGACGCGCTCGAGTCGCTGCGCGAGCTGCCGCCCGTCATCACCTGGTAGCTCGCGCGCGCCGTCCCCCTGCTCGCGCCGCACCCCGGGAGTGCGGCAAGATCCCTCGGATGAACACGCCCGCGCCGCGCGGCGTCCCTGGTTGCGGAGACACAGCTCATGACGGATCGCAGAACCACAGCCTTCGTGCTCGCCCTGGGGGCCATGCTCGGCCTCGCCGCTCCGCTCGTCGCGCAGACCGAGGTCAAGCGCGGGCGGAATCTCTTCTCGCGCGATCAGGACATCGAGATCGGCCAGGAATCCGCGAAGGAAGCGGAGCGCGAGTTCCCGCTCTTGCAGGACGCCGAGGTCCAGCGCTACATCGCCGATCTCGGCGCGCGGCTGGCCGCGCAGGCGCCCGGCTACGACTTCCCGTACTCGTTCAAGGTCGTGAACGTCTCGGACATCAACGCCTTCGCGCTGCCGGGCGGCCCCATCTACATCAACCGCGGCACGATCGAGCAGGCCCGCACCGAGGGCGAGCTGGCCGGCGTCCTCGCTCACGAGATCTCGCACGTGGACCTGCGGCACGGCACGCGCCAGGTGACCAAGGCCGTCGCGGGTCAGCTCGGTCTCTCGCTCCTGGGCGCGCTGATCGGCTCGGGCGGCACGACCGGGCAGATCATTGACTCGGTGGGCGGCTTCGGGATGAACGCGCTGTTCCTGAAGTACAGCCGCTCGGCCGAGACCGATTCCGACATCCTGGGCTCGCAGATCCTCGCGCGCGCCGGTTATCACCCGCGCGAGATGGCGACGTTCTTCGAGCTCCTGGAGCAGCAGTCCTCGCGCCGCACGACGGACTTCTTCTCGAGCCATCCGGCGCCGGATCGCCGCCGCGAGCGCATCGAGAAGGAAGCGGCCCTCCTGTCCGCCAATCCGCCGCCGATGCCGCAGGATCGCTTCCGGGCCGTGCAGGAGCGGCTGCGCCGCATGCCCGCCGCGCCCTCCGCCGAAGAGCTCGCCAAGAACCGGCAGCCCGGCGGCGGCGCCGGCTCTGGCCTGCCGACGACGCGGCCGGCGACGGTCGAGGCCCCCTCGCGCGCCCTCGCCTGGTACCGCAGCGCCTCGGGGCTCTTCCGCATCGCGCATCCGGATAACTGGGACGTCATCTCCCAGGGCGACATGACCGTGACGATCACGGCGCGCGGCGGCGCGTACGAATCGCGCGATGGCGTCGAGATCACGCACGGCGTCCTTGCCGGCGTGCTGGAGGCGACCTCCGGTTCGCGAGTGACGCTGGACGCCGCCACGGACGCGTTCCTTGCGGACCTGCGCCGCGACAGCCCCTACCTGCGGCCGCTCTCGGGGCCGAGAGAGCGCGTCACGGTGGACAACGGCAACGGACTCGTCACGACGCTGGTCGGCGCCTCGCCGACGAGCCGCCTGCAGGAACGCGCGAGCGTCGTGACGACGCAGCTGCCCGACGGCCGCCTCACGTACATGATCTTCGTGCGCCCCGAGGACGCTCCGGCCGAGTACGAGCAGCTTCTCGCCGCCATGATCCGCAACTTCCGCGTCGCGGGTCGCTGACGGCCGCGGGCGCGCGGGCTCTCGGCGAGGCGGGCTGACCCGGGGCGCGGGCCTGCCGCCCCCGGGCGTGGGAAGGCGCCGTCGCCCGATCTCCCTGCAAGCGCTGAGGTTGCGCCATCGGGCGGACGGGGCCGATCCGCTCGCGCCGGATGGCGTTCCTCTGGCATGATCGGGCCTCTTCGGATTCCAGAGCGGCGCGCGATGGCGGGTCCCGTGACCCTCCCGCGCTCCGTCCCTGTTCAGGGGGCTCCGCCCCCCGCGAGGCACCCGCAATGCGCACCCTCCTCCGCGCCCTCTCCGCCACGGCCGCTCTCTCGCTTCTCACGCTTGCCTCCTGTGGCGGCGGCGCCGCCGAGGCCCCGCCCGACGCGGGCGTGGTCGCCCCGAAGCCGATCAAGGTTGGCGTCTACGGATCCCTGACGGGCTCCACCGCGACCTTCGGGCAGTCCACGAAGAAGGGCGTCGATCTCGCCTTCAAGGAGATCAACGACGCGGGCGGCGTGAAGGGACGGCCGCTCCAGGCGCTGCACGAGGACGATCAGGGCAAGCCCGAGGAAGCCGCCGCGGTCGTCCAGAAGCTGATCGACCAGGACAAGGTCGTGGCCGTGCTGGGCGAGGTCGCCTCGACCCGCTCGCTCGCCGCCGCGCCGATCTGCCAGGCCGCCGGCATCCCGATGATCACGCCGTCGTCCACGAACCCGAAAGTCACCGAGGTCGGGGACTACATCTTCCGCGTGTGCTTCATTGACCCGTTCCAGGGCGAGGTCATGGCGCAGTTCGCGGCGCAGGACCTGGGCGTGAAGCGCGCCGCGGTTCTCACCGACGTCAAGAACGACTACTCGGTGGGCCTCGCGCAGTTCTTCAAGCAGCGCTTCACGGAGATGGGCGGCACGGTGGTGGCCGAGCAGTCCTACTCCGAGGGCGACAAGGACTTCAACGGCCTGCTGACCAAGATCAAGGGCTCGAACCCCGACGTGCTGTTCATCCCCGGCTACTACACCGAAGTCGGTCTCATCGCGCAGCAGGCGCGCGCGCTCGGCTTCGACAAGCCGCTGCTGGGCGGCGACGGCTGGGAATCGCCCAAGCTCCTCGAGATCGGCGGCGCGGCGCTGGAAGGCTCGTACTACTCGAACCACTACTTCGCCGGCGCGCCAATCCCGCGCATCCAGGAGTTCGTCGCGAAGTACAAGGCGGTCTACGGCGAGGAGCCCGACTCGATCGCGGCGCTCGCGTACGACGCCGCCAAGCTCCTCGCTCACGCCATGAACACGGCGCCCGGCCTCGGCGGCTCCGAGATCCGCGACGCCATCACGGCGGTGCGCGACTTCCCCGGCGTGTGCGGAACCGTCAACTTCGACGCGAATCGCAATCCCGTCAAGCCGGCGACCGTGCTGAAGGTCGAGGGCGGCGCGATCGCGTTCGCCAAGGAGATCGGCGGCGCGCCCCCGGCGCCGGCAGCTCCGGACGCTTCGGGCAACGTCGCCCCCGCCACGCCCGCCGAGGGCGAGCAGGGCGCGGCGACGCCTGCCGAGGGTGCCGCGGCCGCCACGGCCTCGGCGGGGAACTGAGGCCGCCCGACCCCACCGTCGCTCGACACCATGGACATCTTCCTCCAGCACGCCTGGAACGGCCTGGCGGTGGGTGCGATCTACGCGCTCATCGCCCTCGGCTACACGATGGTCTATGGCGTGCTGAAGTTCATCAACTTCGCGCACAGCGAAGTGTTCATGATCGGGGCCTTCTCCGGCTGGTACGCCACGCGCCACGTGCCGGCTCTCCAGGGGCAGGGACCGCACGTCCTGATCGGCGCGGTGCTGGTGGCGATGACGGTGTGCGGGTGCCTGGTGCTCATCATCGAGCGCCTGGCGTACCGCCCGCTGCGCACGGCGCCGCGCCTGAACTCGCTCATCACGGCCATCGGCATCTCGCTGCTCTTGCAGAATCTCGGGCAGAACATCTTCGGCGCCGAGCCGAAGTCGTATCCGGACCTGCTCGCCCGGCAGGTCTACCGGCCGTTCGGCGACCTCGCCATCAGCCGCAACTCGGTCGTGGTGCTCGTCGTCGCGATCGCGCTCATGCTGCTCCTGAACTGGGTCGTCTACGGCAGCAAGATCGGCATGGCGATGCGCGCCGTGTCCGAGAACCCGTCCATCGCGAGCCTGATCGGCGTGCCCGTGGATCTGGCCATCGGCTTCACCTTCGTGCTCGGCGCCGTCATGGCGGGCGCGGGGGGCGTGCTCTACTCGCTCAGCTACCCGCAGATCGATCCGATCATGGGGCTGATGCCCGGCCTGAAGGCCTTCGTGGCGGCCGTGCTCGGCGGGATCGGGTCGGTCAAGGGGGCCATGATCGGGGGGCTCATCATCGGTCTGGCCGAGGCGGCGGTCGTCGGCCTCGGGTACTCGACCTGGCGTGACGCCATCGCCTTCGCGATCCTGATCGTCATCCTGCTCGTGTACCCGACCGGCCTCTTCGGACGGCCGGACAAGGAGAAGGTGTGAGGCTGCCCGCCGCGGGCTGGCGCCGCAACGCCTTCCTGGTCGCGGTCATCATGGCGCTGGCCCTGGCTCTGCACGCGTCGCTCGCGGGGCTGGCCGCGCAGGGGCACGTGAACAACTACTGGCTGCTGATCATCCGGTACATCGGAATCAACATCGTCATGGCGGCCAGCCTGAACCTGGTCAACGGCATCGCGGGGCAGTTCTCGATCGGCCATGCCGGCTTCATGGCGGTCGGCGCGTACACCTCGGCGACCATCACGCTCGGCGCCGCGTCGCGTCTGGGGAGCGACGCCCCGGCCTCGCTCATGACGGGCATCTTCGTCGGGTCGCTGGTGGCCGGGGGCTTGCTCGCGGCGGGCGCGGGGTACCTGGTCGGCCTGCCGTCGCTCAGGCTCCGGGGCGACTACCTCGCGATCGTCACGCTGGGATTCGGAGAGATCATCCGCGTGGTGATCCTGAACGTGGATGCGCTCGGAGGACCGCGGGGACTTCCGGGCATCCAGGCGCACGCGAACGTCTTCTGGATCTGGCTCGTCGTCGGCCTCACGCTCCTCGTGCTGCACCGGATCGCGAGCTCCGACTACGGCAGGACGCTGCTTGCCATCCGCGAGGATGAAACCGCGGCCGCCGCCATGGGCATTGACACGACCTCGAAGAAGGTGGGGGCCTTCACGATCGCGGCGTTCTTCGCGGGCGTCGGTGGCGGCCTCTTCGCCCACACGCTGGCCTACCTGAACCCGAGTTCCTTCACGTTCATCCGGTCGTTCGACTTCGTCGTCATGGTCATCCTGGGCGGCATGGGGAGCCTGTCGGGGTCCGTGATGGCCGCCATCGCGCTCACCATCGTTCTCGAGGTCCTGCGTCCCACGACCGTGTCGCGATGGCTCGATGGCTGGGGGCTCGAGCGCGCCAGCGACTGGATCGCGCAGCATGACTTCCGGCTGTCGGCCTACGCGCTGCTGCTCGTGCTCATGATGATCCTGCGCCCGCACGGCATCCTCGGCTCGTCCGAGATCTGGAACGTGTCGTGGATGCGGCGGCTCCGCGCCCGGTGGGGCGGCGCGCGGGGGGAGGCATGACCGCGATCCTCGAGACGGAACGCCTCGGGATCCGCTTCGGCGGCCTGAAGGCCGTCTCCGGCCTCGATCTCACGGTGGGCGAGCAGGAGATCGTCGGCCTCATCGGCCCCAATGGCGCCGGCAAGACGACCGTGTTCAACATGGTGACGGGCATCTACGAGCCCACCGAGGGCGACATCCTGCTCGACGGCAAGTCCATCACGGGCCGCAAGCCGCACGTGGTCACGAGCCTGGGCATCGCGCGCACGTTCCAGAACATCCGGCTGTTCAAGAACCTGCCCGTCGTCGAGAACGTGCTGGTCGGCTTTCACTGCCGCGCCGAACTCACGCTGGCCAGCTCGGTGTTCGCGTCGGCGCGGGCCTCGCGCCGCGAGAGCGAGCTCCGCCACCGGGCGCTCGAGCTCCTGGAGCTCATGGGGCTCATCGGGCGCGCGGACGAGCTCGCCTCGAACCTGTCCTACGGCGACCAGCGCCGGCTGGAGATCGCGCGGGCGCTGGCCTCGGGTCCTCGGCTGATCCTGCTGGACGAGCCGGCCGCGGGCATGAACGCCGGCGAGCGCACGGTGCTCATGGAGCGCATCCGCGGCCTGCGGACGCGGCTGAGCCTGTCCATCCTGCTCATCGAGCACGACATGCGCGTGGTCATGGGAACCTGCGATCGGGTGTACGTGCTCGATCACGGCGAACCCATCGCCTCGGGCGTGCCGGAGCACATCAAGAAGCACCCCGCGGTGATCGAGGCGTACCTCGGGCGGCCGGAGGACAGCAAGCCCCTTCGCGAGAGGCGTAAGGCATGAGCGGCGTCCTCTCGGTCGAGGATCTCAACGTCCACTACGGGCCCGTTCACGCCGTCAAGGGCGTCTCGTTCGCGGTGCGCGAGGGCGAGATCGTCACGCTCATCGGCGGCAACGGGGCGGGCAAGTCCTCCACGCTCCGCGCCATCTCCGGTCTGGTCAAGCCGTCGAAGGGTCGCATCGTCCTGAAGGGCGAGGACATCACGGGCGTGCGCGCCGACAAGATCCTGCGCAAGGGCGTGGCGCACGTGCCCGAGGGGCGGGGTATCTTCCTGCAGCTCACGGTGCGCGAGAACCTGATGCTCGGGGCGTTCGCGCGCTCGGACAAGGCTGGCATCGCGCGCGACCTCGAGCACGCGCTCGAGCACTTCCCGCGCCTGCGCGAGCGCCTGCACCAGCAGGGAGGCACGCTGTCCGGCGGCGAGCAGCAGATGCTGGCGATCGCCCGGGCGCTGCTGTCGCGCCCGACCATCATGCTGCTCGACGAGCCCTCGCTGGGCCTGGCGCCCATCCTGGTGCGGCAGGTTTACGAGATCCTCGCCGACGTTCATCGCGAGGGCATGACGATTCTCCTGGTCGAGCAGAACGCGCAGATCGCGCTGGGATTCGCCGATGTCGCTCATGTCATCGAGGTTGGCAGCATCGTCATGTCGGGCCCGGCCGAGGAGCTCGCCACCAGCGATGCGGTTCGCGAGGCGTACCTTGGCGGCTGAAGCCCGGGCGCGCGCGGTCCGCTGATGGAAACCATCCGCGAGTTCCTCCACCTCATCAGCACGAAGGAGGGGATGACGGAGATGATCGCCTGGGGCGGGCTGGCCGTCCTCGTCGCGATCATCTTCGCGGAGACAGGGCTCCTCGTCGGGTTCTTCCTGCCGGGGGACTCGCTCCTGTTCACGGCGGGCTTCATCGCGGCGACGACGGACATCCTCGAGATCCGGTCCATGATCGTGGCGCTCTCGATCGCGGCCATTCTCGGCGATGCGACCGGGTACTGGTTCGGCCGCAAGGCGGGCGAGGCGCTGTACGAGCGGAAGGAGTCGCGATTCTTCAAGCGCGCCCACCTGCTCAAGACCAAGGCGTTCTACGAGGAATACGGGCCCATCACGATCGTTCTCGCCCGGTTCGTGCCGTTCGCGCGGACGTTCGCTCCCGTCGTGGCCGGCATCGCGCGCATGCGCTACGCGCGCTTCGCCGCCTACAACGTGCTGGGCGGCATCGGGTGGATCGCGTCCATGAGCCTCGCGGGCTACTACCTCGGGCGGATCCCGATCATCGAGCGCAACTTCGAGAAGGTCGTGCTCGTGATCATCTTCCTCTCGGTGCTGCCGGTCGCCATCCCGGTGGCGCGGGGCTGGTGGCGGAGCCGGCGGCAGGCGTCCTGACCCGGAGGCGCCCGCTGCGCTTGCGCGGGCTGGTCGTGCGGGCGAGGATTGCCGCATGAACCACGCCGTCGTCGCGTCCGCCATGTTCCTGAGCCTTGCGTCGAGCCTCGCCGCCATCCCGGTGCCCGCGGAGCATGGCGCGCCCGGCGCGAATGAGAAGGCCGAGGCGGCCGCGGCGCCCGCCGCCTGGCCCTCGTGTCGCGACGGCTTCGTCTGTCCGAACGCGCCGGGCTCGGTCATGGTGTCGCTCGCGAACTTCGACGGAAGCGGCGCGCTGGCCAACCGTCCCGGCGTGCTGGACTCGGACGAGATCCAGTGCGCCATGGATTGCCTCGACGGCGTCCCGGACCCCGACCACGTCCTGCGCGGGCCGACGCCGCCCGCCACGAGCACGCCCGTGCCGGGCGGGCGCATCACGTTCGACGCGGGCGTGGAGTACCAGATCCAGCGCTCGGTCCAGCTCCCGGCGATGACCGCCGGCCCGATGATCGTCGAGGGTTCGGGCGCGCGCCTGCGCATCGAGCGGAAGGGCGACCAGCCCATCGCGATCTTCGAGCGGCGCGCGCCTCCCGCGGCGACGAACTGCGACGTCGAGAGCATGTCGGTCTGGGCGATGCTCTGGACGTTCCGCGACCTGGTCCTGCATGGCGGCGGGTCGGTCGCCGACGCGGGCATCGTGATCCACGGCAGCAACTCGCTGACGATCGAGCGCTGCTCGTTCGGATCGCTGGGGGTCGGCGTGGACCTGCGCTTCGGCCTGCTGCCCGTCATCGAGCAGTGCATGTTCATCAACAACCGGCGGCACGACATCATGCTGGGGCCCGGCAACGCCGAGTGCGGGCCCTCGGGGTCATGCTACGACGCGTGCACGCGGGGCTCGACCGTGTTCACGAAGGCGGGCTCCAACACGCGCCAGCTCGTCGAGGGCGGATGCAATGGCGCGCTCATCACGCACTGCCGGTTCGTCCTGCACTCGCAGCAGCTCGCGTCGATCCGCGTGCGCAACTCCCGCGCGGTGGTGATCGAAGGCGCCGGCTTCGACGGCTATCGCGGCAAGCATGCGATCCACTACACGCACCCGCTGGCCGACGCGCTCACGGTGCGCGACCTCTACTTCGAGACGAACATCGCCTCGGACGACGCGATGATCCTCGTGGACGGGGCCGGCCGGCTCCTGCTCGACGGCGTGCACCTCGAGACCGGCGTGAAGCTCGTGCTGGTGGACACCGCGGCCAGCTCGGGCACGTCGGTCGTCGTGAGACACGCGTCGTGGATGCCGGGCAACGTCGTGTTCCGCAACGGCCCCAACGCGTGGCGCAACGAGTGGCGGCTGGAGGACGTCCTGGCCGCGGACCTCGCCGATCCGGCGCGCTGGACGGGCGGTCCGCCGCCGCTCGCGCTCGTGGCGGACCGCGCGAGCGCTCGCACGCTGGCGAGCACGGCGGTGTCGGGCGTCCTGCGCGTCCCCCTCCGTGGCCCGGACGGCATCGGCCAGAAGCCGCAGGATGGACAGATCTGGTTCGACGCCAAGACCCGCAAGCTCATGTTCTGCTGCGACGACGTCGGCCGTCCCCGCCCCGTGGGGCGCTGAAGCGCTGGCGACGGTTCGGGAGCGTTTCTCGTGGCTGGAGGGGGCACCAGCTGGTGCCCCCTCTGTGAAGCGGACGGCCGTGTCAAGGGCCTCCTAAGCCCTCTTCG
>CAZTIW010000038.1:0-45720 GCA_964613915.1 uncultured Thermoanaerobaculia bacterium
GAACTTCCATCCACTGGTCTCCTGCGCCTTCGTGGCGCACTGAATAATCCGGGCTCGCGCCCCACTGCCGCCGCACCTCGTAGAGCGCGATGCCGGTCGTGGTGGACAGGTTCAGCGAGCGAATCCCGGGATCGAGGATCGGCAGGTGGACGAGCGCGTCGGCATGCCGCTCGAGCACGTCCTCCGGCAGGCCGGTGCTCTCCTTGCCGAGGACGAGCGCGACGGAGCCGGTGAAGCGCGCCTCGTAGAGCGAGCGCCCGCGGCGCGGCGCGAGGTAGTACGGCGTCCCCAGCTCGCCCCCGTCGAGCGCGACCTCGATGGCGGCCCACGAGGGCCAGACGCGCGGCGCCACGCGCGGCCAGTAGTCGAGACCGGATCGGCGAAGCTGCTTCGCGTCGAGCGAGTAGCCGAGCGGCTCGACCAGATGAAGCTGCGCGCCGGCCGCAAGGCACGACCGCCCCACGGCTCCGGTGTTCCAGTGGATCTCGGGCTCCACGAGCACGACGTTGAGGACCTTCGCTGCGCTCACGCCGCGCAGCCTAGCAGCCCGCGCGCGCCGCGCGCCGCTCGAACGCCGCGCGGCGCGTCGTCGTCCGTTTCGCGCTGTTTTCGCTGGAGAAACGCGCGTTCAGCGAATTCCTTGACAAGCGGGGCGTCGGCTCCGACACTTTCCCCTGGGTACGGAAACCGCGAGCAATGCCCGCACGCGGGATTCCGCGAAACGATGAACCCATCCCGGAAAGGGGGTGATTCTTGAGTCACAGCTGTAGTCAACGTCCCGTCGCGAGCGAGTCCTCTTCTTCGACAGGGACGGGGGATACCCTCTAGTTCCGGCTGAAGAATCGAGCAGCGGGGAGGGCCGCACGACGGCCCACCTGGCATCCGGGAGAGGCGAGTCAATCGGGGCTCGCGCATTCCGGGGGCAAGCCCTCGCCTCGGGACACAGCTATCGGGCCGGCATCGCCAAGGCGGTGCCGGCCCATCTCATTTCAGGGACGGGCGCCGCGCGCCGCCGGGAGCCCGCGGCCGCTCAACCCGCCGTCCCGCTCCCCTGCTCGAGCACGACGAGTGCATCCACGCTCTCGACCGCGAAGCGCTCCTCGGCGCCATCGGGCCACCGCACCCGCACGCCGTCCACCACGCTCGCCTCGCCCAGGCCGAACGTCAGCACGAGCTCCGACTGCGACAGGTAGGACGAGCCGGCGCGCACGACTTGCTCGCGGTCCCGCCCGCCGGCGCTCACCACCACGCGCGCGCCCAGCGCATCGCGGTTGCCTCCGCGGCCCGAGAGGCGAACCCTCAGCCAGTGGTGTCCGAGCGCCTGATCGTTGCGCAGGATCAGCGGGGGTCCGCCGCAGGTCGTGAGAACCAGGTCGAGGTCGCCATCGCCATCCAGGTCCGCCGTCGCGAGGCCGCGAGCCACGACGGGACGGCTGAAGACCTCGCCCGCCAGGGCCGAGGCATCCGCGAACGTCCCGTCGCCTCGACCCCAGAAGAGCTGCGGGGCCTGGGCGTGGGACACGTCGGCCTGCACCTTCGCGATGTTCGGCTCGATGTGGCCGTTGGCGAGAGCGAGATCGGGCCAGCCATCGAGGTCCGCATCGAAGAAGGCCAGTCCGAACGTCAGCGTCAGGAGCGTCGGCCCCGCCAGGCCGCAGGCTGCCGCGCGATCCACGAAGAAGCCCTGCGCGTCCGGCTGGAAGAGAGCAAGCGGCTCGCGGCTGAAGTTGCCGATGGCGAGCGACCGGCGTCCGCTGCCGTCCACGTCCGCCATGTCCACTCCCATGCCCGCGCGCGCGCGTCCGCCCTCGTCGTACGCGATCCCGGCGCGCAGCGCGGACTCCACGAAGCCACCCTCCGGACGCGACAGGTAGAGGAAGTTGGGCTGCGTGTCGTTGGCGACGACGATGTCCGGGCGCCCGTCGCCGTTCACGTCCTCGGCGACGACTCCGAGCGCCTTGGCGTCATCCCGGCGGATGCCCGCGGAGTCGGTCACGTCCTCGAAGCGCCAGTCGCCCAGGTTGCGGTACAGCCGGCACGTGTCGCCCGCATACGACGTCGGCGTCGTGAACGCCTTGTGGACGCCATCGAGCGTCGTGAACACGTCGGTCTCCGGCGACCAGCGAACGTAGCTGGCGATGAAGAGGTCGAGCCGGCCATCGGCGTCGTGGTCGAGCCACGCCGCGCTCGTGCCCCATGAAGGCACCTCCTTCCCGGAGGGCGTGACCCACGTTCCGCCCGTCACGCCCGCGCGCGCCGCGACGTCACGGAACGTCCCGCCGTCGTTGCGCAGCAGGAGCGGGCGGCCGAGCGCGGTGATCACGACATCGGGGTCGCCGTCGCCGTCCGCGTCGGCCACGGCAGCACCCATGCCCAGCGGGCCGGCCGGAATGCCAGATCGCGCGGTCACGTCCTCGAATCGCATGCCGCCGAGGTTCCTGTAGAGCGCGGCGGGCGGACAGCGATCCCCCACCCGGCAGCCCTGCACGAAGAGCAGATCCGGCAGCCCATCGCCGTCATGGTCGAAGATCGCGACCCCCGCGCCCATGGTCTCCGGCAGGAACACGCGCTCGCTGGCCCCGCTGTCGTGCACGAAGGCGATGCCCGAGCTGGCGGTGACGTCCGCGAACGGAATCGCCGGCGCCGCCCGCCGCGCGACCGGCGCGAACGGGCGGACGGTGGCATACGGCGCCGGCGGAGGAGGCGGCGCTTCCGGCTTGCGGCAGGCTCCCGCGAGCGCGATGGCAGCAACCAGTGCGATCGCTGCGGCGGACGAGCAGGCGGCGCGGCCCCTCATGGCGTGCGCGAGCTCGTGACGACCGATTCCCTCGCGAGGCCGACGCCCAGATGAACGTGCACCGGGTTGGACTCGCGCTGCAAGTCGTCGCGCGTCAGCCGCAGCGTCTGCGTGACTTCCTGGGCGGACTCGTCGATCTGGTACTTGGCATACGCCTTCTCGGCCTCGACGGCGTCCCCCTCGCGTCCGAGCGCGCGGTAGCAAAGCATGCGGTGGTAGTGCGCGGCGGCGTCCTCGGGATCGATGCGCAGCGCGTGCATCCAGGCCGCGAGCGAATCCTCGTAGCGGCGGTCGAGATAGAGCGTGCGGCCCAGGCGGCGCCAGGTGTCCCGATCGCTCGGAAACGCTTCCAGCACGCGCCGGTATGCGGCCTCCGCATCCGCGTAGCGGCCGTCCTCCTGCAGGACCGTGCCCCACACCCACGCCGTTTGCGGATCCGACGGCGCGAGGCCCTCGGCCAGCTCCAGGCTCGCGTAGGCCCCGTTCAGGTTCCCGTCCGCGAGGTGGGCGCGCGCGGCGTTGCGAAAGCCATCCGGCTTCGCGGGGAAGAGCCGCGCCACGTCGCCGAACGCACGCAGCGCGCCGCGCGTGTCGCCCTGCAGCAACAGGCCGATGCCGAGATCGTTGTGGCGCTGCCACTGGCCCTCGTCGGCCGTCGCCGGCGAGTCCCGCTCGGGGGCGGCGGCGGCAGGCGCGGCGCGAACGGGGAGCGTGATCGTGGCGGTCGCGATCGTCGTGACGGGCAGATCCGGCACGGCCGCGCCGGCAAAGACGTACTCCGTGTAGGGGCGCTTGAACTTGCGCCACATCAGCTTCGCGCTCGCGTGCAACGCGTCGGCCGTCGTGCCCTCGGGCAACCGCACCTGGTAGCGCGCCACGTCCGCCGTGCCAGGACCGATGACGCGCACGAGCACCGGCGCGTGGAAGTCCTGCGGATTGCGCAGGGCCGCCTCCGTGCCGTCATGGGCCGCCATGACGACCGTGTACGCGTGGGCATCGGGATCCAGACGCTGCCTCTCGTCCATCCACCCCGAGTGCAGGAGGCGCGTGCCGTCCGACAGGCTCACCTCCACCTCGAGCCAGCCCTCGTTCGAATCGTTGGTGCCGCCCGGGAAGGTGTGGCCCACGCCCACGTTCCGCACGACGATCTGCAGCTCGATGCGCTCGCCGGGAGCCACGGCAGGCTGCAGGACATCGAGCGGCCGGATGACCTGCCGCTCGTCGCCCGCGGGCGTCAGCCGGCGCATGCCGAAGATGTCCACGCGGAGCTTGCCATCGCGCAGGAACGCTTCCGTGCGACGGATGGTGTCGGCATCGCCGCGCAGGTGAGGCAGCGCGGTGTTGACGGCCAGGAAGCGATGCGACAGGACCGTCCCGTTCTTGGCGGCGACGTCCCCGAGCGGCGCGGGCTCGCGCTGCATGTGGCAGTCCTGACAGCGACGAGCCACGGGTGGCAGGTAGAACGTCCGGGCGGCATTGCGGGAGACGCCGGAGTCATGCCAGGCGTCGTACTCGTTCTGCCCGCGGAACCAGCGGTAGCCGTTGACGGGAACGTCGAGACTGACCTTGTGACAGGCCGAGCAGAACTCCGAGGTGCGGTGCGCGTCCGTCAGCATCTCGGCACGGTGCGCGTCGGGGCGCGCCTTGATCAGCAGGTCCCCGATCTCGCGCGCGAGGCCTCCCTTCGCTCCGAAGAAAAGATACGGAGACTCGCGGGCGTCGGGGAGGTTGTACGCCGCGTTGCCGGTCCGGGCATGGAGCGCGTCGATCGCGTGGCAGGCCAGGCAGGTGAGGCCCGCCTGCGCCTCGGCCGAGTCGGGATCGAAATCGGTCAGGACCTTGCCGGCCTGCATGAGCGCTGGCTCGTGACAGCCCGAACACCACTGCGAGGGCACCTTCCCCTTGTCGGGGCGCGCGCGGAGGTCCATGAAGGGCTTGCGATAGAACGGGTTGTTCATGGACGAGAAGCGATGCGCGGACACGGCCCACTGCTCGACGATGTCCTGGTGGCATCGCCCGCAGGTGCGGGCGCCGATGCGCTCGTCCATCACGAATCCGCGCGCGGCGATCTCGGCGCTCAGCGCCGCCTGCTCGGGCAGTTCATCCCGCGTGACGACGCGGGATGGCATGAGCTCGCCAGAGGACGTCGTCGCCGCCGACGGGAAGAAGCGCGACTCGACCGGCACGTTGGCGAGCGGGACGAACGGCAGGAAGGGATCGGGCTCGCGCGCGAGCGCCGCGTCGGTCACGACCGTCGCCATGACCGTGGCCGGCCCCGTCGCGCGCGGCGCGCGGGAGACCGTGGCCACGTGGACCGCCAGGAGCACGCCCGCCACGCCGACCACGACGGCTGCCATCCGCACGGCGGCCCGGCGCGCAGCCGGCTCCGCCACCACCCGGTGCACGGCGAAGGCCACGGGCAAGACCGCCGCCAGCCCGACATGCGCCCACCACGCCCACCGGTTGTTGCGGCTGGCCGCCTCCGTCAGGATGAAGAGACCGGTCGCGAGAAGCCCGATGGTGGCCACGAGCGTGACGACCCCGGAGGACACGGTCGAGGGCCGTCGTCGCTTCCAGACCGAGCGCAGGTGCCAGATCGCGAAACCGAGGGCCAGCGGGGCGGCAACGACGCCCAGAGCGGTGTGTCCGAGCAGCGCGATCTGGTAGAAGACGGGGAGGTCGTCGCGGTGCATCGCGAGGCCGGTGCCGGCCAGGCCGCGCACGGCCAGCAGGAAGAGCGCGTTGGACAGCAGCAAGCCGGCCAGGATGCCCGTCACGGCCAGGAGGATTCTCTGGTGCCGACTGAGTGAGGTCATGCTGGCGAGGTCTCCCCTGCCGATCCTGCCCTAGCCGCGCTTGCTCGCGCCACCGCCGAATCGCCAGGCTGCGGCCCACGCTTCGCTCCCTGGCGCCGACAGGGCATGCTGGCCGCTGCATGAACACGGTGCCCCGCAGCAAGCACGCCGTGGCCGCGTGGTGTTCCTACGACTTCGCGGGCTCGATCTACACCGCCGTCGTGGCGAGCACGATCTGGCCCGTGTTCTACACGACCACCGTGGTCGGCAACGCGGACGGCCGCGGCGACTTCTGGTGGGGCACGGTCTCGGTGAACATCGCCGCCATCCTGGTGGCGATCACCGCGCCCGCGGCCGGGGCCATCGCGGACCTCGCGGGCGCGCGCCGTCTCCTGTGGGTCAGCTACACGCTCGTCGCCGTCGCGGGCACGGCGATGCTGGGCTTCGTGGGACCGGGCGACGTCGTCCTCGGCTGCGTGCTGTTCATCGTCGCGCACTTCGCGGCCGAGGGCGCGATCAACTTCTACAACGCCTACCTTCCGGAACTCGTCCCGCGCGAGCGCGTCGGGCGCGTCTCCGGCTGGGGCTTCGCGACCGGCTATGTCGGATCGCTCGCCGGACTCGGCCTGGCGTTCACGCTCAACGCGACGGGTCACTTCCGCTGGATCTTCCCGGTCACGGCCGCCGCGTTCCTGGGCTTCGCGATCCCGTCGTTCATCCTCGTGGGCCGGGGCGGCGTCCGGCGCATGCCGGTGGCGGCCGCCGCGCGCCACGGGCTCCGGCACCTGCGGCAGGTCCTCGGCGAGGTGCTGCGGATCCCGGACCTGCGCCGCTTTCTCCTCGGGTACTTCCTGTACATCAACGGCGTGAACGCCGCGATCGCCTTCGCGGCCGCGTTCGCCGCGACGACGTTCGGCCTGACGACGCAGCAGGCGATCCTGCTCTTCGTGCTGGTGCAGATCTCCGCGCTCGTGGGCGCGTTCGTGATGGCCAAGCCGACCGACATCCTGGGCAGCAAGCGCGTCGTGCAGATCTCGCTGGGCCTGTGGATCCTCACCGTCGCCGTGCTCGTGCTGACGCGCGACATCCGGCTCTTCTGGATCGGATGCACGATCGCGGGACTCGGACTGGGATCGGTCCAGGCGGCGAGCCGGTCCTTCATGGCGACGCTCGTTCCCGCGGGTCGCGAGGACGAGATGTTCGGCTTCTACGCGCTGTGCGGCAAGAGCTCGACGCCGCTCGGCGCCGCGGCGTGGGGCATCGTCTCGGCCACGACCGGGAGCCAGCGCCTCGCGGTGCTCTCTCTCCTGCCCTTCTTCATCGCGGGCTTCATCGTGGTCTCGCTCGTGCGCGGCGGCGGCCCCGCGGCGCGCGCGCCCGAGCCCGCCGCCTGACGCGCCTCCCGGGCGCGAGCGCGAGCGGCAAGGCTCGTGGAAACCGCTTCACCCGCGCGCGCCTTCGATCTCGGCGACGAGTTGCGCGGTGAGGAGCAGCAGGGACGCCGCGATCCAGGTCCAGATCGCGAACGAGACGGCGCCGACGAACGAGCCGTAGACGTAGTCGCGCGGCATGAGCACGCGCGTGGACCACGCCCAGCTCGTGAGCGCCAGGCCGTGCGCGATCGCGAAGAACGCCGCGCCCACCCAGCGCGTCCGGCGCCGCACCGGCACGCGGGGCAGCACGGCGAAGAGCGCGTAGCCGAGCGCGAGCAGGATCAGGAGCGGCAGCCCGTGACGCGTGAACGTCGTGCTCGCGACGAGCTCCGGCATCCACGCGGGGGCCCTGCCGGAACGCATGACCACGCCCAGGAGCGCCATCCCCGTCAGGGCGAGACCGAGCGCCAGCAGGGCGACCAGCGTCAGCGCGGGAGCCGCCAGCGATCGCAACCAGCGCTGCGCGGCGGGGCCGGGGCGTTCGGGCGGGAAGATCGATCGGAACGCGCGGTCCACCGAGGCGGCCACGCGCGTGGCGAGCCAGACCAGCACCGCGAGCGAGGCCGCCGACAGCACGCCGCGCGAGTCCACGAGATCCTGCACGCGATCCCAGAACACGGCGCCCAGCGGCGGCAGGAGGGGCCGCAGCGGCTCGAGCGCATGCTGGATCTCGGTGGCGTCGTCGCCCAGGAAGGCTGACGCGATGCTCGCGAGCAACAACACGAACGGGAAAAACGACAGCAAGGCGTAGTACGCGATGGCCGCCGCGTGCTGGCTGCATCCATCGCTCCCCCATCGCCGGCCGATGCGCCCGAGCGCCGGCGGCAGGCGCCTAAAGCGCGAGGGCTCGGGGGCTGCATCGGGCCCGCTCGCGGCGGGCGTCGGCGATGGCGGCATGCGCGCGGACCATGCCCGCCGCGAAGCCCTCCGTAAAGCCCCGTTCGCCGACGGACCGCCGGTTGAGCTAGGATGACCCGGGGTTCTCGCCCTGGGGGCAGGGTGAGGATGGCCGTCGGCGCTCGAGGCGCCCGCGGCCCGCGCCCGCGGGCCTTCACCGTGGACCAGCCGCGGCGGATCGCCCTGAGGTTCCGATGTCGCCGTCCTGCCCGGCCTGCGGCCAGCCGATCACCGGCCCTGCTCGGTGCTCCTGCCCGCCCCAGGATCCGTTCCCGCTCGAGGACTTCGCGCCCGAGCTCCAGCCGCCCGCGTCGCCGCCCGCGCCACCCGACGCCGGCGACCCGCCGGCCGCGCGCCCGGTGCTGGAGATCGTGCGTCCGCGCGCCGCGCAGCCGACCGGCTCGAATGCGCCCGCCGGTCCGACCGAACTCGCCCTCGCCGAGGCCGCGGCCGACGCCGCCCGCGCGGGCCGCCAGCGCACGCGCGGGCGCCTGCCCGCCGGCATCCGCCTGGTGATCGGTCGGCGCCGCAAGACGCCGCCCCGCCCCGAGAGCCGCCCCGCGCCGACCCCGCCCCCCGCGCTCACGGCGCCGCAGCCCCCGCCCGCGCGCTCGGCCCCCGAGGCCCCGCAGGCCCCGCCCGAGGCGCCCACCCCTGCGCCCTCGCGCCCGGCCCTCGGCCGAAGCTCGCATCCCGAGCTCGAACGGCAGGCGCGGCTCTTCGACGCGCCCTCTCGCGAGTCGGCCCGGCCCGACCAGGCACCCGACGAAGCGCCTGCTCCTCCGCCAGCGGCGCCAGCGCGCGAGCCCGCGCCGCCGCGAACCGACCCCGCGACGGCGGCCCAGGCGATGGGCGGCCTGCTCGGCGCCTTCGGCCAGGCCCCGACGGCGCGCGCGACTCCCCCGCCACCCTCATCGCCGCCAGCAGCGCCGGCGTCCCCGGCCGCAGCGCCCGGCAGCGCCGCGCTCGCCCCATCGCGCGGCGCCGGACCGCCCGCCCGCGTGGACCGCGTGCTCCGCGCCGAGCGCGTCCGGCTGCGTGAAGAGGACGACGGCCGGCCCCGCTCGCCGCGCCCGCCGCCCCGCCAGCCGAGGCGCTCGCCGGGTCGCGCGGTCGCCGACCTGCTCGGCGGCGTCGTCGCGACGCTGTCCGGCGCCGTCGCCTCGATCGCGTCGCTCGTCGCTGGCCCCGCGGGCGCCGCGCTCGTCGGCCTCGCGGCGATGGGCGCCGCCGCCGTCTTCGCACCCGCGGCCATGGCGCCGATGCTCGGCGTCGCGGCCATCGCGGCGTGCGCCCTCGACGCCCGGGCGGCCCGCCCTGTCAGCCCGGCGAGCCTGCGCCTCACCGGCGCCGCGCTGGCGGCCGGGACGCTGACCACGATCATCGCGCTCGCCGTGCGCGCTGGCATGGATCTGCCGCCGATCATCGGCTGGATCGCCCGCCCGCATGCCCTGGGCGCCGCGCTGGGCGTGACCGCGCTCGGTCTCGCGGCGTGGGCGGCCACCGCGCTCGCGCGCCGCTTCCGCGCGCCGGCGCTCGCGTCCACGGCGTTGCCGATGACGGCGCTGGCCGCGGCGGCGACGATCGCGCCCGGCCCGCCGGGGCTCGCCGTGGCCTCGGCCGCGCTCGCCGCCTGCGCGCTGGCCTCGGCGCGCGGCGATCGAACCGACGGCCTGCGCCTGCCGACGCGCGCGTGGGCGGTCGTCGCCGCGGCGCTCGCGCTCGCGGTGCTGGCGCTCGCGCCCGCGCTCGGAGCGCCCGGCGCCGGGGGCTGGCTGGCGCTCGCCATCCTGTCGCCCGTCGCGGGCGTCGCGGCGCTGCGCCTGTCGTGCAGCTACGTGCCCGAGACGCGAGGCATGGCGCGTCCGCTGGCGATGGCGATGGCCGTGGCCGCGACGGTGATGCTGCTGCTCGTCGGCCGCGCGGCCGGGCTGCCCCTCGCGACGGTCGCGGCGGCGCTCCCCCTGGCGGCCCTCGGCCACCCGGTTCTCTCCCGCTGGCGGCAGGCGCGGCATCACTCGAGCCAGCAGGCCGCGTGGCTCGCCACCGATGCCCGCGCGCTCGTTCTATTGTATTCAGTTGTTACTATTAGCCTCGTCATCGCGGCGGGAGGCGCGGGAGGCGCCCTGGCCGCGGCGGTCCTGGCCACGACGCTCGCCGCGTTCACGCTCGTGGATCCCGCGATCGCGGCGCGCCCGGCCGGGCGCCTCGGCGCCATCGTGCTGTCGTGGACGGCGCTCGTGGCGGCGGCGTCGGCGCTCGGCATGTCCCGCGCCTGGCTCCCCGCCCTCGCGGCGAGCGTGCTGGCCCTCGCGATCCTGGCCTGCGGCCTCGCGGCGCGGCGCGGGGCGCGGCGCCTGGCCGATCTTCCGTGGACGTGGCCGGCGCTCGGCGGCGCGGCCGCCGCGCTCGGCGGCGCGCTCGCGGCCTGCGTCGAGGGCGCGTGGCTCGCCGGGGGTCTCGGCGTCGTGACCGCGGCGCTGGCGCCGCTCGCGCTCCGCGCGCTGCCGCGGCCGCTCGGCGACCGTGACGGCGGCGCGGTGGCCTCGCCGCACGCGACGGGGGTTCAGCTCGCGCTCGCGGCGGTCGTGCCGGCGGCGCCGCTCGCGGCGCTCGGCCACGCCGCGTGGATCGCGCCCCTGCTCGCCGCCGAGGGCATTGCCCTGTGGGCGCTGTCCCGGCGCCGGCTGGAGGCGCTCGGACCGCTCGCGGGGCTTCTCGTCGCGACCGTCGCCGCGCTGCCGTTGCTCGCCACGCGCGCGGGCTGGATCCCGGGCCTGCTCGCGCTCGCCGCCTGGTCGGTCACCGGGGCGCTGGAGGCGTGGGAAGCCGGCCGGCGCCCGGCCCGCGGAACCCGCCGGGCGGCCGCCGTCGTGGCCGTCGGCGCCGTGGTGGTGCTCGCCGCGTGGGTGTCGTCGGCGTTCCAGGCCACGGCCATGACGCTCGTCGTCCTGGCGCTCGTGCTGCAAGCGCTCGACCGCGCGTGCGACGACGCCGTTCTCGCCGACGTGTTGCGCGGCGGCGCGGCCATGGCGTGGACGTGCGGCGCGGGCGTCGCCGCGCTCACGGTGGCGACCGACGCGCTGACCTCGGCCATCCTGCTGGCGGGCGCGGCGCTCGTCGGGCTCCTCATCGCGGCGCTGCGGCGGCACGAGGCGTCCACGTTCCGGGCGGGCCTCGCGGCCGCGGGCGCGCTCGCGGCGGCATGCCTGCACGTCGGGATCTCGCCCGCCTCACACCCGGCGGTGTTCGTGGCGCCGGCGGCCTCGTTCCTCGTCGCGTGGTCCGTCTGGCAGGCGTGGACGGGGCGGGCGTTCCGCCTTCTCATGAGCTGCGGCCTCGGGCTGCTGGCCGGCGCCGTCTTGCTCGAAGCGCACCTGCCGGCCGCGCCGCCGCTGCTGCGCATCGTCGCGGGCGCCCTGGCGGCCACGATGATCGCGGGCGGCGTGCTCTCGACGCACCGCATCCCGGTCATCGCGGGCGCCGCGGCGCTCCTCGCCGAAGGTCTCTGGCTCCTGGGCGAAGGGGTCCTGCTGGCCTGGCAGGCTCCGGCGATGGGCCTCGCCGTGCTCGGCAGCGTCCTGGTCGTGATCGCCGGCACGCTCGTGCACCTGGGCTGGCGCGCGGGCGGCCGCGCGTCGCTGACGCTGGCCTGGGCTTCCGACCTCGCGCGCCTGCGCGAAGCCTGGGGCCGCTGGCACTGACCGGTCCGCGGGGGCGAGCGCGATCGTCGCCGCCCCGATCCGCGCCTTGACGGACGGGGCGTTCGCCACCATCGTTCCCACCTTCCACGCGACCGGAGACGTCATGCCCCTTTACGAGTATCGCTGCGGGTCCTGCGAAAAAGTGTTCGAGGTGATCCAGA
Organism: uncultured Thermoanaerobaculia bacterium; assembly: GCA_964613915.1. GTDB lineage: Bacteria > Acidobacteriota > JBCCFW01 > JBCCFW01 > JBCCFW01 > CAZTIW01. The sequence goes on from CAZTIW010000038.1 coordinate 11,788, forward strand.
GCTTCTCCTCGCGCCCCAAGCGCAAGTGCGAGGAGTGCGGCGGCGCGCTGAAGAAGCTCGTGTCGCGGTCGGGCTTCGTGCTGAAGGGCGGAGGCTGGTACAAGTCCGACTACGGCTCGGGCTCCAGCACGCCGGCCTCGCGCGCGGGCGACTCCTCGTCCGAGGGCGGCGGGGACGGCGGCAGCGGCGACAGCAAGGCCGCGAGCGGGGACGGGGACGCCAAGCCCGCGAAGGACGCGAAGGCTGGCGGCGGCAGCGAGAAGCCGAAAGCGGCCGCGAAGAAGGGCGCCGGCTCGAAGGACTGACGGGCGCGGCCCCCGCGACGACGGGCGCGCGTCGGGCACGACCCGGCAGGCGACTGAATCCCGGCCGGCCCGGACTCGTCCCTGGCGGGCATGCTACCTTCCGGGGTCCTCCCCGACCGATTCCACGAGGCCTCCATGACGCTCCTCAGCCGATTCCTGCTCGTCCTGACCGCCGTCGCGCTCGCCGCACCCGTTTCCACCGTCCGCGCCGACGACGACAGCGCCGAGGGCGCGACCGCGACCAATCCCATCGAGACCCTCGTCCGGGAGCGGCGCTTCGACCAGGCCATCGATCAGGTCCAGCAGATGCGCGTCGCGGCCAAGAAGCCGCTGGCGGATCCGGACAGCGAGTACTGGGCCGGCCGCGCGGAGACGCAGCTCAAGCTGATCGAGGCGGCGCGCGAGCGCTACCTCGCCATCGCCCGGACCTATCCCGGCATCCCGCGCGGCGAGGACGCCGCCATCGAGGCGACCACGGCGCGGCTCAACACCATCCCCGACGGCAAGGCGAGCACGCCGGCCCAGGTGAAGCTCGCGATTGACTGCGCGAAGGAGCTCGAGGCCACCGGCGCGAAGCTCACGATTCCGGACAAGATCTCTCGCGCCTTCTACGTCGCGGGCAACGGCTGGAAGATGGCCGGCGAGGCGGATGCCGCCCTGCGCGCCTACGAGAAGTCGGCCGCCGTCCCGGGTGGCGTGGATTACCCGCCGAAGGCCATGTACAGCCTGGCGACGCGCAAGCTCCAGGACTTCAACGTCGCCGGCTCGCGCAAGATCCTCGAGGACTGCATGAAGCAGTACCCGAAGACCACGGGCGCCGAGAAGTGCGGCAAGGCTCTCTCGCGTCTCTCGCTCATGGGCACGCCCGCCGCGGCGCTGGATGTCGAGACGTGGCTGAACGGTCCGCCCCAGGACATGGCCGCGCTCAAGGGCAACGTCGTCATCGTGTGGTTCTTCGCGACCTGGTGCCCCCATTGCAAGCAGACGATGCCGGACATGGCGGCGCTCAAGCAGCGCTTCGCCGGCAAGCCGGTGCGTCTCATCGGCATCACGAACAACTCGCGCGGGCAGACCACCGAGCTCGCGGCCGCCTTCGTGTCCGATCCGCAGTGGGGCTTCACGTACCCGGTCGCGACCGACCGCAACGGCTCGACGTCGCTGGCCTACGAGGGCACCGGCATCCCCAGCGCCGCGCTCGTGGACAAGAAGGGCATCGTCCGCTGGGCCGACCACCCCGTGTACCTGACGGACGCGATGATCGAGAAGCTCCTGGCCGAGTAGTCCCGGCGCGCTGCCGAGGCCGCGCGCGGCCCCGCGTCACGATACCGTCCCGTCACCGAGGCCCCCGGGCGCCGGTCCGCCCGCGCTTGCTCGCGGAGTGGCCGGGGTGTACGTTGACCTTGCTGCGGCGCGCGCCGCCCGGTCGACGGGCGCCGGCGTTCGCTGGCGAGCGGCTCAGAGGGGTTCGCATGAGGGACCGACCGACCGACCGACCGACCGACCGACCGAGCACGCCGCGTGCCAGCGAGTCCGGCACACGTCTCGCGCGGTGGGTCGCGCAGGAAGCCTGCTCCTGAGTCTCGGGGTCATCCTCGCGGATCAGCCGGCGCCCGCGCTCGCTCGCAGTGCCTTCGGCGGGCCGTGGGCAACGGAGCCGTGGGAATGCTTCCCCGGCAACCCGCCAGCGCGCATCACGGGCGACACGATCTCGTTCGGCGACGCGCCGGACTCTTCGCTGAGCTGCGCCGAGAGGCGGCAGCCGAGGGCCATGCAGTACGCCTACCGCAGTCTCGTTCCGGCGCCGGTGGGCTACGTGTATCGGTTTCACGTCGTCGCGGACTTCTGGACGCAGGATGCCTGGCGGATCGGCCCTGATGGTTGCCCGGCAGGGAGCGGGGACAAGGTCTTCGTGAACATCATGGGCGGGCGTTACTGCCTCGCTCCCGTCGGACCCGAAGCGGCGCCGACGTGTTGTCCGCGACCCAGTTCTCTGCATGGCAAGACCTGCATCTGGACCCACCGCGACGAAGGGAGCACGACGCCCGCGGAGTGCACCTCGGAGCGGGGAGATCCCCGCGATCAACCCCGACACGTGCAGTGGTCCGGCACGGTGGACGCTCCGGCGAACCTGCGCGGCGGCGTCGTGAACGCCGGCCTCGACACGTTCCACGCCACCACCGACCGCCCCCCTCTCAACGGCTCGGGCGACGAGATGAGGCCCACGTGGGGCTCTCTCACCGTGACGGCCTCGATCGTCCCGCTGCAGCCCCTCGTGGTCTACCTCTCCCGTGATTGCGACAACCCGCTCAACGACCCGGTCGGCGACTGCGACGACGCGACCTGGGAGGACGCCGAGTGGATTCCGCGCGGCCGTGACGCACTCGGTGACGGGTCGGTCTGGCTCGTTGCCCAGTGGTTCGATCCGGTGACGAGGCCCGCGAACGCGACATTCTCGCTGGCCAGCTCGGCCTGGCTGGGCCACGCCATGAACTACCCCCAGCGCGGCGCCTCCGAAGCAGAGGTGAACGCCCCGGACGTGGCCTTCGCTGGTTCGCCGACGGCCGCCTTCGATGCTCGGGGCATCGCGAAGGTGAAGCTCACGGTCACCGACTGGGCGGCGAGGGGCGAGGCGACGGTCGTGGCTGGCGGCGTGACGAAGTTCCTGTCCTTTCCCGTGGACTACCGTCCTGCTCACTCGGGAGGGACGGAAGGCAACCACATTCCGGACGCTGCCTGGGCGCCCGCCGACGACAAGGGCAAGGGCGCCAAGTACTCCGAGTCGGCCGACCCCGAACTCATCCTGGACGCCTGCTCGGACCTCGACGGCGAGCCCGCCGGCAACGGCGTGGTCGGCGATGGTTTCAGCGCATGGGATGAGTATCGCGGCGTCGTCATCGCCGGCGAGCACCGGCGACTGGACCCGAGACGCAAGGACGTGTTTCTGGCGGTGCAGGACTGGCCTGAGAGCTGGAACACCTTCGACGCGATGGGGTTCATCCAGCGGACGGAACTGCGGCTGCACCGAGCGCGCGTCGATCCTCACCCACATACCGGTGAGTTTGATATCGATCCCGGCTCGCACGTCGTCGCCAGGTACCGCCGGGCGTGCGGCGCAGCGTGGGGGAGTGTCAACCAGAAAGCCTTCGTGGCAAAGTCTGCAGTGGCGCCAGATGAATGGACGCTCCGTCCGCTCGGCTACACGACACCCCTTTGCACGCCGCGGAGCCTGAGTTGCCCGCCCCAGGTGACCTGGATCTTCCGGGCCGAGATCGAGGAGGCCACCGACCCCGACCACCAAGCCGGAGTGCCGAACCCGTCCAATGACTCGCTCGGCGTGCGGATGGTGGTGGCCCACGAATTCGGGCACGCGCTGAACGCGATGCACTACTGCTGGCGCTGCCAACCCGGTCCGGGTGAGTCACCGGCACGGTGCATTGATCCATCGGAGAACACGGAGTGCCGCCCGGCCGAGAGGTGCGCCGACAACCCCACGACGACGACCTGTGACTGTTCCGGCGCCCCGACCGGAAGCTGCGGGCCCGAGAGCGTCATGGCGAACGGTCTCTGGTGGGCCGAACCGAAGAGCGAACCCGTCTGGTGGAACATCCCCGACGGGTTCCAGTCCTGGGACACGAGACAGATGCAGGTGCGGAGCGCACCATGACGGAGGCCACATGATGAGAGCGCGCTGGGCGATGGCGGCGTTGCTGGGCTTCGGCGCGGCGACGGCGGCGCAGAGCGGAGTCAGCGTCTCGATGCGTGCCGAAGGCGGCTCCCCGAATCCGTTCGCGGACGCCGGAGAGCAGTCCCCTCCGCGTCGGTTGTTCCCGGGGGACGATCCGTCGTTCTCGGTTTCGATCGGGCCGGACCCGCCCGTGCACGAGGTCTCGGCGCCACCGACGGACCTGCTCCAGCGCGTCCGCATCGAGCTGCTTCGCCGCGAGGCACCCTGGAGGGTCTCGAACGATCCCGCGGCATGGCTCGAAGTCATGGACGAGACGGCCGTGCCGGACACGCTCGACCTCACGGTGCTCGAGCCGCACCCGCCGCTCGTATTGGGCGCCGTCCTCATCACGCTGCGCGATCCAGCGAGCCTGCCGGCAGGCCGCTACACCCTGGCCGTGATGGTGACCGACGCGCATCTGGCGACAGCCGTGCACGGCAAGCCAGAGTACCCCGTTGCGGGCGGGTGGGCGCTCACCATCGGACCGCCCCGCGACGTGCGAGAGGCCCTGTTCATGCACTACCGGCGCGGCAAGAATGCCACCGGGAGCCGGCGCTGGGCTGACCTGCTCGCGGAGGCCGACGCCATGCTGGCCATCGAGCCCCGCTCCGTCTACGGCCTGATGTTCAGGTGCGAAGCTCTCGCCAACCTCGGCAGGATGACCGAAGCGCAGGTGGCGCTGGGGGCGACCCTCGATCTGATGCGCACGCACGCTGATCCCTACTTCGAGGACTTCCGGTCTCGGATCAGGCCCCCTGGACCGGACGTGGATCCGGCGACCGGCTATGCCAGTCGCGTCCTGAGCAAGTACGGTCTCCACGTCCCTCCCGCGCCCGGAGACTGACGGCGGTCGCGAGCTCCCGCGAGCGACCAGGGCCAAGATGGAAGCGACGCAGAGGGTGCAGCCGCCCGACTCATCCCGGCGGCCTGCTCGCAAGTCGGCGTGGAGCGCGACCGTGCCTTCCGGTTCAGAGTACGCTCCGCGGAGTCGCCCGAGCACGGCGGCGCCCCTCTCCCCGGAAGGCATCGGCGACTGGACTCGGACTGCGAGAACGTCCTCCTCGCGCCACGGCTCAGGCCGGATGGCCCCGAGGCCCACGGCAGTCAGACAGATGCAGGTGCGGAGCGCACCATGACGGAGGCCACATGAAGAGAGCGCGCTGGGCGATGGCGGCGTTGCTGGGCTTCGGCGCGGCGACGGCGGCGCAGAGCGGAGTCAGCGTCTCGATGCGTGCCGAAGGCGGCTCCCCGAATCCGTTCGCGGACGCCGGAGAGCAGTCCCCTCCGCGTCGGTTGTTCCCGGGGGACGATCCGTCGTTCTCGGTTTCGATCGGGCCGGACCCGCCCGTGCACGAGGTCTCGGCGCCACCGATGGACCTGCTCCAGCGCGTCCGCATCGAGCTGCTTCGAGCTGAGGGGCTCCCGTGGATGCCATCCCTGAGCACGGAGAAGCGGCTCCTCGCGATGGACGAGACGGCCGTGCCGGACACGCTCGACCTCACGGTGCTCGAGCCTCACCCGCCGCTCGTATTGGGCGCCGTCCTCGTCACGCTGCGCGATCCAGCGAGCCTGCCGGCAGGCACCTACGCGCTGTACGTGGTGGTCACGGATCCTCACCTCGCCATCGCCGTGCGTGGCAAGCCCGGGTACCCGGCGACAGGTGCCGCGGAGTTCACCATCGGACCGCCTCGCGACGTGCGAGAGGCCCTGTTCATGCACTACCGGCGCGGCAAGAATGCCACCGGGAGCCGGCGCTGGGCTGACCTGCTCGCGGAGGCCGACGCCATGCTGGCCATCGAGCCCCGCTCCGTCTACGGCCTGATGTTCAGGTGCGAAGCTCTCGCCAACCTCGGCAGGATGACCGAAGCGCAGGTGGCGCTGGTGGCGACCCTCGATCTGATGCGCACGCACGCTGATCCCTACTTCGAGGACTTCAGGTCTCGGATCAGGCCCCCGGGACCGGACGTGGATCCGGCGACGGGTTATGCCAGTCGCGTCCTGACCAAGTACGGTCTCCACGTCCCTCCCGCGCCCGGAGACTGACGGCGGTCGCCAGCCGAGGCGCCGTGGAGCCACCGGCAGCGCCCCGCGGCCCGTTTCTTGACACCCCTCGGACGGCGGGGGACAATGCCCGCTCAAAGCATCGCGTGCGCGGCAGTCAACTCCGTTCGTCTCAGCAACTTGCGCGCCCGCGATCGCACCGCTCGACACGTCCCGGCGGGCAGCCCCTGAGGCTCCCCGTCCGGGGCCCCGGTCCAGGCGCTCCCGACTTCGGGCCGCAGGAACCGGGCGCCGGCCCGAACCGGCCGGCATCACAGGCATCAGCACCGGGCGGCGCACCCCCCCGCCGCCGGCGCAGGAGCAACCTTTCGATGACTCTCGCCACCTTCGTTGGTAACGGACTCGCGGCCGTCGCGGACACCAGCTGGACCGCCGTGCAGTGGCTCAACCGCCGCATCCCGCAGGGCGAGTTCCACCCTGCCTGGGCGCCGGCTCCGCAGATCAAGTCCACCGAGCGCACGTTCCCGGTGCTGGGCTTCCCCCGCGAGACCGATTCGCTGTGCCCGCGCTGCGTGCGCGAGGTCCGCGACGAGATCGTCGGCGGCCGCAAGGACTGGCGCACGCTGGTGGACGGCAACCCCGGCGAGATCAAGGCGAAGATCGTCGAGCGCGACGGCCAGGTGTGGATGGAGAAGACCTGCCCGAAGCATGGCTTCTTCGAGGACATGATGGCGATGGACGTGGACTTCCTGCGTCGCATCGAGAGCCTGTACCCCGGCCGCGACTACCGCATGGCCAAGGACGACCTGCACGAGCACGGCACGTCCTCCATCAAGTACGGCCGCGGCGCGGTGCTCACCGTGGACCTGACCAATCGCTGCAACATGATGTGCGACCCGTGCTTCATGGACGCGAACCAGGTCGGCTACGTCCACGAGCTGTCGTGGGACGACATCCGCGAGATCCTCGACGCCTCGGCGACCATCAAGCCCAAGCGCCAGCTCTCGGTTCAGTTCTCGGGCGGCGAGCCCACGCTGTCGCCCTTCTTCCTCGACGCCGTCGCCTACGCGCGCAAGATCGGGTACTTCTCGATCCAGGCCGCGACCAACGGCATCCGCTTCGCCCAGGATCCCGAGTTCGCGCGCCAGGCGGCCGACGCCGGGCTCCGCCTCGCCTACCTGCAGTTCGACGGCGTGACGAACGAGGCCAACTCGCACCGCAAGGTCGGGAACCTGTTCGACGTCAAGCTCCGCGCCATCGAGAACCTTCACGCGGCGGGCATTGACGTCACGCTGGTCATGACCATCGTGAACACCGTGAACAACGACCAGGTGGTCCCGGTCATCAAGTTCGCCGCGGCGAACATTGACAAGATCAACGCGATCTCGTTCCAGCCCGTGTCCTTCACCGGCCGCGACGAGGACATCACCGACGAGGACCGCAAGCGCCAGCGCTACACGCTGTCGCACATGGCCCATGACGTCCAGAAGGGCCTGGGCATGACCAGCCCGGACCGCGACTGGTTCCCGCTGTCGGCCAGCGGCCCGCTGTCGGATCTCGTGGACCAGCTCAACGGCAAGAACTCCGAGTGGGGCTCGCTCAAGTGCGGCTGCCACCCGAACTGCGGCATCGGCACGATGTTCCTCGTGAACGAGGAGACGAAGCAGATCGTGCCGCTGGCCGACGTGCTGAACGCCGACCGGTTCCTCGAGGATCTGAAGCTGATCAACGACTCGGCGCGCAGCAAGGCCGCGATGGTCACGCAGGTGGCGCTCGCGGTCTTCCGCAACTACCGCGCCGAGACCGCGCCGTCGAACCTGTCGATCATTGACCTGCTTCGGATCATGGATGGCCACACGGGCCGCAAGATGGGCCTGTCGAAGGATCCCCGCTACAAGTGGCGCATGCTGCTCGTGGCCGGCATGTGGTTCCAGGATCTCTTCAACTACGACTTCCGCCGCACCGAGATGTGCATCATCCCCTACGCGACGCAGATGGGCGAGATCTCGTTCTGCGCCTACAACACGGGCGTGGGCTGGCGGCAGATCGTCGAGACGATCCACCAGAACGCCTCGACGGTCGAGTGGTTCAAGAGCAAGGGCCGGCACCAGATCTTCGCCGGCGGCAAGGAAGTCGGGCTCCCCGTGAAGGACACGCTCGACATCAAGCTGCCCGGCATGCTGGAGCTCCCGGTCGTCGGCGCCGCCGCGAGCGGTGGCGGCTGCTCGACCTCCGCCGGCTCCTGCAGCTCCTGCTGAACGGCAGGAGCCGGCCCGGAGGGGCTCCTCTTTAGCGTCCCCCCTGGTTTGCGATAGCCTGCGGCGAACCCGCTGGCATGGCGCCTTCGGGAGAGGTCCCGGGGGGGCGCGGCCATGATTCTCGTCTGTCCGGCCTGCAAGGCCAGGACGGTGGTGCCCGAGGGGTCGGTCCCGCCCGAGGGGGCCCGGGCCCGATGCAACACCTGCGGCGAGGTCAGCGTGTTCCGTCGCGGCGGCCTGGTCGCCGATGACCCGACGCCGCCGCGTGGCATCCCCGCCCGCAGCGCCGACGAACTCGCCGCGCACGCGACCGAGACTCCCGCGCAGGACCCCGACGCCACGCCGCCGCGCGGACTCCCGACCCCGGACGCCGCGGATCGCAGGGACACGCCGGCCAGGCCCCTCCCCGCCGCGGGCCTCGCGGCCCTGCCCCCGTTTCCAGGCGCCAGCGCGCGACCGGCACCACCGCCGTCAGCGGCCACGGCCGCGCCCGCGGCGGCTGCCGCCACGCCCGCGACCGGCTGGCATATCCGCACGCCGGCCGGCGACGAGGGCCCCCTCCCTCTCGAGGCCGTCAAGCTCCTCATCCGCAACCATCGGCTCGGACCCGACGACCTCGCGATGCCGCCGGGCGCGACCGAGCACGCGCGGGCCGGCGACGTCGCGGATCTCAAGCGCTACTTCGCTCTCCAGAAGGAGTCGGCCGCTCCGAAGACGGCCGCGCCCGCGGCCAGCGTTGCCAGTTGCGCGCGGCATCCCGGCGCGCGCGCGGGCTGGCTCTGCGGATCGTGCGGGGATCTCTCCTGCGACGCGTGCGTCGTGGCGGCGGAGGTCTCGCGCATCCAGATCAAGCAGTGCCCCGCATGCCGCGGCGCGTGCCAGCCCTTCACGCCGTCGAAGAGGATCACGCCGTTCTGGGAGGAGATGCCCGAGCTCCTGAAGTACCCCGTGGCGGGCCTCGGCTGGATCGGCCTGATCGCCTTCCCGCTCTTCGGCATCGGCGTCGTGTTCGCGCGCGCGGCGGCCATGGCGGTCGCCATCGCCTGGGGCGCCGCCGCCTTCCTGTCGCTCTCCATCTACGCCTACCACCTCTACATCATCCGCGACACGACTCGGGGCGGACGCCGGCTTCCGAACCTGGGCAATGTCAGCGACTACCACGCCGAGTTGCTCGCCCCCGCCGCGAAGGCGTCGCTCGTGTCGGTGCTCCTCTTCCTGCCGGTCATGTTCGCGAGTGGCGGGGTGCACGGAGCGAAACTCGAGCTGGCGTTCGCGAAGGAACTGCATCAGGAGGCCCTGCTCGACAAGCAGGCGTGGGAGTCGCAAGAAGCCGAGCGCGAGGCGCGCGGCGATCTCGACAGCGAGGATGTCGCGTCCGACGACCCGGAGTCGGCGTCGCTGGATGATGCCCTCGCGGCGTTCGGCCAGGGCGACGACTCCGGCGACGACGGCGGCCGCTGGCTGGACCCGGACCGCAACTACACCGCCGAGGAGCGCGAGGCCCGCCATGCGGTCGCGGCCGCGGAGTCTCGCGTGGCCAAGCGCCGGCTCGTCCAGGGCGTCCTCACGGCGGCGACGCTCGCGATCTGGCCCATCTTCCTGATCGTGATCGCCCTCTTCAACACGATCGCGCCCGCCTTCCAGCCGCAAATCCTGTTCCGCCTGATCGGCGAGATCCGGACCGAGTATGGCTGGTGCACGCTGATCACGTCGGCCTGCTTCCTGGGCATCTGGCTCGCGAACCTCCCCATGCGCGGCATGCTCGTGTTCGATAGCTGGCTCACGAGCCCCGTCACCTACTACCTCTCCTTCATCGCCTTCCACGTCATGGGGCGCACGGCGGAACTGGCGGAGCAGAAGGTGGACTGGCACTGAGCCGCGCACGCCTCCCCACGCCCCGCCGCGCCGCGCGGGACGCGAGATGATCTTCCCCATCGGAACGGTCGGCGAGCGCGTCCGCGCCCCGCTGATCACGCTGGCTCTCATCGTCGTCAACTTCGCCGTCTTCTTCGCGGTGCAGCCCCGCATCGCCGCCGACGAGCGCCGCGTGGCCCCGTCCTCGGCGCGGCTGGGCGAGAGCGAGTTCGCGATCGAGATGCGCCACCGCGGTCTCGCGGGGACGTTCGCCTCGGCGGCCGGCCTCGACCGTCCGGGCGCGCGGCGGGCGTTCTGGCGCCGGTACGAGAGCGGCCTCGTCGTCCGCACGGACGACCCCGAATACCTGGAATGGCGCGCAGCCCAGCGCGAGCGAAGCGCCGCGCTCCGCGGGACGCTCTTTCACGAGATGGGCTTCCGGCGCGACGAGCCGCGGCTCGTGGCGCTGTTCGCGCACGCGTTCCTCCACGACGGCTTCTGGCACGTCGCGTTCAACATGCTGTTCCTGTGGGCCGCCGGCGCGGCGATGGAGGACTCGTGGGGACGCAAGTGGTACGCGCTGCTCTACGTGTTCAGCCTGCTCGCCGCCGCCCTGTCGGCCTTCGTGTTCATCCCGGGCGGCGAGGACATGCCCGTCGTGGGCGCCTCGGGCGCGGTCGCGGGCGTGATGGGCGCGCTCGCGGCGCGGCACTTCCGCGCGCCGATGCGCGTGCTGTCGTTCCTGCCGGCGCCGGGCATCTACCGCGTTGCCGCGGGCTGGCTCCTGGTGCCGTGGGTGATCATGGAGGTCGTGGCCATTTTCGACGCGCGCGCGGCCGACAGCGGCGTCGCCTTCGGCGCGCACGTGGTCGGCTTCGCGGCAGGCGCCGGCCTCGCCGGAGTGCTCCGATTCGCGGGCGTCGAGAAGGGCGAGCTCGAGACGGCGCGCGCCGCGGAGCGCGCATCCCGGGCTCGCGCCGCCGCGCTAGCTCGCGCGGACGAATCGCTCCGCGCGGGTCGTCTCGAGGCGGCCGTGCAGGCGATGAAGGAGGCCGTGGACGCCACGCCGGAGGATCTCTCCTTGCGCGCGCGTCACGTCGAGATGCTCGGCCAGATGGGGCCCTCCGCCGTCCTGTCCGCCGAGGCTGCCGAGCTCCTCCAGCGACAGTGGCGCGCGGGCGATCGCGCCGCGTTCCTGGCGACCTGGCGCCTGCTGACCGCGCGCGGGACGGATCCCCCCGCCAGCCTGGCGCATCGCGCCGCCGTGTTGCTCGAGCCCGTCTCCGAGCAGGAGGCCGCCGAGACCTACGCTCGCGCGCTGCGCGAGGCGCCCGACGATGCGCTCGCGTTCCAGTCGCTGCGCAAGTACGCGGCGCTCCTCGATCGCATGGGCCACGCGCCGCAGGCCGCGCAGGTCCGCGCGATCCTCGCCAGGCGCGAGCGCGATCGGCGGGATCCCGGGGCGAGCTGAGGCGGTCCGGCACCAGGGCGCCTGCCGTTGCGCAGGCGCAAAGCGGGATCCGCTTGCGTCGCCGCAACGGCTGCGCCGGCTCCGCCCCGCGGGCGCTTGTGCCGCCTCGTCCGCGAGCCGCAACCTCTTCCACGAGGCTCGCCACGCGCTGCCGGGAGAGACGGCGTCACGGGAGCGGATCCTCTCGCAAGGTTCATGTCGCCAGAACTCCGGATCGTCAGGGGGCGCCGCGAGCCGGGATGCCGCGTGGCGTCCGCGCTCGGATGGGCGGCGCCATGCCTCGCGGTCGCGACGCTCCTTGCCGGCGGGCTCTCGACCGTCGCCTGCCGGCCCTCTCCGGCGGGCGGCCCGGCACCCGCGGCACGTGCGGCTGGCGAATTCCTGGTCGAGCTGGTGCCGGACGCCGAGCCCGTTCCCGTCAACGTCCTGCACTCGTGGACGGTCCGCGTCACCACGCGCGACGGGACGCCCATCACCGACGCCGTCGTCAGCGTGGATGGAGACATGCCCGAGCATCGCCACGGACTGCCCACCCGCCCCGAGGTGACCGGCCACCTCGGTGACGGCCGCTATCGCGTGGACGGGATGAAGTTCAGCATGCCGGGACACTGGGTCCTGGTCGTGACGGTCTGGATCGGCTCGCGACGCGAAACGGCCAGCTTCGACCGGGTGCTTCCATGACGCGACGCCCGGCGCTCGCGATGGCGGCCGTGCTCGCGCTCGCGGCGGGCGCGGTGGCCCTCCAGCCCGAGACGCGCCGGCGGGCGTTCGGCCCCGAGGAACGCACGCTCATCGCGTCGCTGGGCCTGCACGCGCTGTCCCCGCCGCCGCCCTCTCCGTCCAACCGCGTTGCGGACGACGAGCGCGCGGCCCGCTTCGGCCGGCAGCTCTTCTTCGACGAGGGGCTGAGCGCCAACGGCGCGGTCTCGTGCGCGAGCTGCCATCAGCCCGAGGCCGCCTTCGCGGACCCGCGCCCGAGATCCGTCGGGATGGGCGTGACGCAGCGCCACGCTCCTGCCCTCATCGCGTCGGCCTGGAGCCCGTGGCAGACCTGGGATGGCCGGCGGGACACGCTGCGCGCGCAAGCGCTCGTGCCGCTCGAGAGCCCGAGCGAGCAAGGCATCACGCGAACGGCCGTCGCGCATCGCGTCGCCGAACGCTGGCGGGACGAGTACGAGGCGATCTTCGGCGCCCTGCCCTCGCTCGATGACGGCGCGCGCTTCCCCGCTGCGGCGGGGCCCCTGGGCTCCGCGAGCGAGCGCCGCGCCTGGGACGCCATGAGCCCGGCGGATCAGGATGCCGTGAACCGCGTCTTCGCCTCGGTGGGCAAGGCGATCGCCGCGTACGAGCGCAGGCTCCGGCCCGCGCCAGGCCGGTTCGATGCGTTCGCACGCGCTCTCGCCCGCGGCGAGCCGGAGCCCCGCGGGGTTCTGGATGAGCGCGAGCGCGAGGGGCTCGCGCTGTTCATCGGCAAGGGCAACTGCGCTTCCTGTCACTTCGGGCCGCTCCTTTCGAGCCACCAGTTCCACGCGACCGGCCTGAAACCCTCCTCGGGGCCGCTCGATCTCGGCCGCTCCGAGGGCGTGATCGCGGCGCTGACGGATCCCTTCAACTGCCTGGGACCCCATTCGGACGCCTCGCCCGAGCAATGCGCTGAACTGCGCTTCGCCAAGACGGCCGGCGATGAACTCGTGGGAGCCATGAAGGTTCCCACGCTGCGCGCGCTCGCCGTGACGGCGCCGTACATGCACGACGGGAGCCTCGCGACGCTCGCGGATGTGATCGAGCACTACGACGTCGCACCCCAGCCCGTCCTGGGCCACTCGGACCTCGTGCCGCTCGGTCTCACCGCACGCGAGAAGGAAGCGCTCGCGGCGTTCCTCCTGACGCTCGGCGCCGGGGCCATCGACCCCCTCGCGCCCGCGCCGGCCCCCGACCGCGGCGATCGCTCGCGGTGAGCGGGGTGCGCGCCGGAACGGCCGGGGCCCGGGCGCCCGGCGTCGCGACCCCGACGGCGCCGGCCGCCGCGACCGGCGCAGGGCTGGGCGAGTGGCTGCTGAACGCGGCGCCGATCGTCGCGAACGTCGCGGCGCTCCTGCTGCTCACGGGCTGGCACTGGGACATCTCGTGGCATCGATCCATCGGGCGCGACACGGTCTTCACGCCGCCCCACGTGCTGGTCTACCTCGCGCTCGCGCTCTCGGCGGCGTACGACGCCGGGTTGATTCTCGCCTTCACGTTCGGCCGGGCTCGCGCGCTCCCCGCCATCACCGTGTTCGGCTTCCGCGGACCGTCGGGCGCCTTCGTGACGCTGTGGGGCCTGCTCCTGCAGGGCGCCGCGATCGTCTTCGACCTCTGGTGGCATGAGGCCTACGGCCTCGACCTCTCCGTCTTCAGCCCGCCCCACTACGCCATCATGATCGGGACGTTCCCGTTCGCGCTGGGGCACCTTCTGCTCCTCGCGCGGGTGGCGCGTGACGGGACGGCGCGAGCCGGCGGCGCCGCCCCTCCGCGCCTCCGGGCCTGCGTCCCGCTGCTGGCGTTCGCCGCGCTCTGCATGGCCACGCAGCTCGTCGGCATCGATCCCGTGTACGGTCCGGCGGCCTACATCACGCACGCCACGATCCTGAGCCTGTGCCTGAGCGTCCCGGCGACGCTCGCGCTCGCGGACGCGCTGACCGGTTCGCGGTGGGCCGGTTCGATCGTGGCGCTCGTGCATGCCGGATTCATCATCCTGCTCATGCAGGTGTTCCAGCTCATGCCGGCCACGCCACGCTTCGGGCCCGTGTTCCACCATCTCGACCGGCTCCTGCCGCCCGCGTTCCCCGCGCCCGTCATCGTGCCCGCCCTGGCGATCGCGATCGCACTCCCTTCCGTGGCGCGCCGCTTCCACCGGCTCGGCCTCGACGTTCTCATCGCCGGCCTCGCGTTCACCGCGAGCCTGTGGATCGCGAGCGCGGGGCAGGCGGCTCTCATGGCCAGCCCGGCTGGCGACAACCGCCTGCTGGGCGGCCACCTCCCGCCGGCCGCGTTCGCCGAGGCGCACCTGCCGGTCTCCACGATCGGCATGGACGCCCCGAGCCTCACGGTCCTCGTCGCCGCGACGATCCTCGCCGGCATCGCCACGCTCGTCGGCCACCGCGCGGGCACGTGGCTCCGGGAGCTCCGCCGATGAAGGTCATCGCATCGGCCGCTCTCCTGCTGCTGCTCCCGGCGATGGCCGCGGGGCACGTCAACAGCCCGCACGCCCACCGCGAGGCGCGCGTCGCTGGCCACGACGTCGTGGCCGTCGTGCATCTGCCACGCGCCGTTCCCGGCGAGGCGGAGGCGCAGCTACGCATCACGCGTCTCCCTCCCGACGTGCCCGTCGAGGTGGACTTCCGGCAGATCCCGCCGCAGGGCGACGCGCAGGCGCCCGCGTTCGTTCCCGCCACGCGATCCGAGGTGGACCCCGCGTTCTTCACGGCGGCCATGCCGCTGATGGTCTTCGGCCTGTTCGAGGCGGAGTTCCGCGTCCGGATCGGCACGAACGAGGGCTTCCTCCGCGTGCCGGTGACGGCGCGCAATCCGGAGCCCCTGACGATGCCCGCGCCAACCGTGGCGGCCCTGCTCGCGCTCGCGGCGTTTCTCACCGTCAGCGCCTGCGCGATCGGTCGCTCCGTGGGGACGCACGGATCGTCGGCTCGAGAGGGCGATCCCTCGCCGGCCGAAGCGCGCCGCGGGTGGCTCGCGGGCGTCGCCGCGTCCACGGGCTTCCTGATCTTCGTCGGGTTCTCGTGCTTCACGTGGTTTCACATGCACCGCGCCTTCGAGGCGCGCGCCCGGCCGCCGATTGCGGCCGAGTGGGTGGTCCGGAACGGCACGCCGCGCGTGGGCAAGCCACTGGACGCCAGCTTCCTGCTGACCGATCCCGACGGACGCCCCGTCACGGGCCTCCTGGCCAGCGACGGCCATGCCGTTCACGTGACGGCCATCGCGCTGCCGGCGGGCGATCACGTCGTGCACGCGCACGGCGTCGCGATCGCGCCGGGCACGTTCTCGCTGGCCTGGACGCCGCGACACGCGGGACGACATGTCGTGTTCCTCGACTTCGGGACGCGCGAGACGGGTCAGCTGACCCTCGTGCAGGACCTGATCGCCGGACCGGCCTTCCCGGAGCCAGGCGCGCGCCTCGCGCCGCACGTCGTCATCGAGGGCGCTGCCCTGCCGCCGCTGGGCGATGCGGCCGCGCGTGACGCGCAGTCCCTCGGTGACGGATGGAGCGCCCAGCTGAGCCCGCCGGACGCGCCGGCTGCCGCGGGTGACGTCCTGACCCTCGCGTTCGCGCTGAAGGGCGACGAACCCGCGGCGCCGCCACCCGGCGCCCTGGAACTGATCGTCGTGCGCGAGGACATGAGCGTGTATGACCGCCTGGCGCCCGCGGCGCCCCGCGACGAGGACCACGCGCCGGGAGTCGCCGCGGCGCGCTTCGTCTACGGGTTCCCTCACCCCGGCCGCTATCGCCTGATCCTGACGCGCCTGGATGGCGCCACGGTGCGCGCCGCGGCGTTTGACCTGGACGTGACGTGACCGCCACCGGCGAGATCGCTACGCGACCGGCGAGCGGTGGCGCGATGCGCCTCCTCCGAGCTCTCGGCCATGCCATCGCGATGGCCTCGGCCGCATGGTGGGCGGTGGCGCTCGGCGCGCTCGGCCTGTCGGCCGTGATGCATCCGATGCTGGCGCTGCTGCTGGTCAGTCCCGCGCTCGGGCTGACGGCCGTGCTGGCGGCGCCCGCCGGCGCGACTGCCCTGCGCCAGCGGCTGGCGATCGTGCGGCCCGATCGGCGGGCCCTGCTGGCCGCGCTGCTCGTCGCGTGTGCCTGGCCTGCCGTCGCGCTGGTGCAGTCGTTGCTGCGCGTGCCGCTGCGCATGGCGCCCGAGCCCGGTTCTCTCGCGCTGCCGGGACGGATGCTCGTCGAGGCCTGGGGGGCCCAGCCTGTCGCGGCGGCGCTCGCGCTGGGGCTGCTTCTCCCCGCCGGGCACGAGCTGCTGTTTCGCGGCGTGATGCTGCCGCGCCTCTGCGCGCGCGCCGGCAACCGGTGGGGGCTGGTCCTCACGGCGCTGGCCTCCACGGCCTGCTGGCAGGCGCTTCCCGGGCCCCCGCGCGATCATGCGATCGTCGCTGCCGCCTTCGGACTGGCCTGGCTGCTCGGCGTCCTGCGCCTGCGCACGGGATCGACGACGGCCTCCGTGCTCGCGCACGTCGGCTGCGCGGCGATCTGGATGACGGGCGCGCTCGCGCCCGCCGTGAGCCCGCCGGTCGCGTGGGCGCTAGCCGCCGCGGGCCTGGCGTGCGGCGTGCTGGGCTGGCGCCTGCTCGCTCGATCGCGCGCGAGAGACGAGCCCGTCGCGCCGATGACGCGCGAGGTCGCGCGCCGCGAGCCGGCCGGGCCGCCCCCGCGCTTCGCGTGGCCCTGGGTGGGCGCCACCTTCGGCGCCGGACTCGTCGTGGGCGAGTGCGTCGTGGTGGTCAAGGGCATGCTCGCGAGCTTCGCGGGCCGCGGCATCGGCCAGGAGATCGCCGTGAGCGTGGCCACCTGCGTCGCGCTCGGCGCCGCCGGCGATCTCCTCGTGCAGGCGATGCTCCCCGCGCGGTGGCGAACGCCGCTGGCGCGAGGCCTGGCGCTCCTGCCCGTGGCGCTCCTGCTCGAGCACCGCTTCGGCCTGTTTGCCATCGCCGCGCTCGGCGTCGTGCCGCTGGCCGCGCTCTGGACCGTCTCGTGCCGCGTGCGGTGGTCGCGTCCGCTCGCCGCGGCGATCGTCGTGTTCGCGCTGACCGGCCGCGGATCGAGCGGCTCCGCCGAGCCGCCCGCGACCATCGCGGCGGACGCCCGTCCGACGCCGCGCACGTGGCCGTCCATTGCCGTCATCGTGCTCGACACGGTCCGGCACGATCGCACGTCGCTCCACGGGAACGCGCGCGACACCACGCCCCGCCTCGACGCGCTGGCCGCGCGCGGCACGCGATTCGACAGGGCGTACTCGAGCTCCTGCTGGTCCGTGCCGAGTCACGCGTCACTGTTCACGGGCCTCGTTCCCCACCATCATGGCGCGACGTTCGAGGCGCCGTTTCTCGATGGCAAGGCGCGCACGCTGGCCGAAGCGCTCGCCGCCGCGGGCTACGAGACCGCCGGCATCAGCGCCAACCCCTACATCGCGCGCGCCACCGGCATGGCCCGGGGCTTCGCGAGCTACCAGGATCTCTGGCGGCCATGGGTGATGAGCCGCGGCCTCACGGCGCTGCGGCTGGCGGATCTCCTGCGGACGACGCCTCCGGACAAGGGCGGCGCCGACGTGGTCGAGGCCGTGCGCGCCTGGCATCAGGCACGCGACGCGCGCCGCCCGTACTTCCTCTTCGTCAACATCATGGAGGCGCACGCGCCCTACCAGGATGCGCCGGACTACGCGGCCTTCGCCGCCGACGGCGCGTCGCGCGCGACCCGCCGGCGGCTCCGCGCCGCGGGACGGGCTGCGCACGACGCGCAATGGCTGGGCACGCGCGTGGACTCGGGCAGCATCCCGCTGGTGCTCGACGCGATGGACGGCGCGACGCTCTCCGCGGACGCGTACCTCGGGCGCGTGCTCGAGATCCTCGGTCCCGACACGACCGTCGTCGTGCTGTCGGATCACGGCGATCTCGTCGGCGAGCACGATCTCCACGGCCACATGACGAGCCTCTACGACGCGCTCATCCGCATCCCGCTCGTGATCGCGGGCCCCGGCATCGCGCGCGGCCATGTCGTCGCGGGCGCGGCCTCCATCGTGGACATCATGCCGACGCTTCTCGCGCGGGCAGGCCTCGACCCGGCGGGCACCGACGGGCAGGATCTCGCGCCCGCGCTGCGCGGGGAGGAGATCCCGCATGACCGCCTGCTGCTAGCCGAGCACTACCGCAACCCCGAGCTCCGCGTGTGGGCGCAGCACCGCACGGCGGCCGAGCTCGCCCCTCTCATGGCGCGCAAGGCCGCGGTCATCTCGGGCCACCGCAAGCGCGTCGTGTCCGAGGACGGCAGCGACCACGGCTACTGGCTCGACTCGGATCCCGGCGAGCTCCGCCCGCTTCCCGGCGCACAGATGGGCCTGCCCGCTCTCGTGCCCGCGGCCGGCGGCGGCGCTTCGTTTCCGCAGGGTCTCGACCCCGCCCAGCTCGAGGCTCTCCGCGCCCTCGGCTACGTTCGCTGACGGGCGGCGACGTCAGGACTGGTCACCGGCGGCCGCCGTCGTGCAGCCCGAGCCGACCAGCCCGGCGCCGGACCTCACGCGCCCGTCAGCACGGTGGTCGGTCGCAGGCGGCCGTCGGCGACGCGGCCGATGCCGAGAAGAACGCCGGAGGGATCCTCGATCGCGATGTCGGCGTCGGCAGGCATGCTCGGGTCCGTCGTGACGGACGTCTGCCGTCCGTGGAGGATGTCCGCCACGGCGGTCTCGCTGTCGAGGCGCATGCGCGGCAGGGCCAGCGGCATGCGATCGATGGGGATGAGCGCCGCGCGCGCGGCGTCGCGGTCCAGCGCGTCGCCGCCCAGGGCGTCCTCGACGCGCAGCGAGCCGGATCGCGTGCGGCGCAACTCGATCAAGTGCGCGCCACAACCCAGGGCCTCGCCCAGATCCGCCGCCAGCACGCGGACATAGGTTCCGGCCGAACACGTGACGCGGAAGCCCAGGCGCCCGTCGCCGAGGTCATCGATCCGCCAGTCACGCACGCGCACGCGCGCGGCCTGCCGCTCGACGGTCTCGCCGCGACGCGCCATGCGGTGAAGCGGCACGCCCGCGATCTTCCTCGCCGAGTGCATGGGCGGGACCTGATCGAGGTCGCCCGTCAGGCGCTCGGCGACGGTCGCGAGCGCGGCGGCCAGGCTCGCGGGCGCGCGCGGATCCGACAGCGCGATGCCCGTGTTGTCGCCCGAGTCGGTCGCCCATCCCAGCTGGATCACGCCCTCGTACGTCTTGTCCTCGGCGACGAGGAATCGCACGAGGCGCGTGGCGCGACCCACGCAGCAAGCGAGCAGGCCCGTCGCGAACGGATCGAGCGTGCCGGCGTGGCCGACGCGACGCGTGCCGAGAGCGCGGCGGACCCGCGACACGATGTCATGCGAGGTCGGCCCGGCCGGCTTGTCCACGACGAGCAGGCCCTCGGGCCCGCCCGCGTCACTCGTCGTCATCGCCCGGGCGCGCGCCGCGCGCGGCGGCGAGCGAGGCGAGCATCGCCTGCACGTCGAGACCCGGTTGCTCGAGGCTGTCCTCGATGAACTCGAGCTCGGGGAGGCGCTTGAGCCGCAGCGTGCGTCCCAGGCGATGGCGGAGGAACCCGCCCGCGCGCTCGAGAGCCTCGGCCGCCACGCCGCTCTCGGCCTGGCCGGGCGTCGCGCGCCAGAAGACGCGAGCGCGCGACAGGTCGGCCAGCATCTCGACGCGCGTGACGTGAACGCCCGTCAGCCGCTTGTCGTCCAGCTCGAACAGGAGGAGCTGCCCGATCTTGGCGCGGATTTCCTCGCCCACGCGCGTGCGGGCGCTCGGTCCGCCGCCCGCCCTGCGCTTCGGCTTCATCGCGTCAGTCGATCGAGTCGGGGCGCGTTTCCTTGATCTGGAACGCCTCGATCACGTCGCCAACCTTGATGTCGTTGAAGCCGTCCAGGCTGAGGCCGCACTCGAAGCCCGCCAGGACCTCGCGCGCGTCGTCCTTGAAGCGCTTGAGCGTGCCCAGGCGCCCCGTCCAGATGATCGCGCCGTCGCGCACGAGCCGGACCTCGGCCGTGCGCGTGAGCTTGCCGTCCTGGACCGAACAGCCCGCCACCATGCCGACCCGCGAGACCTTGAACGTCTGCCGGACCTCCGCGCGGCCGAGGAACTCTTCCTCGCGCACGGCGTCGAGGAGCCCGGCCATGAGCTTCTTCATCTCCTGGATGAGCTCGTAGATGATCGCGTGCGGCCGGATGATGACCTTCTCGCGCTCGGCGAGCTCCGCGGCGCCGCGCTCGGGACGCACGTTGAAGCCCACGATCACGGCGCGCGAGGCCGAGGCGAGCAGCACGTCGGAGTCGGTGATGGCGCCGGTGCCCGCGTGGATGATCTTCGTCTTGACCTTGGCGGTGGAGAGATCCTGGAGCGTCTTGCTGAGGACTTCCACGGCGCCGTGCACGTCGGCCTTGATGACGATCGCGAGTTCCTTCGTCTCGCCCTCGGCGAGCGCTCGCGACAGGTCGAGGAGCGTCCCGCGCGCGCCCGACTTGGCCAGCTCCGCATCGCGACGCTTGTGCATGCGGAACTCGCTGATCTCGCGCGCGCGAGCCTCGCTCTCGATGACCTGCAGGCGGTCGCCGGCGTTCGGCACGCCCTGCAGGCCGGTGACGCGGACGGGCGTGGACGGCCCCGCGGCCTCGATCCGGCCGCCGCGGTCGTCGAGCAGCGCGCGGACGCGACCGTACTCGGCGCCGACGATGACGGCGTCGCCCGCCTTGAGCGTGCCGTCCTGCACGATGATGTTGGCGAACGGGCCCATGCCGCGGTCAATGCCGGCCTCGAGCACCGTGCCCTGCGCGCGGCGCTTGACCGACGCCTTGAGCGAGCGCATGTCCGCCGTCAGCAGGATCAGCTCGAGGAGCTGGTCAACGCCGGCGCGGGTGCGGGCGCTCACGGGAGCGCAGACGACGTCGCCGCCGAACTCCTCCGCGACGATGCCGTGCGTCATGAGGTCGGTCTTGACCCGCTCGACGCGGGCGTTCGGCAGGTCGATCTTGTTCACCGCGACGATCACGGGGACGCCCGCGGCCTTCGCGTGATTGATGGCCTCGATCGTCTGCGGCATGACGCTGTCCGTCGCCGCGATGACCAGCACGACGACGTCGGTGACTTGAGCTCCACGCGCGCGCATGCTCGTGAAGGCCTCGTGGCCCGGCGTGTCAATGAAGGTGATCTTCCGGCCGCCGAGGTCCACCTGGTACGCGCCGATGGACTGCGTGATGCCGCCGGCCTCGCCAGCCGCGACGTCGGTCTTGCGGATGGCGTCGAGCAGCGACGTCTTGCCGTGATCGACGTGCCCCATGACCGTGACGACCGGCGGACGGGCTTCTTCCTCGCCCTCGAAGTCCTCGGTGTCGAAGATGGCTTCTTCTTCCTCGGCCCGGAGATCCTCTTCGAAGGAGACGACCTCGGGAGCGAAGCCGAAGTCCGACGCGAGCGTCTTCGCGAGCTCGGGCTCGAGGGCGACGTTGACCGTCACCATGATGCCGCGGCTCATGAGCAGGCGAATGATGTCCTTCGCCTTAACGTCCATCTTGTCGGCGAGTTCCTTGACCGTGACGCCCTCGGTCAGGCGGAGCGAGCGGCCCTCGCCCTTCTTGACGGCGACGACCGGCGCGACCGGCGCGGGAGCTTGCTCCTGGCGGCGGCGCTTGCTCTTGCCCAGGCCCGTGCCCGGCTTCGTCGAGAACGTGCGCGTGACGCCCTGCCCCGGCGCGGGGGTCGCGGTCGTGCCGGTCGCCGTGCGCGTGCTGCTGGGCGTGGTCAGGCCGGGCCCGCGCGAGAGCGCGGGACGCGACGTCTGGGGAAGCTCGATCTTGCGGATGGGACCGCGGAACTCGCGCACGCCACGCTGCGGGAGCATGGGCGGCTGGGATGTGGGCGGCGCGGGAGGCGGCATCTGGCGCACGACGCGGGGCAACTGCAGGCCGGGGGCGCCGCCGCCAGCGCTCGTGGCGGCCGCGGCAGCCGCCGGCTCGTCACGCCGCGGTGGAGCCGCGACCAGGCGCGGAAGCTGAAGCGTCGGCGGGCCGGGATCGGACGAGGGCTGCCCGGAGGCCTCCGCGCCAGCCGTGGCGGTCGCGGCAGCCTCGACGGTCGCGGGCTCCTCGGCCTCGGCTTCGCCGCCCGTCTCCTCCGCCACGGGCTCCTGAACGGGAGCCGCCTCGGCGGTCTCGGCGGACGCCACGGGCGCGGCAGCGTCCTCGTGGACCTCGCTCGCCGATTCGCTCTCGATGGCAACGGGTTCGGCCGTGGCTGGCTCCGCCGCGGGGACCTCGGGCGCCTCGACGGCGGCCGCGGGCGCGACGGGCTGGATCTCGCCGCGCAGGCGCGCCGCGCGGACGCGGCGCCGCTCCTCCATCGCTTCCGTCTGCGACGCGGTGAGCTCGCCCGGGCGCTGGGGCTTGACGGCCTTCGGCCGCCGCTCGATCGGCTGCGGTGGCGGCAGCGCCGGCGCCGCTGGCCCGGAGGACTTCGCGGCGGCGAGGCCTCCCTTCTTCTGCGGAGTGGCCTTGCCAGCCTTCGGCTTGCCCGCGGCCTTGGCGGCCGCAGGCGCGGACGCGCCACCGCGGCCGAGCTTGGCGCGATACTGCTGGGCCACGCCCTCTTCGATCGAGCTGCTCGCCGTGTTGACGTCGAAGCCGTCATCCTTGAGGCGCTGGAGCAGATCGCCGGAGGCGACGCCCAGTTCCTTGGCGAGTTCGTGAATCCTGATCTTCGTCATCGGTCTCTGCCTGCAATTCCCACTCGTGCGTCATCAGTTCATCAGGACATGATCCGTGCTCCGACGGGCGCCTCCGCCCGGCTCAGCCGTGCTCTCCCGCCTGGTCCGGCTTGGTCGCCGGCTCGACATCGCTCGCCGCCGGCACGACCGCGTCCGCCGTCGTGTCGTCCGCGCTGGAGAGCTGCGCGACATCGTCTTCGGTCGCGGCGCCGTTGCCGGCGTCCGCCGGCTCGGCTGCGGCAGCCGCTGCTGCCGCGACGGCCGCCGCGGCGGCCTGGCGCTCGGCCTCGGCCGCTTCCGCCGCCGCTCGCACGGCGGCTTCCGCCGCGGCGCGACGCTCGTTCTCGATGCGCTTCTGCTCGAGCTCGTCCGCCGCCTCGGTCATCTCGTCGATTTCCTCGTCCGAGAGTTCGAGGAGATCCATGATCGTGCGCGGCGGCGTGTC
Organism: uncultured Thermoanaerobaculia bacterium; assembly: GCA_964613915.1. Classification (GTDB taxonomy): domain Bacteria; phylum Acidobacteriota; class JBCCFW01; order JBCCFW01; family JBCCFW01; genus CAZTIW01. The sequence goes on from CAZTIW010000038.1 coordinate 35,348, forward strand.
GAGGAATTCCTCGTACGTGCGCACGCCCGCCTGGATGAGCTTCTGCGCCCGGTCCTCGGTCATGCCGGGGATCTTCTGCAGCACCGCGGGCGCGATCGACAGCAGCCGCATCTCGCGCTCGGCCGCCTCCTTGCGCTCGCGCTCCGAGTGGACCTCGATGCGCCAGCCCGTGAGCTTGCTCGCGAGGCGCACGTTCTGCCCGCGCTTGCCGATGGCGAGCGAGAGCTGGTCGTCGTCCACGTTGACCTCGACCGTGCGGGCGTTCTCGTCGAGAACGATGACCTTGTTCACGCGCGCGGGGTTGAGGGCATTCATGAGGAACTGCAGCGGATCCGGCGCCCACGGAATGATGTCGATCTTCTCGCCGCGCATCTCGCGAATGATGGCCTGCACGCGGGAGCCCTTGATGCCCACGCATGCGCCGACCGGATCGATCTCGCGGTTCTCGCTCTTGACGGCGACCTTCGCGCGCTCGCCCGGCTCGCGGACGCAGCCCATGATGCGGACGGTCCCCTCGTAGATCTCGGGCACTTCCATCTCGAACAGCTTGACCAGGAGCTCCGGCGCCGAGCGCGAGAGCGTGACCTGCGGGCCCTTGCTGACCTCGGCGACATCCACGACCACCGCGCGCACGCGATCGCCGACCGAGTAGCGCTCGACGCGCGACTGCTCGCGGCGAGGCAGGACGGCCTCGGTCTTGCCGAGGTCCACGATCAGATCGCCCTTCTCGAACCGCTTCACGGTGCCGTTGAGCAGCTCGCCGACGCGGCCGCTGAACTCGTTGAAGATGTTCTCGCGCTCGGCCTCGCGCACCTTCTGGAAGATGACCTGCTTGGCCTGCTGCGCCGCGATGCGGCCGAGGTTCACCGTGGGGCGCGGGATGTAGAGGTACTCGCCGAGCTGGGCGTCCGGCTTCATGAACCGGGCCTCCTCGACATCAATCTGCGAGTCTTCTTCCTCGACGTCCTCGACGACCTGGAAGCGGGCGAAGGCCTGCAGCGTGCCGGTCTGGCGGTCGTAGCGCGCGACGATGTCCTCGTTGCTGCGGAGGTTCCGCTTGGCGGCCGCGGCGATGGCCTCCTCGAGCGCCGAGATCACCTTCTCGACGTCGATGCCCTTCGACCGGCTGAGCTGTTCGATTGCTTCGTAGAGTTCGCTGCTCATGTCGTCCGCCTTGCCCGTCGCGTCACGGCTCGGGTTCGAGCCGCGCCTTCGCTATCTGATCCACGGGCACCCGGACGACCCGGCCGTCCGGGAACTCCAGGATCACCGCCCCATTCTCGATGCCGCCCAGCCGGCCCACCGCCTTCGAGCCCGTGCCCTCCACCGCCTTGCGGAAGGTCACCGCCGCCAGGCGCCCTGCGAACTTGGCGAAGTCCGCCTCGCCCTTCAGCGGCCTGTCGAGTCCCGGCGAGGAGACCTCCAGGTCGTAGGCGCCCGGCACGACGTCGTCCACGTCCAGCTCGGCTGAGAGCTGACGCGACACGCGCGCGCAGTCCTCGACCGTGACGCCACCCGGCTTGTCGATGAAGACCTGCAGGACCGCGCCATGCGGGCCCGTTCGGAACTCCACCCGGTCGATCTCGAGCCCGAACGAGGCCACGATCGGCTGGGCGATCGACGCCACGGCGCCGGTCACCTTCGCCACGTGCTGCCTCGCGGGATCGGTCCCGCCCGTTCCTGCTTCCGTCATCGCGCACTCCACGGACTGGCCCGAGGCCGCTCGCTGGCTCCAGATGCCAGAAGGGCTCGACCGAACCGGCCGAGCCCCTGCGGCGGACCCCAGCTTTCCCGTCGTGCCAGCGCCCTGCGGCGCGAGCCCACGGTCCGCGGCGTGCCCGATCCCGCGAGGCAGATGAACCCCATGCACGCCGCCTTTCGGGCGGTCGCGCACGCGGAAAACCGCGCCCGCGGGCAGGTTTGGGGCGCTTCCGCGCACCGCACCCAGGCCTCACCAGGAAGCGCTCAGGCTAGCATGGCCATGGAGGTCCGGACAAGGCCGCCCGGGCCGACGGGCCGGGGGAGATCGGCCGACTCCGGTGATACCTTGCTCGAACGATGTCCACTGACCCGTCCCGCCCCACTCAATCCGACCGACCCAGCCGCCTCTCGGGGCTTTTCTGCACAGACTGCCAGGCGGCGGCCGGCGCCGAGGCCTTCGGATCCTGCCCCGCGTGCGGGGCGCCCCTGGCCTGCGCCTACGACCTGGACGGGCTGACGGCGCCCGTTCCGGGCCGCCGGGACCGCGGGGTCTTCCGCTGGGCCGAGTGGCTGCCCGTTCGAGATCCGTCCCGGCGCCTGTCGCTCGGGGAGGGCGACACGCCGCTCGTTCCGCTGCCGAGGCTGGCCGCCGAGCTCGGGCTGCGCGAGCTCTTCATCAAGGACGAGGGCCACTCGCCGCAGGGCGCGTTCAAGGCGCGCGGTCTCGCCGTGAGCATCGCCGCCCATGCCGAGCGCGGGGCGACCGCCGTCGCTCTGCCCTCCGCGGGCAACGCCGGATCCGCGGCGGCCGCCTACGCGCGCCGGCATGGCCTCGACTGCCGCGTCGTGCTGCCGATGGCCGCGTCGGGCACGTACCGCCTCGAGGCTCGGCTCTACGGCGCGCGCGTGATCGGCGTGCGTGGCGACATCAGCGTGGCGGGCGCGTGGCTGGCCGACCATCCGGGCGCCGCCGGCGAGCACGTGGTCGCGACGTTCCGCGAGCCGTTCCGGCTCGAGGGCAAGAAGACGATGGGCTTCGAGCTGTGGGAGTCGTTCGGCGAGGACATGCCCGACGCGGTCCTCTACCCCGCCGGCGGCGGCGTCGGGATCGTGGCGATGGCGAAGGCGTGGGATGAGTTGCGCGCCGCGGGCCTCATGACCGCGCCATCGCCGCGACTCATCGCCGCGCAGGTCGAGTCCTGCGCGCCGATCGTCAGCGCATTCGCGGCGGGCGCCGACGTCGTCGCGCCATGGCCCGAGGCCACGAGGCGCACGCTGGCCGAGGGGCTGCGCGTGCCGAAGCTCGCTGGCGGCAAGCTCGTGCTCGACGCGCTCCGCCGCACGAAGGGTCTCGCGGCCGCCGCGGCCGAACCGCGCCTGGTCGAGACCATCCGCCGCTGCGCGCTCGCCGACGGCTTCCTTCCGGGCGCCGAGTGCGGCATCGCGCTCGCGGTGCTCGAGGACCTGCGCGCGCGAGGCGAACTCGCCGGCGCCCGGGTCGTCGTCTTCAACACGGCCAGCATCCACAAGTCGCCCGAGACGTTGCAGGCGGCGGGCGTGGGGTGACGGCGGCCGAAGCCGGCACGGGCCGGCCTGGCTGACCAGCAGCGGAGGCGAGCGCTTCCGCCTCGAGGCGGGCGCTTCAGCGCCCGAGCTTCCTCCCGCTCGCCGTGGCGCCGTCGCGACGCACGACCAGCTCCAGAGCGGTGACGGGATCGGGCGCGCCGAGGATCGCGGCCAGAGCCCGCTGCGGCACGGGATGCGCCGCGCGCGCGAGCTCGAGCGCGCCGCCGTCCGCCAGGCTCGCGGTGCAGGCGAGTTCGCGACGCAGGAGATGCGCGGGCACGCTGGCGCTCGCCACGGCTTCGAATCGAATCTGGAGCGTCACGCCGTCATCGCCCACCTGCGTTGACGCCATGTCCAGCCGCACCTGATCGAGGCCGCTCCCCGCCGTGCCGCCCGCGTGCCACGAGGCGGCGTCGCCCGCGAGAGGGAGCCTGACCACCGTGGCGCGGCCATCGGCGCCATGCGCCACGAGCTCGGCGCTCCACAGGGGCCGCGCGACGTCGATCGCTTTCAGGAGCTTCTCGACCTCCGCGAGCCGGGCGGGCGCGTCGCTCAGCACGAGCGTGTTCGTGCTCTCGTCGAGCGCGGACTTCCGGACGTCGAGGATGCTGGGCAGGATGGCGTTCGCCTCGCGGGCCTTCAGATGCTCGATCTGGAAGCGCCGGACGGCGAGCTCCGGGCGCTCGTCCGCGCGCGCCGGCGCGAGCATCATCGAGAACAGGGCGAGCGCGAACAGGACACGTCGCATCACGGTGAACCTCCTGCGCGCCGGACTTGGCGCGTCTCCCCCTGGTACGCGAGCGCTCGCCGGGCTGTCTATCCCGTCCAGGGTCCCCTCACCCCACCTCGCGCAGGAGCTCCCAGGCGCCGTCGCGCCAGTCGGCGCCGGCCAGGGGGACGGTCAGCGTGCCGTCGGGCGCGAAGGTCGCGCCAGGGCGTTCCTGCAAGACGCGCATGATGGCCTGCGGGTGGACCTTCGTGTCCTTAGCGAAGCGCAGCTTGATGGCGCGCGAGTCGGCCTCGAGCTGGACGACACGCAGGCGCTCGGCGCGCAAGCGCAGCCGCGCGTGCTCCGAGAGCCGCTCGAGCGCCTCGGGCGGGTTGCCGTAGCGGTCCCGGGTCTCCTGCTCGAGCAGCAGCAACTCGTCGGCGTCGCGCACCGTCGCGAAGCGCTTGTAGACCGACAGGCGCTGGGCTTCCTCGGCGATGTAACTGTCCGGCAGGCGCAGGTCGAGCGGCACCGACACCTGCGCGCGGATGGCCGCCTCCTGCGGCTGGCCCTTCAGGTCGCGCACGGCCTCCTCGAGCAGGCGCACGTACATGTCGAAGCCCACGGACGCCATGTGGCCCGACTGCTCGCCGCCGAGCACGTTGCCGGCGCCCCGGATCTCGAGATCCAGCGCCGCGATGCGGAAGCCCGAGCCGAGGTCCGTGAACTCCTGCAGCGCCGCGAGCCGCCGGCGCGCCTCGTCCGAGAGCTGCACCTTCGCCGGCACGAACAGGAAGGCGTGCGCCTGCCGATCCGACCGGCCCACGCGCCCGCGGAGCTGATAGAGCTGCGCGAGGCCGTGCCGATCCGCGCGGTTGACGATGATCGTGTTCGCGCGCGGGATGTCGAGGCCGTTCTCGATCACCGTGGTCGCCACGAGAATGTCGGTCTCGCCGCGCAGGAACAGCACCATCGCCTCTTCGAGCGCTTGCTCCGGCATCTGCCCGTGCGCGACGCCGATGCGCGCGCCGGGCACGAGCTCTCGCACGAGCCCCGCGAGCGAGTAGATGCTCTGCACGCGGTCGTGCACGAAGTAGACCTGCCCGCCGCGATCCAGCTCCTGCCGGCAGGCGGCGGCGATGACATCGGTGCTGAACGGCAGGACGCTGGTCTGGATCGCGTGCCGCCCCACGGGCGGCGTCTCGATCACGCTCATGTCGCGGATGCCGCCAAGCGCCATCGAGAGCGTGCGCGGGATCGGCGTCGCGGTCAGCGTCAGGACGTGGACGTCCTTGCGGAGGGCCTTGAGCCGCTCCTTGTGACGCACGCCGAAGCGCTGTTCCTCATCCACCACCAGGAGCGCCAGGTCCTTGAAGCGCACGTCCTTCGACAGCAGCCGGTGCGTTCCGACGACGACGTCGCACTCCCCCGACTTCAGCCGCGCCAGGGTCGCGGCCTGCTGGGCGGGCGTCCTGAACCGCGAGAGCAACTCGATGCGCGCGGGCCAGGCGGCGAAGCGCCGCGCGAGCGTCGTCTGGTGCTGCAACGCGAGCACGGTTGTCGGGGCGAGGAAGGCGACTTGCTTGCCGTCCATCACCGCCTTGAACACGGCGCGCACGGCGACCTCGGTCTTGCCGAAGCCCACGTCGCCGACGATGAGGCGGTCCATCGGGCGCTCCGACTGCATGTCGGCCTTCACGTCGGCCAGCGCGCGATCCTGGTCGTCCGTCATGTCGAACGGGAACGCGCCCTCGAAGTCGCGCTGCCAGTCGCCATCCTGCGAGAAGCGGAACGCCCTCACGGCCTGGCGCGCCGCGTAGAGATCAAGGAGCTCCCGCGCCATGTCCACCATGGCCTTCTTGACGGAGCGCTTGACCTTCTCCCACGTGGTGCCGCCCAGCCGGTCGAGGCGCGCCGTGAGGCCGCCGACACCCGAGTAGCGCTCGACCAGGTCCAGCCTGTCGAGCGGCACGTAGAGCTTGTCCTCGTCGGCGTAGAGCAGGACCAGGAAGTCGCGCGCTTCGGCGCCCTCGCCCATGGTCTTGATGCCGTCGAACCGGCCGATGCCGTGATCGACGTGGACCATGAGATCGCCGCGCTTGAGATCGCGCAGGTCGGCGGGCCGGAACGCGGTGGTCTTGCGCTTGCGCTCCTTGCGCGGCGCCGGCATGTCGCCGAAGACATCGCCCTCGGCGTGGACGAGAAGCCCGCCGATCGACGCTCCCGTCTCGACGAGTCCGAGACCCAGCGAGATGCGTCCGGGCGCGGCGGCCGCTTCCTCGGTGATGTCCGGATCGCCATCCATCCACGCGAGGCGCTCGCCCAGCGAGGCCTCGACGAGCACGCTCCGCATGCGCTCGAGACGCCCGCGGCTCGCGAGGACGAGCGCGGCGCTCCCGCCGGCCTTCAGGTGCGCCTCGACGACGCGCAGCCATCCGGCGAGATCGCCCCCGTGGCGCGACACGCTGCGGCCACCGAGGTCGTGCGCCCCGGGCCCCGCCGTGTCGGACCACGCGATGTCCTCGATGGCCAGCGACGCGGCCGCGCGCGCGGCGGCGATCGTCTCGGGCGCGACGAGGATCTCGGCAGGCCCGGGCACGAAGGCGCGGAGCTCCTCCGACCACGCGCCTTCCATCTCCTCGCGGAACGTGGCGATCTCGGCCTCGATCTGATCGGGGCGATCCCAGACGACCAGCGCGTCGCCCGCATGCGCCAGCGGCGGCACGCCCGCATCCACCGACCAGCGCAGCAGCTCGAAGCCCGGGAAGCTCTCGTGTTCCTCGAGCGCGGCGAGCATGCGCTCGACGGCACGCGGCGCGAGTCCGTGCGTCCTGACGCGCTCGCGCAGCCGCGCTGCGAACGCGCCGGCGATGGCGTGGTCGGGGGCCGCCTCGCGCACGGCGCCGATGCGCGCGCGCGCGACGTTGCCGATCGAGCGCTGGGTCTCGGGGTCGAATCGCCGGAGCTCGGTGATCTCATCGCCCCAGTACTCGGCACGCAGCGGGGCTTCCGCGTCGGGCGGAAACACGTCGAGCACGGATCCACGGCGCGAGAACTCGCCCCAGGTCGAGACGACGTCCGTCGCGACGTATCCGGCCTCGACGAGCGCGGCGGCGACGTCCTCGGGCGGGAACTCCGCGCCCGCCTCGAGCGTGAGCGCCTCGCGCGCCGTGCGATCGGGCGGCGGAAGCGGCACGAGCAGCGAGCGCGCGGGGACGAGCACGATGCGCGTCGAGCCCGCGACCGGCGGCGTCGCGAGAGCCTCGAGCGTCGCGACGCGCTCGCGCTGCACGTTGTCGTGCGGCGCGATGAACGCGTACGGATCGCCCTCGAGCGCCGGCAGGACGACCGCGGAGGCCGGCACGACGCCCGCGGCCCGCAGCGCCTCGAGATCGCGCGCGTGGCGGCGCGCGGCGATGACATCGGGGGTGATGATCCACGCGGTCGCGTGCCCGGCCTCCTGCGCGAGCATCGCGACGGCGAGCGGCGTGAGCACGCCGGGGGCGCCGCGCGCGCGCAGGCCTGCCTCACCGGCCTCGAGCGCCTCGGCGAGCGAGCGAGAGCCCCGCTCCGCGCGAAGGCGGCGGGCCAGATCAACCAGCGGGTGCATCGACCCCTCATCCTCCCACGGTTGTACGGAAAGGGGTCTCGTCTCGAGGAGTCCCTGCGCGCGACGCACCTCGCCGCGGCGCGGAGGCGCGAGCCGACCCCTCCTTCAGGGACAGGGAACGCCGGGGGGTGGATCGAGGCCCGGGGGCTCGTCGTCCGGCGAGCTGGCCTCGCAGGCGTTGGCGACGCGGACGTCGAAGAAGTGAAGCCGCGTCGCCGTGTCGGTCTCGGTCCACGTGGTCGCCAGGTCACCCTCGCCGTTCACGAGGGCGAAGGCACGGTTGGCTGCCGTGTCCGCCTTCAGCACGTGGTAGTGCTCGCCGGGCTCGAGCGCGCGCCCGAGCGACCAGTCGAGCGTGACGGCCTGCCCGACGTGCCGCACGCGCAGCGGCCAGCACAGGTAGTCGGGCGGCGAGGGATCCGAGACGTCCACGATCGGGCTCGCGCACGCCGTGGCCGTGGCGCCGCCACGCGATCCGACCGGCGTGCACACGGACGCGAACGTCGCGTTCTCGGCGACGATCGCGTAGTGATAGGTCTGGCCGCTCACCGTCGCCGCGTCGTTGATGGTCGTGCCCCGCACGTCGGTGGCGATGGGCGGCCGCGTGAGCGCATCCGCGCAGGAGATCTCGCTCCGGTACACGTCGTAGTAGCCGCCGAAGCCCGGATCCTCGAACCGCGCGGGATCCCACGTGACCTTCAGGCCAAGGTTGCACGAGGCCAGGTCGCCCGCGGTCACGACACCGAGCACGGGCCGCCACTCCATGCGGGCCGCCACGAGGGTCGAGTCCATGCACGAGGGATCCGTCGAGCAACGGGCATCCATGACGTGGTCGCCCGTCATCGTCGCGTCGAAGAGAGGGCTGACGTCCCAGTCCCGCACGAGATTGCCGAGCGGATCGAAGAAGCGATACTCGAGCGGACCGGCGCAGTCGGCGGACCACGTCAGCGAGCCATCGAGGCGAACGGACGTGACGTCGCAGCCGAAACCCTCGGCGCACACGGCATCCACGGCGCACAGCGGCGGCGGCGTGTCGGTGAACACGAAGACGTACTGCGACACGCAGTACTGCTCGCCAGGCCCGAGCAAGATGGATGTCACCGGCGTGGCGCCCCAGTAGTACGTCACGCACGAGTCGCGACCGAGGCCGCCCACGGTCTGCCCCGTCGTGGCGTACGTGAAGCATCGCGACTGCGCGCCCGGCCAGGACGCGTACTGCACGAGCTCGGGCGCCGTCGGTCCCATGCTCTGCGCGGGAGCGTTCACGGTGCCGCCAACGCGATACGGACCCGGCTGCACCGTCGGGTTCTGCGTGGACGAGACGTCGTAGAAGTCGAACGACGGGCTCGCGAAGTCGGTCTCGGTCGCGAGGAACGGCTCGTTCGGCGGGTACGGCGGGCGGATGCCTATGAACGGCCCATCCTGTCCCGCGATCTGCCAGTCCCACTGATAGCGGATGCCGACGCTGGCGGTCGTGGTGCCGTTGTTCGTGATGCACAGCGTGACGCGCACGACCGAGTTCTCGTACGTCGTGCCCTCGGCGTTCACTTCCTGAACGATCGTGAGCTGATCCTGCGGATCGTTGACGCGCCACTCCAGCCGCGTGCCCGTCGTCGCGCCACCAGCATCCGTGATCGGCGTGTTGATCGCCGTCCCGCTTATCAGGAGAGCCGCGCACGTGAAGCCCGTCGTTGCGGTGCGGCCCGTGGCGCCCAGCACCCACTCGCGGTTGGAATCGTAGGAACGGACCGAGTTCCAGGTCGTGCCGGGGTTGAGCACCGTGCCGGCGTAGAAAACGTCGAGACCGGGGTTCGGATGGAGCGGCCCCGTGCGCGACGTGTACTCGCCGCTGCTTCGGACGGCGACGTCGTAGTAGCCGTTACTGCCGTTCGAGACCTGCGCCTGCAAGGCGCCGGTCGGCGCTGCCGCCAGCAGCAGGGCGCCTGCGAGCCGCGTGAGGGTCATGCCGAGACTCCGGTGAGGATGCGGACAGCCGAATATAGACCGGATGGCCTCCGGATCGCACGCGACCACGCATGACGACCGTTGATGTCCGGACGGAGTTCGGGTCGCGGACCTGCCCGAACCCGGGTCAAGGCGCCCCGCCGTCAGCATCCTCTCGGCCCGCCCTCTGGGGTCCGAGCCGGCCCCTACTCCGGGCTGCCGGCCACGCTCAGACGCGCCTGCTGCTTGAGCACGGACCGCTCGACCTGCTGGGTCTCGAACTCGGAGAGGCCGCCGACGCGCAGGCGCTCGAGACACTCCGCCTTCCGTCGGCGGGCGCGCTCGACGTCAATGTCCGCCGCGCGTTCGCAGCTCTGGACGAGCACGGTCACGACGTCGTCCCGCACCTCGAGGAAGCCGTCGCCGAGCGCGAGGCGCTCGGTCGTCTCGCCGGCGCGATACCAGGCGGCGCCCGGACGGAGCGCGGCGAGGAGCGCCGCGTGGCCGGGGAGGATCCCCAGCTCGCCGGTCACGGCCGTGAGGTTGACGGACGCCACCTTCGCCCCCACCGCCTGGCGGGACGGAAGCAAGATGCGGAGATTGAGTTCATCGGACATCGCGAACCTTCATGGCGCTGCGAACACGTGAATGCGGGGCGGATGTCGCCGGTTGTCGGCTGCGAACGACCTGCCAGGGTTTCAGGGGGCATTGCCCGCAGGCGGCGAAGCCGCCGAGGACCAGGCCCCCTGAGCAGGGCAGGTTGTTGCGGCCGCCCGCAAGACCTGCCGGGGTTTCAGGGGGCATTGCCCGCAGGCGGCGAAGCCGCCGAGGACCAGGCCCCCT
>CAZTIW010000039.1:0-45350 GCA_964613915.1 uncultured Thermoanaerobaculia bacterium
CCGCGAGGGCGGCCGCACCGTCGGCGCCGGCACCATCACCGACATCATCGAGTAGCCAGAGAGGCAAGATGAGCTTCCAGGAAGGCGAACGGATCCGCATCAGGCTGAAGGCCTATGACTGCCGGATCCTGGATCAGTCGGCACGCGAAATCGTGGACACGGCGCGGCGCACGGGCGCCCGCGTCGCGGGCCCCGTTCCGCTGCCCACGCGCCGCGAGCGCTGGACGGTCCTCCGTTCGCCGCACGTGGACAAGAAGTCTCGCGAACAGTTCGAGATCCGCACTCACAAGCGGCTGCTCGACATCGTGGAACCCACCTCGCAAACGGTCGACGCGCTGATGAAGCTCGACCTGCCCGCGGGAGTGGACGTGGAGATCACGGCTGTCGGAAAGACAGCCTGACAAGGGCCCGCCGGCGAGAGGACTCCGGTCTTCGCGTCGGGCCAGAACGGGGCGCCTGACGGCGCCCACGGGGTCCGCCGGGCAGGTGCCCGTGACCCTCGGGAGTGAACGATGGACGGAATTCTCGGAAGAAAGATCGAGATGTCGCAGGTCTTCGACGACCGCGGCCGACTCGTGCCCGTCACGCTGATCCAGGCGGGACCCTGCGTCGTCACGCAGGTCAAGACGGGCGCGACCGACGGCTACGACGCCGTGCAGGTCGGTCTCGTCGAGCGCCGGTCGCGGCGGAAGATCTCCAAGGCCATCAAGGGCATCTGCGAGAAGGCCGATGTCGCGCCCCTGAAGACCTTCGGCGAGTTCCGGGTGGCTGACGCCGCGTCGGCTACGGTCGGGGCTCAGGTCCTGTGCAGCATCTTCGCGCCGGGCGACCTCGTGGACGTCACGGCCGACAGCAAGGGCAAGGGGTTCCAGGGCGTCATCAAGCGCCACGGGTTCCGCGGCGGCGCCGCGACCCACGGCTCCATGTTCCACCGCGCCCCCGGTTCCATCGGCGGCTCGGAAGATCCGTCGCGCGTGTTCAAGAACACGCGCATGGGCGGCCAGATGGGGAACGTGCGCGTGACGGTCAAGAACCTCGAGGTCGTCCACGTGGACGCCGAGAGCGGCCTCGTGGCCATCCGCGGCGCGGTGCCGGGCGCCCGCCACGGCCTCGTGCGCATTCACCGCTCCCTGAAGCCCGCTCGCGGCAAGGAGGCCTGAGCCATGCCCGCCATTGATGTCATCAACGCCAAGCGCGAGGTGGTCGGGAAGCTCGACCTGTCGGACGACCTGTTCGGCGAGGTCGGCAACACGCACGTCGTGTGGGAGGTCGTCCGGCACCACCTGGCGGCGCAACGCTCGGGCACGCACGCGGTCAAGACCCGCGGCGACGTGCGCGGCGGCGGCGCGAAGCCCTGGCGCCAGAAGGGCACGGGCCGCGCTCGTGTCGGTTCGTCGCGGAACCCGCTGTGGCGGCACGGCGGAATCACGCACGGCCCCGTGCCGCGCGACTACGACCACCCCATGCCCCGTCGCAAGCGCCGCGTGGCGGTGGCCCGCGTGCTGGCGTCCATGATCCAGTCGAAGCAACTGACCGTCGTCGATCAGATCGGCCTCGACGCTCCGAAGACGAAGGCCTTCCGTGGCCTGGTCGGGGGGCTGGGAGCCGACCGCGCCCTGGTGATGGTCGCGCACGCCGACGAGGGCCTGATGCGCGCGTCGAGGAACCTCGCCGCGTACAAGGTGATCGAGCCCCAGGCCGTGAACGCGCACGACCTTCTCAAGTACCGGCATCTGGTCGCCACGCGCGAGGCCATGGCCAGCCTGCAGGAGATGTTGAGCCGATGAGTACCGCCTGGGACATCATCCTGGCGCCCGTGATCACGGAGAAGCTTGCCCGCCTCGCGGAGGGCGGCAACGTCGTGGTCTTCAAGGTGCGTCCGGACGCGAACAAGGTGCAGATCCGCGAGGCGATCCAGACCATCTTCAAGGTGAAGGTGAAGTCGATCCGGACGATGAATCACGAAGGCAAGCTGAAGCGGCTGGGCCGCTTTGCTGGCCGCCGGCCGAACTGGAAGAAGGCCATCGTCACGCTGGCCGAGGGCCAGTCCATTCCCGAATTTTCGGCGTAGGCGAGGCACGTCATGGGCATCAAGCGCTACAAGCCAACGACGGCGGGCCGACGCCAGGCCAGCGTGCAGGATTTCGCTGAAATCACGCGCGTCGGGCCCCTGAAGGCTCTCACCACGGGCACCCGGAAGCGGGGCGGCAGGAACAACGAGGGCCGCTGCACCGCTTGGCTCAGGGGTGGCGGGCACAAGCGCCGCTATCGCGAGATCGACTTCCGCCGCGACAAGCCCGGAGTTCCCGGCAAGATCACGTCCATCGAGTACGACCCGAACCGCACGGCGCGCATCGCGCTCGTGACGTATGCCGACGGCGACAAGCGTTACATCGTCGCGCCGGATGGCGTGCAGGTCGGCACGAAGGTCCTGGCGGGCACGGGCGTGGACATCCTGCCCGGCAACGCGGCCAGCCTGCGCGACATCCCGCTGGGCACCGTGATCCACAACATCGAGCTCAAGCCGGGCAAGGGCGCGCAGGTGGCGCGCGCCGCGGGCGTGTCTGCCACGCTCATGGCCAAGGAAGGCGCGTACGCGATGGTGCGCATGCCGTCCGGCGAGGTCCGCAAGATCCACCTCGATTGTCTCGCGACGATCGGCACCGTCGGCAACGCCGAGCACGAGAACGTTTCCATCGGCAAGGCGGGGCGCACGCGCTGGCGCGGCATCCGTCCCAGCGTTCGCGGCGTGGCCATGAACCCCGTCGACCACCCCATGGGAGGCGGCGAGGGCAAGACCTCGGGTGGCCGGCATCCGACGACTCCCTGGGGCCAGAAGACCAAGGGATTCAAGACGCGCAAGAACAAGCGCACGGCGGCGTTCATCGTCCGTCGTCGCAAGTAGACGGAGCAGCAGCGATGGCCAGGTCACAAAAGAAGGGTCCTTTCGTGGACGACCACCTGATCAAGCGGGTGCGCTCCATGAACGATCTCAACGAGAAGCGCGTGCTCAAGACGTGGTCACGGCGTTCGATGGTGGTGCCCGAGATGATCGGCCACACCATCGCCGTGCACAACGGCCGGAAGTTCATTCCGGTCTACCTCACCGAGAACATGGTCGGACACAAGCTCGGCGAGTTCGCCGCGACGCGGACCTTCAAGAGCCACTCGGCCAAGAAGGACAAGGCAGGAGCGTTCAAGTGAGCATGCGTCCGAGCGATCAGCCGGCTCGCGTCGCGCGGGCACGCAAGGCCGACACCGTGACCTTCGCCTCGAAGGCGAAGCTCCGCTATCTCCGCGCCTCCGCACAGAAGACGCGCCTGGTCGTGGACCAGATCCGCGGCAAGCGTGTGGACGAGGCGAGGGCCGTTCTCAAGAACTCCATCAAGCGCGTCGCGCGCGAGGTGCTCAAGGTGCTCCAGTCCGCCCAGGCGAACACGGAGGCGCGGCCCGAGACCGCGGCCATGTTCGACGCTGACGAGCTGTACGTCACCCGGGCCTTCGTGGACGAGGGGCCGATCACGAAGCGGTCGCAGCCTGCCCCCATGGGCCGGGCCTATCCGATTCACAAGCGCACCTGTCACGTGACCATCGAGTTGGGATCCATCGGGACTGCCCAGGCGGCGCCCCGGGGCCGTCGCGGCCGCGGAAGCGGCGGGGGTGGCCGGAAGACGCAGTCCGCGGCGGAGTGACGCCGCCGCACGGCCGGGGAGAGCCCGGCCGATACGGGAGAAGATCGTGGGACAGAAAGTTCATCCAACCGGCTTCCGGCTCGGGTACACGAAGACCTGGGACTCGCGCTGGTTCGCGCAGGGACGCCAGTACGGCGAGCTGCTGCTCGAGGACATCAAGCTGCGCGAGGAGCTCTTGCAGCGCCTCCAGCACGCGGGCGTCGCTCGGGTCGAGATCGAGCGCGCGGCGAACAAGCTGAAGGTGACCCTGAACGCCTCGCGTCCGGGCATCGTCATCGGCCGCAAGGGCGCCGAGGTCGAGAAGCTGCGCGAGGAGATCCAGAAGCGCACGGGCCGCGAGGTCTACGTCAACATCCAGGAGATCACGAAGCCCGAGATCAACGCGCAGCTCGTCGCGGAGAACATCGCGGGACAGCTGGTGCGGCGGGTGGCGTTCCGGCGCGCGATGCGGAAGGCGCAGGAGTCCACCGTGCGCTTCGGCGCACAGGGCGTGAAGATCCGGTGCTCCGGCCGCCTCAACGGCGCCGAGATCGCCCGCTCCGAGTGGTACGTGGAAGGCCGCATGCCGCTGCACACGCTGCGCGCCGACATTGATTTCGGTTCCGCGACGGCGAAGACGACCTACGGCGCGATTGGCGTCAAGGTGTGGATTTACCAGGGTGAGACGAGCCCCGATCAGCGGATGCGGGCGCCGGATCGCCTGACGTGAGCCGTCAGGGCCACGGGATACGACAAAGAGGTTTCTCGACATGTTGATGCCGAAGAAAGTCGAATGGCGCAAGCACCAGCGCGGTCGCCGGAAGGGGACTGCGCAGACGGGCAATCGCGTCGCGTTCGGTGACTACGGGCTCAAGGCGCTCGAAGACGGCTGGATCACGTCCCGCCAGATCGAGGCCGCCCGCATCGCCATGACGCGTCACGTCAAGCGCGGCGGCAAGCTCTGGATCCGCGTCTTCCCCGACAAGCCGATCACGAAGAAGCCGCTCGAGACGCGAATGGGCCACGGCAAGGGCGCGCCCGAGGGCTGGGTGGCGGTCGTGCGTCCCGGACGCATCCTTTATGAGATGGAAGGCGTGACGCTGGACGTGGCCAAGGAGGCGTTCCGCCTGGCTGCGCACAAGCTGCCCGTCAAGACGAAGCTCGTGGGCCGCTACGGCCAGGAGCAGAGGTAGCCCATGGCATCGCGCAAGAAGGAACTGAAGACCCTCCGCGGAGCGCCGGTGGCCGACGTGACCGAGGAGATTGGCAAGCTGCGCGAGCAGCTGTTCAAGCTTCGCTGGCAGGCCAGCGGAGGCACCATCGAGAAGCCCAGCAGGATCCGAGAGGTCCGGCGCGCCATCGCGCGCAGCCTGACCATCCTGCGCGAGCGCGAGAACGCCAGGGGCCAGGCCGGAGACACGCCGTGAACACGCAGCAGACAACCGAGACCGCGGCGGCGCGGCGCCAGACGCAGATCGGCACCGTCACGAGCGTGGCGGGCCGGCAGTCCGTGGTCGTGCAGGTGGACCGGCGCGTCCGGCACCCGCGCTACCACAAGTTCGTCAATCGCCGGACCAAGTTCATGGCGCATGACGAGCGGAGCGAGTGCTCCGTGGGCGACGTCGTCGAGATCGTCTCGTCGCGGCCGCTCTCGGCCCGCAAGCGCTGGCGCGTGCGGACCATCATGACGCGGGCGGCGGCGCCCGGCGGCGAAGCGGAGGCCTGAGCCATGCTGCAGATGCAGAGTGAACTCATCGTCGCCGACAACTCCGGTGCCCGCCGGATCTCGTGCATCAACATCCCGGGCGGCTCCTCCGGGCAGTACGGCCGGGTGGGGGACATCATCACCGCGTCCGTCAAGGAGTCCGACCCCACGGCGGAAGCCGCGGTGAAGGCGGGGAAGGTCGTGCACGCGGTCATCGTCCGCACGCGACGGGCGCACTCGCGGCCCGACGGCACCGTCATCCGCTTCGACGACAACGCGGCGGTGCTCATCAACAAGGAAACCAAGGACCCGATCGGCACGCGCGTGTTCGGGCCCGTGGCGCGCGAGCTCCGCGAGAAGCAGTTCTCGAAGATCATCTCGCTCGCTCCGGAGGTGCTGTGATGCACGTCAAGACGAAGGACACGATCGTCGTCCTGGCTGGCAAGAACAAGGGCGCCCGCGGCGAGGTCCGGTCGGTGGATCTCACGTCCGGTCGCATCATCGTCGCGGGAGTGAACCTCGTGAAGAAGCACTCGCGCGCCAACCCCAAGACCGGCGCGCAGGGCGGCATCGTGCAGCAGGAGGCTCCCCTCCAGGCGTCGAACGTGATGCTCGTGTGCCCCAAGTGCTCGGAGCCCACGCGGGCCAAGTCCGCGCGGACCGCAGACGGCAAGGCCTCGCGCTCGTGCCGTGCCTGCGGCGCGCCCATCGACAAGTGAGAGTGGTCATGGCAGACGGAACAGCAACGCCGCGCCTCCTGGCGCACTACCGCACCGAGGTCGCCTCGGCTCTCATGAAGGATCTGGGCATCCGCAACCGGATGGCCGTTCCGCGCGTGAAGAGCGTGGTGATCTCGATGGGGGTCGGGCAGGCCAAGGAGAACATCAAGCTCCTCGAAACGGCCGTGAACGAGATCTCCCTGATTTCGGGGCAGAAGGCCGTGCAGACTCGCGCGAAGAAGGCCATCTCGAACTTCAAGCTCCGGGAGGGCATGCCCATCGGCGCGCGCGTCACGCTGCGCGGCGATCGCATGTGGTACTTCCTCGACCGGCTCATCAACGTGACGCTGCCTCGCGTCCGCGACTTCCGCGGCGTCTCGCGCCGGGCCTTCGACGGCAAGGGCAACTACACGCTCGGGCTCAAGGAGCAGCTGATCTTCCCGGAGATCGAGTACGGCAAGGTCGACCTCGTGAAGGGCATGAATGTCACGATCGTCACCGGCGCGGGCCGCGACGACCACGGGATGGCCCTGCTCGAGAAGCTCGGCTTCCCCTTCATCCGCAAGGATTCCTGAGATGGCCAAGCTGTCACTGGTGGTGAAGTCCAAGCGCACGCCCAAGTTCGGCGTTCGCAGCTACACGCGGTGCGAGCGGTGCGGGCGAGCGCGGGCCTACCTGCGCAAGTTCCGCCTCTGTCGCATTTGCTTCCGGACCCTGGCGCTCGAAGGGAAGATTCCCGGCGTCGTCAAGGCGTCCTGGTGATGTGGAGTTCGGGAGATTCACGATGAGCATGCAAGATCCCATCGCTGACCTGCTGACGCGCATCCGCAATGCGGGCGCCGCTCGGCATTCGACGTGCCGCATCGGTCACTCGAAGCTCAAGGAGCACATCTGCGAGCTGCTCGCCCGCGAGGGCTACCTCGCCGAAACGGCCTCTGCCGGCGAGGGGCCGCAGAAGGTCATCACGGTCCGTCTCAAGTACGCCAAGGACGGGCTGCCCGTCATCCGGGGAATCGAGCGCGTCTCGAGTCCCGGACGGCGCGTCTACCGTGGCGCGTCCGATGTCCCGAAGGTCCTGCACGGCCTCGGGACGAGCATCATCTCGACCTCCCGCGGCCTCATGACCGATGCCGAGGCGCGCCGCCAGAACGTTGGCGGCGAGGTCGTCTGTCACGTCTGGTAGGGCGCGCGAGCGCCGCGGTCGAGAGCAGGAGAACGTCATGTCACGGGTGGGCACGAAGGTCATCACGCTGCCGGAGAAGGTGGACGTGTCGGTGAGCGGTGGATCCCTGACGGTCAAGGGGCCCAAGGGCACCCTCGTCACGCCGGTGCCGAAGGGCATCACGGCGCGCGTCGAGGGGCGCTCGGTCAAGTTCAGTCGCGAGACCGAGTCGGGTCCGGTCCGTGCGCTTCACGGGCTGGCGCGCGCTCTCGCGGCGAACGCGGTCACGGGCGTCTCGACCGGGTTCGAGCGCCGGCTCGAGATCGTGGGCGTCGGTTTCCGCGCTTCGGTGACCGGCCGCAAGGTGCAGTTCAACATCGGCTACTCGCACCCGGTCGAGTTCGTGATGCCGGCCGGCGTGGACGTGGCCATCGAGGAGCAGACCAAGGTGGTGATCCGCGGAGCGGATCGCCAGATGGTTGGCCAGACCGCGGCGGACATCCGCGGACTGCGCCCGCCCGACGCCTACAAGGGCAAGGGCATTCGGTACGCCGGAGAGGTCATCAAGCTCAAGCCGGGCAAGTCCGGCACGAAGTGAGGCCGCTGCGCCGGGTCGCGAATCGCGGCCGGCGCGCGAGAGGAACGGGATCATGAAGAAGGACAGAAACGCACGGCGCCAGGTGATTCACCGGCGCATCCGCCGGCGCCTCGCCGGGTCGGCCGAGCGCCCGCGGCTCGCCGTGTATCGCACGCTCAACCACATCTACGTCCAGGCCATCGACGACAGTGCCGGTCGCACCGTCGCCCAGGCCTGCACGCTGGACGCGACGCTCCGCTCCGCCTCTGGTGGCAACGTTGCCGCCGCGAAGGCTGTCGGGGCGCTCATCGCCGATCGCCTCAAGGCACTCGGCATCGGCACCGCGGTGTTCGATCGCGGCGGCTTTCTCTACCACGGGCGCGTCAAGGCGCTCGCTGAAGCGGCCCGCGAGAGCGGACTGCAGTTCTAGAACGGGGCTCGCGCCCCGCAGGACGCCGACATGAAGCGCAACAGCACGATCGATTCCAACGGCCTCGAGCTCAGCGAGCAGGTCGTCCACATCAACCGCACGACGAAGGTCGTCAAGGGCGGCAAGAACCTGTCGTTCTCGGCGCTCGTCGTGGTCGGTGACGGCCGCGGCGTCGTCGGCTGGGGGATGGGCAAGTCGCGCGAGGTGCCGATGGCGATCGCCAAGGGCATCGAGCGCGCGCGCCGCAACCTCGTCCGCATCCCGCTCGCCGGGACGACGATTCCGCACCCCATCGTCGGCGAGTTCGGCTCGGCGCAGGTCGTTCTCCGGCCTGCCGGTCCGGGTACTGGCGTCATCGCCGGTGGCGCCGTCCGGGCGGTGCTCAGCGCCGCCGGCGTCGGCGACATCCTCACGAAGTCTCTGGGCACGCGAAACCCGCACAACGTGGTCAAGGCCACGATCGAGGGACTTCTCTCGTTGCGCGACGCGAGCACGGTGGCCGAGGGTCGCGGCAAGTCCGTGGACGAGCTCGTCGGGGGGCGGTCATGAACGCTGCCAAGTCCCGCATTCGCGTCACCCTGGTGAGGGGCTGGGCCGGCAAGTCCGATGTCCAGGTCCGCAATCTCCGGGCGCTCGGCCTGCGTCGCTCCGGCGACGCGCGCGAGCTCCCCGACACGTCTGACATCCGCGGCAAGATCGACATCGTCCAGCACCTCGTCGTCGTCGAGCCCATCCGCTAGCGCCAGCCGGCGCCTCCGTCACGGTCTGAGTCACGGGATCCGAGCCATGAACCTCGAAACACTGCGCCCGAGCAAGGGCGCTACCAAGAACAACAAGCGCCGCGGCCGCGGCGTGGGCACGGGCCAGGGCCGCACCGGTGGCCGTGGCAACAAGGGCCAGAAGTCACGCTCGGGCTACAGCGGGCGCCCCGGCTTCGAGGGTGGCCAGATGCCCCTGCAGCGGCGCGTCCCCAAGCGCGGGTTCACGAACATCTTCGCGACGGAGCTCGCGTGCGTGAACGTCGGGACGCTGGCCTCGCGTTTCAAGGCGGGCGACACCGTGTCGCCCGATGCCATCCAGGAGGCGGGGCTCGTCAAGCGCATGGGTGACGGCCTCAAGGTCCTGGGCAACGGCGAGCTGACCATCAAGCTGGTCGTGCGCGCGCACGCCTTCTCCGACGGCGCCCGCCGCAAGATCGAGGCGGCCGGCGGTTCGTGCGAGGTCATCGAGGGATGATCGACCAGGCTCGCAACGTCCTCCGCATCCCGGAGCTCAGGAAGCGCCTGATCTTCACGGCGATGCTGGTCTTCGTGTACCGCGTCGGCGCGTTCATCCCGGTGCCAGGCGTGGACCCGGGGGCGCTGCACCTGTACATGGAGGAGCTGACCGGCGGCGTCGCGGGCAGCGCGCTCGACTTCGTGGACATGTTCACGGGCGGCGCGCTGTCGAACATGGCGATCTTCGCCATGGGCATCATGCCGTACGTGTCCGCCTCCATCATCTTGCAGCTGCTCACGGTCATGGTGCCGCAGCTGGAGCGCATGTCCAAGGAAGGCGAGGTCGGGCGCCGCAAGATCAACCGGTACACGCGCTACCTGACCGGCGTCCTGGGCGCGATCCAGGCCGGCGCGATCTCGGCGGTGCTGGCGAGCCAGCAGACCGCCTCGGGGCTCGATCTCGTCCCGAATCCCAGCACGTTCTGGTACATCAACACGGTCCTGACGCTCACGACGGGCACCGTTTTCGTGATGTGGCTCGGCGAGCGGATCTCGGAACGAGGGCTCGGCAACGGCATCTCGCTGCTCATCTGCATCGGCATCATCGCCCAGTTCCCCGTGGGCGTCATGCAGACGGCGGCCAAGGTGAAGGACAGCACGATTTCGCCGCTCGAAGTCGCCATGCTCATCCTCATGATGGTGGCGATCATCGCCTTCATCATCTTCGTCGAGCGTGCCCAGCGCCGGATTCCGGTCCAGTACGCCAAGCGCGTGATCGGCAACAAGGTTCGCGCGGGCCAGTCCACGCACCTGCCGCTCAAGCTGAACACGTCCGGCGTCATCCCGGTGATCTTCGCGCAGTCGGTGATCATCCTGCCGGGAATCCTGCTGCAATACCTGCCCACGGACCTCGGCTGGGCGAACACCCTGCGCGCGCAGCTCGGCTACGCCATGCCGCTGTACGTGGCGCTCGAGGTCGGCCTGATCGTCTTCTTCTGCTTCTTCTACACGTCCATCGTGTTCAACCCGGTGGACGTCACGGACAACATGAAGAAGCACGGCGGCTTCGTGCCCGGCATCCGGCCCGGCAAGAAGACGGCCGAGTACATTGACGACGTCCTTTCCAAGGTCACGCTCTGGGGCGCGCTGTATCTTTCGGCGGTCTCGGTCGTTCCCATGTTCATCACGGACGGCGTCCGCTTGCACGAGTTGCCGGGCTTCCTCGGCGGCGGCCTCTTCGAGGCGATGCCGCAGTGGTTCAAGGTCGGGCTCGAACTGCCCATGTCAGCCCGGTCGTTCTTCGGCGGCACGTCGCTGCTCATCGTGGTCGGCGTCTCGATGGACTTCATGTCCCAGATCGAGTCACAGCTCATCATGCGCAACTACGAGGGCTTCCTGCGGACAGGGCGGTTGCGCGGCCGCCGGGGGTGACGGTCGTGGGGCGCTCTGTCGTTCTCCTCGGCCCGCCTGGAGCGGGCAAGGGCACGCAGGCCGAGTTCCTCGCCGGCATCGCCGGCCTGCAGCACGTCTCGACGGGGGATCTGCTGCGCGCGGCCATCCGCGACCACAGCGATCTCGGCCGGCAGGTCAAGGCCGTCGTCGAGTCGGGCCGCCTCGTCTCGGACGAGGTCGTGGCGGCCCTCGTCGCGCAGCGCCTCGACGCGCAGGCCGGCGGCCTCCTGCTCGATGGCTTCCCTCGGACCGTCGGCCAGGCCGTCCTGCTCGAGGGCCTGCTCGCGGAGCGCGGCCGGGCTCAGCCGCTGGTCGTCGAGCTCCGGGTCCCCGACGCGGAGGTCGTCCAGAGGCTGGCCGCCCGACGGACGTGCTCCGAATGCGGACCGAGGCCCGCGGGCGAGGACACGTGCGCGGGTTGCGGGCGGGCCGTCCAGGTCCGGGCGGACGACCGGGAGGACGTCATCCGCGAGCGCCTGCGCGTTTACGCCGAGCAGACGGCCCCCCTGGTGGCCTGGTATGGCGAAAGGGGACAGCTGTGCCCGGTGGACGGCACCGGCACGCCGGACAGCGTCCGGGATCGGGTCCGGAAGCTCCTGCCCCTTCTGGAGAAGGCCTGATCGGCCTCTCTGGGGCTTGCCACGGGTGGGCTGAGCGGGTAGACTGCCCGCTTCGCGCCCCTTGGCCTGCCATCACTGTCGCGCCACGGGCGATTGCTGTCTGCGCCGCAGGCACGGTCGGCCCCGCGGGGCGCACGCGGTGGCGGCGCGTTCAAGGCGGCCTCCTGGCTGCGCCAGACGCGCGCCACCGACTCATGTCAACCCGTGCTGGCTGAGCCCTCGAGGTGCGTCAGCCATCACGGAACCGGAGACCGCGTGGGCAAGAAGGGCGAGAACGAAGATTCGGGCAAGGAGGAGGCGATTCAGGTGGATGCCACCGTCGTCGAGCCTCTCCCGAACGCCATGTTCAGGGTGGAACTCGAAGGCGGCCACCGCGTCCTGGCTCACGTGTCCGGAAAGATTCGAAAGAACTTCATCCGCATCCTCCCCGGTGACCGGGTCAAGGTCGAGCTCTCGCCCTATGACCTCCAGCGGGGCCGGATCGTCTACCGCTACAAGTAGCTAGCCACCGGGGCGCGCGGCGCGCGGTGGCCAGGCGGGACTCAAGGTCAGTCATGAAGGTTCGGTCGTCCGTCAAGAAGATGTGCAAGAAGTGCAAGCTCATCCGGCGCGAGGGCGTGATCCGGGTGATTTGCGAGATCCCCAAGCACAAGCAGCGGCAGGGCTGAGCCCGGGACTGAAGCGAGGAATCGACGATGGCGCGCATTGCAGGCGTGGATTTGCCCATGCAGAAGATGGCCAAGATCGGCCTCACGTACCTTTACGGCGTGGGACGGTCCCGGGCGCTCACCCTGCTCGCCAAGGCGGGCGTGGATGCCGAGCGGAAGGTCCGCGATCTCTCCGAGGATGAGGTCCTGCGCATCCAGCGCGTCATCCAGGAGGAGGGCATGGTCGAGGGCGACCTGCGCAAGAAGATCCAGATGGACGTGAAGCGCCTCGTCGAGATCGGCAGCTATCGGGGCTCCCGCCATCGTCGCGGGTTGCCGTGCCGCGGGCAGCGCACGCGCACCAACTCGCGCACGCGCAAGGGCCCGCGCAAGACGACCATGAAGAAGAACAAGCCCGCAGCTGGTGGGAGGTAGTCGGTCGTGGCCGTAGCAACGAAGGAACGCAAGACCAAGCGGCGCGTGAAGCGCAACGTCCCCGAGGGCGTGGCGCACATCGCGGCCACGTTCAACAACACCATCATCACGATCTCCGACATGGAGGGGAACGTGATCGCGTGGGCGTCGTCGGGCGGGAGCGGCTTCAAGGGATCCAAGAAGGGAACGTCCTTCGCGGCACAGGTGGCGGCCGGGACCAGCGCTCGCATCGCCAAGGACAACGGCCTCCGGACCGTGGATGTCCGCGTGAAGGGCCCCGGCGCCGGCCGCGAGTCCGCCATCCGCGCGCTGGCAGCCGCCGGCCTTCAGGTGCGCTCCATCCGCGACGTCACGCCCGTCCCGCACAACGGCTGCCGGCCCTGCAAGCGCCGGCGGGTCTGACGGCCGCCCCGGCGAACGAGAAGAGAGGATCACGAACGTGGCAAGGTACACCGGTCCCGCCTGCAGGCTCTGCCGTCGCGAGGGCATGAAGCTGTTTCTCAAGGGCACGCGCTGCTTCAGCGAGAAGTGCGCCATCGAGAAGCGCGCCTATCCGCCAGGCCAGCACGGCAAGCGTCGAGTCAAGATCGTCGGCTACGGCCACCAGCTTCGCGAGAAGCAGAAGGTGAAGCGCATCTACGGGGTGCTCGAGCGCCAGTTCCGCAATGCGTTCGAGAAGGCCTCGAGCAAGAAGGGCGTGACGGGTCACGTGCTCCTGCAGAGCCTCGAGCGCCGCCTGGATACGGCGTGCGCGCGCCTCGGCTTTGCCAGCTCGCAGGCGGCGGCGCGCCAGCTCGTCAGCCACGGCCACGTGCTCGTGGACGGGCGTCGCGTGGACATCCCGTCGTACCAGCTCCGCCAGGGGCAGACGATCGAACTCAGCGCGAAGTCGAAGAAGAACGTCGGCATCCAGGCGTCGGTGGAGACCGCTCGCGGTCGCAGCATCCCCGACTGGCTCTCGCTCGACGCGGACAACTACAAGGCGACCGTGAGCTCCCTGCCGACGCGTGACCACGTCACGCTGCCCGTGCAGGAGCAGCTGATCGTCGAGCTCTACTCGAAGTGATTTTTCCGGCGACCCGGTGCGGGTCGTCGGTCAGGAAACACGCGGCGGTCCGGCCAGCCCGACAGTCGCCTGCACGCGGTCTCCGACTCGTTCGGGATCGCGGGAGGTCTCAGGCTCCATGGAGTGGAAGGGATTTCAGCGGCCTCGCCGTCTCGAGTACGAGACGGAGACCCTCACCCCCACGTTCGGGCGCTTCTTCGCGAGCCCGTACGAGCGTGGCTTCGGGACCACGATCGGCAACAGCCTGCGCCGGATTCTCCTGTCCTCCATCGAGGGCGCGGGCGTCACCGGCGTGAAGATCGAAGGCGTCCTGCACGAGTTCTCGTCGGTGCCCGGCGTCGTCGAGGACGTCACGGACATCGTCCTGAACCTGAAGCAGCTCCCGCTGCACATTCACGTGCAGGGACCGCGTGTCATCACGCTCGATGAGCGCGGCCCGAAGGTCGTGACGGCGGGGGACATCAAGACCTCGTCCGACATCGAGATTCTCGATCCGGACCGGCCCATCGCGACGCTCAACGATGACGGTCGCCTGTCCATGGAGATCCGCGTCCAGCGCGGCCGCGGCTACGTTCCGGCTGACGAGAACTACCAGGAAGACTGGGGCATCGGCTGGATCCCCGTGGACTCGCTGCACTCGCCGGTCCTCAAGGCGAACTTCCGGGTCGAGGATGCGCGCGTGGGTCAGGCCACCGACTACGACCGCCTGATTCTCGAGGTGCACACGAACGGCGCGATCACGCCTCAGGACGCCGTCGCCGAGGCCGCGAGCCTGCTCAAGGAGCACCTGGCCATCTTCGTCAACTTCGAGGAAGAGAGCCACGAGCAGCCTGAGGAACTCCGCGAGGACGTCAAGGAGCTCACCAAGAAGCTGTCGCGCTCCGTGGATGAGCTCGAGCTGTCCGTGCGCTCGTACAACTGCCTCAAGAAGACCAGCATCGAGACCATCGGCGAGCTCGTCCAGAAGACCGAGTCCGAGATGCTCAAGACCAAGAACTTCGGCCGCAAGTCGCTGAACGAGATCAAGGAGATCCTCAAGACCATGGGGCTCTCTCTCGGGATGGACCTGAATTCCATGGGCATCCAGCTTCCGCCCCCCGGCACGCTGGAAGCCGCACCCGCCGAGCCCGCGGGCAACTGAGGTCGCGCCATGAGACACCGCAAGGCCGGTCGCCGCCTGTGCCGCACGGGCGGCCAGCGCAAGGCCCTCCTGAACAACCTGACCCTCGCATTGCTCGAGCACGAGCGCATCGAGACCACGCTTCCGCGCGCCAAGGAGCTGCGGCCCCTGGCCGAGAAGCTCATCACGACGGCGAAGCAGGACACGCTGCACGCTCGCCGCCGCGTGGCGCGCGTCGTGCGCGACCGCGACCTCCTCACGAAGGTGTTCGCGAGGCTGGCGCCGCGCTACGCCGAGCGCCCGGGAGGCTACACGCGCATCCTGAAGCTCGGCTTCCGCAAGGGTGACAGCGCCGAGATGGCCCTGATCGAGCTCGTGGATGCCGCCCCCAGGGCGGGCGACGCGGGCCCCAGCGGCGGAAGCCGCAAGCTCGTCGAGCGGAGCGCCGACGAGGGCCAGGCTGCCGGAGCCTGAGGCCGGTCGCGGGCGCGCAGTGCCCGACGGTGAGCTGCACCCGGCGGTGGCGGCGACGGGCGAGGAACGCGCCCGGCGCATTCGCGCCATGTTCGCCGGCATCGCGCCGCGGTACGAGCTCGTCAATCGCGTCACCTCGGTCGGGCTCGACCGGTCGTGGCGCCGCGCCGTCGCCGGCACGCTGCAGCTAAGGGAAGGCGACTGGTGCCTTGACCTCTGCTGCGGCACGGGCGACCTCGCTCGAGCCGTGGCTTCGGCGTCGGGCGCGCAGGTGATCGCCGCTGACTTCTGCCGGCCGATGCTCGCGCACGGGCGAGGCACGGGACGCGGGGGGCGCGCCGGGGAGCCCGCGACCTGGCTCGAGGCCGACGCGCGGCAGCTTCCCGTTCGTTCGGCCAGCATGGACGCGGCCTGCGTGGCGTTCGGGATCCGCAACGTCGTCCCGCCGGCCGAGGGCTTGCGCGAGATGGTGCGCGTGGTGCGCCCGGGCGGTCGCGTCGCGGTGCTGGAGTTCGGCGAGCCTCGCGTGCCGGGCCTGCGCGGCCTCTACCACCTCTACTCGCGGCACGTGCTCCCCGTGGTCGGTGACATGCTTTCCGGGCGCCGCGGCACCTATCGCTACTTGCCGCAGACCATCGGCGCCTGGCTTTCGCCCGATGCCCTGGCACGGGAGATGGAGGCCGCAGGCCTCCACGACGTCGGCTGGCGTTCGCTGACGTTCGGCATCGTGGTTCTTCACTGGGGCACCGTCCCGCACTCTCGGGCGTGACGTCCCCCTGGCTCCGGAGTAGCTCATGCTCGATCGCAAGATCTTCCGCGACAACCCTGACGCCGTCCGCGAGAACCTCAGGCGACGCGGCAAGCGGGATCGCCTGCCCGAAGTGGATCGGACGATCGCGCTGGACGACGAGGCGCGAGCCGCTGGCGCGCGCTCGGACGAGATCCGGCACCGCGTGAAGCAGGCGAGCGCCGAGATCGGCCGGACGATGAAGGCGGGAGGAGACGTCGCCTCGCTCAAGGACGAGGTCGCGCGACTCAACGAAGAGCTGGCCGTCGTGACGGCGCGCTCTCGCGAGGCCGAAGCCGAGCGGGAGTCCCTCGAACTGGGCTTCGAGAACATCCTGCTGCCGGAGGTCGAGGACGGCGCCAGCTCCGATGACAACGTCGTGGTGCGCACCTGGGGCGAACCGCCGACCATGTCCTTCGAGCCGCTGGCCCACGATGCTCTCGGCGAGAAGCTCGGCATCCTCGACTTCGCGCGGGCCGCCAAGGTCTCCGGCGCCCGCTTCACGTTCGTCGTCGGAGCCGGCGCGAGGCTCGAGCATGCGCTCATCCGCTTCATGCGCGACATCCATCACGAGCATGGCGACACCGAGATGCTGCCGCCCCTCATCGTGAGCGATCAGACGCTCCTGGGCACGGCCCAGCTCCCCAAGTTTCGCGACGACCAGTTTCGCGTCGTGGCGGATCGCGAGCTATACCTGATCCCGACCGCGGAAGTCCCGGTGACGAACTACCACGCGGACGAGATCCTCGAGGCGTCGTCGCTGCCCCTGCGTTACTTCGCCTACTCGCCTTGCTTCCGGAGCGAGGCGGGATCGTACGGCAAGGACGTGCGCGGGTACATCCGTCAGCACCACTTCAACAAGGTCGAGATGGTCCGCATCACGACGCCCGACCAGTCGCCAGGAGAACTCGAAGCCATGACGGACCGGGCGGAGGAGATCCTCCGCCGTCTCGGGCTCGTTCATCGAGTCGTGCGCCTCTGTTCGGCCGACACCGGCTTCGCTTCGGCCATGACCTTCGATGTCGAGGTCTGGCTGCCCTCCCAGCGGGCCTATCGCGAGATCTCGTCCTGCTCTACCTGCACCGACTTCCAGGCACGGCGGGCGAAGATCCGGTTTCGCCCGGCGCCGGGCGCCAAGCCCGAGATCTGTCACACGCTCAACGGATCCGGGCTGGCTGTCGGGCGCACGCTCGTCGCCATTCTCGAGCAGTGTCAGCGCGCGGACGGCAGCGTGGCGATCCCGGCGGCGCTGCAGCCGTACTTCGGCGCGTCGGAGATCCGTCCCGCGTGAGCCTCGGCATGCCGCAGGGCGATGCGCTGCCCACGGCCGACGACTTCGCGGGCTGGCCGCCCCTCGGCGCCTGCCGGCGCGTGACGGCTGTCGGCCCGGTCGTGGTCACGCACGAGCGGCTCGACGCGCGCGCGCTCGCGGCGCTCGAGGCCCTTCCGTCGGCGCCGGACCCGTCTGTCGGAGAGGCTCTGCCCGTCACGCTGTCGTGGACGCGCGCGTCACGCCCGCCCTGGCTCGCCCTCGCGCCCGGGGACATCGCGCGCTCGACGACCTGGTTGCTGAGCGGCGCGCCGGCGTGGGCGACGCACCACGTGGCGCTCCTCATGGACTCTCGCGCCGAGCGGGGGATCGTGGTCATGACGGATCAGCGCGCGGACGACGTTCCGCTCGCCGTGCAGAACGTGCTCCGGGTGGTCACCGCGTGGCGGATGGCGTCCTCGCGACGCGGCCTGCTCGTGCATGCGTCGGCTGTCCGGCATGCGCGCGGGGCCGTCGTCCTGCTCGGCCCCAGCGGTGCCGGCAAGTCCACGGCGGCGCGCCTGTCGGCGCCGCGGGAGGTCCTGGCGGACGACTGCGCGCTGCTGATGGCGGAGGCGAGCGGCGGGCGGTTCGCGCCGACGCCGCTCTGGGCGGAGCCGGCCCTCGCGGGTCGATCGGAGGCGGCGCTCCCGCTTGCGATCGTGCTGCGGCTGCGCCAGGAGACGACGCATGCCCTGCGACCCTGCGGCGCCGCGACGGCGGCAGCCGCGCTGCTGGCGCACGCGCCGTTTCTCGGCGAGGCCTTCCTGGGGCATGGTAGCGACATGGCGCGGCACGTGGCCTCGCTCGTGCCAGGCGCCGAACTGGGCTTCCGTCCGGATGACGGGTTCTGGCGGCTGATCGATGACTCGCTCCAGCACGCCGCACGCTCCGGAGTCGAGTCGTGAGCAAGGGGACCCCGCTAGCGCCCCCGGCCGCGGCCGGCGGAGCCGGCACGTGCCGCCCCCTCCGGTCACGCGCGGCGCGGGCCCGGGAACGGTCCATGATCCATGAAACGGCATCCACGCGCCGGGGGGCGGCGCTCACGATCGGGAGAACGGCATGAAGTGGGACGACACGCACAAGCCCATGGCGCGCAAGGGCCTGGCCGAGCGCATCATCGATGGCCAGGCGCTGATCGTGAACGCGGAGGGCGGCGAGATCCTCGTGCTCAACGAGGTCGGGGCCTTCGTGTGGACGCTCCTCGACGGCACGCGATCGGTGGCTTCCCTGGTCGAGTCCGTCCTGGCGGAGTTCGACGTGGACCCGGCGACCGCTCGCGTGGACGTGGAGGCCTTCCTCTCGGGACTCGAGGCGCGCAAGGCGCTGGAGCCCTGATGACTCCGGCTGGCCGCTGCGGCCCGGCGCTCGCTGGCGGGCCGGGCCTCACGGGATCTCAGGGGGCTGGCCGCCGGATCGCCAGCCGAACCTCGTCGTCCCAGACGCTCAGGGCCTGCGGCTGGTGCCGCAGCGTCGGGAAGCGCTCGATGCAGCCACTGCGCGCCCAGGTCAGATAGCTCGCCACGCGCGGGTGAAGGCGCCCATCACGCCGGCCTTCCTCGAGCTCGACGTGATGGTAGAGCAACAGGTCGGCGGCCACGACGCGCGCGTGAGCGCGAACCGCGCTCTCGTCGGGATGAGGAAGCAGGCCGCCAGGAAGGCCGAGGAGCCCCGCCAGGACGCCGCGCATGTCTTCGTCGCGCGCATCGTCGGCGATGAAGCCATCGGCCCCGTGCCATGCGGCGCCGGGCGCAGCCGGATGCCGCAGGCGCGGCGTCGGGCCGCCCATGAGGACCGAGAGCGTCTCCACGAACTGCGGATCGTCGCGGAGCGCGCGCAGGACCTCCGGTCCGGAGAGGCCGGCGAGGAAGTGTGACGCGACGACCACGCGAGGCCGGGATCGCCGGGCCATCGCGAGAGCGTTCGGGCCGTCCTCAGACGTGATGACGCGCACGCCAAGCGCCTCGGCGACGGCCTGCAGCCGCTGGCGGGACGTCCCGGGCTCGCAGGCAAGCAGCGCGACGTGCAGGCGCCTCGGCTCCGGCGCGGCGGACGGCGCCGGGGCCTGATCCTCGCCGACAGGAAACACGATCTGGCACCGGGCACAGCGCAGGCGCCCGTGACCACGGCGGAGGCGCGCGGGGTCGAGGCGGTACTGGGCCTGGCAGCCAGGGCAGCGGACGATCACGGCAGGGCAACCGAGGGCGCGTCGAGGCACGGCGGACGCGAGACGCCAGAAACCGCATCGTAGCGCGGCCGGCCGCCGTCCGACAGCCCGCGGGCGTTCCGCAGCCGGGCCCCCCCGGCCGTGCCGGTCAGCCGAGACCGAGCACGGACCTGGCCGCCGCGCGGAGTTCCTCCGGCGAGGGCGACTCCGGGAGGAGCGTCGCGCCCAGGCTGCGGCCCGCCGTGAGCTCGGTCTCCGAGCCGCCGCAGAAGATCACGGGCACGTGGCCGTGGCGCGCGTGCGAGCTCAGAAAGCGCAGCAGGTCGAGGGCGGGCGCCTCGTGGCTCTCGACGGTGGGCAGGATCACCACCAGGGCCGGATCGGCGTTGGCGAGCCAGCGCAGGGCCTCGAAGGGGCCCGCCACGCTCGCGATGTCCACATCCAGCGCGGCATCCAGCCAGGTCGCGAATGTCTCGCGCCGATCGGCGGCCGCGCCGCTCAGCAGCACGCGCAGGCTCACGTCGAGGCCCGGGCGCGCCTTGCCTCGAGGCGGCGTCGTTCGCGCCCGAGCGCGTCCTGGAGGGAAGGCGCCGCCTCCATGAGGAAGCGCGAGAGCCCCGCGACGTCGGCGTCTGGCGCGAGGCCGTCATCCGTCGCGCAGGCCGCGCCGAAACACGCGCCGCCGGCGAGGAGCGGCACGACGGCGACGCGTGCCGCGCTCGAGGCGTCGAGCGCCGCGAGCAGGGTGGCGTCGGCCTCGGAGGCGGCTGGCGGCTCGCCGTCGCGGGGCATGCCCGAGCGCACGGCGACGGAGAGGAAGTCCTCGCTCCCGCTCGGGATGGCGCCGGCGCGCAGGGCCGGGGGGAGTTCCCCGCGCGTGCCCACGATGCCGAGCGGCTCGAGGCCGTCGGCCCCCTGCGCCCACAGGCTGCAGCGCTCGAAGTGCGCCCCGATCACCGCCAGGATCTCGCGAACGAGGTCGGCGGCCTCACCGGCCACCGCCAGCGTCCTCGCGAGGACGGCCAGGTCCTCGTCCGTGGGCGGGCGCCCGGCGGGGAGGTCGGCTGGCAGGAGGCACTCGGGCCCCGAAGGCTCGGGCGCCGGCGAGGGCGGGGTCGCCTGCGGTGGTGCCTCCGGGCGCACGAGCCGCACGATCCGGTCTGCGACGTCCGCCGCCACTGCGGCCGGATCGCCCTCGTCGAGTTGTCCGATGAGCCTCGCGCCGAGGGTCGCCGCCCGCTCCACGATCACGGCGCGCCGCGGCACGGGAGACGTGCCGTCCACGAGCACGATGGCGGGGACTCCCGCATCCACGCTGCGCAGGCGCGCCAGGAGTTCCAGGCCCGGCAGCGTGCCGTGGTCGGCATGGCAGGCCAGGGCGACTGCGTCACCCCGTTCGCGAGCGGCGAGCACGCCTGCCCGAACGTCGAGCGAGGAGGTCACGGCGCGCGCATCCACTCCGGCTGCGGCCAGCGAGGACAGCAGGCCCTGTCGCAGCGGGCCCGCCTCGAGGCAATGCAGGACCGCGGCCCCCGCGCGCGAGGGGGATGGGCCAGGGGCCGGCGGGGGAGGCGATGGCCTGGGCTCCGGAGCGGCTGCCGGCGCCGGCTGCCGGCGGAACGCCGCTGGCCTCGCGATCGTCGCCTGACGCGCGCCTGCGCGCTTCACCGGGATTCCGGTCGTGAGCACCAGCGCTCCGAAGTCAGCGAGCCGCGGATCCGACGGCTCGACGAGGCTGAACTCGAACGTGCCCGCCCCGGCCTCCATCAGCGGAGGCAGGCACGCCTCGATGCGCGCCTCGAGCGCGCGCCGCATGCGGAGCGGATCGCCGAGGGTGCGCGCCAGCGCCTCGTCCATGGTGAGGCTCTCGCTCTCCGCCAGAGCACGCGCGCGCTCCTGTTCCTGCGGATCGAGCGAGCCTGCCTCGCGCAGGAGGTCCTCGAGCGTGGCCGGCATGCCGCCTCCACGCAGCGCGACGACGGTGGCGTCGCGAATGAGCAGGTGCGCCGTCTCACCCGTGGCGAGCACGATGCGCAGGAGGCCGGCTCGCCGGGCCGCCCCGACCACGTGGAGGATCTCGGGGACGCTCAGATCCTGCAGGTCTCCGCGAAGCGTCATCGCGAGAGCCCTCGCGTGACGGGAGCGGGGCGGTCGGCAACGATGAGCGGGCGGATCACGGGCCCGCCGCGGTGGGCCCAGCTCGCATCCGGTGGTTCGGCGAAGCGCACGCGGAGCGAGGCCTGCGCCGCGGGATCGTAGGGCGCCGCGTCCGTCCCGAGCACGACATGGCGTGCGTCCACGAGGTGGACGCTCTCGCCGGGATCCGACGGCACCCAGCCCACGCCGTCGATCCACGTCTCGAGAAACCGGTGAAGCAGAACCTGCGGCCCGTCCGGCAAGTCGGTGAGCAGCAGGCCGTGGAGGGTCCGCGCCGGGATCCCCGCCGCGCGCAGGAGGTCGGCGGCCAGGACGGCCCGGCCGACGCACGACGCCTGGCCGGCCGCGAGCGTGGCCGGGCCGGACTCGTCGTGCGCGGGATGGTCCGCGTGGGCGATGTTCAGCGAGACCCACATGATGATCGCTGCGGAGGTGTCCCAGTCGTCCGCTGCCGGGTGCGCGAGTTCCTGTGCGAGCGCCGCGATCTCGGGCGCTGGCCGGGCTCCGCTCGCGAGGGCCGCCGTCGCCTCGGCCGGGCGATCGACTCCGGCGCCCCGCGACCCGGCGCGGGATGCGACGACGGTCACCTCGGTGCTGCCGTCCGGCAGGAGGCGGGAGCGCTGCGTGAAGCCATGGGAACGGTGGGCTGGAACCGCCAGGCCGTCCTCCTGCGGCGAGCGGCGCGCGATGTAGCGCGCGCGAGAGATGGGCTGGGCCGGCGGGACCGCGACGCGGTCGCTCGCCAGGGTCGCGAGCAAGAGCATCGCGATCACGATGCGTCCTCTGCCAGCCGCCGTCGCACCCCCTCGAGCACGCCGTTGACGAACTGGTGAGATTCCGAGTCGCCGTAGGTCCGCGCCATCTCCACGGCCTCGTCCATGACAACGGCCGCGGGCGTGTCCGCCTCGTGCAGCAACTCCGCGATGGCCAGCCGCAGCACGTTCCGGTCCACGGTGCCGATGCGGTCGAGGCGCCAGTTCTTGCTGCAGCCCGTGATCAGGGCATCGATGCGCGGGAGGTCAGCCAGGGCCAGCTCGGCCAGGCGTTCGGCGAAGGCGCGAATCGTGCTGTCAGGCTCGGGCTCGATGGACCATTGCGCCGCGATGGCATGCGCGCCCGGCGCGGACGCCAGGTCGGCTTGGAACAGCATCTTGAGCGCATGCTCACGGGCACGGCGGCGGGATCCCACGTCGGGTTCAACTCTCGGCACGGCGCATCGGCGCCGGGGTGAGGCCGGGTGATTCCGGCGTCGGCGACATTCTGTTTCCCGGGGGGCTGGCCCCCGGCGTCAGCGAGCGGGCCGCGGCGAAGGTCGCCGCCGCCGATCGGTCCAGCCTCCGGGACTGACGCGGAGAGGGCGGCCCAAGGGGCCCCCGCGGAACTCTCGGACGAATTGAATCACGATCTGGCAGCGCACGGGTCGCTGCTTGACGCCCGGATCAGCCGCGTCGGAGCTCGGCGAGCCCCCATGCGGCTTCGGCAGCCTCCCATCCCTTGTCGCCGTGATCTCCGCCGGCGCGTGCCAGCGCCTGCTCGAGCGTGTCGCAGGTGAGGACGCCGAAGCCCGTGGGCACGCGCGTGCGCAGCGCCACATCCATGAGGCCCCTGATGCTCGCGTCGCACACGTTATCAAAGTGAGGCGTTTCACCCCTCACCACGCAGCCGAGGACCACCAGTCCGGCGGGGGGCGGGACCGCTTCTGCCGCCATGAGCGCGGCCTGGGGGAGTTCCAGCGCGCCCGCGACCCGAACGACCTCGATGGCGGCCTCCGGGAGCCCCTTGGCCACGAGGCAACGGGTGGCCCCAGCGAGCAGACGCTCCACCACGACATCGTGGAAGCGGGCGGCCACGATGGTCCAACGCGGGGGAGGTGAGCGTGTCATGCCGCCACGATATCGGGGCCCGCTGGCCGCCGCCAGGGGGCCGAGCCAGGGACGTTCATTCGGGGGTTGACAGGCCATGCGTTGTCGTCCAACATCCACGGCCGCAAGAGGGCAAGTGACCATCGGCCGGCCCGGTTCGGGCGGCCAGCAAGTACGGAAAGCAGCCTGCGGTCCCGGCTTGGCCGGGCCATGCGTTGTTTTCTTGACACCGCCGCCCCGGGTTTCTAGCATCCGGGGCGTCGTTGCTGGGATGACTGAGCTTCCCCAGAAATCGGGAGGCCGGTTCGATGTCGCTGCTGGCTCCAGCTCACGCTGGGGTCGGCAACCCTGCCGATGCACCGCTTGGCGTGGCGGAGCGTCGGGTTGCCGGGGGGCAACCTCGGCTGCGCACGCCGTCGGACAGAAGCAAGCTCAAGCGAGCGATCAGGTGGCTACCAGGCGCCCGGATAGTGGCGTGGTGGTCAACCGCGCCACGACGGCAGCCCACGGAATGGCGGCCGGTGGCGTCGGGAACTCCGGGTTCAAGCCGGTCTAGCCCCAAAAGAGGAGCACTCACGATGAAGAGGACGTTGTTCGGCCTGTTCGCTGCCGCCGCGATGCTTACGTCGCAGGCGGTGGTGGCAGTTGAAGCCAGCCGTAGCGCTGGCGCTCACCCCGTGGTCTACGATGACTACCCCGAGTCGGATGTCGTCATTGATGTCGGCAAGGACATCGTCCTGACGATCACCGGCGAGGCGCGCACGCGCTTCGAGTGGGTGGAAAACACCACGGATTTCTCGTCCAAGGGCGTCGATGGTGACTTCGACGATTTCGCCTTTGACGATTCCTTCTCCTTCGCCCCGTCGCGCTTCAACCTCGGCTTCCGCGTGGACCTTCCCCGCGACGTCGCCGCGGTGATCGAGCTTCAGGGCAACTTCGAGCTCGGCGGCGGCCCTGCCGGCACCGGGACTGAGCTCCGCGCTCAGACGACGAAGCACCTTCGCCCGGGCGTCATCTCCAACTTCACCGACGGTGGCCTGAGCCGCTACGTGGGTGGCGGGGACGAGGTCGCCGGGATTTCGGTCAGCCCCAAGCAGCTCGAGATCGTCCGCGTCCTCAACGACGTCGACGGTGACGGCGTGTTCGTGTACCAGGGCTACATCGAGGCCGCGCACATCGGCGACTCGATCTTCTCCATGCGCTTCGGTCGCCAGGAGATGGCCTACGGCACCGAGTGGCTGATGGGCAACCAGGACTGGTACGACGGTCAGACGTTCGACGGCATCAAGGGCATCTTCGAGTTCACCGACAAGCACCGCCTGGACATCTTCTGGGCCAAGCTTGCCGAGCGGGACACGACGGTTCCTGCGGCGGTCGGCTCGCCCGCCCTCAACCAGGGTGGCGACGACTCCGACCTGTTCGGCCTCTACTTCACGGCGCAGACGCTCGGCGGCTCGTCCGTCGGCATGGACGCCTACCTGCTCGGTCTCAAGGATCAGGCCAACCTGGTCTGGAACGTTTCGGCCCAGAACTCGGGCATCGTCGGCTACGACGCCGCCAACTTCCTCAGCATCGAGCCCAACCGCTCGTTCCTGAGCTCCTACTGGGCGGGCGTCCGCTTCTTCCGCGAGCGTGAGACTGGCTTCACGTTCTCGGCCGAGGCGACCTACCAGTTCGGCTCGATCGAGACGAATCTCGACAACGACGGCGACGGCGTCTTCGACGACGACGACAAGCTGTCGCTGGGCGCCTGGGGCCTGGAGACGTTCTTCGCCTACACGTGGGATTCCCCCACGCACCCGAGCATCAAGGGTGGCCTGACCTACGCCACGGGCTCTGACGTGGACGACTACGAGAGCGGCGACTCGGCGACGTTCTTCACGCCCGCCGGCGAGGTTCACCCCCGCCTGGGCCTGATGGATCTCATCGACGCGTCGAACGTTCTCGCCATCAACCTCGGCTACGCTGGCTCGGCCAAGCGTCACTCGTGGGGCGTGGACCTCTGGCACTTCGAGTTCGATGAGGTGGATCCGTTCACCGAGGCGGCCGTCGTTGACGACGTCGCCCTCGAGGACGGCCACGACCTCTCGAACGAGATCGGCCAGGAGCTCGACCTCTGGTACAACTATCAGTACAGCGAGCACATGCTGGCGCAGTTCGCGATCTCGTTCTTCAACACCGGGGAGTACTTCAACGACCTCCACGACTGTTCGAACGAGGGCGCAGAGGCCTGCGACCCCAGCTCCGCCTCGGATCCGGACGACATCAAGACGTCCGATGCGTGGCGCGTGTACGCGAACCTGCTCGTCCGCTTCTGAAG
Organism: uncultured Thermoanaerobaculia bacterium; assembly: GCA_964613915.1. Taxonomy (GTDB): domain Bacteria; phylum Acidobacteriota; class JBCCFW01; order JBCCFW01; family JBCCFW01; genus CAZTIW01. Next base: position 25,898 of record CAZTIW010000039.1, read on the forward strand.
CTGACAGCGCGCGGTTGCCGCACCTGAAAGGGTGAGGACGACCGGCAAGGGCCCCGCCGCAAGGCGGGGCCCTTTGCTTTTCAGGCAAGGGCGAGCATGCTTCTGTCCCTAGCCGTGGAGGTCCCATGCGCCCATTCGTCCTGTTGCTCGTTCTTGTCGGGGCTCTGGCTCCGCCCCCTGCCGCTGCTGCCCCGCTCACGGTGGGGGACCTGCTCGCCCTCTGGCGCGTCCAGATTTCGAGCGAGGCCATCCTGACCATGGCCCGGGCCGAGGGACTCGCCAGCGCGCTGAGCGTCGCCGAGGCGACCTCGTTGCGTGAGGCGGGGCTGCCCGCAGACCTCGTCTCGGAACTGCTGACGCTCGGGTCTGGCGCGGCCATCCGCGTCGGCGAGGACGACGGCGTGATCGTGGTGGAGGGCCGCGGCGAGGCGACCGACCCACCGGTCGTGGGATCCGGCTTCCTGCCCACCGAGCCGGCGCCACCCGCGGCGTCGCCCTCTCCCGCAGTGGTGGTGAACGTGCAGGCCACGCCGGCCATGGCGAGCGGGGGTGGCTGGGGCTGCGGTCCCCTCGCGCAGGCCGTGTTCGTGCCCGCTCACCGCACCCCGGATGGGCCGAGCGTCTTCGGCACCACGATCGTGTCTCCCGGGATCGTCTGCCCTCAGCTCGTTCAGCCGATCGTGCTGGCTCCCGAACCCGTCCGCTCGCGCATGATCCCGATCCGGACGAGTCGCGGCCAGTTGATGATTCCGAACTGACCGCGAGCGGCGGCGCGCCGGGCGACTCAGAGCGCGCGTCGCTCGCGCGCGTGCCGGAAGAGCTCTCGGATGGCGATCCGCCACCATGCGAGCCACGTGCTCAGGATCCCTTGCTGATCGAGGCGGCGGGCTGACGTCACGACCTCGGCGTCGAGCAGGCGGCAAGCGCCGTGCCGGCGCAGCCGGAGAGCGAGATCCATGTCCTCGGCCACCACATCTTCCCGGAAGCCGCCGAGCGCCAGGAGCGATGCGCGCTGCGCGAAGGGCGCCTGATCGCCGAAGAACAGTCCGGCGGCCCACCACAGGCGCGTCCGCCAGCGCACGTGCCTCAGGAGCCAGCGCGACGACTCGAATCTCTTGTGAAAGGCGCCGCCCACGGCGCCAGCGGCGATGGCGCTGCGGACACGCTCGGCCGCCTCCGCCGGGAGGCGCGAGTCCGCGTGCAGGAAGATGACGCCGTCGGCGCCGGACGCGCGCCAGCCAGCGTTGGCCTGCCGCGCGCGACCGCGCGCGCTCGTGACGACCCGGGCCGGCGGAGCGACGCGTTCGAGCGTGCCGTCCGTCGAGCCCCCGTCGGCCACGATGACCTCGTCGGCCCCGGCTGCCCATGCCGAAGCCACCGCGATCGCGACGTGCGGGGCCTCGTTCAGGGCGGGAATGACGACCGCAATCGTCACCCGCGTCATCGTCCCGCGACGCCGATGAAGCTCGCGAGGCGGCGCTCCGCGTCCCCGCGCCTGTGCGACGGAAACAGCAGCGGGTTGCAGTGCGTGCAAGGTGGCGACTGCGGGTCGGGGATCGCCACGCCCACGGCCTCGAGCCGCAGCCGGGCCATGCCAGGCAAGTCCGCCATGAATCGGTCGCCGGCCGGGCGCAGCAGGCGCCCGTCGGGCTGCATCAGCTGGGAGGCGACCTCCGGCCCGATCTCGTAGCAGCACGGTCCAATCGCGGGGCCGAGCGCCGACACGATGCGCGATGCTGGCGCCACCGCCTCCAGCGCCGCCACGGTGGCCTCCAGCACGCCCGCCGCGAGGCCCCGCCAGCCCGCATGGGCGGCAGCGACGGCACGCACGCCGCCGGTGCCGAGCGCCGCGAGCAGGACTGGCAGGCAGTCCGCGGTGCGGACGACCAGGGCCTCGCCCCGAGCGGTGGTGACGAGCGCGTCGCCCTCGGGCGGCGCGTCGCTCGCCGTGGCGTCCCCCGCGTGAACGACGACGGCCGAGTGCACCTGGGCGAGGCCATGTCGCCGCCAGGTTGACTCGTCCGGACCGAGGGCCCGGGACACCGCGATGCCCCCGGCGGGCGGGCCGGCGGGGTCGCCGAGAGCGAGCGTGGAGAACCCGTGCCGCACGCGGGGGAGGCGGTCGAGGGCCGGGCTCACGAGGAGGCTGGCTCCGCAGCGGGCATCCGGGAGGAGCATGGGGCATCATGCCAGCGCGGAGGGGGCGAGGCGCGCGCGTTGACAGCCCCGGATCCCCCCACGATAATCCCCGTTTCCGCCGCCCCGTGGTCCATCGGCCTCCGGGCCCTCCGGCCCGGGCGGCCCGGGACCACCACATGCTCGCCCTCGCACTCCAGGCCGCGCCAGCGGCGGCACCCAGCCTCCTTTCCTCGCTCTTTCCGATCCTGATCCTCCTGTTCATCAGCTGGTTGCTGCTGTTCCGGCCCATGATGCGGGAGAAGCGCGAGAAGGAGGCCATGCGCTCCTCGCTCAAGGCGGGGGACCGCGTGATCACCCTCGGCGGGATCCACGGATCCGTCACGCGAGTCGCCGAGCGCACCGTTCACGTGCGGGTCGCGGATGGCGTGCAGCTGGAGTTCTCCACCTCCGCCATCTCCCAGGTTCTCGCGCCCGAGGAAAGGCCCTAACGCCATGATGCCGTCCACCGAGTCCACCCTGCGTTCGCCCTGGGCGCGCCTGATCTTCATCGCCGTCATCGTCGGCGGCGCCGCCTCCGTCGCGCTGCCGCTTCGCGAGAAGGTGCGTCTCGGCCTTGACCTGCAGGGCGGCACGTACATGGTGCTGCGCGTCGAGCTGAACCAGGCCGTCTCCGGCGTGGGCGATCGCACGCTCGACGAGATCCGCACCGACCTGGTCGCCAAGCAGGTTCCCTTCGACCAGGCGATCCAGGAATCGCCGGGCGTCCTGCGCCTGCGCGGTCTTGCCCCGGATGCCGAGACGCGCGCCGCGGACACCTTCGAGCGCCGGGCTTCCGAGTGGGAGCGCCGTCGGGACGGAGCGGACCTGGTTCTGAGCCTGCGCGCCGCCGCCGTGGACGCCATCCGCGAGGGGGCGGCCCGGCAGGTCAAGGAGACGATCAACCGGCGCATCAACGCGTTCGGCGTCGGCGAGACGCAGCTGCAGCAGGCAGGAGACAGCGGCGAGCGGCTCGTGCTGCAGATGCCCGGTCTCGACGATGTCTCGCGGGTGAAGGGGATCATCACGCGAGCTTCGGCGCTGGAGTTCCGCCTGGGCGACGGCGGCACGACGCCGCGGACGGCGCCAACCCGCGAGCAGCTCGAGGCGCTTTACGGCGTCGTGCCCGAGGACGTCGAGCTGCTCCCGAGCGATCCCGGGGGCTCGCTCAAGGGCGCCTGGGCCGGCGTCAAGAAGGGCGCCGTCATTCGCGGCGAGGACCTGATCGACGCCAAGTCGCAAGGCGACCGATTCGGGCGGCCGGCCATCGGCTTCTCGCTGTCGTCCGCCGCGGGCGACCGGTTCGGCGTCTTCACGGGTGGGCACATCGGGCAGCACCTGGCGGTGGTGCTCGACGGTCACGTCGTTCAGTTCGCCGAGATCAAGAGCCAGATCTTCAGCCAGGGCGAGATCACGGGCAGCTTCAGCGTTCCAGAGGCGCACGACGCCGCGCTCACGCTGCGCTCGGGAGCGCTCCCCGCCAAGGTCACGATCCTCGAAGAGCGCACGGTGGGTCCCACGCTCGGCCGCGACAGCGTCGAGTCCGGGCTCAAGGCGGTCGTCGCCGGCTTCATCGCCGTCATGATCTTCCTCCTTCTCTGGTACAAGTTCTGCGGGATCAATGCGCTCCTCGCCCTGGTGATGAACATCATCATCACGATGGCGATGCTGAAGCTGATGGGCGCGGCGCTGACCCTGCCGGGAATAGCGGGCCTGATTCTCACGCTCGTATCCGCCGTTGACGCCAACGTCATCATCTTCGAGCGGATCAAGGAGGAGCTCGTCGCGGGGAAGGGGCCGCTGGCGGCCATCAGCGCGGGCTTTGACAAGGCGTTCTCCGCGATCTTCGACTCGAACGCCACGACGCTCCTGGCGGCGTTCTTCCTCTACAACTTCGGCACCGGCCCGATCCGGGGCTTCGCCGTGACGCTGGCGCTCGGCATCATGGCCTCCATGTTCACGGCCATCTATGTCTCCCGCGTGATCTTCGAGACCGTGCTGTGGCTGCGCCCCCAGATGAAGTCGCTCTCGATCATGTGGCATGCCCCGAAGCCGCCGCTGATCCGCTTCATGCGCGCGGCCCCGATCGCGTGCTCGGTGTCCATCGTCCTGGTGCTCGGCGGTCTCTGGATGTGGCTCGGACGCGGCCTCGAATACGGCATCGACTTCAAGGGCGGCATCCAGGCCGCCGTGAAGCTCCGCGGCTCGACGTCGGCGGATGAGCTCCGGGCACGGGTTGCCGGCACCGAGTTCGAGAACATCGTCATTCAGAACTTCGGCAGCAGCGCGGACACCTACTTGCTGCGCATCCTCGGCCAGGAAGCCGCCGCGCTCGCCGAGGAGGTCCGCGACGTCAACGCCGTCGAGGAGCCGCAAGACGGCACGTCGGGGGCGCTCGCGCGGCTCACGGCGGTCCTCGACGCGAACGCCGCCACCGATCCCCGCCCGGACATCAACGCGATCGGCACGCAGGCGCTCGCGGATGAGCTCCGGGCCGGCGCGGGCCTCTCGGTGGACGAGGCGTTGCAGGCGGCTCAGGCCGTCACGGGCGCGCGCGTGGAAGCCGGCGGGATCCTGCCCGCCGATCTCGGGCTGGCGGGGCTCGACATCCCGCCAGCGGCGAAGGACTGGATCACCGCGAACCTGCGCTCGAGCGACGTGGCGGTCATCTCCTCCGAGTCCGTCGGCCCGGCGATCGGCGCCGAGCTGCGGTCGAAGGCCCTGGCAGCGATCCTCTGGTCCTTGCTCGCGATCCTGGCCTACGCCTCGTTCAAGTTCAAGTTCCGCTACGGTCTGGGCGCCATCGTGGCCGTCGCGCACGACGTGGTCGTGGCCATCGGCGTCCTGGCATTGCTGGGCTTCGAGTTCGACATCAACATCATCGCCGCGCTCCTGACCCTGGCCGGATACTCCCTCAATGACACGATCGTCATCTTCGATCGCGTGCGGGAGCTCGCCCCCAAGTCAGAGCTCTCGCTCAGCGACCTGCTCGACGAGAGCGTCTCGCTCTGCCTGTCGCGCACGTTCCTGACCATGAGCACGTCGCTCATGGCGACCCTGTCGATCCTGTTCTTCGGCGGACCGGTCCTTCAGGGCTTCGCTCTGGCGCTGGCCATCGGCATGGTGGCGGGCGCCTACTCCACCATCTTCGTGGCGAGCCCGGTCGTGCTGCTGTGGGATCGGCTCGCGCGCGGCTGGGCGGCGCGGCAAGCGCGCGCTGCCGCCTGACGTGCCTGAGCCTCCAGGCGGCGAGGGACCCGCCGCGCGGGCGCCAGAGGGCAAGCCTCTCCCCGCGCCCGTCGATCGCGGCGCGGGAGCGCTCGCCCGGGACGGAGCCTCACCTTCCCGTGGCGACGTCGTCCGGTTCGAGGACGTGGAGCAGGAAGTCGAGTCGTACATGGATGCGCGCGGCGTTCGCGCCGTGCAGAAGGCCTACGTCTTCTGCGCCAAGACGCACGACGGCCAGAGCCGGCTCTCGGGCGAGCCCTATCTCGTGCATCCGCTGGCCGTGGCGCTGATCCTCGCGCAGATGCGGCTCGATCCCGTGACGGTCACGGCCGGGCTCCTCCACGACGTTCTCGAGGACACGGAGACGCCCGCCGCCGAGATCGAGCGGCTCTTCGGCGCCGAGGTCGCTCGCGTCGTGGACGGCGTCACGAAGCTGTCGAAGCTGGCCTACTCCACGAAGGCGGAGGCGCAGGCCGAATCGTTCCGGAAGATGCTGATCGCGATGGCCGATGACCTGCGCGTCATCCTGGTCAAGCTGGCCGACCGCCTCCACAACATGCGCACGCTGAAGTACCTGCCGCGCCCGCGCCAGATCGCCATCGCGAAGGAGACGCGCGAGATCTTCGCGCCCATCGCTCATCGCCTCGGCATGGGACGGCTCAAGGATGAGCTCGAGGACCTCGTGTTCCAGCACCTCGAGCCCGAGCGCCATGCCGCGCTCGTGGCCGAGATCCAGCAGCGGGCTCCCGTCGAGGAGGACTTCATCCGGCGGACCGAGGAAGCGCTCGCGCGCGCGCTCGAGGACGCCGGGATTCCGGCGACCATTCGCGCGAGACGCAAGCACCTCGCCTCGATCCAGCGCAAGCTCGCGAGCCGCAAGATAGGGGTCCAGGAGATCTACGACTACGTGGCGTTCCGGATCGTGACCGAGGATGTCGCGGCGTGCTACGCGGCCCTGGGCGTCATCCACGCGCGCTGGACGCCCATCCAGGCACGCTTCAAGGACTTCATCGCCACGCCGAAGCCGAACGGCTACCAGTCGCTGCACACGACGCTGCTGTCGGAGAGCGGGCAGCCCTTCGAGGTCCAGATCCGCACGAAGCCCATGCACGGCGTGGCCGAGGAGGGCGTGGCGGCGCACTGGACCTACAAGGAGGGCGGCACGATCTCGTCGCACGAGGCCGAGCGCTTCGCGTGGCTCCGCAACCTGGTGGACGCCCAGAGGGAGCACGCGGATCCCACGGAGTTCATGCAGGCCGTTCGCATGGGCCTCTACGGCGATGAAGTCTTCTGCTTCACGCCGCGCGGCGACGTGAAGGTGCTGCCCGCCGGCTCGACGGCCATCGACTTCGCCTACGCGGTGCACACGGAGGTCGGCCACCACTGCGTGGGGGCTCGCATCGACGGCGTGCTCGTGCCGTTGCGGACCCAGCTGCAGCATGGCAACCGCGTCGAGATCATCACCTCGCCGAACCAGCGGCCGAGTCGCGACTGGCTGCAGTACGCGGCGACATTCCGCGCTCGCACGCGCATCCGGCAGTGGTTCAACGCACGGGAACGCGACGCGACGGTCGCCACGGGCCGCTCCGTCCTCGAGAAGGAGGCGCGGCGTCGCGGCACGACGGCCAAGCGGCTGCTGGAGTCGCGGGAGGGGCAGCAGGCGTTCCGTCAGATGGGATTCCGGGATGCCGAGGATTTCCTCGCGGCCGTGGCGCAGGAGCGCGCCAAGCCTGCGGCGTTCTTCGAGCGGGCCGGCGTGGAAGTCGTCACCCGCGCTCCCCGCGCGGCACCACCCGTCGAGGCCAGCGCGCCGCCGTCATCGGTCACCGCCCGGGCGGGGCGGCGCCGGGCCGCGGGGCCCGGACCCGTCATCGCCGCGGGCGTCACGGACCTCATGGTCGTCCTGGCTCGGTGCTGCGGGCCTGTCCGCGGCGAGCCGATCCGCGGCTACGTGACGCGCGGGCGAGGCGTCAGCGTGCATCGCGCGGACTGTCGCGGTCTCGCTTCGCTGGCCGCCGATCAGTCGCGCCTGATCGAGGTGGCGTGGGCCCCCGGCGGCGAGCACGTGACCGACGTGCGCCTGCGCCTGGACGTCATGGACCGGCCCGGCATGCTGGGTGACGTGAGCACCGTCGTGTCGTCCGTGGACACGAACATCAAGGAAGCCCGGGCTCGCGCGCTAGCCGGTGGCCGCGGCGTGATCTGGCTGACCGTCGCCGTCGAGGACGCGGTCCATCTCGAGCGCGTGCGGCGAGCGCTCGGAACCATCGAGGGAGTCAGGAGAGTGGACAGATGAGCGACGAGGCGCGAGAGACGGAAGGCCGGCGGGAGATCCGAAGCGCGGGGGCCCCCGAGCCCATCGGGCCGTACAGCCAGGCCATCGCGGCAGGCCCCCTGGTGTTTTGCTCGGGCCAGGTCGGCCTCGTGAATGGGGACCTGGCCGCGGGCGGGGTCTCGGCCGAGGCGGAGGCCGCGATCACGAACCTCCTGGCGGTCCTCGAGGCTGCCGGGTGCGCTCCCTCGGACGTGCTCAAGACGACCGTCTACCTCGTGGACATGGCCGACTTCGCGGCCGTGAACGAGGTCTACGCGCGGTTGCTCACGAGCCCGGGCGCGCCGGCGCCAGCCAGGGCCACGGTGGCGGTGGCCGGGCTTCCGAAGGGCGCGAGGGTCGAGATCGACGCGGTGGCCATGCGGCGCCGGTGAGAGCGGCCGGGGCGCGCGGGAGGGGGAGAGACGGCACGCCGGCGAGGGGAACCCGCGCCGCGGCGAATCAGGCGCGAGCGGCCTTGGGACGCGCCGGCGCCTTCGTCACGAAGCCCGACCGGATGCAGCGCGTGCAGGCGTTGATGCGCCGACGGCTACCGTCCACCAGCGCCTTCACGGGCTGGATGTTCGGCAGGAATCGCCGCGAGGACACGTTGTGGGCGTGGCTCTGCTGGCGGCCGAACGTGGGGCCCTTGCCACAGAGATCGCAGGACTTGGCCATGACGGGAGGCTCCGTTGAGCGGGGGCTGGCCCCGCGCGGTGCGCAGGGGCGAGGCCCTGCAAGGGCGGGGTTGCTCACCTGAACGCGTTGCCGAACATGGGGTTCGGATGAGGTTCGCCCGAGGAACGCGTAGTCTCTCATGGCCCTGCGAAGCTGTCCATCAGCCGCGCTGCCGGATCGAGGGGCGAGACGCCCCGGTGGCCGTCCCGGTACCGGCGCCGAGGCTCGGGTCCCGGCCCTCGCGGCGGCGCGGGGCGTCGCTCGTGCTCGCCTCGCGCCGTCGTTGACTTGACGGATCGCTCGCTGCTAGCCTCGACCATTACTTGAGGGCCTGGCCTGCACGCCCCCGAAAGAGCGAGCAGCGAGGCCGTTGAGCGGGGCACCCGACGGGGGCTTCCCAGGACGCCGCGTGGCTACCAGCGTCACGCGGTGGGGCGTCCGGGCAGGCTTCCGGGAGAACAACAGAGCGAAGCAGCCAGGTGGGGCGCGGTGGCGCGCCGGTCAGAGCGGGACCTTCGGGCCGGCCATGCAGGGCCGGCCCGGCCCCATGAACCGGCCCGTGGCCAAGCCCCGTTCGCGTCCGAAAAGCCGGTATCTCGTTCTGGGGCCGTCCTTTGGTAGGCTACGGCCCCGCGCCCACCGAGCCGGCCAGGGGCGACCGGTCCACCAGGATCGGCCGCCGCTTGTCTGCCCGGTGGCTCGCTCGCCGATGACCAGCCCGTCCGCAGGTCGCGGCGTGCATCGCTCGCGCGTGAGACTGCGCCGCATCGCATCGCGTGTCGTTCGCTTCCAAGCGCCAGGGGAGCCCATGGGACTGTTGGGACTGTTCAGAAAGTCGCGCAACCTCGTCGGACTCGACATCGGTTCCGCGGCGATCAAGCTCGTCGAGTTCAAGCCCGTCAAGAAGGGCGAGGGCTTCGAGCTTGTCAGCTTCGGCTATGAGCCCCTGTCGCCCGAAGCGATCGTGGACGGCGCCATCATGGACGCCGGCCTGGTCGCCGAGACGATCAAGAAGCTCTTCGCCGACACCAAGGTGAAGAACGCGGATGTCGCGACCTCCGTGTCGGGACACTCCGTGATCATCAAGCGCATCCCGGTCCCGGAAATGGATGACGCGGCGCTCGCCGAGTCCATCAAGTGGGAGGCCGAGCAGTACATCCCGTTCGCCATCGAGGAAGTCTCCATTGACTACCAGCGCCTCGACTCGGGCGCGGCGGATGGCATGGGCGTGCTGCTGGCGGCGGCGAAGAAGGAAAAGATCGCGGACTACACGAACGTGATCAAGTCCGCCCAGCGGACGCCCAAGCTGGTGGACATCGACATCTTCGCGGTCCAGAACGCCTACGAGATGAACTACGCGCTTCCGGGCGCGGACCAGATCCAGGCCCTGATGAACGTGGGCGCGTCGGTGACCAACATCACCGTGATGCAGGGCGCCCAGCCCGTCTTCTGGCGTGACATCTCGGTGGGGGGGAATCAGTACACCGAGGCCATCCAGAAGGAGCTCTCGCTGTCCTACGACCAGTCGGAGCGCCTGAAGAAGGGCCAGGACGTCGAGGGCATCCCGCTGAGCAACGCGGTTCCGATCATCCAGTCCGTGTCGGAGGAGATCGGCAACGAGATCCAGAAGACACTCGACTTCTTCCGTGCCACGGCCATCGACGCGCCCGTCAACCGCGTCATGCTGTGCGGCGGAAGCGCGCGCGTGCTCGGCCTTCAGGCCTACCTGCATGACCGCTTCGAGGCGCCCGTCGAGCTGCTCGACCCGTTCCGCAACGTCGAGAAGGCCAAGGACCTCGACCTCGACCGACTCGACGAGGTCTCCACGGCGCTAGCGGTCGCCGTGGGGCTCGCCAGCCGCACCCTCGGGGACAAGCCGTGATCAAGATCAACCTGCTCGAGGAGACCAGGCAGCAGGTCAAGGCGAAGGCGGGTGCCGCAGGCCCCAAGTTCCAGATGGCCGGCAACGCGGGCGTCATCATCCTGCTGTCTGGCGTCACGGCCGCCGTCGCCGCCATGGTCCTCTGGGGCGTCGTGGTGATCACCAAGATCAACAACCTCGAGGCCGAGATCAAGAAGGCCGAGATCGAGCGCGCGCGCCTCGAATACGTCATCAAGCGCGACGAAGAACTGCGGCGCAAGAAGGATGACCTGAATCGCAAGATCGGGATCATCGCGGATCTCAAGAAGAAGCAGGCGCTGCCCGTTCAGCTCATGGACCTGGTCAGCCGCAATCTGGCCGACTTCGTCTGGCTGGAAGAACTCACGTACACGGGCGACCTCGTGGCCATTCGCGGGAAGGCGCAGACGCCGATCGCGCTGGCCAACATGCTCCGGCTCCTCGAGGAGTCGGAGTTCTTCGAGGAACCGGCCCTGCAGCGACAGGACAACAACCCGACGACGGGGCTCACCAGCTTCGAGCTGACGACCACGTTCCGGCCGGGCGGCAAGGCGAGCAAGCCGGTCGCTGCGAAGCCGCCTCCGGCATGACGGGCCGGAACAATGGACATCCCGGGCATGATCTTCGGCTCGCGAGCAGCGATGGCTGGACCGCAGAGGCGATGGAGGCTCAAGTGAACACCCGACAGCTTCTGACCAACCCGCACCGCGCCCCTGGCGTGCGGTCCCTTTCCCGTAGCCTCGTGGCCGCCTGCGTGCTCTTGCTGCTGGCGACGTCCGCGTCAGCCGCCCGGCGTGACGACGGCTCGCTGGGCGAGTCGGCGCCCGAACTGTCGCCGCTGCCCACCGTGAGGCTCGACGTCCTCGATTTTGCCCAGCGCGACGGGGCCACGGTCATCGGGATCACGGCCTCCGCGCCCCTGCTCCACCACACGGTGTACGAGGCGGGGGACCACATCATCATCGAGCTGCCCGGCGCCGATGTCTCGCGCCTGGCGCCCATCGCCGAGATCGGCACGGCGCAGGTCGATTCGGTGCTCGTCGAGGCCGTTCCGGACGCTGGCAAGGGCCTGGCGCGTCTGACCATCCGGCGCGCGCCGGGGTCGACGCGCCGCGTCGGCCTCGATCCGAGCAACCCGCGTCGGCTCGAGATCGTCGTCACCAGCGGCGCCCCGGCGGCCCCGGCGGCCGTGCGTCCGAGCGCGTCGGCGGTTCTCTCGTCCCCCCCGGCTGCCGCCCAGCCCGCGCCCCGTCCGGCGCCGGTCGCGGCGCCGTCGCGAGGGCTCGAGCCGGTTCGCGAGATGGCGGCCTCCCCGGCTTCTCCGACCTTCGCGCCCAGCGTCATGAGCCCGGCTCCCAGTCCGGCGCCTGCTGCGATGGACGCGGGCCCAGCCCGGCCCAGCCGCCTGGTGGATGCCCGCGTGGAGACGGCCGCCGATGGTCGCGCCGTGCTGCGCCTCACCTCGACGGGCCGGTTGACCGGCCAGGCCTTCTTGATTGATTCGCCGCCCCCGCGTCTGGTGGTGGACCTTCCGGGCACCGTCAATGAGATCACCTCGGGCGTGCTGTCGGTGCGTCACGACAGCGTCCTGAAGATCCGGATCGCCCAGAACAAGCCTCTCCCGGATGCGGTGACCCGGGTCGTGTTCGAGCTCCGGAACCAGGACGTGCCGCACGAGATCATCGAAGGGCCCAACTCGCTGATCGTGGCGCTCGGGCGCCCCGTCGCGGGTGCACCCGCCCTCGCGGCCTTCGGCACGGGCGGAGCTCCAGCTTCCGGCCAGGACCTCCTGACGCTGCCCGCGGGCGACCCGTTCGCACATCTCGGCCGGCCCGCGAATGCCAGCGGCGTCGCGCCGCAGTCCCTGCGCGAGACGGCCGACGCGTCCATCGCGTCGCAGGCCATCCAGACCCTGAAGGGCGGTAGCGGCGAGGGCTCGCGATACGACGCGGTCCAGGTGACCGAGGGGGCTCAGCAGTACACGGGCGATGCCATCGACATCTCGATGAAGGACGCCGAGCTCCAGGATGTCTTCCGCCTGTTCCATCAGTTCACGGGCCTCAACATCATCGTGGACTCGTCGGTGAGGGGCAAGACGATCACGCTCGAGCTCGTGCAGGTTCCCTGGGACCAGGCGCTGGCCCTCGTGCTCCAGACCAATGGCCTGGGCTCGCAACTCGACGGCAACGTCCTGCGCATCGCGCCGCTCCAGAAGCTCGCGGCAGAGGAGCAGCAGAAGAAGGCGTTCCAGGAAGCTCAGGAGCTCTCCGGCACGCTCGATTCCGTGGCCATTCCGCTGTCCTACGCGTCAGGGACCCAGGTCGAGCAGATCGTCAAGAAGTCGCTCTCGAGCCGCGGCGACATCCAGATCGATCGGCGGACCAACACGGTGATCGTCAAGGATCTCAAGAGCCGTCTGGATGAGGTCAAGCGCCTCATCGCGCTGCTGGACACGCCCACCCGCCAGGTCGTCATCGAGGCGCGCATCGTCGAGACGACGGTGGACTTCTCGAAGGCCACGGGCGTCCGATGGGGGTTCAACTACATCGCGGACCGGGCCTTCGGAAACCAGACCGGCTTCTCGTTCCCGCGCAGCATCCTGACGGACTACGCGGTGAACCTGCCGGCGCAGAGCGCGAGTTCGATCCTGGGCCTTTCATTCCGGAACATCCTCAACACGTTCGCGCTGGATCTGAGCTTGCAGGCCCTCGAGTCGCGCGGCAAGGCGCGGGTGATCTCGCGTCCGATGGTCATGGTGCAGAACAATCAGCGCGCCGAGATCAGTTCGGGCTTCCAGATTCCCATCACGAACACGACGGCCACGGAAACGGATGTCACGTTCGTCCCCGCCACGCTGAGCCTGTCGGTCACGCCGCAGATCACGGCGGACGACAACGTCATCATGGACATCGAAGTTCACAACGACACGCCGGGCTTCCTGGTGGGGGACAACCCCTCCATCGCGACGCGCAACGCGCGCACCGTGGTGGCCGTGCCCGATGGCGGGACGACCGTCATCGGCGGCATCTACACCGTGAACGAGGGCACCTCGAGCGGGCGCGTGCCGTTCCTGAGCCGCATTCCGCTTCTCGGCTGGCTGTTCCGAAACAAGCAGGTTGACCGGACGAACGACGAGTTGCTGATCTTCCTCACGCCGCGGATCCAGAAGTGACCCGGGCGGACGCGGGCAAGCATCGACGGTAGGAGCTGACAGCCGGGATGCTCCCGGCGGAGTCGAACGGAGACTTGAACATGAACTCGACGAAGTGGGCCCTGGCATCGGTTGCGGCGCTGTTGGTCCTTGGCAGCGCCTGCAGTTCTCGGCACGGCCTGGCGGACAACAGCGACTGCGACTACATCATCCAGGCGGAGACCGGCGAGTCGGTTCCCGACTTCACCCTGCAGTGCGTCAATTCCGATCTGGCCATTGACTTCGAGGTCACGGTGGCCTTCATCGGAGGCGAGGGTGGCGCCGGAACGCTCCCGCCAGCCTCGAACGTGGCGCAGTTCCTGCTCGAGCACTACGACGTCACCTATCGCAACCTGTCCACGGGCGGGTCCGTGGCGGGCGTGGACGTCCCGCGGCCGTTCCGGCGATCCATTGCTGCCCTCTTCGACCTGCGCGAGGAGGAAACGCTCGAGATGACTGGCTTCCCGGTCCTGGTGTCGGGCGCGAAGTTCGAAGCGCCCCTCAACCAGGACACGTACTACCCCGGCCCGTCCGGCGTGGTCCTCGAGGCGACCATCACCTTCTGGGGACACCCGGTCACTGATGACAACGCCTGGTGCTTTGCCACCCTGCGCTACGTGATCAACGTGGCGCCCTGCTGAGACCCGTCGAGACGACCCTTAGCTCTCGCCAGAAGGCCGCCCCGCCTCGCGGGGCCACCCTGACGGATCCACATCCCACGAAACGGGCGCCTGCGGCCCGGGGGACGCTCCAGATGACACCTCGAACCCTTCGCCTCACCGCAGTCCTGTCGCTGACCACGCTGGTCCTGGCGGCCATGCTCAGCTGTTCGACGAGCAGCGACTCCCCGGGCGACCCCGCCGGACCTCCCGGACCGGGTGGTGGCGGCGGCGCCGTCCTGCGGACGCCGGACATCGTCACGGTCACCCCCAGCCAGACCTGCGCCACCGCGGGCAATGTCGTGACGGTCGAGGGGTTCGATCTCGTGGACGGGAGCTTCCTCGCGACCGTCACCATCAACGGCGTCAACGCCCCGGTGGTGGACCGCTTCGAGGGCGGTGCGGGCACCGACGTGCTGGTCGTGCAGACGCCGGCCATGGCCGTTCCCGGCACGGGTCTCCAGGCCAACGTGCAGGTGACCACGCCATACGGCACGACCACCGCGGTCGGGGCCGTGCGCGTGCTGCCCGCCTGCGACGGCGTGCCGATCGTCGTCAGCGCCGAGCCCGCGCAGGGTGCGCGCGCCGGCTTCGAGGCGGTCACGCTGACGGGCGACAACCTGGCCTGCCTCCAGAGCGTCCAGTTCGTCAGCACGTCGAGCAGCACCGTGCTGAACGCCAGCATCCTGAGCGTGCTGAGCGATCAGAGCATCATCATCCTGACGCCGACGACGTCGGACCCCACGACCGCTCCGTACCAGATCGTCGTCACCTCGGCCTGCGGCAGCAACGTGGCTCCGCGGCCCACCTTCCAGTACACGGGCTCGGGCCCCGGTGGCGGACCGACGCTGCCCGACGCCACGGCCATCGTGAACACGAGCACGGGCCTCGCGCAGGGTCCGTCCGTCGGCGGCAACACGGTGCGCATCACGGGGCGTGACCTCAACCTGGTCACGAGCATCGCGATCGGTCCCACCACGCTCACGCTCGCGGCCAACGACTTCATCATCACGGCGAACGGCGACATCCTGATCATGGCGATGCCTTCGTCGCCGGCTGGCGCCAGCCTGACGGTTCCCGTGGCCGTGACGGTCACCGGGAGCGCCGGAGCCGACCCGACGCCCGTGACCTACACGTACGTGGGCGCCGGCTCGCCCTCGTGCGTCAGCCTCACGCCGAATTCCGGATCCGTCGTCGGCGGCACCGCCGTTCGCATCAACGGCGCGAACCTCAATGATGTTGACCGCGTGCTCTTCGGCGGCATCCCCGCAGCCGACATCGCGTACCCGACGAGCGACGGCTCGGCGCTCGTGGCGACGGCGCCACCGTACCCCCTCGCCATCGACGTCGACATCGAGCTTCAGGTGACCGGCGGGGCTGGCTTCACGACGATCGGGAGCTGCCGCCCGGCGCGGTTCACGTACGTGTCGGACACGTCCACGCCTCCGTTCAGCGTCGTGTCGATCAACCCGCCGTCGGGTCCGCAGACCGGCGGCACGACCATCGTGATCACGGGAACCGGCCTCGACAGCGTGACCTCGGTCCGGATCTGCGATGTGCCGGCCACCATCACGTCGGCGCTGTCCGAGCAGGTCCAGGCCACCACCGGCCTGTTCAACGGCACGGTCCCCGCGACCTGCGACGTCGTCGTCACGGCGGCGGGCGGACTCCAGGCCACCCTCGAGGCGGGGTTCACCTACCGCCCGGTCGTGCCCGACGCGCAGAGCTTCGCGGCGGACTCCTCCCGCACGGCGCCACAGGCTGGCGGCACGTTCTTCCGCCTGCAGGGCACCAATCTCATCGGCGTGACGGCCGTGGGCTTCGGTGGCAGCCAGTCGCCGAATCGTGCGCTGGCGTGTGAGCTCGACATCCAGAGCAACACGCAGGTGGCCGGAACGGCGCCCGCGTTCCTCACGCCGGGCGCGGCGTTCCCGTCGAGCGTCTCCGTCGTCGCCGAGTCGGGGGCTGGTGTTGACTCGACGCCGCTCACGTTCACGTACTACGCGAACCCCACGATTGCCGACGCCCGCGGCCCCCTGGGCGATGATCGCATCCAGGCCAACGAGCTGGTGACGGTCGTGGGCAACAACTTCCGGCCCCAGAGCGATGTCTTCGTGGGCGAGATCGAGATCCGCAACTCGGGCGAGACCGGCAACGGCGCGGCGGGCTCGGCCCGGGCCATCCTCGGGCCCGGCGCCTTCACCGTGATCAGCAACGGGCTTCTCGAGTTCAACTTCCCGGCGAGCCTGCGCGTGCAGGACTCGTACGATGTCGTCATCCGCACGCCGCGCCAGGGCGCCGAGTGCGTCGCGACGTACGAGCACGTCGCGACCCGAACGCTGTTCCTCGGGACCCGGCCCTCGGCCGCCGTCGTCCAGCCGCCGTTCGGCCGCTGGACCGGTGGCACGACGGTGGAGATCCGCGGGAACTTCGCGCTCCCGGTCACGCGCGTGACCATCTGCGGCGTGGACCAGACTGTCGTGGCCGGCTCGCAGACAGCCACCACCGTCCAGATCACGACGCGCTCGACGGGCTCCGAGGCCGCCGCGGGCGTGCCCTGCGACGTGGTCGTCTTCAACGACTCGGGCGCTTCGGATCCCATCCTCGCCGCCTATACCTTCGTTCGCGAGCCCGACCTGGCTTCGGTCGAGGGGGTCACGCCCGGGTGCGGCCTCCGGTCGTCCACCGTGCCGGCCCAGGTACCCGTCCCGGTCACGGCCGGCGAGGTCCTCACGCTGCGCGGCGGTGACTTCGGGACATCCCTTGCGGGCGTGAACACGGTGCTCATCGGGGGCGTGCCGGCGGTGCTGGGCGCGAACCGGGGCCCCGGCTTCCTCGAGGTCTTCGTGCCGACGGCGCCTGCGGGCGGCCCGCGCTTCAACGTCGCGGCCCAGATCGTCTTCCCCGCGGCGCCCGGCGCCACGGCTGACACGACGTACACCAGCCAGTTGCCGGTCGTCGTGGCCTATCAGGATCCCCCGGGCACCGTGAGCATTGCGCCGGCCGTCGGCAACGCGGGCTCGCAGGCGGTCATCTCCGGCACCAACCTGCGCAACGTCGAGGGCACCGCGACGACCGTGCTGTTCGACGGCGTGCCGGCGACCGTCGTGTCGAATACCGGCACGGCCGTCACGGTGATCGTGCCTGCCGGAACGCTCCGGACCCGGGCGACCGTGGACGTCGGGACGTGCATGGGCACGTCCTCCACGACCTTCTTCTACTGCGCGCAGCCCACCATCCTCGCGTCGGGCGGCGTGTCGCCGGCGAGCGGGCAGACGAACACGACGGTCACCATCACGGGCAGCAACCTGCTCGGCGTGGACGACGCCCTGCCGACCGTCACGTTCGGCACGACCTCGGCCCTGGTGACGGGCTTCACGGATCTGGGCGGAGGCAATGTCTCCATCACGGTCCTGGCTCCCGGCGGGATCGCGGCTGGCACGAGCGTCCCGGTGTCCGTCACCGCGTGCCGCGGAACGATCACGGCGGCCGAACTCTTCAGCTACACGGGCACGACGCCGACCACGTTCGAGGTCACGGGCCTCGCTCCGATCGCCGGTCCGCGCGACGGTGGCCAGCGCGTCGTGATCTCCGGCAACGGCCTGCAGGCCGTCAACCTCGTGACGTTCTGCGGCGTGTCGGCCACCATCGAGTCGGCCTCGGCGTCGCAGGTCATCGTCACGACCCGCGCGTACAACGGCCCGGCGCCGACGCTGTGCGAGGTGCGCGTCTCGGATCCGACGGGGAACCAGGACGCCCTGGCTTCCGCGTACACCTACCTCGCGCTCCTGCCCGACGCGACCGCATTCGAGGTGACGCCGGGCGGCGCGCAGACGGCGCCCCAGGCCGGCGGCACGTCCTTCGCGCTGAGCGGCAACAACCTGCTCGACGTGAACCTCGCTCAGTTCGGCGGAAGCGTGAACGACCCGGCGGCGTGCAATCTCCAGGCGCCGAACAACACGCGGGTCACTGGCGTGGCGCCGGACTACACCACGGTCGGCGGTCCGTTCCCGCGCGACGTCGAGATCTACGTCTCGTCGTCGGCCGGGCGTGACGAGACGCCGGTCGTCGGCTTCACGTACTACGAGAACCCGCGGCTCTCGAACGCCCGCGCCTTCGATCCGTTCCTCACGCCGCGGCCGTTCGGCATCGCTCACCCGGGCGATACCGTCGTGCTGAACGGCACGGCCTTCCGGCCCGAGCTGTGGTCGCACGTCGGTGGCATCGCGACGACCGGCGGGACGATCACGGGCGACCTGCCGTTCGCCATCGGTGCCGTCAACGACGGCGGCGGTGCGAACACGATCACCACCGTCGTGCCGTCCGGCATGAAGCAGGGCGACGTGATGAGCTTCACGATCCGGACGCCGAGCGGCCCGACGTGCACGGCGACGTACACGTTCACGCTGGTCGGCGCGCTGAGGATCCCCGAGCTGAACTGCGCGGACGCGACGGACAACGACGCCGATGGCGGCATCGACTGCGCGGACCCGGATTGCGCGGGCGTTCCTCCCTGTCCCTGATCCCTCGAGCGGCGGTGGTGGCGGCGGCGCGCGAGCGCTCGCCGTCCGCCCCTGCGTTTTCCGCGGGCGCCACCGCAGCCGGGCCTGCCACGCCGCGTGCGGGCTAGACTGGCGCGGCAGGCGCTGGCCCGGTCGCGTGCCGAAAGGCGGGTGCGCGTGGAGGCCGGGCGTGCGAGGATGACGCATGGCTCAAGGCAAGGGCGCGCCCCCACCGGCGCCAAGAGTGGATCTGGACGACCTGGTCCGGCGGTGGAAGGCCGACAAGAAATCGCGCCTGTTCCTGCAACTCGCAGAGGAGTACCGCAAGCGTGACTCGGTGGATGCGGCCCTCTCGGTTCTGCAAGAGGGCTTGAAGGCCCACGCGACGTTCGTCCCGGCTCGCGTCGCACTCGCGCGCTGCTTGCTCGCCAAGGGGAGTCTCGCCGAGGCCCAGGCCGAGCTCGAGCCCATCGTCGCGCGCACCCCGGACAACCTGCTCGCGGGGAAGGTCCTCGCGCAGGTGCTGGAGAAGCGCGGCCAGCGCCAGCGCGCGCTGTCGGTCCTGGCGGCCCTGGCCCCGCACGCTCCAGACGACGAGGAGCTCACGCAACGTCTGGGCGAGCTTCAGCGCGCGCTCCATTCGGGCTCGTCCGCGCGCGTCTCGACGTCGGGCGGGGCGCCAGCCTCCAGCGTGGACACGGCCGAGTTCGTCACCGGCGAGGTGCTGAGCCCTGCCGCCACGGCCGCGCGCACGCCCGCGGAGCGCCCCGCCGCGTCGCCCGGCCCCGCCGCGTCGCCCGGCCCCGCCGC
>CAZTIW010000040.1:0-44800 GCA_964613915.1 uncultured Thermoanaerobaculia bacterium
GGTGCTGGCCGCCGCGAGGGCGGCGGCTGCGGCCGCGCGGCCCGGGGCGGGCGCGGGCGCGGGCGGCGGGGCGGGAGGCTCTTCGGCGGCGAGACGCAGCCCGCGGCGGCGAGCGGACGGCTCGTCGGGCGGGGGCACGGACGGCGGTTCGGGCTCGTCCTCGTCGGGGAGGGCGGAGGCGAGGTTCTCGCGCAGCCGGCCCGTGGCGCTCCGGACGCCCGCGAGGGCGGCGCTCGTTCCAGCGGCGGCGGTCTCGGCCGCGTCCTTCAGCGACAGGCGCAGCACCACCAGCGCGGACGCGAGCGCCAGCGTGATCGCGACGATCCACGCGCCCGCGACGCCCAGGCCCGCCTCCATGCCGGCGGCCAGGATCCCGCCCAGCACGCCGCCGGCGGGGAAGTGGTCCGGCGGCAGGAACGGATCGACGCTCAGCGCGAGGAGCGCCGTGCTCGACAGCGCGAGCACCGCGGCCGCGAGGCCTCGTCCCCAGCCGACGTGGAGCGTCCGGCGCCGGTAGAGCGACACGGCTCCGGCGGCGAACGCCACGGGCAGCACCCAGGCGGCGTAGCCGACGACCTCGTGCAGGAGCCAGGCGAGATTCGCGCCGAAGGGCCCGACGAGGTTGCGGACGTCGGACTGCCCGGTCGCGGATCCCCACGACGCGTCATCCGCGTGATGGGTGGCCAGGGCCAGCGCCGTGATCAGGCACGCGGCCGCCAGCGCGAGCGACACGACGTCGGGCGCGTGCGCCGTGCGCTGGGCAGCAGGTTCTGCGGCTTGCTTGCGTGATCGGGCAGACACGTCCGCCCCGTCCTTGCCCGGCTGGGGCCCCCGCCTCGCCGGAAGAACCCCAATGTTCCACGGACCTCAAGAAACTTGTCAACACCCGTGGTGCAACTCACGGGGCGATAAGGGCCAATGCCTCGCGACCAGCCGGGCGAATCGGGTGCCCGGAGGGCCTGCCGCCCGGGCAATGGGCTGGGAGCGGCGCCAGGGGCCTACCGCAGGCCCAGGAAGACCGTGATGAGGCCCAGCACCGCCGTGTAGGCCGCGAACACGCCCAGGCGCGCCTTGCGCGCGATGGCGAGGAGCCAGCCGATCGCCATCCAGCCCACGACGAAGGCCACGACGAAGCCGCACGCCATCGGGAAGAACCCGCCGGGCGGCTGCGCGTCGCCCAGCTTGAGCAGGAAGGCCCCGCCGATGGCGGGCATGCTCACGAGCAGCGAGAAGCGCGCGGCGGTGCCCGGCGCGACTCCCATCGCGACGCCGGCCGCGATCGTCACCCCCGACCGGGAGAAGCCGGGCCAGGGCGCCAGGCCCTGGCAGGCTCCGACGACCACGGCGTCGCGCAAGCGAACGGTCGCGAGGTCGGACCAGGCGGAGGGCGAGTCGTCCGCCGGCGGCGCGAGCGGCCGGCGCCGCAGGATCACGAGCGTCATGACCAGCACGAGGGACGTGGCCAGGAAGCCGATGCCGACGAGCACCGGCACGCCGAACGCTCGCTCGCACGCGTCCTGCAACGTCAGGCCGACGATGGCCGTCGGGACGCTCGCGGCGATCACGAGCGCGATCACGCGACGGGCGGCGGGCGCCGCGGGCCCCCGCCCGAGCGCGTGGCGTAGCGACCAGAGCTCGTGGCGGAAGCGCAGCGCGATGGCCAGCAGCGTCGCCACGTGCAGGAGCAGGTCGTAGAAGATGCCGCCGGAGTGCGCGGGGTCGTGGCCCATGAGGAGCGCCGCGACGGCGAGATGGCCATCGGAGGAAACCGGAAGGAACTCCGTCAGCCCTTGAACGAGGCCGAGAAGCAGCGCGTCGAGAATCGGCATGCGGTCATCGTGGCATGGTCCGGGCCGCATCCGAACCGTGAGCCAGCGCTCATGCGCGCCAGAGCGCCACGAGATCGCTCACGGGCAGGGTCTCGGCGCGGGCGGTCTCCGCGTGGCCCAGCGCGACCAGGCGCTCGCGCCAGCCCTCGCGGGAGTGACCGTGACGGCCCGCGAGCGACACCGCCAGTTGCTTGCGCCGGTGAGCGAAGGCGTCGTGGAGGAAGGCGGTCCACGCGGCGCGTTCCGGCGGCGCGATCAGCGGGGTGGCGAGGCGATCGAGTCGCACGACGCGCGACCAGACCTTGGGGACGGGCCGGAACGATCCCGGGGCCACGTCGAAGAGGCCGCGCACGGCATGCGTGGACTGAGCCAGCGCGGAGAGAAAGCCATGCGCGCGAGAGTTCGCCGTCGCCGTCACGCGCTCGGCGACCTCGCGCTGCAGCATGACCACGGCGAACGGCAGCGCGGCCTCGGCGGCCGAGGCCTCCAGCCAGTCCTGCAGGATCGCCGTGCCCGATTCGTAGGGCAGGTTGGATGCGAAGGCGACCGGCGGCTCGAGGCCGCCCTCCAGCGCGGTCGCGAGCCACGCCGGCCAGTCGGCGTGCGTGGCGTCGCACTCGAGGACGGTCCCGCGAGACGGCGGAAGGAACGCCCGGGCTCCTGCGGCGAGCTCGGGATCGATCTCCACCGCGACCACGCGGCGCGCTCGTTCGACCAGGAGCGTCGTGAGCGCGCCGTGGCCCGGGCCAATTTCGATCACGGCGCGATCGGCGAGGGGGCCGAGCGCATCCACGATGCGCTGACAGGCGCCCCGATTCACGAGGAAGACCTGTCCCCATCGCGCGCGCCGGCGCGTGCTACGGCCGTGACTCAACGCTCGGCTCTCCGGGTCGGCTTGGCGGCGGCGAACCCGTCCGCGTTACAGTCCGCGTCTCCCCGGAGGCTCTCATGTTCCGCCCGCCAGCCGCGACCCCCGTGATTCTCGCCCTCGCGCTCGCCCTCGGTCCCGTGACCGGCAGCGGGCGAGCGGCCGGGCTGGAGGGGGCGGGTCTGGACGTGTCCGCGGCCGATGCGCCGGCGGCGACCGCGGCGCTCGCGCGCGCGGCGGCCATGCTGTCGGAGGGGCTCGCGGGCTCCGCTGTCGCGGACCATCCGGCCGAGGAGCGCCTGCTCTTGCGACTGTCGCTCGCCGTCGGCGGCGGCGAGCCCGAGGACGACGCGGCCAGCCTTTCCGCGGCGCTCGAGCCGGCCGCCGGTCACGCGCGCGTGATCGTGGCGCTCGCCGAGGTGGACGGCCCCGACGTGCGCGACGGCGCCGCGGTGGACGCATGGGTCGAGCGCGTGGCCATGCTGGCGGAGCGCGGCGCCGGCCGCGTGGCGGCGTGGGAACTCGCCGGCGGGGCCCGCGACGACGCGGAGGCCGCCTTCTTCATCAAGCGGACGGCGCTGGCCATCAAGGGCGTGGACAGGCGCACGCTCGTACTTGCCGGAGATGCGCGCGCGGAGGCGGGCGGGACCCTCGCAGAGAGCGTCGGGCCCTTCGTGGACGGTCTCGCGAGCGCGACCGGCAGCGCCGGGCCAGCCGGCGGCCTGCGCACGGGTCTCTCGGCCACCGACGCGCGCGGCCTCTTGCGCGAGGCGCTCGCGGCGCGCGCGCGCGGCGAGCACGCGGCCGTCGTGGCGGTTCCGTCCGCGACGCTCGTGACGGCGCCCCGGGCCATTGGCGAGGCCCTGGCGATCGTGCTCGCCGCCCTGCCGCCGGACGTGTCGCCCACGGGTGCGGCGCCACGCGTGAGCTTTCCGGCGGAGGTGGACGTCGAGGCCACGCAGCTCGTCGCGGCCTCGGACCTGGGCTCGCGCCTGATCCTCGAGCCTCGCGGCGAGGGCCGCCTGCCCGCCGGGCGCATGGTCGTCACCTTCGACGACGAGCCGGTCGATCTCCGCGTGTTCGACGCGGACGGTCCCGAACTCCGGCCCCGCGTCGCGCGCCACGGGGGCGGCTGGGGCGCCGAGATTCCGCTCGTGCGGCGTCCGATCGTGCTGGCCTGGGATCGGGCGCGCGGGGACGAGGTCGCCGAGGACGTGGGCGTGGACGCCGTCGTGGATCCGACCGTGGACGAGATTCTCGCGCGGCACTTCGCGGCGCAGGCCGCGCGAGATCACGCGCTCCACAGCTACGTCGCCGACATCTCGACCGAGATGCGCTACGCGCTCGGCGCGTCGGGCCAGTCGTTCGACGTCCGCATCGAGGGCCGGTACTTCTTCGATCGGGCGGGCGTGCGCGAGATCGAGAACCTGCGGTGGTTCATCAACGGCGCGCGGTACGAGCCCAAGAGCCGGCGCGTGCCCGAGCTGCCGCTGCTGCAGCCCGAGAAGGTCCAGGCCCTCCCGCTCGAGCTGCGGCTCGACAAGACCTACGACTTCCGGCTCGAGGGCCGGGACGCGCGTGACGGCCACCAGTGCTGGCGCGTCGCCTTCCGCCCGCGCGTGTCCGACGTGACGGCCTACGCCGGAACGGTCTGGATCGACTCCACGACGTACGACCGCGTCGCGGTGGATCTCGTCCAGACGCAGCTCGAGCCGCCGATCCTCTCGAGCGAGCAGTCCGATCGCTTCGGCGCCGTGCTGGCCGACGACGGCGAGCACTGGCTCGTCCGCGAGTCGCGCATCCAGCGAACCGTCTCGCTACTCGGCGGCACCGTGGGCGTGACGATGCGCATGCTCTACTCGAACTACCGCGTGAACCCGCCCGACTTCAGCGAGCTCCGCGAGGCCGCCCTGCGCTCGGACCATCAGATGATGCGCGACACCGACGAGGGGCTGCGCTACCTGCGGACGGACGACGCGGGCGATCGCGTCGTGGCCGAGACGTCCTCCCGCAAGCTCTTCGTGGCTGCGGGGGCGCGGTACGACGACTCGTACGGGGGCGTCCTTCCGCTCGCGGGCATCAACTGGCTCGATCACGACCTCGGCGGGCGCGGCCTGCAGATGAACATCTTCGCCGCCGGCGCCATCAACTCGTTCTCGATCGCCGATCCGTCCGTGGCGGGGTCGCGCGTCGCGGTGGGCGCTGACGTGTTCCTGCCCGTCATCCGGCGGCGCGAGCGCCAGAGCATCCCGGGCACGGGAGTGGACGACGCCGAGGTCGTTCGCTCGCGCGTGCCGCGCATCGGCATCGAGATCTCGCGGCCCGTGGGCCTGCGAGCGCGGATCGGCGCGACGGCGCGCGTGGCGCATCAGTCCTTCAGCCGCGCCGACGACACGTCGGACGCCTTCGTCATCCCGCAGGACGGCTTCGTGTTCTCGCTCGGAGCCCTCGCCGACTGGCGGTCCGGAGGATGGGACCTGCGTTCCTTTGTCGAGCGATCGCAGCGGGACGGATGGCAGGACTGGGGTCTGGACGACGGCTCGGGCCCTCCGCCCGCCGGCGAGGCCGCGGACGGGTACTGGAAGTGGGGCGCGAGCGTGTCCCGCTTCTGGCCGCTCACCAAGCTGCAGACGGCGAGCCTCGATGTCCAGTACCTCGGCGGCTCCGGCCTCGACCGCTTCAGCCAGCACGAGTTCTCCGCCTTCGGGGGGACGCGCCTTCCGGGGTTCGACGGCTCGGGGATCCTGTTCGACGAGGCCGCGCTCGTGCGCGTCGCCTACGGCGCGCAGGTCGCGGGGCTCTTCGGCGCGCAGCTGCAGGTCGGCTTCGGCCGCACCTGGAACCGGGATCTGCCCGACGCGGTCAGGGCCGAGTTCGGCAAGGACTCCGATCACCTCGGCGTGGCGCTGACGGGAAACCTGCCCGGGCCGAAGGGCACGCTCATCCGCTTCGACGTGGGCACGGCGCTGGTGTCCACCGATCACGCTGACGCCGAGGGGAGCCTCGTCGCGCAGGTGCTCGTCCTGAAGATGATCGGCCGCTGAGGCCGCCCGCGGCTCGGCCGCGTGGCGGGGGACTCAGCTCCGCTTGCGGAAGACGCTCGACTTGGGGAGCACGGGCGCGTCGGCGCTCGACGGGATGCCCGGGAACGTCGCGTTGGCGTCCTCGCGCGGGGCAGCGGCGGGCGGCGGGGTTGCCGCCGCCGGCGCGGCCGGCGCAGATGCCGCTGCCGCTGCAGACGGCGCGCTCGCGGCGGGCGAAGCGGCATGGCCCCCCCCGTCCCCGAACAGCCGGTGGAACTGGTCCAGGGCCTGGCGTGCCTCGGCCACGCTGCGGAAGCCGCCGCGAGCCCGGGTGCGGCCGACCTCGTTCTGGCTCTCCACGACCAGCACGAGGCCGTCGGCCTCGGGGTCGAGCGTGACCTTCGGGGCCTTCACGTGCAGCGCGACGATGCGCGCGCCTTGCAGGACGACCTCCTCCTTGGCGTCAATGAGATCCGCCTGGAGCTGGCCTTCCTGGAAGTGAACGGTCCGGGCCTTCGTGGAGCGCACGCGCACGCGGCCGTTCAGGAAGACGTCGCCGGTCGGCGCCTCGATCTCGTCCACGTCGAACTCGACGCCATCCGGCGGCAGGACCTGGACGCTGCCGCGCTTGCTGAAGATCTTCTGGAACTTGTACCCGCCGAGGTTCGTGCGGATCACGATGTCGGACTCGTGCCCGAAGATCAGCTTCCCGTCCTTGAACTCGAAGATGGTGCCGAGCGGGATGTCGAGCGTCTGCTTCTTGTCATCAGCCATGGAAGTCTCCGTCGTCGTGACCCGGCGCCGATCCTCTCAGCGGCCGAGGAGCTTGTCCACCTCGGTGATCAGGACCGAACTGGCGTCCACCGCGACGCGTTCCCGGCGATCCGGCAGCGTCATGTCCAGCATGAACAGTTCCGGATCCAGCGGTCGCCCGTTGACGACGACCTCGTAGTGCAGGTGCGGGCCCGTGGAGCGCCCCGTCGAGCCCACGCGGGCGATGGGCTGCCCCCGGCGGACCTCGTCGCCCGTCTCGACCAGGAGGTCGGAGCAGTGGGCGTAAACGGTTCGGATGCCGTTGCCATGGTCCAGCACGACGAACTGGCCGTACAGGGAGGCCGGCGCGTCCTGCCGCGCGGGGATGGACCCGGCGAAGTGCACGGTGCCGACCGCCGTGGCGTGGATCGGCGTGCCCGCCGGAGCCGCCAGGTCGAGCCCGCCGTGGAAGTGCCGGCCGTTGCCGCCGTGGGCCAGGGCCGAGGGCTCGCGCAGGAAGCGGGCCGAGCGGAAGCCGTAGCGGTCGGTCGGCACGAAGGCGGTGCGCAGCGGCGAGACCGAGGGGGTCCTGTCCAGATCGAAGGCGCGGTCCTGCAGGTGCGTCCCGAGCCGCTCGAAGCGCCGGTCCAGCTCGCCGATTTCGGTCTCCGTCAGGGCGAGGTCCAGCCGCCGATCGGTGGCGTCCGTGGAAAGTTCCTCGGCCAGGGAATCGATGCCCGCGACCAGGGCCAGCCGCTGCGAGAAGCCCGAGAGCTTGTCCACGCGCTCGTTCAGCGGTTCGAGGCGGGAGAGCAGCACGTGGATGTCCCGGCGCGTGGCCGCGACGCGCTGGCGTTCCTGCTCGAGGTCGCGCTCGCGGGCGACGACCTCGGCGCGCATGGTCTCCGCGCGCCAGAGCGCATGGGCGGAAAGGGCCAGGGCCAGGACGCTCCAGATCGCCAGACCCGCGAGCGTGCCCGCGACGAACAGCGCCTGGCGCGGCGAGATCTCGAACTCGCGGTAGAAAACCCGCCTGTCGAGCCACGCCGTGGCGCGCTCCGCCGCCTTCCCCGAGCCGAAGAGACCCTTCGGGACGCGGGGAAACAGCTTCAGGACGAGGGGGGTGCGGTATCGGCTCGACATGGGCAGTCCGGCTGAGCCCGGGAGGCGATCATGTCACGCCCGGCGCGGACGCCGCGGGCGAGGGTGTAACATGCGGGTCATGGGCAGCATGACTCCGGGCGACGACAACCCCCTCGGCAACCTCGACGACGGGCCGATCAAGCCGGCGGGCGGGGGCGATTTTCTCGACGAGCTCAGGTCCAGCGGCGAGAAGGCCGTGGACGACGAGCTGGCCGGCATGCGGGAGGCCATGTCCCGCGTCGAGTCCTTCACGGCGACCGTCGCGGACGCGAGCGTGGACGCGCTGCGCACCGAGTGGGCGCAGATCGAGGCCGAGATCAAGCGCGCCCTCCAGCACGGGCTCTCGGCGGTCGAGGAGCGCACCGTCCAGCAGCCCTCGGCCAACATGGACGCGGAGCTCCAGTCTCTCAGCGGCGAGCTCGCGCGGAAGAATGAGCTGATCGCTCAGCTCTCGGACACCGTCAAGAAGCTCAACGCCGAGCTGGACGAGAAGGACCGGCGCCTGCGAGAGGAAGGCCGGGGCCTGCGCGATCGCGCGACGGCGGCGGAGTCCGAGCTCGCGAGCCTTCGCGCTCGCGCGTCGGAGCTGGAAGCGACGCGCCAGCAGCTGGCGGAAGCGCTGGACATCGCGACCTCGGATCTCGAGGAGGTGCGGCGCCAGGCAGGCCAGGCGACGCACGCGCTGGAAGTCGAGCGCGAGCAGCAGGGCGCCCGCTTCACCAAGCTCAACGAGGAGCTCAACGAGGCGCACACGTCCAACAGCCGCCTCGAGACGGAACGTCGCGAGGCCGAGCGCAAGATGGCCGACGCCGAGCTGCGCTTGCAGGCTGCCGAGAAGGGGCGCGAGCGCGCCGAGGCGGCGGCCAACGAGCGGGCTGCCGAGGCCAGCCGCGCGACGAAGGACGCGCGCACCGCGGCCGAGCGCGCGGCGGCGGCCGAGAGCGAGCTCGCGGCGCTCCGCGAGAAGCTCGACAAGGAGGTCCGGCGCCTCACGCGCAGCGAGGGGCGCCTTCGCGCCGAGGCCGAGGCCGCTCGTTCCCGAGCCGCCGACGCGCTGGCGGCGCTCGAGAGCGCCGTCGCGCTGCTGCAGGCGCCCCCGGCGCCCGAGGCTGACGACCGCGAGGGTTCCGAGGGACCCGGCGCCGACTGATCCGGGCCCTGGCGCCCGATTCGGCCACGTGCCGGGCGTGTCCTGCGCACGTTGTTCGGCGGGACGGCCCGGTGCTACATTCGGGCCGGGTGGTCGTCCGTAGACGGTCTCCTGGCGGCAGTCGTGGGGACGGCTCGGCGCCATCGCATCGAGCCGGACGCCACCGCGCCCGGCCGGGGAAGCCAGCATGTCCAGTCGCCAGATCCCTTTCGCGGGAGCCTCCGTCCTTCTCGCGGCCCTGGGCCTCGTGGCCTTGGCGCCCGGCGCCGGCGCCGTGGCGCGGTTCTGCACGCGCACGGACGTGCCGCTCCGCACGAACTCGCCGCACGCCATCGTCGCCGCTGACTTCTATGGCGCTGACGGCATTCCGGATCTGGCGATCACCTTCGGCGGATCCAAGAGGGTCTCGCTCTGGCGAAACAACGGCATGGGGACGTTCGTCGAGACGGACGTGCTCGAGCCCCCGGTCCCCGACACGGGCATCTCGTCGCTGGCCTCCGACGCCGCGGCGATCGTGGCGGCGGACTTCAACGATGACGGCCTTCCGGACATCGCCGGCACCAACCGCACGGCGCTGCGGTACTTCGCCTACCTGAACCCGGGCGTTCCGGGCGGCTGGGGAGCGCCGGCCTCGCCGGACGCTCGCCGGGGCAACGGCACCGACATCATCGCCGTCAACTGGGACGCCGACGCGGCGCTGGATCTCGTCGTCGTGACCGAGGCCGGCGCTGTCGGCATCGCCGTCGGGGAGACGGACGGCGGCGGGCTGCCGACGGGTTCGTGGGGCTCGCTCCAGCGGTTCTCGACCACGGCGCAGGTCGGCGTCTTCAACGACGTGAAGGTCGCGAACTTCCTGAACGTCCCGGGCGAGTCCGCGGTGACGCCCGATGTCCTCGCGGTGGACAACCAGTACGGGCAGCTCGTCATCTGGCCGGGCGACGCGACCTTCCGCGGGTACGTGCTGTCAGCCGCGGCGTCGCTCGTGCTCGTGCCCGTGCGCGATGGCGCCGGCGCGCGGCTGTCGCCCATCGAGGCGTTCGTCGAGGACTGGACGGGCGATGGCTGGCCGGACGCGCTCGTCGTGACGAGCGAGGGCGTGCTGCTCTTCTACCCGAGCACCGCCACGGCGGCGGTGTTCGGCCCGCCGGTGCGCGTGGATCTCGTCGCGAATCTCTCGCTCGGCGCCCGGCCGCCGACCGAGTGGACCGCCGCGCTCCTCGTTGACATCACCGGCGATGGCACGCGGGACCTCGTCATCGCCGATGCGGGCGAGCCCACCGCTGACCGCGGGTTCAACTGGATCACGACCATCCCGGGCCTGCCCGGCGGTGGCCCTCCGACGTTCGATGGCGCGGCTTCGGCGCAGCGTCACTACGCGATGGGGAACATGTCGGCCCTGAGGCCGGGTTCGATCGTGACCGCCGACATTGACGGGGACCTCGACCTGGACCTCATCGTCCTGCACGGCGACCAGAACGCGATGACGGTCCTGCGCAACGACGGGTCGGGCGTGTTCGACGCCCCGCCGTCCTACCCCGTCGGCGCGACGCAGCCGCGGACCGCCGTGGGCGGGCGCGTCGACGCGACCGGGCGCGAGGTCGTCGCGATCGGCTGCGCCTCGACTGCGGATCCGCTCCTGCGCACGGTCATCGTCTTCCCGGGCACGGGACCCGACACGGTGGGGCCGGCGCGCATCCTGACGCCTCCGGGCGCCGATCAGCCCTCGGAGCTCCGGATCGCGAGCGTGAACTCGGCCGATGACGCCAACGCGGACATCCTCGGGACCTTCACGAGCGATCAGTTCCTGTGGCGCGGCACGGGCACGGGCACGTTCGGCTCGCCCTCCTCGAGCGGCGGCGCGCCCGGACGCATCGCGCTGGCGGACATGCTCGGCGACTCGGCCCTCGACCTGGCCGTCGTCGAGCGCTCGCCGGCGGATCGCGTCCGCACGTTCGAGGGCGACGGGCGCGGCGGCTTCACCCTGCGCCAGTCGTACCCCCTGGTTCTCGGCGGGAGCGCCATCACCGCGGGCCGGTACTTCGGCGGCGCGCAGCCTGACCTCGTCGTCGCCGGCGTGGACTCGTTCTCGCGCCCGGGCCTTTACCTGTTCCCGTGGAACGACGGCGCCGGCGCGCACGACAATCCGACGTTCGTGCCGTCCGACGACTTCGGCCTCGGCGGCACGAGCTTCGCCTTCCTGTTCTCCGAGGACCTCGACGGCGGTGGCCAGGAACTCGTGGGCATCACGCCCTCGGGCGACGGCTTCGTGCTCAGGCCCCAGGGCGGCACCTTCGTTCTCGATCTCGCATCGGCTCCCATCACGTTCGGCGGCAGCGCGCGCGCCGCGATCGTGCGCGACCTGACGGGCGACGGCCTCCTGGACATCGCCGTCGCGGAGGCGTCCGTGATCCGGATCCGCGAGGGGCGTCCTGGCGCCCTGTTCGAGCCGGTGGTGACGCTCCTTGCGAACATCTCCACCGAGGGGCTCGCGGCCGCGGACCTCGATGGGGACGGCCGGCCGGAGCTCATCGCGGTGAGCTCGCGCACGGCGGACTTCACGGTCTTTTGCAACCAGAGTCTCGGCTCGCTGCGCCTCAGCGTCGGCCGGCCCGGCGTCGGCCGCGAGATCTCGTGGCTGGATCAGGGCGCGGGCGCGACCTACCAGCTCGCGAGCGGGAGCATCAACGCGCTGTGGGTGAACCGCGACCTGCGCGACGCCACCTGCCTGCCCGCGCCGGTCGGCACCACCTACGCCGACGCGCGGCCGCTGCCAGCCCCGGCCCCGCCCACCGACCGCGGGGGCTACTACTACCTGGTCAAGTGCCAGGGTGGCGATTGCACGGAGCCCGACTTCGGATCGACCTCTGATGGCCGGCCGCGCTTCGGGCCCGGCTCGCCGGGGACCGTTCCCGATCCCTGCCCCTGAATCGGCGCGGACGGGCTTCCGGGATCAGCGCGTCGCCGACGCGATCGCGACGGCATCCACGACGCGCGCGATGACGTCGCTGGAAGCCGCCTGGAAGGCCGTGACGACGCCCGCGGCGCTCCGCACCGCGAGCGGACTCGACGCGCTGACGACGTCCTGACCGAGCATCTGGCCAGAAGCCGAGCGCAGGCGCCACTCCATCACGACGCGGGCGGTGATCGTCTGGCCGTCGTGCCACTCCGAGAAGTCCAGGACCCGGACGGTCAGCGTGGCATCCGTGCCCGCGACGGGGGGAGCGGGCGTGACGGACGAGAAGCGGCCACTCTCGAGCAGCGCGGCGCGCGTCAGTTCCTCGAGCATGCGGTCCGGGTAGTCCACCCACTGTTCCTCTGCTTCGTGCAGCAGGCGTCCGCCGTCCGTGCGCCACAGCATGTCGGTCGTGCGAACCTCGGGAGCCGCGGTGAACCGCGCGACGCCCAGCGCGGGGCCCGCCGCGTCGCGCCGGGCTGCCGGCGCGTCCCCCGGAGCGACGATGGTCCAGGTCGTGCGGGGCGGCGCCTTGACGGCGCACGCCAGGAGCGTCGCGCCGGCGGCGACGGCGAGCAGGAGGGCGGGCGCGGAGGGGAGATGGATCTTCACGGCTGGAACCTCGAGGGCTGCGGTTCGCGCTTCTCGGTGCGGATGAGACGGTAGGGGCGGTCCTTGAGGTCGCGGCTGAACTCGGCCAGGTTGCGCGTCGTGGCGTCCAGGTTGTCGAGCAGGTCGTTCACGCGCTGCGCGTCGAGCGCCGAGAGCGTGCCGTCGGCGGTGGCCACCAGCAGCCGGATGTCGCCGAGTGTCTTGTCAGCCGTGGCCAGGAGCGTCTCCGTCCGGGGGAGGACCTTCTCGAGCGACGCGTCGATCTTGAGCGAGGCCGAGCGGAGCGTGTCCGACGAGGCCTCGGCGTTGCGCATCACCGTGTCGAAGCGCTCCCGGTTCTCGGAAATGGTCCCCTCGATCTCGCGTGCCGTCGCCGAGAGACCGTCGAGGGTCTCCTCGATGCGCGCCCGGTTCTCCTCGGAGAGCAGGCGTTGCGTCGTGTCGAGCAAGCGACGGACATCGTCGATGACGGCCTCGACCTGGCGCTTGACGAGCGTGGCGAGCGCCGAGAGGCTCTCGATGGCGGCGGCCGCGTCGTCGAGCGTGCTCTGCAAGTCGAACGGCTCGCCGGCCAGCACGCGGGAGCCTCCCGGCAGGAGGTCCCCGGGCTCGTCGAGCCGGACCGACCCGCCCACCTCGGACTCGAGCTGGTGCAGGTCCACGTACGGGTCGCCGAGGATGTCGGCCTTCGTGATCTTCGCGACGGTGCGGGGCGTGACGGGCGTGCCGTCGCGGACGATGAACGTGACGCGCACCTTGGATCGGTCCGTGTCGTCAATGGCGAGCGAGCGCACGCGTCCGACCAGCATGCCGTTGTACTTGACGGGCGTGCCGTTCTCGATGCCGGCCACGTTGGAGTAGAGCGCGTGGTACTCCACGAGCGCGCCGGTGCCGAGGCCGCGGATGACGAAGATGCCGACGAGGATGACGGCCAGGCCCGCGGTCACGAACGCGCCGACGAGAATCTCGGTCGTGGTCTGCTTCACGGAGTGCCTCCGGTACGGGGAGCGAGGTCTGCCGCCACGTGCTCCCCCGTGTCGTCGTCGGCGCGGCGGTCGAAGAACTGGCGCACCCGCACGTCGCCCGTGGTCTTCGCCTCCGCCAGCGTGCCGTTGAACTGCACGCGTCCGCGGTCGATCATGAGGATGCGCCCGCTGATGCGCTTGATGGACTCGAGCTCGTGCGTCACGACGACGAGCGTGAGCCCCAGCACCGAACCCAGGCGCAGGAGCAGGTTGTCCAGCCCCGCGGCCGTGATCGGGTCGAGGCCCGCGGACGGCTCGTCGAGCACGAGCATCTGCGGGTCCATCGCCAGCGCCCGGGCGATGCCCGCGCGCTTGCGCATGCCGCCCGAGAGTTGCGACGGAAGCTGGTGCTCGGCGCCCAGGAGGCCGACCTGTTCCAGCTTGAGCCGGGTCATGATGCGAATGGTCGCCTCGTCGAGCCGCGTGTGCTCGCGCAGGGGCAGGGCCACGTTGTCGGCGAGCGTGAGGGAGTTCAGCAGGGCGGCGCCCTGGAATCCGACGCCGATGCGCCGCCGCAGCTCGTGCAGGCCGTGCCGGTCGAGCGTCGCGAGATCCTGGCCGAAGACCCGGACGCTGCCGGACATGGGCGGCAGGAGGCCCACCAGGCAGCGCAGGAGCGTGGACTTGCCGCAGCCCGAGACGCCGACGACCGACAGCGTCTCTCCCTCGGCCAGCCTGAACGTGACGTCGCTGATGATCGCGCGGCCGTCGTAGCCGGCCGTCAGCCCGTCCACGACGATGACGTCGCGGGACGGGGCCGGGGACGAGGCAGGGGAGGACATCGTCTCAGAGCCGGAAGAAGAGGCCGGTGAAGATCAGGTCGTTCACGACGATGAGGAAGATCCCGAGCACGACCGAGCGCGTGGTGGCCTTGCCGACGCCCTCGGGGCCGCCCCGGACCTTGAGTCCGCACCAGACGCCGACGCAGGCGATCGTCACGCCGAACACGCCGGCCTTGATGAGCCCCGTGACGAAGTCCTTGAGCGTGAGCGCCTCGCGGGCGGTCTCGATGTACAGCTGCGCCGGCATGTGCAGGGCCGTGACCGCGCAGACCAGTCCGCCGATGATGCCGATCAGGTCGCAGAGCGCCGTCAGGAGCGGGAGAACGATGACGAGCGCCAGGACGCGAGGGGCAACGAGGTACGACATGATGTTGAAGCCCATGACCTCGAGCGCGTCCAGTTCCTCCTGGATCTTCATGCTCGAGATCTCCGCCGCGATGGCCGAGCCCGTGCGGCCCGCCACGACGATGGCCGTGATGACGGGACCGAGCTCGCGCGTGATGGCCACCGAGACGAGGCTCGCGACGTATCGCTCGGCGCCGAGACGCTCGAGCTGGACGGCCGACTGCAGCGCGAGGATCAGGCCGATCATGAACGCGATGAGGCCCGCGATCGGCAGGGCCGACGCGCCCGTGAGCCACGCCTGCTGGATCACGACGCGGATGCGACCGCGGCCGCCCGGCAAGGCGGACTTGCCCGCGTGGCCCATGGCGCGCGCCGACGTCACCGACAGGGAGCCGACATCCTGAAGGAACGCCAGGACGCTGCGACCGATGGCGCCCACCATGCCGAGCATGCCGGCGTCAGCCCCGGCCCGACTCGAGCGCCGCAGCCACGTCGGGCACCAGTTCGAACACGGACTCCAGGCGAGCCAGCTCGAAGACCTCGCGCACGCGCTCGGTCAGCCCGGCCAGCATCAGCCGCCCGCCGTGCTTGCGGGTCAGCTGCAGGGCCTCGACCAGCGTCGCGATGCCGGAGGAGTCCATGTACGAGACGCCGGCCAGATCCACGATGACGCGCGGATCCTTGCGGGACACGCCCGCGAGAATCGCCTCGCGCATGCGCGGGGACGAGTACAGGTCCACCTCGCCCGTCACCGAGACGACCGTGAATCCACCCTGCTGGCGCGTCGTCACCGCGACCGGGTCGCTACCGGCTTCGTGAATCGTCAAGAGCCTCTCCTCGTGTCTGGGCGCCCATCGTAGCCTCCGGGCGCCCCCGGCGAACAGTCCGGAACGGCCGGACCCGTTCGTTCCCCGCGGCTGGCCGACCACCCGCGCGTCATGGCGCCCCCCGGGGACATGCCACGGTCAGGACGAGAACGTTGGCGCCTTCGGGATCCCGAGCGTACGTCACCCGGTCCATGATCTCGTGCATCAGCCGGAGGCCGAGCCCGCCTGGCTGGGGCGGACTGGTGACGGGAAGGGGCTCGATGCACCCGCCCGGGGGCGGATCGCCGTGGTCAACGACGTGAACGACGAACGTCGGGCATTCATCGCCCGGCTCGAGCGAGCACGTGATCGTGACATCCCCGTCCGTCCGCCCGCAGTACGCGTGCCGGATCACGTTGGCGCACGCCTCGTCCACGGCGAGCGCGATGCGATGGCGCGCACGCGCATCGAACCCTGCCCGTCCGGCGCTGGACTCGACCATGGCGCGCACGGCGCCGAGGCACCTCGGATCGCTGCTGACGGTCAGCGTGACGGCGTCGCCAGGGCACGGGGGGGGCATGGCTGAGCCATCGTCTCCCAATGCTGCCCGCGGCTCAACTGGAGGCCATTGGCGCGCACGGCGTGAAGTGTCGGTTCCGGGGTGGCATGATGGCCCAGCGTCATGGCCGTCCACCCGCAGAAGATTGGCAAGTACACCGTGTCGGGCGTCCTGGGGAAGGGCGCCATGGGACTCGTCTACCGCGCGCAGGATCCCTTGCTGGGGCGCGACGTCGCGATCAAGGTGATCACCGGCGACGAGGTGGACGACGACATGAAGGAGCGCTTCCGCATCGAGGCGCGGGCGGCGGCGGCGCTCGATCACCCGAACATCGTCGTCGTCTACGACCTGGGCGAGGAGTCCGGCACGCCCTACATCGCCATGGAGCTGCTCAAGGGCGAGGACCTGCGGCAGCTCATGCGGGCGCGCCCCGACCTTCCCGTGACGGAGTGCTGCGAGATCATCGCGCAGGTCTGTGACGGACTCGCCTACGCGCACCAGCGCCGGATCATCCACCGCGACATCAAGCCGGCCAACGTCCACATCTGCCCCGACGGCCGCGTGAAGATCGTGGACTTCGGCGTGGCCAAGATGGAGTCCACGTCGCTGACGGCGACGGGGATGGTGATCGGCACGCCGGACTACATGTCGCCGGAGCAGATCCAGGGCAAGGCCGTGGACACGCGCTCGGACATCTTCGCGGTGGGCGTGCTGTTCTACGAGCTGCTCGCGCGCGACAAGCCGTTCGCCGCCGAGTCCATCACGTCGGTCATCTACAACATCGTCTTCAAGCAGCCGCGAACCTTCGCCGAGATGCAGCGTGAGGTCCCGGCCGAGATCGAGCGGATCATCCGCAAGGCGATGGCCAAGGAAGTCAGCGATCGCTACCAGAAGATCGGCGACATGGCGGCGGACATCCGCCGGCATCTCGCGAACCGGTCGCCCTCCGCGAGCGAACCGGCGGCGCACGCGCCGGAAGAGGCCACGCGCGTGCTCAGCGCGGCGGAGGCCGCGGAAAGCGCGCATGCCGTCTCGCGCACGCTCCAGGTCGCCGAGGGCCCCGGCCAGCGCCGCGCCGCGGCGGAGGAGGGGCGCACGCTGGCGATGGGAAGCCGGGACCGTTCCGCGCCGCGCCGGGGCCGCGTCATCGCCCTGGGCGTCGCGGCGGCGGTCATGCTGGTCGCCGCCGGGCTCATCGCCGCCCGCTTCATGTCCCGCGCCGAAGAGCCCGCGGCAGCGCCCGTGGCGGCGGCCGCGCTCGTGCCCGTCGAGATTCTCGTCGTGCCCTGGGCGCGCGTGGTGCGGCTCGTTCCCGACGGGGGCGGGCCACCCATCGTGCCCGCGCAGGGCCTGACGCCGCTGCGCCTCGACGTGGCGCCCGGCGCGTACCGCGTGGAGATCGAGCACCCGTCGCTCGAGGGGCCCACCTCGTTCCCCGTCGTCGTCTCGGGGAACGGGCCCGTGCGCGCGACGCATGTTCTTGCCGGCTTCGATCCGGAGGCGGCGTTCGCGGAGGTGATCCCGTGAGCGCGCGGGGACGGCGTCGCGCGGCGCTCGTGCTGGCGATCGCCTGCGCTCTCGCGCCGGCGGCTCGCGCGGGGGATCGCGAGGCCATGGACGAGTACAAGGCGGGCGTGGCGGCGGTGCAGGCGGGCCGGCACGCCGAGGGGCTGAGACATCTCGAGGCCGCCCTGCGCGAGCGCTCCTCCGAAGGGTCGTTCCGCGTGGGCGTGGTGAGCTTCGACTACGCGCCGAGCCTCTGGATGGCCCGCGCTCACCTGGCCCTGGGCGCGTGCGAGCCGGCGCGAGCGGCGCTCGCGGCCGCTCGCGGCGTGAAGATGGGGTCCCGGGATCGCGAGATGCTGGGGTCGATCGAGGCGTCCGTGGCGGCCTGCGGGGCCGCCGCGCCCAAGCCGACCGCCGCCGCGCCCGCGCCCCCACCCGTGCCCGCTGCCGCCCCGGCGACCACCCCGGCGCGCGAGGAATGTCCCGATCTCGCGCGCGCCCGGCAGGCCCTGGCCGCGGGCGACGCCGGTCGCGCGCTCCAGCTCGCGAAGTCTTGCCTCGAGCGGGACGCTCAGGACGAGGCCGCGCGCTCGATCGTGGACACCGTGAACTCGAGCCTGAGCGGCCGGCTGGCCATCGCCCGCCGCCGCGAGTCCGAGGGCGACGCGCAGGCGGCGCTGAGCCTCGTCCGCGAGGTCCTGGGCGTGGACCCGGCGCGGCAGGACGCGCGCGATCTGGCGCAGTCGCTGGAGAGCACGCTGGCGCTGCAGCGCACGCGCGCGCCCGAACGCGTGGCGACGCAGCCGCCGGCGCCGAGCGTCGCCGCGGTCGCGCCCGCCCGGCCCGAGCCTTCCCCGGTGGCATCCGCGCGCCCGCTGCCCGCGGGGGTTGCGGCGTTCTTTCGCGGCGATGTCGAGGCCAGCATCCACGCGCTCGAGATGGAATCGCCGACGGCCGAGTCGCTCGTCGTGCTGGCGTGCGCGCTCGCGACGCGGGCGCTGCTGGTGCCCGAGGAAGCCGCGGCGTCCCGCGATCTGGCGCGAGCGCGCCAGGCCTGGGATCAGGCCCGTCGCCTGCGGCCCGAGGCCTCGCTCGAGGCCTCGTGGATCAGCCCGCGCGTGAAGGCCGCGCTGCAGGGAAGCTGAGGTCGGCGCGGGAGGGAAGCGCCCGGGCCCTCAGTGCTCGTGGCCGCCGCCGCCCGGACGCCGCGAGCGGAGTTGCTCGTGAAGGCTGTCGTAGGCGGCGTCGGGGCTGCCGCCTCGCTTCAGGCGATCAATCTCCGCGTCCTTCTCGCGCAGGCGAGCGTGGAGCGACCGTTCCATCTCGAGGCGGGCCTCGGCCTCGCGGCGCTCGACCTCGCGCAGGCGCTCGACGGACTCGAGCGACGCCTCGGTCAGCGCGCGCTCGAGGCCCTCGATCTTCTCGCGCAAGTCGCGCTCGACGGCGCGCCCGCGGGTGCGCCGCCGGCGCAGCGCGCCTCGGACCGCCTCGGCGCGCTCGCGCTCGAGGGCGGCCAGGCGCTCGTCGGCCTCGCGCGCGACGTCGCGGAGCCGGGCCACGTGCGCGGCCTGCATGCGGGCCAGGGCATCCTCGACGACGTGGACCACGGCCAGGCTGATCGTGTGCGACCGCTCGGCCAGCCACTCGTCCACCGTCGCCCGAACGGACTGGCGCAGGTCGCGGAGGATGTCGGCATCTTCGGCGACATCAGCGGCGCCGGAACCGCCGGGCGTGCCCGCTTCGGCCGCGAGGGGCTGGCCGGCCGCTGGGCCAGCGCCAGCGGCCGGCTCGCGCCGCGCCCGAGCCCGCACGCCGCGCTCGGCGAACGGGTAGCGCCCGTCCTCGGCGCTCACGGCCCGGGCGTGGGCGTGGGGCCGCTCGCCGCCGCGGGGGCATCCCCGGCGGGCTCGGCCCCTTCGACGGGAGCCTCTCCGGTCGGCGCGGCCTCCGCCGGAGCCTCCTCCGCCGGAGCCTCCTCCGCCGGAGCAGGCGGGGGCGGCGGCGGCGCGAGATCCGGCGCGCCGCGCAGCGCTCGCGACATGGCGATGAACTGCTCGACCTCGTCGGCGCTCAGGCTCTGATCCGCGATGGCCTGCTGCAGGAACTGGGCCGGCTGGGCGAACGCTTCGCCCTTCTCCTTGATCGTCTCGGGCGTGATGGCGCGAAGCCACTCGACATGCGCCGCGAACTCCTCGGCGAACGCCTTCCGCTGCTCGTCCGGGACGTCAGACGCGACGGCCTCGACCATCTTGGCCTGGGCCTGGCCGAGGCCCATCGCCATGAACCGCCCGGGGGCCTTCACGATGAACAAGCACCCGCCAAGGCAGATCAGCAGGACGACCACGAGCGCCACGCCCACGGCGATGAAGCAGCCCTTGCGCGACTTGGCGGGCGGCGGCGCGGGCGGAGGGGGAGGGGTCGACATGCCGAGGGGCGGGGGGGAGCTCATGACGGGATCTCCGGCGCTGGGGCGCAAGGAAGCCTTCTGCGAGCGCCGACGGGGCGCCCGACGCGGTTTGCGAGGCTAGCGGGCATCATGCCTCAAGCCGCGTCCGGGGCGCGAGGCCGGCTCCTCGTCGCCAGGCCGGCGGCCCCCACCACGAGGAGCATCGGGATGAACGGGAAGAAGTAGCGGGGCTCGGCGTGCAGCGGCACGTGCACGAGGACGGCGTAGGCGGGCAGGCCCAGGAGCGCCACCACGCACGCGGCGCGCTGCCGCAGCCGCCACGCGCCGAGGGCCGCGAGCCCGAGCGCGAGCGGCGCCCACGCGAACGTCAACAGCGCGCTCACGGGATGCCGGGCCACGTGGCCCACGACGGCCGCGAACAGGCCCTCGTATCGGCCCCTCCCGGGATGCCGCTCGCGCCAGGCGCGGATCTCCTCCTCGGCCGTCGGGCCGGGCCAGAGCCGGCCGGGATGCATCGAGAGGCTGACGGCCACGCGGCGCACGCCGCCCTGGAGGTACGCCCCCGGATGTTCGGCGATGAGGTCGAGGGCCCGGCGCACGCGGGCGCGATCGCGCTGCCCGGGATCGGGCCAGTACAGCCCCGAATGGCCCTCGGACCGCGCCACGGCCGCGTCGCCGAAGGAGGGAATCTCGGTGTGCACGGACTCGCCGATCGCGGCGAGGAGGTTCGTGCCCAGGCCCACGGAAACGAAGGCGCCGTCAGCCACCCGGGCGTTGCGCTGCGCCCACGCGAAGCACAGCGCCAGGGGAAGGCCTAGCGTGAGCGCCAGGGCCGTGACGCGGCGCCGCGGGGCGCGGTCGCGCGCGACCTGCCAGGCCGCCACGAGGATCGGGATCGGCAGGTAATCCGGCCGCAGCGTCACCGCGATGGTCGCGAGGAGGGCGAGGGTCACGGCGCGCGTCGCGCTGCCCAGCGAGCCCGCTCCGAGCGCCACGGCGACGAGGGCCATCAGAGCGGCGCCCGACGCGCCCGTCTCGACGAGCTGGACGTCGGACTTCCACAGGGGCGGCCATCCGGCCACCAGGAGCCCCGCGAGCCACGCGCCCCGTCGGCCGGCGAGGGCTCCCCCGGCCGCGCTCGCGGCGGCCGCCTGGAGCGATCCCACCGCGGCGTGAGCCGCCAGCAGCGCGGCCGGCGTGGTCGCGCCCAGCAGGAGCATGCCGGCCAGCAGCACGACGTAGCCTGGCAGGCGATCCACCAGGGGCACGGGCGCCTGCCCGACCTGGAGGTAGAAGCCATGCCCTTCGGTCAGCAGCGTGGCGCACGCGCGGTACTTGAACGCGATGCCCGGCGTTTGCTGTTCGGGCGCCGCGAGGCCCACGTACGCGAGGCGCAGGACGAGCGCGAGCACGGCGCACGCGACCGCGGGCAAGACGGAGGACCGCTCGTCGGTGAGCTCATGGCGGGGTAGCATCTGTGTTCCCGAGCCTGCGAGTGGTCGCGGCCCCACGGAGGACGACGTGCTCGAAGGCTACCATCTGGTCGCGCGGCTTCAGGACATCCCGGATGGCGGCTGCCTCGCCACCGAGGTCAGCGGCACGAGCCTGGTTCTCGTGCGCGTGGGCTCAGTCGTGCGGGCGCTCGAGAACCGCTGCCCGCACGCGGGGGCCCCGCTCTCCGAGGGCTTCGTCGAGGGGGAGCGCCTGACGTGCTCCTGGCACGGGTGGACCTTCGATCTCGGCACCGGCCAGAGCCCGGACGACCCCGACGCGAAGGTCCCCGTGTTCGATATTCGTATAGTCGGGGACGAGGTGCACGTCCGCGTCTGAGTGTCGTTACCGCGAAAACGTGGCGTGCCGCCCCAACACCGCTTGCGCGAGAGGCAAAGCGGTGGTTCGATGGGCAGATGAGCGAGCAGACCCGCGCCGCCCCCGGCCTCGCCAGCCCGCGCGAGATCCTCGTGCGGCTGAATTCGTTGCGTCTGGGCGAGCTGACGCGCGTTCAGCGCGAGCTCGAGCAGGCCGGGGAGGCTCTGCTGGCCCTCGGTGAGGACGATCTGGCCGCGCGCCTGGCGCAGGCCAGGCTCTTCCTGAGTTCCGGCAACATGCGCGAGTTTCGCCGGGGCGTCGCGCACGTCACGGCGCGCCTCGGGCATCTCGAATAGCAGGGGGTGACGCATGGCGGGCAAGTCGATCGTGCTCGTTCTCGCAACGGAAGCCCCGGGTTCGCCCCTCGCGCGCCTCCTGGCGGATCCGTCGCTGACCGTGATCGAGGCCCGCTCCGCGGCTGACGCCGAATCCACGCTGCAGCGCACCGCCGCCGACGCGATCGTCGCGGATCTGGTGGCGGCCGCTCGCGAGACGATGAGCCTCCTGCACCTCGCCACGGAGCGGTGGCCGGACTTGCCGGTGGTGGGCGTCGTCCAGGGGCCGACGGGCGAGGGGCTCGAAGCCCTGCGCCACGGCGCGTTCTCGGTCGTGGATCGCGACGAGCCCGTCTCGCTGCGCATGGTCGTCTCGCGCGCCTGCGAGCACCATGCCCTGCGCCGCGAGGTCGCGAGGCTCCGGCGCGAGGCCGTCACGACGCGCGATCGGGTTCCGCTGCTTGGCCGCTCGGCGGTGATGCGGCAGATGAGCCAGCAGGTGGATGAGGTCGCGGGTCGCGCCACGCCCGTGCTCATCACCGGCTCCACCGGGACCGGCAAGAGCTTCGTCGCCCGCGAGCTGCACGAGCGCTCGCCGCGCGCGTCGGGGCCCTTCGTCCAGGTGTCCTGCCAGGGTCTCCACGAGACGCACCTGGAGAGCCAGCTGGTCGGCCACCGCCGTGGGGCGTTCACGGGCGCCGGCCACGATCACGACGGAGCATTCCGGCTGGCGACGGGCGGCACGATCTACATCGATCGCGTGGACACGATGCCCCTGCGCCTTCAGGCGAAGCTGCACGAGATCCTGCGCTCGGGCCGGCACGCCCCGCTCGGGTCAACGCAGGCCACGGAACTCGACTGCCGCGTCCTCGCGGGCTCGGGCCGGGACCTCGAGACGCTCGTGCGCGCGGGCAAGTTCCGAGATGACCTTCACGACAGCCTGCGCGCGATCGCGTTGCGGCTGCCGACGCTGCGCGAGCGGCCCGAGGACATCCCGTTCCTCGCCGAGGCCTTCGCGGCCGAGGAGGCCGAGCAGTTCGGGCTGTCCGCCCGCCGCTTCGACGCCGAAGCGCTCGACGTGCTCGGCCGGCACGGCTGGCCCGGCAACGTCCGCGAACTGCGCCATGCCGTGCGGCACGCGATCATGCGCGGCCTGGGCGAGGTCGTGCACGCGGATCAGCTCCCGCCCGCCGTGCGTTCGGGGGCTCGTGCCGGGCTGGCGCGCG
This sequence comes from uncultured Thermoanaerobaculia bacterium, assembly GCA_964613915.1. Classification (GTDB taxonomy): domain Bacteria; phylum Acidobacteriota; class JBCCFW01; order JBCCFW01; family JBCCFW01; genus CAZTIW01. The sequence goes on from CAZTIW010000040.1 coordinate 23,132, forward strand.
ATCCGGATCGCCTGCCGACGCTGGCCGAGGCGGAGGCCGAACTCGTCGGCCTCGTGCTGGAGGACGCGGGCGGGAACAAGACGCTCGCGGCGCGACGCCTCGGAATCGACCGCAAGCGCCTCTACCGGAAGATCCGCCGCTATGGCCTGCTCGGTGACGACGACACGGGGGATGACACGGGCGACGAGGCGGCTGACGAGGCGGCCGCCGGAGACGACTGACCGGCGTCTCCGCGCGGGACCTCGGCGGCCAGCCACGCGAGATCGCGCGCCCCGGCGGGCCTGTTGTAGGCTCCCCCCTCAAGCGACCCCTGAACCCCGCGGTTCCGCCGAGACGCGGCGCTGGCGGGAAAGCGGGCTCCCGCGGCGGCCGGCGCTCTTGTCCGGCGCGCGTGGCCCCTCACGAGAACCCGAGCGGAGATTCCGATGGCTGACCTGATCCCGTGTCCCAATCCGACGTGCACGAACTGGAGCCCGGCCGGGCGATCCAAGTGCTTCAAGTGCGGAACCGCGATGGATCAGAGGGCCGTGGAGGCCGAGGATCCCGGCGCGCACGGCGGACGGCGCGCGCTGGTCATCATCGTCGCGGCAGCGGTCTTCATCGCGGGGGCCTTCTTCTTCCTGCGGTGGCGCGATGTGAACTCGGACACGCTCAAGCCCGTGGTGACCATCACGCAGCCGCTCAAGCTCGAGGAAACGCTCAAGAGCAACTCCGACTTCGCGGTCGTCAAGGGGAAGGTCGAGGACGCGCACCCGGACGTCGTGGTGGCCGACGGCAAGGACATCAAGATCGAGGACGGCCAGTTCGAGGTGCGCATCGCGGTGGGCGATGAGCCACGGAGCGTCGCGCTCTTCGCGCGGGACAAGGCCGGCAACGAGAGCACGCCGTTGCGATTCACCGTCGAGAAGGACACGACCCCGCCGTCGTTCGTGGATCTCCAGCCGCTGGACAACGCCTTCTCGCTCGTGTCGCCGGTCGTGGTGTCGGGCGAGGCGGACGAGACGCTCGCGAGCGTCGTGGTGGGGAACACGCCGGGCGGCGTCGTGGACAAGACGTTCTCCGCGACCGTCAACCTGATCGGAGGACCGAACTCGCTCACCGTGAAGATCACGGACGCGGCCGGCAACGAGAGCTCGCGCGATCTCCGGATCAGCTACGAGTCGCGCCAGCTTCCCGAGGGCATCCGGTTCGAGGATGGCGAGTACATCTCCGACAAGGACGGCGCGCGCCTCGTGGCGGTGCCGGCAGGCAAGTTCACGATGGGCAGCAATGACGGCGACGCCGACGAGCGGCCGCCGCACGAGGTCGAGGTCTCGCTGTTCCTCATCGACGTCACGCCCGTGACCAATCGCCAGTTCGCGCGGTTCGCCGCCGCCACGGGGCGGGGCATGCCGCCCGAACCCGGCTTCGACCGTTCGTACACGACGTCGCAGCCCGACGCCCCCGTCGTGAACGTGAGCTTCCAGGACGCGCAGGACTTCGCCAAGTGGGCCGGCAGGCGACTGCCCTCCGAGGCCGAGTGGGAGAAGGCCGCGCGCGGCACCGACGGCCGGCGCTTCCCGTGGGGGAACCAGATGCCCGGCGGCGCGGAGGCGCTGGCCAACGTGGACGGCAAGCAGGACGGGTTCGCCGCGACGTCGCCCGTGGGCGCCTTCCCGGCCGGAGCGTCGCCCAGCGGCGCGCTCGACATGGCGGGGAACGTCTGGGAGTGGACGTTCGACTGGTATGACCCCGGCTACTACGCCTCGGTCGCGCCAGGCGCCAAGGATCCCGACGGGCCGCCCTCGGGCAGCCAGATCGTCCTGCGCGGGGGCTCGTTCACGAGCCAGCCGGGCGACGTGCGCAGCGCCAACAGGTACGCGCGCGGCCCCAACGATCGGGCCCACAACGTCGGATTCCGCTGCGCGGTGGACCTGCCCTGACGCGATCGCGCCAGCGGTTCGAGCGCGGCCCGCGGGCCTCGTGCGCGCGGGAAGAGCCTCAGTCGTCCGCGCTTGACAGCAGGTCAATCAGGTTGCTGCCCGGATTCCGCCGGCGGTTCGCGCTGGCGCGCTTCTCGGCCGGGAACGACTGCCAGAGGATGCGGCAGACCTCGAGCCGGATCTCGGGGGGCCACCCGGACACGCGGCGTGCGAGTTCGGGGCGGTCCTGCAGGTAGGCGCGCGCGTCGCTCGGGTCGAGGGACGCGATGTGCCGGAGCTGCTGCGCGTCGTCCTCGGTCAGGGTGAAGTCCATGGCTCCGATCATGCTCTCGCCCGCCCGGCCCCGCCAGGGCGACCGCGGGCGGGAGCGGGGAAGAGCGTGCGCCATGCGCCTTGCCTGCATGGGCCGATGGGCCATAAGATCGGGGCACCTTGCCGCGGTGTCGGCAGACCCCAGATCCCCCAGCCCGAGGAGGCTCGCATCTCCAGCTCAGGTCGTTTCGGTCAGGCTCCCCCCCAAGAAGAACGCGTTCGCATCAACCATCAGATCCGCCTCAGCCCCGTCCGGCTGATTGACCCCGAGGGCGGCCTGATCGGGGTGGTGCCCGTCGAGGAGGCTCGATCCCGAGCCGAGGACCTCGGCCTGGATCTCGTCGAGGTCAACCCGAACGTCCGGCCGATCGTCTGCCGGATCATGGACTACGGCCGCTTCAAGTACGACAAGCAGAAGAAGGAGCGGAAGTCCAAGACGGTCGCGCAGGATCTCAAGCAGATCAAGTATCGCCCCGCGATCGACGATCACGACTTCGAGACGAAGACCAATCACCTGCGCAGGTTCCTGGAGGACGGCTACAAGGTGCGCGTCACCGTCATGTTCCGGAGGCGCGACATGCGCCGCCCGGAGAATGGCATCCGCGTCCTGCAGCGCGTCGCCGAGTCGCTGGCGGACATCGGCAAGGTCGAGGACATGCCCAGCGAGGTGATCGGGCGCGACCTCACGTGCACGATCAGCCCGCTGAGGCAGCCTCTGAAGAAGGAGGCCGAGGACGGCGAGAAGCCCGTCGTGGCCCAGCGCCTGCGCCGGCACGAGCGCGTCGCGGCCGAGACCGAGAACGACGCCGCGCGCGAGGCGGACGAGCCGGATGACGACGACGATCCGGAGCCCGTGGACGATTCGGACGTCCCGGACGACGAGCCGGACGCCGGCGCGAACCGCCGCGCGTGATCCCTTGACGGGCAGGTCATGACCCGGCGCGTGAGCCAGGGTGACCTGCTCTGGACCCCGTCCGAATCGCGATCCCGCTCCAGCCGCATGGCGGCGTTCATGCGCGAGCTGGCGGTCGGCGGCCGGACCTTCGGGTCCTACGAGGAACTCTGGGCGTGGTCCACGCGGGACCTCGATGGTTTCTGGAGCGCCGCGTGGGACCACCTCGGGGTGCGGGCCAGCACGCCGCCGGAGCGCGTGCTCGCCTCGCGCGCCATGCCCGGCGCCCGCTGGTTTCCCGGCGCCCGTCTCAACTACGCCGAGCACGCCCTGGCTCGTGCCGGCGACGCGGCCGCCATCGTGGCGGGGGACGAGGCGGGGGGGCGGGTCACGTGGTCCCGCGATCGGCTGCGCGACGAGGTCCGCCGCATCGCGGCGGCGTTGCGGGAGTTCGGCGTCGGGCCAGGCGATCGCGTGGGCGCCTACCTGCCCAATGCGCCCGAGGCGATCGCGGCGTTCCTCGCCACGGCGAGCGTGGGCGCGATCTGGTCGTCGTGCAGCCCGGACTTCGGCGCCGCGAGCGTGCTCGATCGCTTCGCGCAGATCGAGCCGAAGGTTCTCTTCGCGACGACGCGCTCGGTCTACGCGGGCAAGACGCATGACAGGACGGGCGATGTCCGCCGCATCGCCGCGGGCCTGCCCACTCTCGTGGCGGTCGTGCTCGTGGGCGAGCCCGGGAGCCCCGAGCCGATCCCGCTCGCTCGCCGGTGGGAGAGCCTCGCGGGCGCGGCGCCGCTCGTCTTCGAGCAGGTGCCCTTCGAGCATCCGCTCTGGATTCTCTACTCGTCCGGCACGACGGGCCTTCCCAAGCCCATCGTGCAGGGTCATGGCGGGATCCTCCTCGAGCACCTGAAGGCGATCTCGCTCCACTGCGATCTCGGCGACGGCGACCGGTTCTTCTGGTTCACGACCACCGGCTGGATGATGTGGAACTTCCTCGTCTCGGGCCTGCTGGTGGGCTCGACCATCGTGCTGTGGGACGGCTCGCCCGCGCATCCCGATCTCGGCGCCCTGTGGCGCTTCGCCGAGGAGGCGCGGCTGACGTACTTCGGCACGAGCGCGCCATACCTGCTCTCGTGCCAGAAGGCTGGGCTCTCGCCGAAGACGCTGGCGAACCTCGAAGGGCTCCGCGGCGTCGGCTCCACGGGCGCGCCGCTTCCGCCCGAAGGCTTCGCGTGGGTCTACGATCACGTGAGCGCGGACGTGCTGCTCGGCTCCGTCAGCGGCGGCACGGACGCCTGCACGGCCTTCGTGCTGTCATGCCCCCTGCTGCCCGTCCACGCTGGCGAGATTCAGTGCCGGGGCCTCGGCGCCGCCGTCGCGGCCTACGACGAGAACGGGGAGAGCGTCATCGGACGCGTGGGCGAGCTCGTGATCACCGAGCCCCTGCCGTCCATGCCGACGTGCTTCTGGAACGATCCGGACGGCAGCCGGCTGCACGAGAGCTACTTCTCGACGTATCCGGGCGTCTGGCGTCATGGCGACTGGATCGAGATCACCGAGCGCGGCTCGTGCATCATCACGGGGCGCTCGGACTCGACGCTCAACCGCGCGGGCGTGCGCATGGGCACGAGCGAGTTCTACCGCGTCGTGGAATCGCTCCCCGAGATCGCCGACAGCCTGGTCGTGGACACGGGAAGAGCCGGCAAGGAAGACAAGCTCTGGCTGTTCATCGTGACGCGCGACGGCCGCGAGCTCGACGGCGATCTCGTCGCGCGCCTGAAGAAGGCCATCCGCGCCGAACTCTCGCCGCGCCACGTCCCCGATGAGATTCGCCGCATCGCCGCCGTCCCGCGCACGCTCAACGGCAAGAAGCTCGAGATTCCCGTCAAGAAGATCCTCCTCGGCATGCCGCCCGACGAGGCGGCGAACCCCGACACGCTCGCGAACCCGGCGTCCCTCCGCGCGTTCGAGGGGCTGGCGGGCTGACGGCGGATGGACTGGACCGGCGAGCTCAACGCGGAGATCTACGACGAGTTCGCGCGCGAGCGCGGGCTGTACGCGGCGCTCAACGCCGAGCTCGCGCGGCGCGCGGATCTGCCCGGCGCGCGACGGATCCTCGACCTCGCCTGCGGAACCGGCGCCACCACGCGCGCCATTCTCGCCGCGATGGATCGCGACGCCGAGGTCGTGGGCCTCGACGCCGCGGAGGACATGCTCGATGTCGCGCGACGAACCGTGAACGATCCCCGGGCGAGATTCGTGCACGCCCGCGCCCGCGACGCCGCGCGGATCGCGGGGGAGCGCCCGTTCGACCGGGCCCTCTGCAACGCGGCGTTCTGGCAGTTTCCGGATTCCGCGGCCGTTCTTGCGGCCCTCTCCGCCGCCCTCGCGCCGGCAGGGCTCTTCGTGCTGAACCTGCCGGCGAGCCGCCTGCGCGGCTTCGCGCCGGAGCCGCACGCCTTCCAGGTGGCGCTCGGCGCGGCGGTGCAGCGCGCGACGGGCGGAGCGCCCTCTCCCGCGCGCGTGCTCGACGCGGACGAGTTGAAGCGCGCCGCAGAGGCTGCCGGTCTTTCGATGGGGCGCATCGAGACCTTCGAGTTCTCATGCTCTCAGGGCGAGCTCGTCGATCTCATGCGCATCCCCGCTCTCCTGCGGCCGCTCCTGCCAGGCCTCGATGATGAAGGCGCCGCGCGCGTCGTCGCCGAGGTCGCGACGGGCGTGGACGAGGACGAACGCGTGGTCCTGCCCTGGGTCTTCATGGCCTTCCGGCGGGCGTGAGGCGACCATCGGACTCGACCGTCCCGGGGAGCTCGGCGGGAGGCGCCTCATCGCCGCAGGCCACGCCGCGACGGGCCCGACATCCGGGCTACAATGACGCCATGGACGACACGAGCGCTGTCGCATCGCGCCTGCAACTCGCGTGCTTTCGCCGCATGGGTCCGGCCGGGCGCTTGCGAGCCGCATTCGAGACGAGCGAGCTGGCGCGCCACCTGTCGCTGGCCCGCTTGCGGGCCGAACACCCGGACTGGCCGACTCGGGACATCGTGCGCGAGTACGCGCGCGTGATCGCGGCAGACTCGCCCGTCGCGAGCGGCCAGTGAGCGTTCCGCCGGTCGTGGCGCGCATGGTCGCCGCGCTGGATGCGGCCGGCATCCCGTTCATGCTCACCGGATCGCTTGCATGGACATCACGGGGTGACGTGGCTCTTGCTGGTGGGGCGCATCCGCAGGCAGGGCGGAGGGACCCTCAGAAGGGCAGGATCTGCTGTCCGGTCTCCGTCGCCACGATGGCGCTCTCTAGCCAGCGAATCTTGTCCCGCCACCCCAGGTAGGGCACCGCGATCGAACCCTGCCGATATAGCGCAAGAGCTCGGACGAATGACTCGCGCGCTTCGCCAGGGCGCTCCAGGAGAAACAGAATGACGCCGCGCTGGCAGTGGTACTCACCGATGTCCGGGGCCAGTGCGATCGCCAGGTCCATCTCCCGCAGCGCCAGATCGTCCCGCTTCGCCAGTTGCTGTTGCATGGCCCGACGGTAGTGCCTTGCCGCAAGCTCCGCGGGCGTCCAGTGGGCCTCCACGCGGATCGGGAGGGGATCGGACAGCGCGCCGTAACGGCGCGCTCCTGGACTCATGCGTTCCCCCAGGGCTTCCGGAGGAACAAAGAGGTAGGCCACGTATTCGCCCGGCTCGATGAGGCTGATCGTAGCTTCGCCCTTCAGCTCCTCGGTCGCGCCTGGTTCGGGTTCGGACGAGGGCTTCACGATGGTGAGGGCGCCAGAGACCTCGCGCCGATCGATCGCCGCGATCCTCTCGGCGAGGAAGTCAGGGCGCATCTCCTCATTGTCCGGCGAGAGGGGCTCTCCTCCACGCAGGACGACTAGCCTGACGCTGGTCCTCCAGGAAGCATCGCCGACTGTTGGTCCCTTGATGTTGTCGGCCAGACCGAACCGCAGGGTTTCCGAGTCGCCGGGTTGCATGCGGAGGAGCCGAACTCTATTGACGCTTTCGGACAGGGGTGCGCCCGTCCAGGGCTTGAGGTAGGACTCCGGAGGAGGCTCTGCGGGCGGGGCGCTTGCGAGGATGAGGACGAGTGGAAGAGCGACGAGGCCTTGCATGCTGAACACTCCTGGGGGAGCGGAAGGTGCCGGCGTTGCCTCTGGTCCGCCGAGTCGTGCCGTGCCGGCCCATGGCTCCTGCGGCTGAGCGGGGGATGGCTTGGCGAGGCTGGCAGCGGGCAGCGCTCTCGAGGAGCAGGCGGAATCGAGCAGTCTTGAAGAGGGCGTCACGTGACCCGCCTTGCAGTGCCGATCCACTCGACGATGGCCTGCCGCGCCACGCGATGAAGGCCGTTCCCACACGAGCCACGGCCGGGACGGACCGAGCCTCGCCTGTCACGCGCGACCCGGAGCAGCTGCGCGCGACGGGAGATCTCGTCGCCAGGTCCAGCCGCCCGTCCTGCGGCATGGCAAGCTGGAGCTCGGAGGCAGGACGTGGACGATCGGGCGAAGGCGAGTCCGTCGGCAGCGCGCGAGGGCACGCCGCGCTCGATCATCGCGTTGTTCGTCGTCGTGGTCGTGGGTGCTGGCATCTCGGAGGTCGCGCGATGGCTGGGCCGGACGAACGTCGCCGGCCCGCTTCCCGGTCGTGCCGTCGAGACGCTGGCATGGCAGGAAGCACGCGAGCGCGAGCGAGTGGCGGCCCTCGTCAACCTGGCCAGCCGACGGAGGCGAGATGGCGCCGCGCTCGCCATGGGGCTCCCGGCCATGCTCCGCTGCCGCCCGGACGCCGTCAGCCCCGGAGATCCCATGTCCCTGGAGATCACGGGGGCGGACGAGACCTGTCTCACCCGCGAACTGGGCTCGGCGTGGCACGTGCAGGGGTGGCCGAACAAGTCAGCACTCCTCGTTTCGGTCAGCCTCGACCGCGAGCAATCGATGGCGGTCGCGTCCCGCGCGAGCGCTGGCCTTCCCGCGCTAGCCGGCGCGCTGCCGGAGCCCGTGACCGAGCGAGACCTGGAAGAGGCGCTCGACGCGCACCGAGCGGTACGCGTGGCGCTCGACGGGATCATGTTACACGCAGGCAGCATTGACGGCTTGCGTGCCGGGCTGCTGGCTGCGGCCGAGCGCCGGCACCTGCGAGCGCGCGTGTCGCCCGTGAAGCTGCGAGTGAAGGATGCGTACACGGAGGCCGCGTTGGAGGTGAGGCTGGAGGGGGACACGGAGCAAGTGCTGGCGTGGGTGAACGGGACGCTCGATGGCCCCGGGTGTCCGGGTTTGTTTGCCCTCCACTTCACGCGTGCCGGCCCGGGCTCCATCGCCGCTCGGTTCGTGGTGGTGTTCGCGGTCATCGATCGGTGATGCGAGCGGAACGCCGACGGCGCGCGCCGGGCGCTGGCGTCCGCGCACGACGAAGTCATCGAGATCACCGGGTGCTTTGGCTCTCGGTCGTGCGGCGCGAGCGCAGGCAGGGCAGAGGGACTATCAGAAGGGCAGAGGCTGCCCGGACTCCATCGCGACCATGGCGCGCTCGAGCCAGGGAATCTTGCGCTACCACCCATGGTAGGGATCCGCTATCGAGCGCTGCCGATAGAGCTTGAGAGCCACGCCAAAGGCCTCTCGCGCATCACTCCGATGGTCGAGGCGAAAGAGGAGGAGGCCACGGAGCAGGTGGTACTCGCCGACTTGTGGAGCTGCAGCGATGGCAAGGTCGATCTCCTTCAAGCCAAGAATGTTGTCCCTGTCGATGTGTCGTGCGGCTTGACGGTAATGCCTTGCCGCACGCTCCGCGGGTGTCCAGTCGGACTCCACGCGGATCAGAATCGGATCGGACAGCGCACCGTTGATGCGCGCTGCAGGACTCATGCGTCCTGGCAGGCACCCGGGGGGAACGAAGAGATAGGCCAGGTACTCTCCAGGCTCGCTGAGGCTGAGCGTGGCCTCCGCCGAGAGCGGCTCGATGGCACCCGCTTCGGGTACCGGATGTGGTTGCATGATCGTGAGAGCTTCGGGTACACCGCGCCGATCGATCGCCGCGATCCTCTCGGCGAGAAAGTCGGGGCGCATTTCCTCATTGTGAGGTGGGAGTGGCTCTCGTCCACGCAGAACGACAAGCCGGACTTCGCTCCTCCATGACGGTTCGCCGACAGCCCGGCCCTTGCTCTCGCCGGCAAGGCCGTACCGCAGGGTCTCCACGTCTCTGGGTTGCATGCGGAGGAACATCGCTCCGGGAGCAATCTCCACCGCTGGCCCGCCGAAGTCCGCTGCTGGCGCGCCGAGCACGGGCCTGAGATAGGACTCCAGCGGAGGCTCTGCGGGCGAAGCGGTGGAGAGAAGGAGGACGAGCGGGACGGTGAGCATGGTGGGCATGGCGAAGCCCTCTTGCCCCAGCATGGGTTCACGGGCGAGTGTCTCATGAATGCACGCATAGGGTCACCGCGAAGGGCACGGGCGCACGCCGAGATCGCGGCGAGTGCACGATCGTGACCCTGTCATCGCGCAGAGGAGGGCGCAGACCACGACTCGTGGTGAAGGAACATGCGAACCCCCGGGCCAATGCAAGGCGGGCCTTCCAGTGGGCTTCCCAGCCGCGTCGCGGCGAACCTCGGCCAGGCGTGGCTTGCTGGCCCATGTCTCAAGGACGTGGCGCGCTCGACAGGACCGGGCGGTTTTCGGCCGGTGCTTCGAGCGTGAACGACGCAGGGACGTGAGGGAGAGGCACGTCAGGGATCTCCGGCAGATCGCCGGAAACGACGAGGGTGAGACGCCCGTCCGGCGCTCGCGCTTGCCTGATGGACGTCGCGCCACACGCAACGGGATCTGCGAGTCCCGCGCGCGTCGCGATGACGTGGCGCGTGAGCTGCAAGCATGCGAGGGAGCGCGACGTGCGTGCGAACGAGACCGCGCCCGCGACGGGCGGCTGCCGCGTGAGGAGTTCGCGCAGTGCCACGCGGCGAGGCCGACGCATGAGTTCGGCGGGATCGTCGCAGGCTTGCTGATCGAGCAGCGCCTCGCGCGCGTCGAGCAACGGCGCGATCCTTCTCGCGGTCGCCCAGTCCGCCGGCAGGCCCATCACGCGGACGGCGGCAGGGCGGAGGAGCTGAGGGGTCCAGGCGGGCACGACACGCTCGGCCCACCCGTGCCGGGTGTTCATGTCGCGTCGTGCCTCCAGCAAGAGACCGCTCGTCGCCTCCTCCCGCGCGTTCATCGTCGAGAGTCGTTCCATCCACTCGCGATTGTCCTGCACGCGTGCGATGCGAAGCGCTCCGAGCAGCTGGCTCCCGACGTAGGCGAACCCCGTTGCCGTCGCGAGACTCCCCTGCAGTGTCCAGGCGGCATCCAGACGGCGGGAGGCGAGATCGTGGCGGCCACGCCACGTCTCGACCCCGGCGGAAGCGACCAGAATGCGGAACAGCTTGGCGACCCGAGCGGTCGTCTCGGGATCCTCCATAGAGGGAGGCAAGGTCCACGGCCCGTCTTGCAGGGCGTGCTCGCCGAGAGCCGCGATGAGCGGGTCACTCTGGTCGAGCCAGGCCGTGAGTTCGACTGGCGGCTCGGGGAGCCGCTCGTCGGTCGCACGCACCATCGTTTCGAGCCACGACCGCAGGGCGTCGCGCGGCATCGGAAGGGGCGCGGCATCGCGCGGGATTCCTGGCGATGTCCTTGTCGCGGGATTCGCCGGAGGGGCGGAAGGGCTGTCGAGGCGCTTCGCGTCCGCCAGGAAGGCCGCGGGAAGGCTCGCGGGTCGCGATGCGGGGAGGTGTTCGCCATCGGTCGAGGACTCCTGCGCGGCCTCGATGCGGCGCTGAAGGCTCGGGCCGATCATGAACGCGCGCAGGACGGCTGCCGCGAGAAGGAGACCCGCGACGAGGACCCAGGGCAAGGCTCGGCGTCGGTTGGTCCTGCTCATCACTGCCAGATCATGCCAGGGGGCGCGATCGGCCCCCCGCCCACCCAGCGATGATCTGCGCGAGCCCCTTCGCGTCGCGCGAGAACGGAAAATGGCCGCGTCCGGGCAGGAGGTGGAGGCGCGCGCCGGAGAGGGCTCGCGCCAGCGCGCGCGCGTCGTCCTCGCGGCAGATCGGATCGCGGTCGCCGCAGGCGATCAGGATGGGCGGGGCGGGCGCGGGGAGCGGGGCGATCGGCGCGGCCACGTCGGACGCGAGCTGGCTCAGGAGCTCGGCGTCGTCCGCCGGGTCGAGCAGGCGGCAGGCCCGCAGGGCCGAGCGCATGGCCGGGCTCGGCGGAGCCGTCTCGTCGGCGGCGAGATCGCGCGCGAGATCGCGCCTCAGCTGGTGGCGCGACGAGGGACGCGGCGCGGGCGCCGTGCGCGGGCGCGGCCCGCAGGGGGGCGAGAGCAGGACGAGCCCCGCGACGGGGAGCCCCCCGCGCACGGCGCGCAGCGCGACCCGCGCGCCGAGCGAGTGGCCGGCGAGGATCGGCGGCGGGCCGCCGAGTCCTTGAACGAACGCCGCGACGCCGTCGGCGAGAGCTTGCAGGCCGGGTCGGCGCTCGCGCGTGGACGGGGAGAGCCCGTGGCCGGGAAGATCGGGCGCGAGGATCTCGAGCGCGGGCGCGAGCGCCTCGGCCAGCGGGAGCATGACGTGGTGGTCGAGGCCCGGCCCACCGTGAAGCAGGACGAGGCGCGCGGGGCCCGCGCCCAGACGCCGCCCGGAGAGCCACGCGGACGGCGAGCCGAGGCGCTCCTCGGCCGGCCACGAGCTCGCCGGCGCGTCCGTGGCGTCCGTGGCGTCCGTAGCGTCTACCCCGACAGCGCGACGCCGCTCCAGCGCACCCATGCGAGCGGGTCATCCGCGCGCACGTAGGCGGCCGGATCGGACGGGAGAGCCACGCCCTTGCCCGCCTCGGCGGCCATCAGGTGGCGGCCCGCTTCGGCGATCCACCCGGACTCGAGCGCGATGTGCGACTCGAGCTCGACGCACTGCGGAATGGCGGGCACGTTCTTCATGCCGACGACCAGCGTCGGCGTGCCGGGCATCGCCTCGACCACGTCGCCCTGAACCTGCCGGCCGAACGAGCCGAACGTCCGGTCGGGATGCGCCACCAGCAGCCGGCGCGTGCGCGACACGGAGGCCATGACGGCCTCGCGGTCGTAGGGGACCAGCGTGCGCAGGTCGATCACCTCGGCCGAGATGCCGTCCGTCGCGAGCGCCTCCGCGGCCTCGAGCGCCTGGTGCGCCGCCCAGCCCCACGCGACGATCGTCAGGTCGCTTCCGGCGCGGCGCGTCGCGGCCTTGCCGAACGGGACGCTGAAGTCGCCGAGCTCGAGGATGTCCTCGCCCGCCATGGCCCGCGTGGCGTTGATCTCCGCGGGCTCGCCCGGCAGCGTCGGCCCCTTCGTCAGGCGATACATGATCTTCGGCTCGAGGATCAGGACCGGTCCCTCGTAGCGCGAGGCCGTGCGCAGCAAGCCGTAGACGTCGAAGCTCGTCGAGGGCACCGCCAGCACGATGCCGGGGATGGGCGTGAAGTAGCCGTCCACGCTCATCGAGTGGTACACCGCGCCGCCATGGAACGGATCGACGGGCATGCGCACGCACATGCGCGGCACGGACTTGCCGTTGGTGGTCCAGTTCCAGAGGCCCGCCGCCACGAACCAGTGGAGGCAGTTGAGCGAGTAATCGCCGAACTGGATCTCGGGGAACGCCCAGACATCCTCGTGCATGCCCGCGCCGAACGCCGTGCCGCAGATCAGCGGCTCGTTGAGCGGGGAGTCCACGCACTGGCGCGGGTACTTGCGGGCGAGGCCGCGCGTGCACGACATGACGCCGCCCAGGCGCGCGACATCCTGGCCCCACAGCACGTTCCGTCCGTTCTCCAGGTTGCGGTCGAGGGCGGAGCGGATCGCCAGGGCGTAGGGGACCTTCGTCTGTCCGGCATGCGCGGGCTCGCTGGCGTCGGGGAACGGCCGGCGCACGTGGGTCCACATGGTCTCGGGGCCCGGAACGTCCTCGGCCAGGGCGCGCGTGGCGAGATCGTTGATGCGCGCGTCCGCCCGCTCCATGAGCTTGCCGACGGCGTGATTGCGGTGGAACCAGCCCTTGCCGGGGGCATCCGGGAGTCGCCGCACGATGTCGGCTTCGGTCAGGATGCCGCGCTTGACCAGGTCGGCGCCGAACGTGAGCACGGGGTCGGGCAGGTCGTAGCGGAACGCCATGTCACCCGCGGAGGAGTGGCCCATCATGCGCGGCACGCGAACGTGAACGAGGGCCGGCCCGCCCGTGTCGCGGATCCACTCGAAGACCTCGCGCATGCCCTGGTAGCAGGCCTCGAAGTCGAATCCGTCCACCTCGAAATGCGCGAAGCCGAAGGACTCGGCGTACTTCTTGAAGTCCTTGATGCCACGACCCTGCTCGGGCTGGGTCTGGATCGCGACGCCGTTGTCGGTGATCATGTAGGCGACGGGGAGGCGCCACACCGAACCGGCGTTCATGGCGTCATGCAGGTCGCCCTCGGCGGACGAGCCATCGCCGATGATCGCCATGTTGATGCTGCCCTCGACGCCCTTCACCTGGAAGCCGCGCGCGTAGCCCGCGCAGCGGCCGAGCTGCATGCCGACCGGCGTGCCCGTGGGCTGGATGCCGAGCTCCGGCACGACCCAGTGGTTGACCATCTGCCTGCCGAACGACATGTCGTCGGTCACGCGCGTGAGCTGCTGGCGCAGGAGGCGCAGCGCCATGTCCTGCTCGCCCGTCAGCCCGTGAAGCGCGCCGAGGCACAGGCTCATGGTGTCCGTTCGATAGTGCCCGTGAAGCGAGCGCTTGCCGGGATCGGGCTGGACGTGGAACAGGGCGAGCGCGGTGGCGGCGCCATGGACTTCCTCGCCCGGTCCGCCGATCCAGAACTTGGCCTTGCCCGACTGCACGAGGTTGACGCACTTGAGGATGATGGCGCGACCGAAGACGGCCTGCTCGTAGCCCCAGCGGCGGAGTTCGGGCGTGAGCCCGGTCGCGGCGGGCCTGGGGTCGTCCTTGCGGGCGGGTCGGTTCATCGGGTCATCTCCTGAGCGGGTCGGGGAGCGAGGGGCAGGGAGGCGAGTCGCGGCGCGGATCCGGGCAGGATCACGCCGGAGGGATCAGGCGCTCGGCGACGCTCTTGGCCTGGAGGAACAGGCCCAGGTAATCGCGGCCGCCCGCCTTGCTGTCCGTGCCGCTCATGTTGAAGCCGCCGAACGGATGGCCGCCGACCATCGCGCCGGTGCACTTGCGATTCAGGTACAGGTTGCCGACATGGAAGCGCTCGCGCGCGAGCGCCGCGTGACGGCGGCTGCGCGTCCACGCGGCGCCGGTCAGGCCGTACTCGGTGGCGTTGGCCATCTCGATGGCGGCTTCGAAGTTCGGCGCGCGGGTCACGGCGAGAACCGGGCCGAAGACCTCCTCGCACGAGAGCCGCGCGTCGGCGGCCACGTCGGCGACGATCGTCGGCTGCACGAACCAGCCTTCGGAGCGATCGCCCTCGCCTCCGAGCACGACGCGGCCCTCCTTGCGACCGATGCCGACGTACTCGAGGATCTTGCCGTAGGCCTTCTCGTTGACGACGGGGCCGACGTGCGACGCGGGGTTCTCGGGCGAGCCCATCACGAGCTTGCGCGCCTTCTCGACGATGCGTTCGAGGACCTCGTCGTGCACGGAGTCCACGATGATGGCGCGCGAGCAGGCCGAGCACTTCTGGCCGGAGAAGCCGAAGGCCGACGTGACGATCGCCTGCGCGGCGGCATCGAGATCCGTGTCGGCGTCCACGACGATCGCGTCCTTGCCGCCCATCTCGGCCACGACGCGCTTGAGCCAGCGCTGGCCGGGATGGACCTTCGCCGCGCGCTCGTGGATGCGGATGCCGACATCCTTGCTGCCCGTGAAGGAGATGAAGCGCACGCGGGGATCGTCCACGAGCGTGTCGCCGATGGCGCCGCCGCCGCCCGTCACGAGATTCAGCGCGCCCTCGGGCACGCCCGCTTCGAACAGGACGTCGCACAGGACGCTCGCGATGGCGGGCGCGTCGGACGACGGCTTGAGCACGACGGTGTTGCCCGTCACGAGCGCCGCGCACGTCATGCCGCATGCGATGGCCAGGGGGAAGTTCCACGGCGGGATGACCACGCCCACGCCGAGGGGGATGTAGGACAGGTCCACGGCCTCGGTGTCCTGCGGCGTCATGGGCTGCGTGCCGCCCCAGCGGAGCGCCTCGCGCGCGTAGAACTCGCAGAAGTCGATGGCTTCCGCCGTGTCGAGGTCAGCCTCGGGCCAGGTCTTGCCGACCTCGAGGGTCATCCAGGCGGACATCTCGTGCTTGCGACGGCGCAGGATCTGCGCCGCGCGCGCGATCACCGTGGCGCGCTCGATGACGGGCAGGCGGGCCCAGGAGGTGAAGGCCTCGGTCGCGGCGCCGATGGCGGCCTTCGCGTCCTCGGGACGCGCCGAGGCGTGCCGGCTGACGACCTCGCCGTGACGCGCGGGGTTGTGCGAGACGAGCTCCTTGCCGGTGGAGGCCGAGTGGCCGGCGATGCGCAGGGGATGCTCGCGGCCGAGCTGCGATCGCACGGTCTTGATGGCGGCCTCGTAGGCCGCGCGATGAGCCGGCTGCGTGAAGTCGGTGCCGGGCTCGTTGACGAAGGGCGTGAACATCGGGCGCTCCGGAGGGGGAGGCCCCGCGAGAGGACTGCGGCAGGGCCCCGGGTTGGCGTCGGTGACGCCATTCTACCGCGCCGGCGCCCCGGCTCCCCGTGCCCCGATGAGGCCCTGGTCGAGGCTCGTCCGGGCCCCCGGCCGGGACGGATCCCGGGCAGGCTCGCCGGTCCAGCGATGGTGCAGGAAGCGAAGCAGGCTGAACGCCCCGGCGAACAGCTGCCGCAGCGGCCGTTCGTCGCCGTTCTGGCGCTGCGTGAGCGCCGATGCCGCCGCCTTGAGCGCAAGCCGTGATGCATCCATGAGCAGGCTCCCGGGGCTCGCTGCGACCCCGATCACAAGATGGCCCGCTCTTGCTGATATGGCAAGGGCTGGTGTCCACGGGACGACCGACCCGGGCCAGCCCGTCGTCTGCTGCGCCGGGGTCAGACCCCACGGCCGCGCTGGGATCAGACCCTGGCGCGCTTCGCGCGGAGGGCGGCGAGCGCCCGGGATGGGAGCGCGATCCCGGTGGCGGCGCTCAGGGCCAGGCTGGCGTCCGCGAGGCGGTCGAGGTCCACGCCCGTCTCGATGTCCATCCGGCGCAGGAGGTCCACGACGTCCTCGGTCGCGACGTTCCCGGTCGCGCCCGGGGCATGCGGGCAGCCACCGAGTCCGCCCGCCGACGCGTCGAACGTCGTGATGCCCGCGCGCAACCCCGCCACGATGTTGGCGAGAGCGCGCCCCCAGGTGTCGTGCAGGTGCAGCGCGAGCGCGCCCGGATCGCAGGCGGCCGCGAGCGCCGCCACGAGGCGTTCCACCTGCGCGGGATCCGCCACGCCGATGGTGTCGCCCACGGAGACCTCGGAGCAGCCCAGGGCGAACAGGTCGCGCGTCACGCGGACGACGTCCCGCGCCGGGACCTCGCCCGCCACGGGGCATCCGAAGGCCGTCGAGACGTAGCCGCGCACCCGCACGCCGGCGCCCTGCGCCAGCGTCATCACGGGAGCGAAGCGCGCCATGGCCTCGTCGTGCGTCGCGTTCACGTTGCGGCGGTTGAACGCGTCCGAGGCGGCCGTGAAGATCGCCACCTCCGTCGCGCCCGCGGCGAGCGCCGCGCGCATGCCCTTCTCGTTCGGCACGAGCACGGGGAGCCGGACGCCGGGCGGCCGGGCGATGCCGGCCATGACCTCGGCGGCATCGGCGAGCTGCGGCACGGATCGCGGCGACACGAACGAGGTCACCTCCACGACCGGGAGTCCCGCGCCCGCGAGCGCGTTCACGAACGCGATCTTCACCGCCGCGGGCACGATCTCGGCGACATTCTGCAGGCCGTCCCGCGGCCCGACCTCGCAGAGCGTCACGCGAGAGGGAAGGCTCACGGGGCCTCCACGACCGCGATCACGGTGCCCCCGTCCACTTGCGATCCCGCCGCCACGGCGAGGCGGCGCAGCGTGCCGGCATGGGGCGCCCTGATGTCCACGCGCATCTTCATGGCCGACACGACGAGGATGACCTGCCCCTCCGTCACCGCGTCCCCCTCGGCCGCGAGAACCTCGAGGACCTTGCCGGTCATGGGGGCGACGAGCGAGCCGTCCGTCGCGCCCCCGGCGCCGCCCGCGGCGGAGCCACGCTCGACGAGCCACGCCCGTCCCTCGGCGTGCACCCAGAGGCCCGCGCGCGATCGCGCGACCACGACCGTGGCGCGGCTCGCGCCGTCGTCGAGGCACCACGTGGCGTCGCCGACGTGCGCGAGCTGATGCGTGGACTCCTGGCCTTGCGCCCGGAGCGTGATGCGGCCCTGCGCCAGGTGGGCCTCGGCCTCGACCGACTCGCCGCGGATGCGCAGGCTCATGCGTCGGCGCCGATCCGGAAGCCGGCGAGCGAGGACCACGGATCCGGCCGGCCCGCCGGGGCGCCGCCGTCTCGCGCGCCGGAGGCCCCGGGCGCGCCTGCCGGGATGGCCCACGCCGCGAGCACCGCGCCCGTCGGCGGGGGATCCGACCAGCCCTTCAGGTGATCGTCGAGGAACGACGTGCTCAGGTCGCCCGCGATGAAGGCTTCGTGCGCCAGGATGTCCTGCAGGTAGCCGATGTTCGTGCGCACGCCGAGCACGACGAACCGTCCGAGCGCCTCGATGAGGCGCAGGCGGGCCTGCTCGCGGTCCGCGCCGTGGGCGGTGAGCTTGGCGAGCATCGGGTCGTAGTCCACCGTGACCTCGCCGCCCTCGCGCAGCGCGGAGTCCACGCGCAGGCCCGGTCCGTGGGGCTCGCGCACGATCAGCAGAGGCCCGGCCTGCGGCAGGTGCCCCGCGGCGGGATCCTCGGCGTAGAGCCGTGCCTCGATCGCGTGCCCGCGCCGGACCGGCGCGAGCGCCGCCTCCGGCAGCACGCCGCCCGCCGCCACGAGCAACTGGAGCTCCACGAGGTCCAGGCCCGTGACCATCTCCGTGACGGGATGCTCGACCTGCAGGCGCGTGTTCATCTCGAGGAAGTAGAACGCGCCATCGGGCGCGAGGAGGAACTCGACCGTGCCGGCGCTGCGGTAGCCGACCGCGCGCGCGGCGGCGACCGCGGCCTCGCCCATGCGGCGGCGCAGGTCGTCATCCACCGCGACCGACGGGCTCTCCTCGATGATCTTCTGGTGGCGACGCTGGATCGAGCATTCGCGCTCGCCGAGCGAGACGACGTGGCCGTGGTCGTCGGCGAAGACCTGGATCTCGACGTGGCGGGGCCGATCGATCAGCTTCTCGACATAGACCGCCGGGTCGCCGAACGCGGCGCTCGCCTCGCCCGACGCCGTGCGCGCCGCGGCGGCGAGATCCGCCGGCCGGTCCACGCGGATCATCCCCTTGCCGCCGCCACCGCCCGCGGGCTTGACCAGGACCGGGTAGCCCAGGCCCGCCGCCTGCCCGACCAGGTGATCGGGATCCGCCGCCGCGGTGCCGGGCACGACGGGCACGCCCGCCTTGACCATCGCCTCGCGCGCGCTCGTCTTGCTGCCCATCGCGGCGATCGCGGCGGCCGGCGGGCCGATGAAGCTCATGCCGGCGAAGGCGACCGCTTCGGCGAACGCGGCGTTCTCGGAGAGAAAGCCGTAGCCCGGGTGAACCGCGTCGCAGTCGTGATGGCGCGCCGCCGCGAGGATCGCCGCGCGGTCGAGGTAGGACGGCACCTCGACATCCGCCATGCCCTCGCGCCGGTGAGGACACCCGCGGTCGGACGGCTCGTGGATCGTGACGACCTCGACGCCCAGGGCGCGGCAGGTCCGCGCGACGCGCACGGCAATCTCGCCGCGGTTGGCGATCAGGACGCGGCGGGGGAGGAGAGCGCTCATGGCGCCCATCGTAGCCGACCCGCCGCGCGGTCCGGGAGGCCCCGCGACGGGGTCCCCCGGCGCGCGAGCCTCAGCCCAGCAGCCGCGCGTCGAGCGTGATGTCCGTGTTGAGCGCGCGCGAGATCACGCAGCCCTCCTTCGTCGAGCCGACGATCTCGTCGAACTTCGGGGCGGGGATGCCAGGCACGCGGGCGATCATCTCGAGATGCGACCCGATGATGGTCGGCTTGCCGTCGCGGGGCTCCATCGTGACCGTGGCCTTGACCTCGAGGCGCTGGGGCGGGAAGCCCGCGTTGCCCAGCGCGGCCGACGTCGCCATCGCAAAGCACCCGGCGTGCGCCGCGGCCAGGAGTTCCTCGGGCGTCGTTCCGGGGCCGGCTCCCTCGAAGCGCTTCGCGAAGCTGAAGGGCTGGTTGGTGAAGGCCCCGCCCGCCGCGGTCATCGTGCCCTTGCCGTCCTTGAGTCCGCCTTCCCAGATTGCCGTCGAGATGCTCTTCACGTCGAAACCCCTTTCCTGCGCTCGCAGGACATCGCCCGGTGGCTTGGTGGATGCGGAAGTGTAGCCGGTGCCGCGGCGGAGGCGCCTCGGGCCCCGCGCCGCGGCCGCGGTCGGGCCCGTCACGCGCCGGGCGCCCAGCGAGCCTTGCGCTTTTCGAGGAAGGCGGCGAGCCCCTCCTGGCCCTCGTCGCTCGCGCGCGCGTCGGCGATGGCGCGGGTCGTCAGGGCGCGCGCGGCGTCGAGCGACGCGCCCTCGACGCCCGCCACGAGGCGCTTGATCGCGCCGTGCGCGGCGCTGCTTCCGGCCAGCAGGTTCATGACGGCCGCGTCCACGGCGCCATCGAGGTCAATGGCCGGGACCGCGCGGTGCAGGAGCCCGACATCCACGGCGCGCTGCGCGCTGATGATCTCGCCCGTCAGGAAGAGCGCCTGCGCCACGCCAGCGCCCGTCCTGCGGATCACGTACGGCGAGATCACCGCCGGCAGGATGCCGAGGCGCACCTCGGTGAAGCCGAGCTTGGCCTCGGTCGATCCGATCGCGAGGTCGCAGGCGGCCACGAGCCCGGCGCCGCCGCCGAAGGCCGCTCCCTGCACGCGGGCCACGACCGGCCTGGGGCACGTCGCGATCGCCCGGAACAGGTCCTCGAGCTTGCCGGCGTCGGTGACGTTCTCGTCGTGCGTCGCGGCGCCCAGCCGGCGCATCCACTCGAGGTCGGCGCCCGCGCAGAAGGACTTGCCCGTGGAGCGGAGCAGGACGACGCGTGCGGTCGCGTCCTCGGCGGCGTTCGCGAAGGCGGCGATCAGTTCCTCGATCATCACGGCGTCGAACGCCTCGTGCACCTGCGGGCGCGCGAGCGTGATGGCGAGGACGGGGCCCTCGCGGTCAACGCGGATGGTCGTGGTCTCGGGCATGGCCTCAGAACCGGAACACGCCCATGCGGGGTTCCGCCATGGGCGCGTTGAAGGTCGCGGACAGGGCGAGGCCGAGGACGTCGCGCGTGCTCGCGGGCTCGATGATGCCGTCATCCCACAGCCGTGCGGTTCCGAAGTACGGGCTCCCCTCGGCCTCGTACTTGTCGAGCGTCGGCTTCATGAACGCCGTGGCTTCGGCGTCGGGCCATTCCTTGCCGTCGCGCGCGAGCTGATCGCGCTTGACCTGCGCCAGGACCAGAGCGGCCTGCTGGCCGCCCATGACCGAGACGCGGCTGTTGGGCCACGTGAACAGGAAGCGCGGATCGTACGCGCGACCGCACATGCCGTAGTTGCCGGCGCCGTGGGAGCCGCCGACGATCACGGTGAGCTTGGGCACGGTCGCGTTGGCCACGGCGTGGACCATCTTCGCGCCGTCCTTTGCGATGCCGCCGGCCTCGTACTGACCGCCGACCATGTAGCCCGTGATGTTCTGCAGGAAGATCAGCGGAATGCGGCGCAGGTCGCACATCGTGACGAAGTGCGCGGCCTTGAGCGCGGACTCGGAGAAGAGAACGCCGTTGTTCGCCAGGATCCCGACGAGGAACCCGTGAACGCGCGCGAGGCCACAGACGAGCGTCGTGGCGTAGGTCGCCTTGAACTCGTGAAAGCGGCTGCCGTCGGTGATGCGGGCGATGATCTCGCGCGCGTCGTAGGGCACGCGCAGGTCCGCGGGGACGATCGAGGTGATCTCCTGCGGGTCGTGCAGGGGATCCTCGGGCTCCTCCATGTCCGCGGGCAGCGACTTTCGCCCGCCGAGGTTCTCGATGATGTCGCGTCCCAGGCGCAGCGCGTGGGCGTCGTTCTCGGCCAGGTGATCGGCCACGCCGCTCTTGCGAGCGTGCACGTCGCCGCCGCCGAGTTCCTCGGCCGTGATGTCCTCGCCCGTCGCGGCCTTCACGAGCGGAGGGCCGCCCAGGAAGATGGTGCCCTGATTGCGGACGATGACGACCTCGTCGCTCATCGCGGGCACGTAGGCGCCGCCCGCGGTGCAGGATCCGAGCACGAGCGCGACCTGCGGGATGCGCGCGGCGGACATGCGCGCCTGGTTGTAGAAGATGCGCCCGAAGTGGTCGCGGTCCGGGAACACCTCGTCCTGCAGCGGCAGGAACGCGCCGCC
>CAZTIW010000041.1:0-43688 GCA_964613915.1 uncultured Thermoanaerobaculia bacterium
CGGCAACAGTGAAGCCCCACGCCTCCGGTCACCGCGCCCGTCCCCGACTCTACCGAGCGCGGGTGAGCAGGGGCGGTTGACCCCTCGAGCAGGCTGGGACTCTGGTCAGTGACGATCGCGATGCCGTTTCGGGCGCTGCCCGACGCCGCGGAGCTGTCGCATGGTCACGCGGAGTGACGATCGCCGGTTTCGGGACACGCCTTCGGCTAGCCGAGATGCTCGGCGGAGTGCGGAAGGGGCTGTCCTCAGGCGCTCGACGCGCCGAGGCCACGCGCAAGACGGAGCCAGTCAGTCTTCCAGGGATGACTGTCGGCCAGTTGGACGACGACGCGACGTGCCGACTGGATCACGCGGCCGCCGATCTTGAGCAATCGCAGCCGCATCGATGCGGCGGTCGGCCGCTCGCGGAGGATCCGCGCCACGTGGAGCCGGAGCTCTTGCATCAGCGCGTAGGCCGCGGAGGTCAGCAGCATGCGCAGGTGGTTCGCGTCGATGGAAGTGCAGCTCGTCCGCCCGAGATCGAGCTCGCACTTGAGCTCCTTGATCCTGTTCTCGGAGTCCCCGCGCTGGCGGTAAACGTCGTAGACGCGCTTGGCACGGCAGGTCAGGTTCGTCACGACGTACCGCGGGTTGTCACGTGGCTCGCGACCGTCGAGGCGCGTCACCTCTGCCTTGAAGACGACGCGCCGCGGCCCGCCCTTCCAGCTCTTCGCCGCGTACCGCGTCTCGTCGAAGATCGCGACGGTGGTGCCGGTGGCCTCGGACAGCTTGCGTGCCTTCGCCACGAGCCGTGCCGATTGCGCTTCCAGCACGGGATTTCTCGGCATTCCCAGCAAGTACTTCAGTCCTCTCTCCTCGAGGCACTCGATCACTTCACCCCTGGTGAAGCCGCCGTCGGCCCGCACCAGGATCTCCGTCTCCGGGAAGTGCCGTCGCACGCACGAGAGCACGAAGTCGAGCAGCTCGACAAGCTCGCCACCGCTCGGCGTCCGACCCTCGCGCAGGATCGTGCTGATGAGGTACTGCTCGGGCTCGTCATCGAAGGAGACGAAAGCCAGCAGCGGCAGGTAGCACCAGCCTCCGTAGTGCGTGTTGAAGAGCGCGAGTTGCTGCGCGCCGTGCACGAGGTCGTCCGTCAGATCGAGATCCAGCGTGATGCGACGGACGCGCCGCTTGAGACGCTTGCGATGCCGGGCGAGCACCGCATCGGCGAACGCGTCGAGCAGCCGCAGGATGTCATCCGGCGTCCGACCCGTCTCGAAACGGCTCAGCGTCGGCTGCGACGCCGGTGCATCCTTCGCGCCCAGCCCGAGCAGCACGCGCATCGCAGGGTCGCCGCCGATCCGAGCCGCGTCGTTGCAGTCCGAGTAGCCGCAGGCCAGGCCATGCACCCGCTGCCGCACCAGCTCGCTCATCTCGTGGCGCACCTTCGCCACTTGTCGCCCGTCCGCGATCGCCGCCGCCAGCGCATCGGTCAGGCCCAGCCGGCTGTCCACCAGTCCCAGCAGCAGCGCGCCGCCGTTCGTCGTCGCGCTGGGCTCGTCGAAGCTCACCCGGACCGGTCGATCAGTCACCCCTTGGAGAAGTACACCCTGTCTGTCATGCTCTCTCACGCGCAAGGCCTCTTTTGTTGTCGGAATCTTCGTGTTGCAACGTGATTCTACGACGGAAGAGGCCTTCGTCTTTCCACTCTTCGCGAATAATCCGGGCTAAGCTCGACGTGATCGCGCTCGCCGCGGCCGGCGCTCTCGTGATCGGTCAGCACGAGCGTGAACGAGGCGCCGTTCTCGAACTCGGCCATGCACGTGAGGTCGCCCGAGGCCGCGCGGCTCGGGCGGCCGGACGCGACGTCGCGATCGCGTCGCCCGCGCCCGCGACTTCGCGCCACGCGGCGGCGCCCGGCGCCTGCAGCGCCGCACCGTGACGGATCCCGAGGCGGTCCGGAAGGTCCTCGCATGCATCGGCCTGCCGACGCGTGGTCCGCCACTGTCGCCGCCGAGGGAGAGTCAGCAGGGGGAGTTCGGCTTCGGGGAGTGAGGCGAGCGGCGGGACGCCGCGCCTGTCAGGCAGGAGTGCGCTCGGTCGAGCGCGGAGCGTCGCCGGAGGCGTCGCCATGCCCCGCCTCGCCTCGCCGGCGAAGCTTGCCGGCCCGCGCTGCCCGCCCCGTGCCGCGCGACCCGCGTTCGGGATTGGGCGATGCGTCGCCTCGCCAGCGCAACCGTGAGACGAGGCGCAGCACGGGAGGGCGCTTGAAGCGCTCATCCGCCGCCGTCCACCTGCAGGATGTCGCGTCCCGGAAACGACGCGACGCGGACATGGGGCTCCGCCAGCTTCTTGTAGAGCGTCTCGTCGGCGCCCAGCTCGAAAATCGGCTGGTAGCGGAAGTCGAGATGTCGCGGTCTCCGTGGAGCGGCAGATCGTCGCGGCCGCGACGCCTCCGCGCGAGGCTCCTGCGGTCACGCGCCGGCAGGTCAGCGCGGGAAGCTCACGGCACAAAGCTCAGGCACGGCTGCGATCCCGCCGCGAAAGAAATCCTCAAGCAGGAGGTCACGTGACGGTGCCCGAGGTCGTCGATGCCACGAGCGAGAGAGCGCGCCACGGCGCGCGTCGGTCCGCATTCGTCTACCTGCCGGAGAGGGGGGCGGTGTTTCACCTTGCCTGCTGGGGGCTGTAGAGTCTGCGAGACGTGCCGCTGCCGGTGACGAGCCCGGCGGGTTTCGTGCGGTTCCTTCCCGTGCGCAAGGGAGTTCACATGCGCGTCGTTCTTCTTGTCGCCCTGCTTGCTTCCGGCGATTTGAGGCTGACCTGGGAGTCAGCCCGAACGCAGCCGGACCTCAACGAGATGGCCGGCCGCAATCTGGACGTGGCAAGACGCGAGATGGAGTCCGAGCTGGGGCGCGTCCTCGCGCTCGCCAAGGCAGACCCCGCGCAAGTCAAGCGCCTTCACGCGGCGCAGGATGCCTGGGAGGCGTATCGCGCCGCCCAGATGGACGCGCTTCTTGGATGCGAGAATCCGAAGGCGGCCTACGGCAGCGTGTTCCCCATGTGCCATCGCCTCGCCGAGAAGTCGATGGTCGAGCGACGGACGGCAGAGCTTGCCGACATGGGGAACCGAGACGATGGAGAGCTCTGCGGTTGGCTGCCGACATGCGCCGAGCCTTGAACGGATTGTCCCTGGGAGCACGCTCGTTCGTTGGTCTCCCGTTCCTCAGCTTCTGCTGCGTGGGCCTGGTGTACGTGCTTCCGATGCTCGTCGCAGGAAGGGAAGGCATCTCGGCCCAGACAGCCGGCGCCATGCTTGGCCTCGTGTCCGCTTCCATCGTCATCATCGTCGCCGCCCTCCCGGCGTTCGCGTGTTGGATTCTTGCCGGGGTGCGCGAGCGCTGGTCGGTCCTGCCGATTCCACTCCTGATTCTCTTCCTGTGCCCCATCGTCAGCACGCTGCCCGGAATGGTGCTGGCTCATCGTGAGCTGTTCGGCGGGTACTCGTACCAGCGGAACATCGTTCCCAGCGTGATGATCTCCGCTCTGAACGTGATCGGCTTCTCCACGGCAGCCGTCGCCGCCTCCCTCGGGGCCCCCCGGGCTCCGGTTCACGTGCCGTGGCGCTCGGCGGCGCTCGCACGGGAGGGAGGTCGCGAGGCGCCCTCACCGGACTCGCGGAGCCGTGCCAGGAAGTGCCTCTCCCTGGCGCTCATCGTGGCAAGCGCCACCAACCTGATCTTTCCCTGGCTGCCGCTGGACTAGTGTCTCTCGTGGAGTGACACCCCCCGCGGCGCATCGAGGGCAGATCGTGTCTGATGCCGTGCCTGTCACTGCGTGAGCGACACCCGCTCGAGAGGCTCGAGGCACCGCAAGTCCTTGCGCAGCAAGATCTTGGCGGGCGTTCTCGTGGGGCTCTCGGGGCTGGCTCGGGTCGTGCACTTCTCGGCGCACTCGCGCGGCTGAGCATCCCGCCGTCGCGCCTCCCGAGAGTGACTGCCATGAAGTGGACCACCGGAACGCTCCTTCTCGCCGCCCTCGCTGGCGCGACGCTGCCCGCTGACGTCGCCCGCGCCCAGACCTGCCCCGGATCGACAGGACCGGGCGCCGCCATCTTCATCGCCGGGGAAGCCACGAGCGTTCTCGACGTCTTCAACCAGAAGGGCGCGCGCCTCGACGGAGGGCCGTGCGGCTACAACGTCGCGGACGGCTTTACCGTCGGCGATGTGGATGGTGACGGCGCGGACGAGATCATCATCGCCGGCGACGTGAGCCACGAGATCGAAGTGCGCAAGATCGGAAACGTGTCCGCGGTGCCGTACCGCTGGTTCGCCGACTACACGATCGATGACGGGCTCGCGGCGGGCAACGTCCTCACGATGAGCCAGGCCCACATCGTGGTGGCGGGCGATGGCACGGGCCGCGTGGACATCTTCGCGCATGAGGGCACCCTTCTCAGGTCGTGGACGAGCAGCATGAACGCGCTCGACAAGATGGCCGTCGGCAACGTGCTGGGCGACGATCGCGACGAGATCCTCATCGCGGGCGACGTGTCCGGCGACGTGGACGTCTACGACGCGGACGGCAACCTGCTCGCGACGCTCGACCTCAACTTCGCGGTCGGCAACGGATTCGCCGCGGGCAATCTTGACGGTGTCGGCTACGACGAAATCGTCATCGCCGGACAGCTCACGGAAGTCATTGACGTGTTCGACGCCGCCGGCGCCTCGGTGATCTCCTTCGATGGCGACTACACGCCGGGAGACGCCCTGGCGGTCGGCGACGTCAATGCCGATGGCCGCGACGAGATCGTCGTGGCGGGCGACGTCAGCGGCATCGTGGACATCTTCAACGTCGCCGGCGCCAAGATCCGCTCCTTCAATGGAGGCTTCACGGCGCTTGATGGGCTCGCTGTCGGTCGCAACGCGTACCCGGACGCCGACCACGACGGCCTGCTCGACAACTGGGAGATCAACGGCTTCGACGCCGACGGCGACACGATCATTGACGTGGACCTGGCGCCCTGGACGGACCCCTGTCACAAGGACCTGCTGCTCGAGTTCGACTGGGTGATCGGCCAGGAGCCAACGCGCCGGGCGGTGCAGGCGGTCAAGAGCGCCTTCGCGCTCGCGCCGATCGACGCCGGCGGAACGGCGAATCCCGACGGGCTTCCCGGCATCAACCTCATCGTGGATACGGGATCGCTGGCGGATCCGAACGCTTCCGAGAACGTCGTGCTCTGGGCCGACTCGTGCCGCAATGGACTGGACGATGACAATGATGGCGACGCGGACGAAGATGACTCCAATTGCCGGGAGAGCGGCGCGGGATACAACTCGTGCAACGACGGCCGCGACAACGACGGCGACGGCCTGACGGATGTCAACGACGGCGACTGCCGCGAGGGGCGGCAGAGCTGCTCGGACGGCGTGGACAACGACGGTGACGGGCTCGTGGACGGAAACGACAGCGATTGCCTCGTCGGCGACAACCTGGGCGGCGGCAACGGCGCCACGGGAAATCCGGGCCCGCTCGACAGCGCGTTCTACACGTTCAAGAGCGCGAACTTCTCGTCCCTCCGCGCGCGCATCTTCCGCTACGGCATCTCGGGCGACGGAGCGAGCTTCGCCACGGGCGGGCGCGGGGAGATCGGCGGCAATGACTTCATCGAGTACAACCACGACCCCGGCACGATCATGCACGAGCTGGGACACAACCTGAACCTGCGCCATGGCGGCGTGGACGACTCGAACTGCAAGCCCAACTTCATCAGCGTCATGAACTACGATCATCAAGGATGCATCGGCCGCACGGACGGTAGCTGCATCCTTGACTACTCTCCGGCGCGCCGCATTGACGGCACTCGCGGCTCGAAGCTCCCGACCCTGGTGGAAGACGCCCTCGACGAGACGGCCATCCTGGATCCGACCGAGGGGAGCCTCCTCATGATCTTCACCGACGACACGGACGCCAAGCGCAGCGTGCGCGTCGACCAGCCGGTGGACTGGGAAGGCGACGGCGTCGCCGACGACACCAACACGACCGTGAACGTTGACGACGAGGGCGATGATGGCCAGCCGGCGGCCTGCTGGAACGGCATCATCACCAGCACGCTCGAGAGTCACGACGACTGGCCGGGCGTCCAGCTCACCTTCCGCGGGCATGCCGATGCGTCCGATGCGGCCGTGAATCCCGAACTCACCGACGAGATGACGCTCGACGAGATCGAGATTCTCCAGCGCGGGAAGGCGCGCACGGACCTGGCTGTGACGCTGACGGACTCGGCGGATCCCGCCATCGCCGGCACGACGCTGGACTACGTCACGACCGTGAGCAACGCGGGCAAGAATCCCACGAGCGCCTCGCACCTCAGCATTCAGCTTCCGGCGGGCGTGGCGCACGTCTCCACGCCGGGTTGCTTCGACGGCGGAGACCTCGTGTCGTGCGACCTCGGCATGCTCTTCCCCGGCGAGAGCCGCTCGTTCACCACGCGCGTGCTGATCGCGGCCGACCTGGTGCACGTTGCCGGCGCGCCGACGACGATCACGGCGACCGCGACGATCATGAACGTGGCGGGCCCCGACCCCGTCGCGGCGAACGACGCTGTGTCGCAGGCGACCCTCGTGAAGGCCGTCGCTGACCTCGAGATGGTCTCGGTCGCCGTCGCCGGCGCTCCGGCGGAGATCCTCATCGGGCAGGCGACCACCGTGACGCTCCACGAGAGCGTGACGAGCAGTGGCCCGTCCTCTCCGATGGATGCGCGCGTGACCCGGAGCGTGGTGGGAGCGGGTGACATGAGCGTGACGATCGCGCAGGCGAGCGTCGTGGCTCCTGCCGTCGCCGCGGGCGTCGTCCGGCCGCTGGCCTCCGACGCGAGCGTGGCGTGCACGCAACCTGGCGCGCGCTCGTTCTCGCTCCAGTCAGGCATCGCGCCCGCCCGGCCGGATGACAGCGACCCCAACGCGGCCAACGACGTGTCCGATGCGAGCGTGGGCGTGGAGTGCGTCGTGCCGGTCAGCATCCGCGTGATGCCCGTGATGAAGACGGGCAAGCGCGGCGTGGTTCCCGTCGAGATCCGCACGACCGAGGCCGGCGAGCACGGCCTGCCGCTGGCCTTCGACGCCTCGCTCATCAACGTCGCGTCCGTGCGCTTCGGCGCGAAGGACGACATCTGGTTCGAGCTCGGCGGCGCGTCCGAGGACCACGGCCGCGCGCATGGCGGCAAGGACCGCATGCTTCACTTCGAGCGCGACGCCACGGGCATGGACGGAAACGAGCCCGAAGCCTGCGTGAAGGGGACCTTCACGACCCCGGGCGGCGACACGTTCAAGTTCTTCGGTTGCGACGGCATCCGCTGGTAGGGGTCCATCTCTCCCCTCGGGGAGGCGTCTCGACGCCGATTCGTTCGGCCCGGGACGTCTCCCCGCTGTTCGTCAGGATGGTTGTCCTGATGGATCAGCGGCTGTTGTAGCAGGGGCCGCGGGAAGGGTGGGAAACGGCTCCTCGCGAGAGGGCGATGATCGACGCAGCGGCGTTGCGGGCAGCCATCACCCGCGAATCGGGTTTCGCCAGCGCAGCCCGGGGAACCGCGAGAAGTCGGAGTCGTTGGAGTGGAGCTCCGCCTGATGCTCGATGGCCAGCGCCGCCAGATGCGCGTCCGTCGAAGCGGTTCCCGTGACCCCCGACGCGGCCATCAAGTTCTCGAGAAGGTCCAGGTGACGAGGCCCCGGAGCCAGGATCCCGACGGACCGGGACTCGAACCAGGCTCTCACGAGGCGCAGCGACGCGGCAGGGGCCAGCGGCTGTGCGAGGACGTGCCTCGTGCAGGTGATGCGCAGGAAGCCAAGGACAGTCACCCATGACAGCCCGACGCTCTCCGTGCCGGACAGGCAGGCCTCCCACCACGCCTTCGCGCGATCATGCTGCGGGGCTGCCTCGTTGTGAGCGTAGACCAGCAGATTGATGTCGGGGACGATCACGGTTCCTCGGCGCGCCGCTTGCGGAGGAACTCGGCGATCTCCAGCTCGTCGTTCAACTCGTTCAGCTTCCCGGCGTCGATCCCCGGCACGAAGGGGGAAGAGAACGTCTCGATGCGCAGGGGGCGTCCCTTGCGCGCGGGCGCGTCACCCGCGGCGAGCCCCCTCCTGAGAAGATCGTTGACGACCTCCTTGAGGCCCTTTCCCTCGCGCCGCATGCGCGACTCGAGTTCCCTGGCGACGTCGTCCTCGATGGTCAGCGTGGTCCGCATGCGTGAATCTTGATGCATCACTAGTGTGATGTCAAGATGCACGAACCGCGATCAGCGGGGGGCCGCTTCCTGGGTCTGGATGTCCTGTCAGGCCGCGCCGCGGCGCTCCGAGGGCTGCCGCCGCTACCCTCGGCCAGCAAGTGGCCCGGGGCGCACGTGGCGACGGGACGTTCTCGGTGAGCAAGAGCTCCGGCGCCGCCCGCGTCGCCCGCGTCGCCCGCGGTATCCGCGAGCAGCACGAACCGGCCGAGGGTCGCGTGACGGGCGAGGATCGCGGCGGCCTCGCCCCACCGGTAGGCTCGCGATCGCGCGTGGTCGTGGGCGAAGTCCCGCCACGCATCGCCGTCGCCTCGGAGGGTCTCGTGGCCGCGCGGGCTCCGATGCGGGCGGGGGGGATCGGGCGATCCCCACGAGAGTCAGTGGATGGGCGCCCCGAGCCGCCTCGCCGCGAGTCTCAACGCCCTGCGGTCTTCGCGACCCCCCGCTTGCGCCTCGCACCCGGACGGCGCACACTGTACACATGAAACGCACGAACCTTGTGCTTGATGAGACTGTCCTGGAGGAGGCCGTTCGGCTGAGCGGCGAGCGCACGTACTCGGCGGTCGTGAACCGCGCGCTCCTCGATCTCGTTCGCCGCATCAAGGCCCGAAGCATCCTGGGCCTCGCCGGCAGCGGGCTCTGGGAGGGCGACCTCGCCTCGATGCGCGGCGACAGCGCGATGCTCGTCGCAGAGGGCAGGGCGCCGACGCGGAGACGACGTGATCCTCGTTGACACGTCAGCCTGGATCGAGGTGTTTCGCGCCTCATCACGCGTGGATCTCGAAGCGGTCGCTCCGCTCGAGGAGGTCGTGACGTGTCTGCCCGTGATCCAGGAGGTGCTCCAGGGCTTTCGGAACGAGCCGGCGCACCGCGTCGCGCGCGAGGCGCTCCTCTCGCTCCCCTGCGTCGAAGCCCCGCTCCGAACCGAGGTCGTCGTCGCCGCAGCGGAGCTCTACCGCGCCGCGCGCCGCGCCGGCGTGACACCGCGCTCGGGCGTTGACTGCCTCATCGCCGAGTGCGCCATCCGCCACGGCCTCGTCCTGCTGCACCACGACCGTGACTTCGAAGCCCTCGCCCGCGTCAGCTCGCTCGAGGTGAGACGGTTGACCGGGTGATGGAGCGGCGGGGCCGGCCGCGCGCCGCTCGGCGCGCATCACGACACCCAAGACCATCACGCCGCGAGGGGTCCAGCCGCGCGAACCCCGATGCTGGCGGGGGGATCGGGCGATCCCCACGAGAGTCACCCGCCGAGCGTCGCTCAGCCGCGCCGGCGCGCTTCGAGGACCGCGCGCGTGAGCTCGTCGGGGATGGGCTCGCAGGGTTCCGCGGCGGCGCTGCCGCGGGCGAGCGCGATCGAGTCCTCGTACGTCCGCAGGTACGTCACGCAGGGAGGGCACACCTTCAGGTGCTCGTCGAAGACGCGCTTCTGTCCGGCGGGGATCGATCCGTCGAGGTAGTCGTCGAGGAAGCTGAGGAGCTCGCGGCAGGTGATCATGAACGGACCTCGCGCATGTGCGGATCGAGAAGGGACCTGAGCGCCTGGCGGGCGCGGTGAAGCCTGACCTTGATGACGTTGGTGTTGACGCCGAGGGCGGCCGCGGCCTCCTCGGTGTCCATCTCCTCGATGTCGCGCAGGATCAGGACCGTGCGATGCGTCTCGGGGAGCTGGTCAATGCAGCGCCGCACGAGGGCGCGAGTCTCGTCCTGCTGGATCAGGTCGTCGGCCGCGGCTGCCCAGGCCGACGGCGGGCTGGCATGGTGGCCGTCGTCGAGGAACTTCGGCAGGTGCTCCTCGAGGCTCTCCTCGGGGCGCCGCCCGCGCGCGCGCAGGCGCATCAGCGCCGCGTTGACGACGATGCGGTGAAGCCACGTCGAGACCTGCGCGTCGCCCGCGAACGTCCCGATGGACTTGAAGGCCGACAGGAACGCGTCCTGGACCGCGTCGGCGGCGTCGGCCTCGTTGCGCAGCAGCCGGCGCGCCACGGCCAGGAGGCGCCCGCCGTGGAGGCGAACGAGTTGATCGTAGGCCGCCTCGTCGCCGCGGCGCAGGCGGGCGACGAGGTCGGCGTCCGCGGGCGGGATCGTCGCGGCGGGCGGCGGCGACGCTCCCTGAGGGGAGTCGGAACGCGATGTGGGAAGCACGCGGTGACCTTCCTGGCGCTCGCGCGAGCGAAGGGGCGAGGATGTCGCGGGCGCCTGCATGAAGGAGAGATGCCGGCAGCCCGTCGCAGTTTCACGCCGATGCGACCTTGCGGCAACCGGCGGCGCGGCCAGCCCTTCGGGGGCCCCCTTCCGAACGGGGCTCAGACCGCGCATGCTCGACGCATGAGCCAGGATCTCGCGGGACGGCACGCCCTCGTGTGCGGGGCAAGCAAGGGCATCGGGCGGGCGGCGGCGCGCGAACTCGGGCGGCAGGGCGCCCGCGTGACCGCGCTTGCGCGGAGTCCGGAGGCGCTGACCGAACTCGTCGAAGATCTCGCCGCGGCGGGCGCGCCTGATCCGGCATGGGTCTTCGGCGACCTGGACGACCTGCCCCGGACGCTCGAGGAGCTGGATCTCCTGCTCGCGCGTCGAGGCGAGATCCACGTCCTGGTCAACAACACCGGCGGTCCGGCGCCCGGTCCGCTGCTCGAGGCGTCCGCCGCCGACCTCGCCGCGGCCCTCGCGCGGCACGTGCTGGCGGCGCACGAGATCACCCGCCGCGTGCTCCCGGGCATGCGCGCGGCCGGCTTCGGGCGCATCGTGAACGTCGTGTCCATCTCCGTGCGCGAGCCGCTGCCGGATCTGGGCGTCAGCAACATCGCGCGCGCGGCCATGGCCGCGTGGTCGAAGACGCTGGCGATGGAACTGCCACCGGGCGTCACGATCAACTGCGTCCTTCCGGGCTTCACGGACACCGAGCGCCTGCAGTCGCTGGCCGAGGGGCTCGCGAGCCGGCGCGGCACGGACGCCGAGAGCGTGCGGCAGGCGTGGGCCGCGACCGTGCCTGAAGGGCGCATCGGCCTGCCGGAGGAGACGGCCGCCGCCATCGGCTTCCTGTGCTCGCCCGCGGCTTCTTACATCCGTGGCGTCACGCTCGCCGTGGACGGCGGTCGCATCCGGTCGCTCTGACCGAGCGAAAACGAGAAGCGCCATCCGGTGGCCGAGGCCGATCCGGATGGCGCTGATATCGCCAACAGGCGAGTCAGGAACGAGCGATCAGGGGCTGCCGGCCGCCTTGGGCGTGGGCGTCGCCGGCACGATCGTGCCAGGGGTGTTCACCGCCGGTCCCGGACGCGCCGCGGCGACGTTGCGGCCCCAGACTTGCACGTCGAGCGTGGGCTGGCGGGGATCGTCCGTCCTGACGGTGACCTTGGCCGTGACCGGCGCCGTCGAGGGCTGGCCCGTGTACTTGATCTCGAGGTCGTATTCCTTGCCCTCGGAGATCGTCTTGAGCGTCGGGACGATCTCCGGGTTGTCCGCGCTCGCGCCAAGGACCTTGAGCGATCCGCCGGCGGCCTTGCGGATCGCCACGTGCTGCACGCGGCCTTCGGGCTCGGCGCCCGGGCCCGTGGAGAGCGTCACGTACTGGGGGATCACCTCGACGTCGCCCGCGACCTGCCCGAAGATCCGGATGACCTGTTCGGGCGCCTTGGGATGCGATGTCTTGAGCGTGATGGTGCTGTTCAGTCGGCCGACCGGCATGTTCTTCGCGGGCGTGATCGTGAGCTTGTAGCGATTGACGCCCGAGGCCACCGTTCCGGCCTTGGCCTTGGGGGCCTTGCCCGTTTCGGGAGCGGGCTCGAGCTTCGCCGTGACCGTGGCGTCGGACAGCTCCATGGACAGGATGTCGAAGACCTCGCTGTTCGTGGACGTGACGATCACTTCCTGCGGAAGGAACGTCTCCGGCTTGCCGTTGAAGGCCACGTTCTCATTGGGCTGCACGTCAATGGGGACCGTCACCGTGGCCTTCATCTGCAGCGAGAACGTGGGCTTGTTGGGATCGTTCGTGGTGACCGTCACGCTCTTGCTGACCGGCCCCTTGAAGGTTGTCGTGTGGATGGCTGCCTTGACCTTGCCCACCTGACCAGGCGGGATGACCTTGTCGAACTCGGTCACGGTGCAGCCTCAACCAGGTTTCGCGTCCACCGTCAGGTCCTGCCGACCCGTGTTCTTGATGGTGAAGGAGTGCGTGATGTCCGTGCCGCGCTCGACCGTGCCGGCGTCGAAGATCAGCTCCGGGACCTCGGCCTGCGGGCCGCTGCCGTCGGTCGCCACGGGCGTGCCCGGGACGGGCGCCTGATTGGCTGGCGCCGCTGGCGGCGGGTGGTTGTGACCGGCGTGCGGATCCGCCGCCGCGACGGTCGCGACGGGCTCGGGGAGCGCTGCGGGGGGGCTGCCCCCTTCGGCGCCGCCGGATCGCGCGATGGCCAGCGCCACCGCTCCGGCCGCGACGAGCGCGGGGATGCCGACTTTCAGGATGGTCATGAAGACTCCGGTGGGTCGCCGGCCTTGCGGCGCGGCGGATCGCGAGGGGGACGCCGCGGATTCGCGGCTCTTGCCAGAGCGTTGGTTGCGTGCGCTCATGGAGTTCTCCTGGGGGCCGGGTGCCGCGCGCTCATCATGGCGTGGGGGCGGGCGGGGGTGGCGGGGCCGGTGCTGCCGTCGGGCGCGTGCTCATGGGCGCGATGCCCGCGACTGGCGGGCGGACCACGTCCGCGCGTCCCCAGACCTGCACCTCGAGCGATGGCTGGCGAGCGTCGTTCGTGAGCACGTGGATCTTGGCGGTGAAGGGCGCTTGCGGCGGGGCGCCTGCGAATCGCACCTCGAGATCGTAGGCCCGGCCGGCCTCGACCGTCGTGATCTGGGTGTCGAGCGCCGGGTTGTCGGAGGTGACGCCGCGGATCTCGAGAGGATCCCCGGAGGGCTTGCGAATGGTGACGCGCTGCGCCCGGGCCTCGGGAGCTGCGGTCGCGCCGGTCGCGAGCGTCACGTACATCGGGTTGACCTCGACGTCGCCCGTGATGGTCCCGAAGAGCTTGAGCAGCACGTCCGGCGCCTTCGGATGCGTCGTCTTGATCGTCACTGTCTCGTTCAGGCGACCCACCGGGATGTCGGCTCCCGGTCCGATCTCGACCTCGTAGCGGTTCGCGCCCGTGGCCAGCTTGCCGGGGGCGGTCTTCACCGCGCCGCCGTCGCCGGCCGACAGCACGCGCACGGCGGTGCCCGGCGCCGACGGCGTGGCGGAGATGAGGTCGAACGGCGACTGGTCCGTCGAGCTGATGGTCACCTTCTGAGCCGCGATCTGTCCTGCCTTGCCGCTGAACGACATGTTCTCGCCTGGCTGGACATCCACGGGCACGGCGACGTTCGCCTTCATCTGCAGGGACAGGCGGGCGTTCGCGGGGTCGTTCGTCGTGACCGTCACGCTCTTGTTGATCGGTCCCTTGAAGTTGGCGGTCTGCACGACGGCCTTGACGTGTCCCACCTGCCCGGGCGCGATGATCTTGTCGAACTGCGCGACCGTGCAGCCGCAACTGGCCTTCGCGTCCACCGTCAGGTCGTGCTCGCCAATGTTCTTGATCGCGAAGGAGTGCGTGATCTCGGTGCCGCGATCGACCGTGCCGGCATCATGGACGAGATCCGTGATCTCGGCCTTGCCGGGCGGTCCCACCGGGGCGGGCGCCGGTGACGCGGGGGTAAGCGGCATGGGGGCGCCCGGCGCGAGCGCCGCCGGGGGAAGCGCGGACTCGACGCGCCCGGCGGGGACGGGGATCGAGCGGGGCGGCGCCGGCGGCGCGGGGGCCGGGGGAACGGCGGCGGGGACCGCCGGGGGAGCGGGCGGCGCGTCCGCGGGCGGCGTTTCCGGGGCGGGCTTCGTCCTGCCCGGGCGGCTGCGATCGGCGTGGGCGGGAGCCAGGGCCATGCCGAGCGCGAGGCACCCGGCGACGGCGGGGAACAGAATCTTCATCGTGGCGGACATCCCCTGCGCGGCGACTTCGCGCGACATGAGCGAGCTGGGCCGGCCCGCCCGGAGGCGATGGCCAGCACGAACGTCAGAGTGTATTCCCCCGTGCCCGCTCGCGCATCCCCGGGGTCAGGGCAGGGAGCCTGCCGGGCCTCACGCCGGAATCAGCAGCGTCGCCAGCCCCAGGAACAGGCCCATCGAGACGACATCGGTCGCCGTCGTGAGGAAGATGCTGGACGCGGTGGCGGGATCGGCGCCCAGGCGGCGCAGGACCTGCGGGATCATCGCGCCGGCCACGCCGCTCACGACGCAGCTCACGACCATCGCCAGCAGGACGACGCCGGCGAGCATGAAGGCGTGCGGGTTCTTCTGCCAGAGCGCGTACGCGAGCATCCCCGCGGCGGCGGACAGCCCGACGAACACGCCGTTGCACAGTCCGAGCAGCGCTTCCTTGCGCACGACGCGCCTGCCCGCGTCCCGCGCTTCGAGGTCGCCGAGCGTCATGGCGCGCAGGCAGACGGCGAGCGCCTGGCAGCCCGTGTTGCCCGACTGACCCGCGAGCACGGGCAGGAACGCCGCCAGCAAGACGATGCGGTCAATGGTGCCCTCGAAGATGCCGACGACCGCTGCCGCCACGAACGCGGTGAGGAGGTTGAGCTGCAGCCACGGGTGGCGCGACTTCAGGCTCGCGGTCCAGGGCGTGGCGAGACGCTCTTCCTTCTCGACGCCGACGAGCTGGCCGGCCTGGGCCGCGATGTCGAACGCGCGCGCCTGGAAGAGCGCCTGCCCGCGCACGACGCCGACCAGGCGCCCTTCGGCATCGCAGGCCGGGTAGACCGGGAAGTGGAGCTTGGCGACCTGCCGCATGGCGTCCTCGATCGAGATGTCGGGCCGCAGGGCGAAGGGGTCGCGGAGCATGACGTCCGAGAGCGGCTGGGCGCCGTCAGCAAACAGCAACTCGCGGAACACGAGGATGCCCAGGAGCTTGCCGTCGGCATCCGTGACCCAGCCGTACGTGATGAACGCGCGCCGCACCATGTCGCGCAGGCGCTCCGTGGCCTCGCCCACCGTGACGTCGGGCGCGAACACGGCGACGGCCGGCTCCATCAGGCGCCCGACGGTGTCCTCGCCGTGCGTGGCGTTCACGCGCCACTGCTGCGCGCGATCGACATCCGTGGCGGCGAGGATGGCTTCGCGCGCATCGCCGGACATCGCCAGGAGCGTGGCGACGGCAACGTCCGGGCCGATCTGCGCGAGCGCATCGGCGGCGCGCGCCGGCGGGACCGCGGACAGGGCTGCGGCGGCGCCGTCGGCGTCGCTCGTGGCCAGGAGGGTTGCGAGGCTCGCGGCGGGCGCGTGCGCGGGGGCGGTGTCGTCGCTCATGGGGGTCTCCGCGGTCGGTGCGCGCATCCTGCCACGCTCGCGGCTGCCGGGGGATCGCTCTTCGGCCGGAGCGTGCCGGAGGATGCGGCCTGTTGTAACGTGCGGGCATGCGCGACCTGGCCACGGGGGCCGTCCGGCGTCGCGCGCCAGACCGCACGCGCGGCGGAGAAGCGACGCAGGACATGCCGACGAGCCACGAGAGCCCCGAGCGCGCCATCGGGTCGCCGGCGCCCACGGGCCGCCTGGACGAGTCGTATGGTCGCGAGTACGCCGCGCTGTATCGCGCGCACTGGTGGTGGCGGGCCCGCGAGAGCCACGTCGCCCGGTGGGTTCGCTCGCTCGCCAGCGGACGGCGCCTCCGCGCGCTGGACATCGGCTGCGGCGACGGGCTCGCCTGGCCCGCGCTCGAGGGGTCGTGCGATCTCAGCGGCATCGAGCCGGACGCGCGGCTCGTGCCGGCCGACTCCCCGCACCGCTCGCGCATCCAGGTCGGTCCCTTTCCAGGCGTGCGCCCCGAGGGCTCCTTCGACCTCGTGCTCATGCTCGACGTTCTCGAGCACATCGAGGACGACATCGCCGCGATGGCGGAGGTCCGGCGGCTCCTCGTCCCCGGCGGGCACGTGCTGCTCACCGTCCCGGCGCTGCCGGCTCTCTGGAGCCACCACGACGTGATCAACGGTCACTATCGGCGGTACGTGCGCACGAGCCTGCGCGCCGCGCTCGCGGGCGGGGGGCTCGAGGTTCTCCGCATGCGGTACTGCTCGGTCTGGACGGTGGGACCGCTCCTGATCCGCCGCCTGGCGTTCCGCGGGGGAAGCGACGACGGGGCGTTCACGGCGCCGCCTCCACCGGCCGTCAACGCCGCACTGTCGGTGGCCAGTCGCTGGGAGAGGCGGCTCACCGATCTCGTGACAGCGCCATTCGGCAGTTCCTTGATCGCCCTCGCCCGGAGAACTGGCTCGTGACCGCACCTGTCCTGAGCGTCGTCGTCCCCGCTCTCAATGAAGAAGAGAACCTCCCGGATCTGATCCGCGCCGTCGTCGCGGCGCTCGAGCCGGCGGGGGAGAGCTTCGAGCTGCTGATCGTGGACGACGGGAGCCAGGATCGCACGTGGGAGATCCTGCGCGGCGCCCACGCGGCGGATCCGCGCATCCGCGGGGTGAGCCTCTCGCGCAACTTCGGACACCAGGTGGCCGTGTCCGCCGGACTCGAGCACGCGCGCGGCAAGGCCGTCGCGATCCTCGACGCGGACCTCCAGGACCCCCCGCGCGTGCTGCTCGACATGCTCGCGCTGTGGCGCGGCGGCGCGCAGGTCGTGTACGGCGTCCGTCGCAAGCGGCGCGAGGGCGCGCTCAAGCGCGCGTGCTACCACGCGTTCTACCGCTTGCTCTCCTATGCCGCCGACGTGTCCATCCCGCTGGACGCGGGCGACTTCTGCCTCATGGACCGCAAGATCGTGGACATCCTGAACGCGATGCCCGAGCGCAAGCGCTTCGTGCGCGGCCTGAGGGCGTGGATCGGCCTCAAGCAGGTCGGGCTCGAGTACGAGCGCGACGCGCGGCACGCGGGCGATCCGAAGTACACGCTGAGCGGACTCGTCGGCCTCGCGGCGGACGGTCTGGTGTCGTTCTCGATGCGGCCGCTGCGGCTGGCCATGCGCCTGGGCTTCGTCATGTCGGCGTTGTCGCTGGCCGGCGCGGCCGGCTACCTCGCGCTGCGTCTCTTCGGCATCGGCACGTGGCCGCTGGGGTTCGCGTCGCTGTTCATCGGCACGTGCTTCCTGTTCGGAATCCAGTTCGTGTTGCTGGGGATTCTGGGGGAGTACGTCGGACGCATTCATGTCGAGGTGAAGGGCCGGCCGCTCTACCTCGTCGGCGACAGGGTGGGCTTCCCGGACGATCAGGGCGCGTGAGTCACGGTCCCCGATCGAGCCACCCGGCGCGCGCGTGGGCGCGGAAGCGCGCGTCCTCGTAGACGACGGGCAGGTCGAGGGGCGGGGCGTCGCGCGGCACGACCAGGACGTCCGCGGCGCCGGACGCGATCTCGGCGGCGAGCCGCTCGACCGGGACGCCGGGCCCGAAGCGGCGCTCGCGCTCGAGCCAGGCGGCGGCGTACGCGCGCGAGAAAAGGGACGAGCCCTCGTCCATGCGGTCGAGCATCACCGCGCGCCGGGCCTCGGAGCGCAGGCCGTGCGCGCTGAACGGCGCGATGAACCGCGTGCTCGCGGGCGTGCTCTCTCGCGCCCATCGCGCGAGCGCGCTGGCCGGGTTCGCGGGGGACTGCCATGGCCACTCGACGGGCGCGACGCCGCCGCGCCAGATCACGAGGGCGAGACCGGCGGCCAGGGCGCCCGCGGGCCATGCGCGCGCGCCGGCGCGCAGTCGCATGGCGACGAGCGCGGCGGCGCCGCCGGCCAGCACGATCGTTGCGCGATCGGGGCGCGAGGCCATGTCGTGCCAGGCCCACTCGCTCCAGGGTCCGCCGAGCGCGAGCAGGCACGCCGCGGCGGCCAGGAGCAGCAGCGCGCGCCTGCCGCCGGCGCGCTCGATGGCGAGCAGGCCGGCCGCGCCCGCGAGCAGCAGGAAGAGAAGCCCCCACCATCCGGCCAGGAGCGTCACGCCGAGCGCGCCTCCGAGCACGACGCGCAGCGCCGAGGCTGATGCGAGCAGGTCCATGAGCGGCGCTGCCGCCAGCGCGATCGCCAGGATCGCGACGATGAACAGGCCGCGGCCGCCCTGGAGCGCGGCGAGCGGCACGAGGTGGAGCCCCTCGCCCGCGCCTGCGGCGATCGCGAAGAACGCGAGCGGGCCGGGCAGGAACGCCGCGGCGGCGAGCGGCTTCGGACTGCACGCGAGGCCGGCAAGCAGCAGCGCGACGATCGCCGCGACGAAGGCGATCTGGATGCTCGACCACGTCCCCACGAACGCGAACGGGGTCGCGTTCCGGGCGATGGCCCACCACTGCTCGTTCGACAGCGCGACGGAGGCGGGCGCAGCGTGCGTCGCGGCGTACGGCACGAGCACCGGCAGGCTGACGAGCGTGCCGACGATCCCCGTCTCGAGCGCCGGCCGCCAGCCGCCGCGCGCGAGCAGCGGCCGGCCCAGGATCGCCGCGAAGCAGGGAAGGGCCGTGAGCGGATGCACGAGCATCGTGAGCCCGAGCAGCGCGCCGCTCGCCCGCGGTCGCGCGCGCAGGGCCAGCACCATGGCGGCGACGCCGAGCGCGCCCGCGAGCTGCCGCGGGATGAGCATGGCCTCGACGGTGAGCGTGGCCGTCCCGCCGATGGGCCGCGCGAGCGCGAGCAGCACGGTCGAGAGCGCCGCCGCGGGAGCGCTGTTCAGGAGCTCGCGCGAGAGCGCCCACACCGCGGCGAACATGCCGAAGTGCGCCAGCAGGTAGATGACGAAGAACGACCACGCGACCCCGAAGGCGCGCGCGATCATCCCGAGGCCGAGCACGTGATGGCTCAGCCGGCCCATCGGTCCGGAGACGAAGGGATCGTTCGCGAGGAGGGCCGGGTCGGCCGCGTGATGCACGAAGGCCAGCCAGGCTTCGTTGTCGCCGCCGTGCAGCGCGTAGCCGTGCAGCATCAACGACAGCACGCCCGCGCCGAGCACGCAGGCGATCGACATCCCTCGCGACCAGACGGGATCCCGGACGGCCTCGGCCGGACGCGCCGTCACCGCTTGCAAGAGCCGCAGGCGCCGTAGAGCTCGTGGCGATGGGAGAGGAGCGAGAAGCCGTGCTCCTCGGCGATGGTGTCTTGCAGGCTCTCGATCGCGTCGCTCTCGAACTCGACGATGCGGCCGCAGCGCACGCAGATCAGGTGATCGTGATGCTCGTGCCGGACCTCGTAGCGCGTGACGCCATCCTGGAAGCGCCGCTCGCTCGCGATGCCCGCCTCGACGAAGAGGCGGAGCGTCCTGTAGACGGTCGCGAGACCGATGGTGGGATCCTGCCGCACGACCATGGCGTGGATCTCCTCGCTGGTCAGGTGCTCGCCGGAATCCAGGAACACGTCGAGGATCACCTGGCGCTGCCGGGTCCACTTGAGCGCCTTGCGCGCGACGTAGGACGACAGCTCGGCGCGGGGATCCTCCGGCGGCGGGGTGGCGGGCCGGGGGGGCGCGTTGGTGGCCCGCAGGCGCCCGGCTCTCGGGGGACGCGTGGCGGCCGGGGCGCGGGAAGTGTTGGCGGGGCGCTTGGCGGGGGGCATCGGCGCAGTCTATCCGGCCCGTGACGCCGGGCACGGGGGGGTTGTTGATATTGATAACGATTCTCAATATGGTCTCGCTCGCATGCTCTCCGGGGTCCCTCGCCGCGCCGCTCTCGGGCTGGCCGCCTTCGCGCTCGCGCTCGGGGCGGGCCCGGCCGCGCGCGCGGCGGAGGACGTCCCCGTCACGACCCTGACCCGCGAGGCCACCGCCACCCGCGTGCGTCTCCTGATGGGCACGACCTGTCGCGCCGAGATGGTCGCGGAGACCGAAGAGCTGGCCGCCGCCGCGGCCGAGGGCGCGCTGGACGAGATCGCGCGATGGGAGAGCCTTCTCTCCACCTGGCGGCCCGAGGCCGACATGGCCCGCGCCAACGCGGCGGCCAGCGCGGGCGTGGCGCCGCTGTCGCGCGATCTCGCCAGGGCGCTCGAGTTCGCCCTGGCTCAGGCGCGCGCCACGGGCGGCGCGTTCGATCCGGTCGTCGGCGCGCTCGTGGATGCGTGGGACGTGCGCGGCGCGGGACGCGTCCCGTCAGCCGCGGAGCTCGAGCTCGCGCGCGCGGCCAGCGGGTCGCGGGTCGCGCGCCTGGATGTCGCCGGGCGAACGCTCGAGTTCACGGCTCGCGGCGCGTGGATTGACACCGGCGGCTTCGGCAAGGGGCTCGCGCTGGATCGCGCCGCTCTCGCCGCGCGGCAGGCGGGCGCGACGGCGGGG
The DNA here is from genome assembly GCA_964613915.1 of uncultured Thermoanaerobaculia bacterium. Lineage (GTDB taxonomy): Bacteria > Acidobacteriota > JBCCFW01 > JBCCFW01 > JBCCFW01 > CAZTIW01. The sequence goes on from CAZTIW010000041.1 coordinate 20,528, forward strand.
CTCCTTGACTTCGGCGGGCAGTTGCTGGCGTTCGGCGCGCGCCGCGGCACGGACATCGCCATCGGCGTCGCGGATCCGCGCGATCGCGAGGAGCCCGTGCTTCTCCTCGCGCTCCGCGAGGCTTCGGCCTCGACCAGCGCGCAGTCGGAGCGCAGCCTCGATGTCGCGGGGCGCGCCGTCGGTCACGTGCTCGACCCGCGGACGGGCGAGCCCGTCGCCTTCAGCGGAAGCGCCACGGTCGTCGCCGTCACCGCGGCCGAGGCCGACGCGCTGTCCACGGCGCTGCTCGTGATGGGGCCGCGCGCGGGTCTCGCTCATGCTCGCGAGCATCGGCTCTGCGCGGGCTTCCTCGTCCCCGCGTCGCGCGAGGGGCGCGAGGTTCTCCTCCTGCGCGCGACGCCTTCCTTTCTCGCGCTCGTCAAGGCCGCCGCGCCGGACGTCTTCGTCCGCGGCGCGTCGCCCGAGCGCCGGAGTCTTCCTCGATGATCTGCCGTCTGGTCGTCCTCGCTCTCGTGATCGGCTTCGTGGCTCCTGCCGCGCGCGCGCAGGCCGCGCCCGACGCGGCGACGCTCTCGCGCCTCCAGGAGCTCGAGACGCAGGTGCGCCACCTCACCGAGCAGATCGAGCGCCTGCGGGCGCAGGCCATGGCCGCTCCCGCGCCCGCGACCGCTGCGGGCGCTGACGCCCGCACCGCCGAGCTCGAGCGCAAGGTCGAAGTGCTGACCGAGGAGATGACCTCGCGCCGATCGGGGCTGAGCTTCGATCAGCCGCTCGAGTCGCGCTGGGGCCTCGGGCCGGCGGCGTCGAAGGTCTACGGCGCCGACAGGGGCGTGTCGCTGGGTGGCTACGGCGAGATCCTGTGGCAGGGGTTCGACGCCACGCGCGACGATGGGGCGCGCAGCGGGAAGAAGGACGAGATCGACGCCCTGCGCGCCATCCTGTACTTCGGTTACCGGTTCAGCGATCGCATCGTGTTCAACAGCGAGATCGAGTTCGAGCACGCGAACACGGGCGCCGACGGCGAGGTGGAGGTCGAGTTCGCGAACGTGGATTTCCTGCTGCACGACGCCTTCAACGTGCGCGCGGGCCTCATGCTCGTGCCGATGGGCATTCTCAACGAGCTGCACGAGCCGACGACGTTCTGGAGCGCGCGCCGGCCCGTGGTCGAGAGCGTGATCATCCCGACGACCTGGGCCGAGAACGGCTTCGGCTTCTTCGGCGACAAGGGGCCCGTGTCGTATCGCGCGTACGTCGTCGCGGGGCTCGACGCCTCGGGTTTCTCGGCGGCGAGCGGCCTGCGGGGCGGCCGGCAGAAGGGCTCCAAGTCCACGGCCGAGGATCTGGCCTTCGTGGGCCGCGTGGACTTCGATCCGGTCCCCGGCCTCATGTTCGGGCTGTCCGGCTTCTTCGGCAACTCCGCTCAGGACGCGACGCTCGCCGGCAAGGAACTCGACGTCGCCATCTCGCTCTGGGACATCCACGCGTCGTACGAGTGGCGCGGCTTCGGCCTGCGCGCTCTCTACGCGCAGGGTTCGGTCGGCGATGTCACGGAGCTCAACGCGTTGCTCGGTCTGGCCGGAACGAAGTCAATCGGCTCGCGGATCGAAGGCTGGTACGGCGAGGCCGGCTACGACGTGCTCGCGAGCCTCGACACGAAGCAGGAGCTGATCCCCTTCGTGCGCTACGAAGACTTCGACACGCAGGCGCGCGTGCCCGCCGGCTTCGCGCGGGATCCGGCGAATGCGCGCAGCATCTGGACGTACGGTTTCGCTTACAAGCCTCATCCGCAGGTGGTGATCAAGCTGGACTACCAGGACGTGGACAACGAGGCCGGCACGGGCGTGGACCAGGTCAACGCCGCCGTCGGCTACTCGTTCTGAGGCCGTGATGAAGACCTGGATCGCTCTCGGAGTCCTGCTGGCGCTGATCGCTCCCGCCTGCCGGGCGGGCGGCGCGCATGCGCCGCGCTTCCCGCCGCCCGAGAGCGCCGTCGCGACCGCCTTTCCGGGCGCCACGGTCACGCGCCGGACCTGGGCGCTCACCGCCTCCGAGGCCGCCCGCGTGCGCGCGCTGGCCGGGAGCGCGCTCGACTCGCGCCTGATCGCGGGCTGGGTCGTGACGCGCGACGGGGCGCCGGCCGGCCTCGCGCTGCTCGATGCGCACGAGGTGCGCAGCAAGCGCGAGACGCTGCTGATCTCGATGGACGAGGGCTTCCGCGTGCTGCGCGTGGACGTGCTGGCGTTCGCGGAGCCGCCCGAGTATCTCGCCACGCCGCGCTGGCTCGAGCAGTTCAGCGGCCGGGCGCTCGACGACGACCTGGCGGTCAAGCGGGAGATTCGCGGGATCACGGGCGCGACGCTGACGGCGCGCGCGGCGACCGACGCGGTGCGGCGGTCGCTCGCCGTCGCGCAGGTGCTCGCCGAGCGCGCGGCGGCGCCGCTGCCGTGACCGAGACGGCGCGGCCCGCGGCGTGGTCACGCACGCCGGCGTTCGAGCGGGTCTTCAACCACGTGGCCACCGCGCTCGTCACCGTGACGGGGATCGCCTACGCCGCGATCGCTTACACGCCTGCTGCCCCGTCGGCCGATCCGTTCGCGGTCGTGTCGCATCCGGCCCAGTCCTGGGCGCTCGCGGCGCACGTGCTGGTCGCGCCGGCCAGCCTGATCGGGCTCGGGCTCCTGCTGCGGCATCACGTGCTGGCCCGGATCCTGAACCCGGGATTCCGCCGGAGCCGCAAGAGCGGCTGGATGCTCGTCCTGACGGCCGTGCCGATGATCGCGAGCGGTTACCTGCTGCAAGTCAGCGCGGAGCCGTGGTGGCGCCGCGCATGGCTCGTGGCGCATCTCGTGGCGAGCGCGGCGTGGGTTCTGGGCTGGATCCTCCACGTCGTCTCCGCGCGGCGCGGACTCGCAGCGCGAGCCACCTGAGGCCCTCCGCGCGCGCCGGTCGCGGGCTCCGGTATCCTGCGCGCACGGAGAGCGACTCATGGCGACCACGACCCGGCGCAAGGCAGCCCCGAGGACCAAGATCGCAGGGAAGGCGCCGCGGGCGAAGGCACGAGGGAGTGCCGCCCGCGTCGGCGTGCTGGTCTCGACGCGCAAGGGAGCCTGGTTCCTCCAGGGCGACGCGACGCGGCGCACCTGGCGTCTGGAGGGCCCGCACTTCCTCGGCCACGCGGTTCACCATGCCGTGCTGGATCCGCGCGACGGGCGGACCATGCTCGCGGCGGCGCGCACCGGACACCTCGGGCCGACCATCTTCCGATCGACGGATCGCGGCCGCACGTGGAACGAAGCCAAGCGTCCCCCGGCCTTCGCGAAGGCCGCGAAGGGCACGACGGGTCGCGTCGTCCATCACACGTTCTGGCTCACGCCCTGTCATGCGAACGAACCGGACGCGTGGTACGCGGGCACGTCGCCGCAGGGCGTGTTCCGGTCGGACGACGGCGGCAACACCTGGGAGCCTCTCCCGGGCATCAACGACAACGAGACGTACCGCCGGTGGATGGGCTCTCAGCAGGACGGAACGCCGGACGGGCCGAAGCTCCACTCGATCATCGTGGATCCCCGCGAGCCGCGGCATCTCTACATGGCGATGTCGGGTGGCGGCGTGCACGAGACGCTCGACGGCGGACGAACGTGGGCGCCGCTCGTTCAGGGAATGGAGGTCGTCGAGGGATTCGATCCCGCGGAGATCGCGGCGCACGACCCTCACTGCGTGCGCATGTGTCCGACCAATCCGGATCGCCTCTACCAGCAGAATCACTGCGGGATCTACCGCCTCGACCGCCCCGGCACGCGCTGGACGCGCATCGGCAAGAGCATGCCCCGGCGCGTCGGTGACGTGGGCTTCCCGATGGTCGTGCACCCGCGTCGCGACGACACCGCGTGGGTGTTTCCGATGGACGGCACGAGCGTGTGGCCCCGCACGAGTCCTGACGGCCGGCCGAGCGTTCACGTCACGCGCAACGCCGGCCGCACCTGGCAGCGGCTGGACGCGGGGCTTCCGGCGAGTCAGGCGTACTGGACGGTCAAGCGCCAGGCCATGACGGCGGACGCGCGCGATCCCGTGGGCCTCTATTTCGGCACGACGAGCGGCGAGCTGTGGGGGAGTCGCGACGAGGGCGCGAAGTGGACGTGCCTCGCGCGGCACCTGCCCGAGATTTACGCCGTCGAGGCGGCCGAACTCTCGTGAGCGGACGCCCGCGCGCGTGAACGTGCTGATCCCGAGCCCGCTCGTGTCCTACACGAAGCGCACGCGCGTCGAGGCGGCCGGCGCGACGCTCGGCGAGGTCCTGCTCGATCTCGACCGGCAGTTTCCGGGGCTTCGCTTCCGCATGGTGGACGAGCAGGACGCCATCCGTCCGCACATGCGCGTCTTCGTCAACGGCCAGCAAGTGTTCGACCTCACCCGCCCCCTCGCCCCCACCGACGCCATCCACATCGTCCAGGCCCTCAGCGGCGGCTGACGCGCGGTGCCGGCGCTCGGTGCGCGGGGAATCGCGAGCGGAGCGAGCGCTTCCGAATCGTGGCGGGTGATTCCAGAGCGGGCGCCATGAACATGTTCATGGCAGTCCGCATGCACGCGGCAAGGCCGCGTGGCGGGAGGGGGTGAGGCTGGAGGGCCGCCCCGACAGCCGAGGGCGAGCGGTGCGCAGCACCCGAGAGACGAAACGCGAACGCGTTTCGTCCGGAGGGGCTGGTCCCCCCTGCATGAACGCGCGGCGGCGCCGACGGCGCATCCATGTTTGCTTGCGGCCTGGCCGCGCTAGGATGGGCGGGCCATCGAAAGGGGGCACGACGTGGGAAGGAAGATCCTGGGAGCGCTCGCGGGGCTCGTGGCCGGTGGGGTCACGGTGTTCCTGGTGCAGATGCTCGGACATCGCCTGATTCCGCCGCCGGCCGGCATGAAGGAGGCGATGGAGGCAGGCGACCGAGCGCGCATGGGCGAGCTGATCGCCCAGATGCCGTTCGCGGGCTTCGCGATGGTCCTCCTCGCGTACTTGCTCGGCACGTTCGTGGCGGCGTTCGTCGCCGCCAAGATCGGCAAGGACGGGCGCCTCGCGTGGCTGCTCGGCGGCATCCAGACGGCGTTCATCCTCGCGAACACGATCCTGATCCCGCATCCCGCGTGGTTCCTCGTGGCGGCCGTGGTCGTGGCCGCGCTGGCGACCGTCGTCGCGTTCAAGCTCGCGACGTGCCAGCCAGCGCCGCCGGCCTGACGCGTGCGGGATGCGGCGTTCTTCGCGGCGCCCATCACCGCCGTCTTCGCCGACGCCGCCCGGCGCTGGCCGGACGCGCCCTACCTCGTCTCGAGGAGTCACCCTGACGAGTCGGTGACCTTCGCGCAGTTCCTGGACCAGGCGCGGCGCGTGGCGACGTTCCTGGCCCGCGCCGGCGTCGGATCCGGGGACCGCGTCGTGCTCATCGGCGAGAACCGGCCGAGGTGGTGCGTCGCGCACGCGGGCGTGCTGCTCGCGGGCGCCACGGTCGTGCCCGTGGATGCGCAGGCGCCGGGCGAGGCGCTCGAGGCGATGCTCGCGGATTGCGGCGCGCGGCACGTGATCGCGAGCGCGACGCTCCTCGAGCGGATCACGCCCATCGTCGGCGCCAGCGTGCGTCGTCACGCGCTGGATGACGGCGACGCGGGTGGCGCGACGCCGTGGTCGGCGCTCCAGGCCGATCGCGCCGACCTGCCCGATCCCGCGGGCGGCGACGCGATCGCGGCTCTCCTCTACACGTCCGGCACCACCGGGCTCCCCAAGGGCTGCGTGCTCACGCACGCGAACCTGCGTCACGAGCTGCACGCGATCGACGGCGTCGCCCTGGGCGCGGACGACACGATCCTGCAGTTCCTGCCCCTGCACCACGTGCTCGCGCAGGTCGGCACGTACATCGCGCCCGCGGACATCGGCATGCGCGTCGTGCACGCCACGATCCGCAAGAGCGAGGATCTTTCCGAGGCGCTCCGCGACGGCGGCATCACCGTGCTGCTCGCGGTGCCGCAGCTCTTCCACGTGCTGCACGATCGCGTGACGGCGCGCCTCGGCGCGGTGCCGTGGCCGGGCGCCTGGCTCCTGCGCGCCGCGCTCGCCGCCTGCCGCGCGATCAGCGCGCGCGCGCCGGCGCTCAACCCCGGTCGCGTCCTGTTCGCGCCCGTGAGACGCGCGATCGGCCCGCACCTTCGCCTGCTCGTGTCGGGCGGAGCCGCGCTCGATCCGCGCGTCCAGGCCGACTTCCTGGGCCTCGGCTTCGCGATCATCCAGGCCTATGGCCTGACGGAGACGTCCGGTGGCGCGCTGGCGGATGACCCGCGCGCGCCGAGGGCGGGGACGGTGGGACGGCCGCTGCCGGGCGTCACGCTCCGCATTGACTCGCCCGACGCCACGGGGGTGGGCGAGGTCTGCTTGCGCGGCCCCCTCGTGACGCCCGGGTACCACGATCGGCCCGACGACACGGCGGCGATCCTGCAAGCAGGCTGGCTCATGACGGGCGATCTCGGGCGCCTGGACGGGGCCGGTCGTCTCGTTCTCGTCGGCCGCAGCAAGGAGATCATCGTCCTGGCGTCCGGCAAGAACGTGAACCCCGAGGAAATCGAGGCCGCGTACGCGCGATCGCCCTGGATCAGCGAGCTCTGCGTCATGGCCAGGCGCCCCGAGGGCGGCGGCGCCGAGCGCCTGCACGCGGTCGTGGTGCCCGACTGGGCGCGCTTCCGGCAGGCCGGCGCCGCCAACGTGCGCGAGGCGATCCGGTTCCAGATCCAGGAGATCGCGCTCGGCCTGCCCGCCTACCAGCGCATCACGTCGTTCGAGCTGCGGCGCGAGGCGCTCCCGCGCACGGCCACGCGCAAGCTCCAGCGCTTCAAGGTCGCCTCGGGCGAGGCTGCGGCGCCCGAGGCCGCGATCGCGCCCGATCCGCGGACGCTTTCGGGGCAGGGCGCGCGTCTGGCGGCGATCTTGCGCCGGCGTGCCGGAAGCGCCGTGCTCAGCCAGGACGCTCATCTCGAGCTGGACCTCGGCCTGTCCTCGCTGGAGCGCATGGAGGTCGCGCTGGCGCTCGAGGCCGAGATGGGGGTGGGACTCACGGACGACGAGCTTGCGCGGGCCGCGACGGTGGGCCAGCTCCTCGACCTCGTCGAGCGCGCGGGCTCGCCCGGCGCGACGGGCGCGCGCGCGGCGTCGGGCTCGTGGAGCGGCGCGCTGGCGGACGCGAGTGACGCCGACCTCCCGGCCTCGCTGGCCCGCGGGCGTTCCGCGCTCGACAGGGCTCTCTTGCGCGGCCTGCTGGCCGTCGCGCGGGGCGTGGCGCGCGTCGCCTTTCGCCTGCGCGCCGAGGGGCTCGAGCATCTCCCCAGCAGCGGCCCCATGCTGATCTGCCCGAATCACGTGAGCTTTCTGGACGGGTTCCTGGTCGGCTGCACGCTGCCGTGGCGGCTGGCCCGGATCGGGTTCGTGCTGGGGGAGGCCGCCTACGTCCAGAACCCCGTGGCGCGCCCCCTCGCGCGCATCGCCGGGGTGGTCCCCGTGGACCCTGCCCGTCATCTGCGGGCGGCGCTGCGGGCGGGCGCCGCGGGTCTCAAGCGCGGCTTCGCGCTCGTGCTCTTTCCCGAGGGCGAACGCAGCGCTGACGGCCGGCTGCAGGAGATTCGCGCGGGAGCGCCCATCCTGGCGGCCGAACTCGGCGTGCCCATCGTTCCGGTGGTCGTGGCGGGCGCCTTCGAGGCCTGGCCGCGCGGGCGCCGCTGGCCGCGGCCGCGACCCGTGACGGTCCGGTTCGGCGCGCCCCTCGATCCGGCCGCCGTCATTCCGCCCGACACGCCTCCCGACGAGGCGCACCGCCTGCTGGCGTCCGCGCTCGAGCGCGCGCTGGTGCAGCTCGGTGCGCCGGAGCCAGGCTCTCCGGCCACCCCGGTCGGCGCGCCGGGCAGCGACGCGAGCCGAGACGGCGCCGGCTAGCCCGTGCCCCGCACGGTGCGCCTTCACGGGGCCACTCACCGACGCGAGTCCACCGTAACGGCCATAGAATGAGCATTTTACTGTGATCCCGACGGCGTACTAGAACGCGACAGGACGCCCGGGGAGACGCCGCTGCCGAGGGCCGCGTGTCATCATCTGGCTCATCCCCGAGGAGGCCCGCCTTGCCGCTGCTCGAACGCCTGCACGCCGACATGATCGCCGCCATGAAGTCGGGCGAGAAGCTCCGCCTGGGGGTGCTGCGCATGACCCTCGCCGAGCTGAAGAAGGAAGCGATCGACGGCGGCCAGCCGCTGGACGAGGCCGCCGAGATCGCCGTGGTGCAGCGCGCCCTGAAGAAGCGGCGCGAGGCGGCCGAGGCGTTCGAGAAGGGATCGCGTCCCGACCAGGCTCAGCAAGAGGTCGCCGAGGCCGCGATCCTCCAGGAGTACCTCCCGCGGCAGCTCACCGACGCCGAGCTCTCGGAGGCCGTGGCGGCGCTGGTGGCCGAGACCGGCGCCACGTCGGCGCGCGACATGGGCAAGGTCATGGGCAAGCTCCTGGCGCAGCACAAGGGGCAGCTCGACGGCGCGCGCGCCAAGGCCGCGGTGCTCGCGGCTCTCGGGGGCTGAGGATGTCGCGCGCGTTCCCCTTCCTGGTCGCCGCCGGCGCGCTGGCGCTGCTCATCGCGACGGCTCCGGGCGCGAGAGCGGCTGGGGGCGTCGTCCCGGTCGTCACGCCGACCACCGACGATCCGGCGGCCCTGGCCGCGCGCGTGCGTGCGCTCGAGGATCGGTTGCAGGCGCTCTGGAGCGTGCGCCAGGGCCCCGATGTTCTCGCCCTGGACACCGTGGATCGCCTCGCGACGCGGCTGCTCGGCGCGGAGGCGCGGCTGGCGATCGTCGAGGAAGCCACGGGCGTCCGCGAGGCTCGCGCCGCGCACGGTCATGACGAGGGCGCCTTCCAGGTGGCGCTGGCGCTGGTCCTGCTCGACGACATGGACTGGCAGGCCATGACGCGGGCGAAGGGCGCCGACCCTGCCCGCCGGCAGCGCGCCCTGCGCGTCCAGCAACTCGTGCGGTCGGTCGCCTGGCCCGCCGGGCTCCAGGTCAAGGCGGGCCAGATCGAGGACGCATGGAAGGCCTGGACGCAGGCCATGTCGCGGTCCGAGCCGGCGGCGGCCGACCACGCGATCCGTCTCGACGCCCTGCGGCACGAGATGGCGCTGGCCGGCTCCAACTGGATCGCGAGCATGCTCGCGGCGGGTGGCGGCGCCCACGATCACTCGGGCGCCGCGCAGGCGGCGCACGCGGACCACTCCCCGCACCACGGCGGCCAGGTCGCGATGCAGGGGGATGTTCACGTGGAACTGGTCTCCGATGGCGCGGGCCGCTGGCGGGCATTCCTGAGCGACGCCTACCGCAAGCCCATCGAGCCCGCGGGCTGGACGGGCTCGCTGATCCTCCGTCCCGACGAGGACGCCGAATCGCGCCATGCGCTTGCCGAGGCGGACGGCGCGCTGGCCGCGACCGGCGCGTCCGCCTCGGGTTCGCCCGTGGACGTGCGGGTGAGCCTGCACGCCCCGCCGGAGTACCTGCCGATGCTGGGTCCTGCCGCCCGGGCCGCTTCGAAGGCAGGTGACAGCTCCGCCGCGCAGCTCGTCGAGATCGACTACCAGTTCGTGTCCGAGGGCGTCGCGGGACTGGCGACGGGCGACCACCCGCCGGGCTGCCCCATGGCCCCTGCGGCGCTGGACGCGGCCGGCCGTCCGGCGGCGGACGCTCCGCAACAGCCGTCACGCGCCCGCCGGTGGCGGTAGGCGCCCCCGTCCCATACCATCACGCCGCTTCCGCTCGATTCCGGCACGAGGACCTCTCATGGCGCAGCTTCACATCAGACAGATCCGTTCCGGCGAAGGCTGGTTCCTCACGCAGGCCGGGAGCCTCGGCCCCGAGGTGATCGCCAGCGAGATGCCGGACCGTCTCGACGGCGGCGTGCTGCTCGTGGCCTCCGAAGCCTTCGAGACGTGGACGCCCCGGGGCGGCCATCAGATCGAGGCGCACCTGTACTCGTTCTCGGGCGACGCCGCGGTGGAGATGCTCCGCGACTGGCGGCGCTGGGGCATGCGTCGCGCGATCCTCGCCGTCGTCCCGGCGATGCCCGACGACGACGCCCGCCGCCGCAACATGCCCGATTCGCTGCGGCCCTGGGATCCCGACAGGCTGAAGGCGACGGTCTACGGTCAGCTCGGCAAGGACTGGGCGCAGTCCGGCCTCTGGTTCGCGGCCGAGCGTGATCGCGTGAGGTACATCGAGGCCGCGGTCGTCAAGGCGCTCGCGGACCACGGGGCGCGCCTGCCCAACGGCGACGTCACGATCGTGCTGGACCTTCCGCCCGACGCGACCTTCGACGCCGAGTTCACGCTCGCGGGCTCGGGCGCGGCCGCGACGATCCGGCGGGCCATGCCCGAGAAGGGCACGGAGCGCGAGTGGACCGTGGCCTCGAACGAGTGGACGGCCACCGAGCGGCGCACGCGACGCCGCTCCGGGCGCGAGATGAAGGTGCGCTTCGCGCAGGGCCTCGCGACGCTCGGCATCATCCTCGTCTCCATCCCGACGTTCATCATGGTCGCGATCGTCGCGCTCATCGCGAAGCTCACGGGCAACACGACCACCGTCAGCTCCTCGTCGAAGGCGACGATTCGCTAGCGCGCGCGGCGCTGGCCGCTAGCGCCCGTCCGCGCTGGCGCGCCTGATGGAGGTGCGGTCCGCCCTGTGGACGCTGGCGGAAAACCTCTCCTGCGCCTCGAATTCTCATCGAGCGTTGCACGCGTTGCGGTGATGCTTGCGGTGCCCGGCCCGTGCGGGCAAGATCAACGCTCACGACCCGCGGGACCCGCAAGTGTCACAGGCCACCCATCACGTCGAGCTGCCTCAGAACGACGAGGCCGAGCGCAGCGTCCTCGGCGCGATCCTGGTGGACAACCGGCACCTCGACGAGGTCTCGGATGTGCTGCGCGCGGAGGACTTCTACCGGCCCGCGCACCAGCGGCTGTTCCGCTCGATGCTCGCGATGGCCGAGGCGACGCAGCCGATTGACGTGCTGACGCTCTCGGAGATGCACCTGGGCGACAGCGTCCTCGACGCCGTGGGCGGAGCGGCCTACCTGTCCCGGCTCATGGACGGCATCCCGAAGCTCGTGAACGTGAGGCACTACGCCTCCATCGTGCGCGACCGCGCGATGCGTCGGCAGCTCGTGCGCACGGCCACGGAACTGGCCACCGAGGCGTCCCTGGGCGAACTCGAGACCGAGTCCGTCCTCGGCTCGGCCGCGCGGCGCATCGCGGACATCGGCGAGCGGAGCCTGCAGCAGGGCCTCGTGCCCATGAAGGCGCTGCTCGAAGCCTCGCTCGACGACATCGAGAAGCGGCAGGGCGCCGACACGACGCTGACCGGCGTGCCCACGGGCTTCGAGGCGCTCGACGAGCTGACCTCCGGCTTCCAGAAGGGCGAGCTGATCATCCTGGCCGCGCGCCCTTCCATGGGCAAGACCGCGCTCGCGCTGTCGCTCGCGCAGAACGCCGCGATCCGCGCGCAGCAGCGCGTGGCGGTCTTCTCGCTCGAGATGTCCGCGGTCCAGCTCGCCATGCGCATGCTCTGCTCCGAGGCACGCGTGGACGCACAGAAGATGCGTCGCGGGCAGCTCACGGACATGCACTGGAGCAAGATCATGAAGGCGTTCACGCGGCTCGCGTCGGCGCCGATCTTCATTGACGAGTCGTCGGGCGTGAGCGTGCAGGAGATGCGCGCGAAGGCCAAGCGCCTGCAGGCCGACCAGGGCCTCGACATGATCATCGTGGACTACCTGCAGCTCATGGGCTCGGCCGAGCGCTCGGAGAACCGCCAGCAGGAGATCTCCGCGATCAGCCGGTCGCTCAAGAAGCTCGCCCATGACCTGAAGGTCCCCGTGGTCGCGCTCTCGCAGCTCTCTCGCGCGCCCGATCAGCGCCAGGGCGATCACCGGCCGATGCTGTCCGACCTCCGCGAGTCCGGCTCCCTCGAACAGGACGCCGACGTCGTGATGTTCATCTACCGCGAGGAGGTCTACAAGATCCGCGAGGGCAAGGACCCGGGCGACAAGCGGGGCGTGGCCGAGCTCATCATCGGCAAGCAGCGCAACGGCCCCGTGGACACGGTCAAGCTGGCGTTCATCAAGGAGTGGACCCGCTTCGAGAACCTGCAGCGCGAGGGCGGGCCGCCCGCCCCGCTGCGGGCCGCTCCCGATCTGGAGCCCGAGCCCGAGCCCGACGATGTCACGCCCTTCTGAGGTCGCGGGGCCCGGAGCGGACGCCGCGCCGGTCCGCGTGGCGGACGGACTCGAGCCGGGCTTCGCCGCCGAGCTCGAAGACGCTCTCCGCTCGATCCGGCCGACGCATGCGCTCGTGGACCTCGACGCGATCGCGGCCAACTTCGCCTGGCTCAGCGAGCGCGCGGGCGACGCTTCCGTGCTCTGCGTCGTGAAGGCGGACGCCTACGGTCATGGCGCCGTCGCCGTTTCCCGGCGGCTCCAGCGCGAGGGCGCGCGCTGGCTGGGCGTCGCCATCGTCGAGGAGGCCGAGGAGCTCGCGACCGCGGGCATCTCGTGCCGCATCCTGCTGCTCGGCGGCGCGGAAGAAGCGCGGCTCCCGCGCGCCATCGCCGCCGGCGCGACGCCGTCCATCGTGTCCGAGGAGTCGCACGCCGCGCTCGTGGCTCTCGCCGGCCAGCTCGGCAAGCGACTCACGTGTCACCTGAAGGTGGACACGGGCATGACGCGGCTCGGCATTCCGTGGCAGGACTTCCCGGCGTTCGTCGCGCGGCTGGATCCCGAGGGGCCGCTGCTCATCGAGGGGCTCTTCACGCACCTGGCGAGCTCGGACGATCCGGCCGTCACGTTCACGCGCGAGCAGCTCGCGCGCTTCCAGGAGTGCCGCGACGCGTTGATGGCGCGCGGGTTCGCGCGACCGCTCCTGCACGTGGCCTCGTCGGCGGGCCTTCTCACGCGCGCCGAGACCGACGTCGAGATCGTGCGGCCGGGCGTCGCCCTCTACGGGCTCAACCCGTGGGGAACCCTCCGCGATCCGATGCTCACGCCGGCCATGGCCCTTCGCTCGTCCGTCATCCGCTGCGCCGACATGCCGGCCGGGACGCCCGTCGGCTACGGCTGCACGTTCATCGCGCGCCGGCCCTCGCGCTTCGCGACGATTCCCGCGGGCTACGAGGACGGCCTCCCGCGGGCGCTCGGCGAGTCGTGGGAGGTCAGCATCCGCGGGCGCCTCGCGCCGATCGTCGGCCGCGTGTCCATGGATCTGATCGTCGCCGACGTCACGGACATCCCGGGCGCCACGACGGGCGACGCCGTCACGCTTGCCGGTGGCGGCGAAACCTCGGGCGCTCTGTCGCTCGAGGAGATGGCCCGCCGCCTCCGCACGATCCCGTACGAGATCGCCTGCGGGATCTCGGGCCGCGTGCCCCGCGTCTTCCTCGAGGGGGGGCGCGCGGTGGGCATGGCCTCGCGCTTCGGATCGCTTCTCGGGCCATGACCGCGCGCGCGCGATCCGTCTTCGCGTGCTCGGCCTGTGGCGCGACGTCGCCAAAGTGGCTGGGACGCTGCCCCGCCTGCGGCGAGTGGTCCACGATGGTGGAGGAGGCCGCCGGCGGCGGTGACGCGGCCTCCCGCGCCGGGCTCGCGCGACCCGCGCGCGGCGCGGCCGCGCGGGTGCCCGCCCGGGCGCTCGCGGACATCTCGGGCGAGGACGTGCAGCGCATCGCGACGGGCGTGGGCGAGTTCGACCGGTGCCTCGGCGGAGGACTCGTGCCCGGCTCGCTCGTGCTGCTCGGCGGCGAGCCGGGCATCGGCAAGTCCACGCTGCTCTTGCAGGTGTCCGAGGCGCTCGCGCGGGCCGGCACGCGCGTGCTGTACGTGTCGGGCGAGGAATCGCCCGCGCAGATCAAGCTGCGCGCGGGGCGGCTCGGCGCGGGCGCGCCCGAGCTTCACGTGCTGGGCGAGACCGATCTCGACGGAATCCTGGCGGAGATCGCGCGCGTCGGGCCCCGCTGCGTCATCGTGGACTCCGTGCAGGTCATGCACGATCAGGCGCTCGGTTCGGCGCCCGGCACCGTCAGCCAGGTCACGCAGGCGGCCGATCGGTTCCTGCGTCTCGCGAAGCAGGACGCGGTGGCGGTGATCCTCATCGGGCACGTGACCAAGGACGGGTCGCTGGCCGGTCCGCGCACGCTCGAGCACGTCGTGGACACCGTCCTGTCGTTCGAGAGCGAGAGCGGACACGTTCATCGCCTCGTCCGGACGCTCAAGAACCGGTTTGGCCCCTCGGGCGAAGTCGGCGTGTTCGAGATGCGCGGCAGCGGCCTCGCCGAGGTTCCGGACGCCTCGCGGCTCTTTCTCGCGGAGCGCCGCGCCGGCACGCCAGGGTCGGTCGTCTTTCCGTCGCTCGAGGGCACGCGGCCCGTGCTGGTCGAGGTTCAGGCCCTGGTCGTCGGCACGACGGCGGCGCAGCCACGGCGCATGGCGGTGGGCGTGGACGCCAACCGGCTGGCGCTCCTGCTCGCCGTGCTCGAGCGGCGCGCTGGCCAGCGCGTGCTCGACAAGGACGTCTTCATCAACGTGGCGTCGGGGCTGCGCCTGCGCGAGACCGCGGCCGATCTTCCGGTGGCGCTCGCGATCGTGTCGTCGCTCCTGGGCGTGCCGCTTCCCGCCGATCTCGCGGCGTTCGGCGAGGTCGGCCTGGCAGGCGAGGTCCGGTCGGTGGATCGCGTTCAGGAGCGCCTGCGCGAGGCGCTCTCGCTGGGCTTCACGCGCTGCCTCGTCGCGATGGGCAACGCGTCGGACGGCCGGGCTCCGGCGGGCACGACCCTGCTCGCCGCGGATGATCTCGAGTCCGCCATCACGCGCGCCTTCGGCCCTCTCGCCACGCCGCCACCGCCGGCCGCAGCGCCCGCGCGATCGCGCCGCGACTGAGAGGCGCGGAGCTGCGGCGGGCGACGCCGGCCCGGCGCGGCGCGCTCGCGGTCACGACGCGGGCACGGGGGGCTTGGCGGCCAACCGCAGGAGCTGCGCGTCGGGCTTGCCGTCCTTGAGCACGATGCGGAAGGCGACGATGCCCTTGTAGCCTGCGAGCGCCTTGTCAATGCTCTGGGCGAACCCGAGGAGTGCGGTCGGCGAGAGCTTCTGGCGGGCGTCGGCCTCGGGGACGCCGCGGACGTGCACGAGAAACGCGATGTACATGCTGCCGATGAGCCCGTGATGCGAGGGCTCGGCGTCGCCGTGCGTGAACACGGCCTCGAAGAGCGCCGGCTCGGCCGCCGGTGGAGGCGGCGCGGGCGATTCGGGCTGGCTCTCCTCGGCCACGACCGGAATCGTCGCCCGCGTGGCGAGGAGTTTCTCGAACGCGGCGCAGGGGCGGCCCTCGACCTTCACCTTCTCCTCGTGGAAGGCGGCGTTCGCGGCGTTCTGGAAGAGCTGCGTCACGCGCTCGCCCGCCGGCATCCAGTGCACCTGGGGCACGAGCGCGAGAAATGGCTCGAGCGCCTCGGCGGTGCGCCCGGCGACCGCCGGATCGTGGGCCACGGGCACGAGGGCGAGGAGCGCGGCGGCGTGCAGCATCGCCGACTCGAACTGCTGCTCCGCGGACATCCGCAGGACGACGTTTTCCGCGCTTCTCTTGCAGCTCTTGAGGCTGATGGCGAACGCGACGGTGGCGTGCTGGAGATCCTCCAAGAGGCTCTCGATCCGCACGTCGTCGCGTGAGCTGAGTTCCTTGCCGGTGCCGGGATCGACCACCCGTGGAGCGTAGCGCGGTCGAGGCGGGACCGACAGGGAGGGCCGGCCGCCGCCGGGGGCGGCCGAGGTCAGGGGGCGCGGACTCGGGAGCGTGCAGGCCGGGGCGGTTCAGGCCGCTTGCCGGGCCGGCCCGCTGGGAAGGCGGGGCCGCCCGGCGGGTCAGACCGCAAGCGGCGCCAGATAACGTCAGATAAATATCACCGCGTGATTCATTCATGGCATGATCCGTCCCGTCATCGTGGCCGGCGGGGCCGGGGCGCGGGGAGTGGGGTCTCCGGCGCCAGGCCGGACTCTCGGGGAGCACTCGGCGGGTCGGTCGCCACTCGGCTGTCCGGTTCGGAAAGGGGCGCAGCGCATGCGAACCGCACTCATCCGTCTCGTGACGCTGCTGATCCCGACGCTGGCCGCCGCGTTGCTCGCAGCGCCCTCGCGCGTCTCGCTGCCCGTGGCCGTCGCCGCTGGCGCCGCGCTCGGCGCGCTCGCCGCCGGCGCCGATCGGTTGGTGCGCGGCATCTCGTCCCCCCGCGTGGCTGGCGCCGTCAGCGGCGCCCTCGTCGGGTTGATCGCCGCCGCGCTCGTGCGCGCCGCGGCGGGGCCCGCCTTCACGCAGTTCCCGCAGCCGCTCGTGGCGGTGCTCCTCGTGACGGGGTTCGCGCTCGCCGGCGCCGCGATCGGCGCGGAGCGCTTCGAGCGCCACGGCGTCCTTCCGGATCGGCTCCCGGCGTCCGGCCGGCCGTCGGGCTCCGTGGCGTCGGTGCAGAAGATCGTGGACACGAGCGTGATCATTGACGGGCGCATCGCCGACATCGCCGCGGCGGGCTTCGTCGAGGGCGTCATCGTCATCCCGCAGTTCATCCTGAAGGAGCTGCAGCAGGTCGCCGACGCCTCGGACGCGCTCAAGCGCAACCGCGGGCGCAAGGGTCTCGATGTCCTGCGCGAGCTGCAGGCCTCGGATCGCGTGAAGGTGGAGTTCACCGCGGAGGACAACCCGGACATCCGCGAAGTGGACACGAAGCTCCTGTGGCTCGCCGAACGACGCGGGGCGCGGGTGCTCACGAACGACTACAACCTGAACAAGGTCGCGCAGCTCCGGGGCATCGAGGTCGTCAACGTCAACGACCTGGCCAACAGCGTGCGCCCGGTCGTGCTGCCGGGCGAGTCCCTCAACGTCCAGATCATCAAGGAAGGCAAGGAGCGCAACCAGGGCGTCGGCTACCTGGACGACGGAACCATGGTCGTCGTGGACAACGGCAAGCGGTACATGGGCCAGCGCTTCGACGTGCTCGTCACCTCCGTCATCCAGACCAACGCGGGCAAGATGATCTTCGCCTCCGCCGACGACGACGAGGCCGTTGACGTGAGGCCGCGCGTGCTGCGCCGGACGGCCGATCCCAAGGAGGCGGCGGTCGGCGACAAGGCCCTGCCGCGCATGGGCGAGGCCTGACGCGTCGCGCCCGCGCGCGTCGTCGCGTTTCCACCTGGGATCCGGCCGGCCGGCGCGCTACGATTCCACGCCGCGCGGCAGACCTTCCCGCGCGCGCCGGAGCCGCGCTTGTCCCACCGCCTCGCCACCCTCGCGCCCGCCTCGCTGATCCTCGCCACCCTCGCCCTCGCCGCGGCCGCCAAGCCCGAGCCGACGCCGGTCGCCGCGGGGTCGCGCGACGGAAGGGCCGGATCGGACCGCGGACGCGCCGCCACGACGCCCACCGCCGCGCAGACGGCGCGCGAGGCCGCGCCCGTTCTGCAGCCGCTCGTGCTCGTCCTGCCCTTCACGGGCAAGAGCGGCGCCGAGCCCGAGTGGCTGTCGGCGGGGATCGCGGAGTTCGTCGGCGAGGGCATGTCGCTCGTGGGATTCCGCGTCGTGGATCCGGATGCTCGCGAGGAGGCGCTCGAGCAGACAGGCCTTGCCGCCGAGTCGCGCCTGACGCTGGCGTCGGCCTGCGAGCTGGGCCGCCGCGTGGGCGCGCGCTACGTCGTCACGGGCACCTGGCGCTCCGAGTCCAGCAAGGTCGCCTTCACGGCGCGCATCATTGACGTCGAGCGACTGAAGCTGGCGCGCGAGGGCTCGGCCGCGGCGCACGTGAGCCTGCTCGCTCCCGCTCTCGGCGGCATCGTCGTGGACGTGACGGGCGATGCGGGGCGGGCGCCGGCGGCCCGGCGGGACCTGGAGCGGCTCGCGACGTTGAAGCAGGACGCCCTGATGGCCTGGATGCAGGCCGCTGCGGAGCCCGACAACGCCGTCTCGCACCTCGACGCGGCGCTGGCCGCCGACCCGACGTTCGTGCGGGCGCGGCTGGATCTGGCCGAGGCGCGGCTGGCGGCGGACGAGGCCGGCGCCGTGCCCGAGATCCTGCGACCCGTCCCCGTGGATGCGGCGCTCGCTCACCGGGCCCGCGCGCGCGTGCTGCTCGGCCGGGCGAAGCTGGCGCTCGATGACGCGGCCGGCGCGGTCGCTGCCATCGCCGAGGGCGTCCGGCTCGAGGCCCAGCCCGAGTACCTGCTCTGGCTCGGCGAGGCGCACCTGGCCGCGGGCGACAGGGAGGCGGCGAGGGGCCTCGCCCAGCGCATTCTCGAGTTCCTGCCGGACGACGAGCACGCGCGCGCACTGATGGACGAGGCCGATGGCGTGGTCAGCGACGACGGGGCCGAGGAAGCGGACGGCGACGAGCCCATCCCGGAACTGCAGACCGTGGACGCGATCCCGCCCGGATCGGGCGGCTGATCTTGCCGGTCGCGACCTCGCGGCCGTTCAGTCCTTCTTGCCGGACGCCACCATGCGCGTCGGATCCCGCCGCCATTCCTTGTTGAACTCGGGGGCCAGCGCGCCATAGACGGCCGGCCGGTCGTCCATTGCGAACGTGCCGCGCGGGACGACGATCATGCCCGGCGAGTTGAACGCGGGCATCCGCGGCAGGTCGCACTCGACGACGTGATAGTCCGTGTATGGGAGCTTGCGGTGGTGGCTCTCGGCGCACTCCTCGTAGATCTGCACGCACAGGTCGAGGATGCGTGGCGCGAGCGGCACGGACTTGGCCTGGCAGTGCAGCCAGATCTGCATGCCGCTCGGGGCAGCCTTCTTGAAGGACTGGACGCTCGCCGCGAACGCGTTGAGCCGGCGGGCGCGGGGCGCCTCCCAGACATAGGTGCGCAGGGGCGGATTCTCTGTCCCCGAAACCAGATGCCCTTGCGTGATGGCCAGGAGCGGCCTCCGGCACGTGAGGGTCAGCTTCTCCTTGAAGTCGGTCGCCGTCACCGGCTGCTGCACCGTCCAGTGCTCGTCGGGCAAGTACGTGTACTTGAGGGAGACCATCGTCTCGACGAACGAATCGAGCTTGGATGGGAAGTCGAGCACGAGGTACGGCGCGTTGACGCGGGCCTTGATGGGCGCCGATCGCTTCCAGATGGCCGAGTGAACCTTCACGTTTCCGATCAGGCAGACCATCTGGCTGCTGGGCACCTGGGGCCTGAACCAGAAGTCGGCCTCGGCGCGCACCTGGTCCGACGTCCCGGAGAGGTCGAGGCGGACCTCCAGGCGCGTGCCCTTCATGCGGGGCTCGTCGTAGCGCCGCTTGAGCAGCCAGCGCTCGAGCCGGTCCTTCAGGTTCCTGGCGGGCGTGATGTTGATGGCCATCCCGGCGCGCAGTCTATTGGAATGCTCGCCGATTCACGACAGCTCGCCCGGCTCGGTCCCTCCCGTGCGCCCGGCGCGTCCGCCGGCGGATCGGTCCATGCCGCGGCAGCCCCCGGTCAGCGAGGCGGGCGCTGGTGGCTGGCGAGGGCGGCCGCGGCATGGCCCGAGGCGCAGGCGCCCTCCATGGTGGCGGGCAGGCCCGTGTCGGTCCAGTCGCCGGCGACCAGCAGGCCCGGCAGGGGAGTCGTCGGGCCGAAGCGCAGGGCGGCGCAGCCGGGTCGCGCGCGGAACGTCGCCTCGCGCTCCCGGATCACCTCGATGTCCAGGATCGCCGCTTCGCGCGCCGCCGGGAGCGCGCGCTGGACCTCCGGCCAGCACGTCGCGAGCGCGTCCTCCGCCGACAGCGCGGCGATGTCGTCCGCGCCGGAGACCACGAGCGTCACGAGATGGCCCCCGCGCGCGGACTCGCCCCAGATGAGCGCCCGGTCGAAGGCCCAGTGAACGCGCGTCCCCGCGAAGCCGACGAAGGGCACGTCCAGGATCGGTCGATCGAGCCAGAGATGCAGCGAGACGATCGGCGACTTGCCCAGGGCGTCCAGCGTCGAGAACGGCGGCTGGTCCCGCCAGGGCTCCGGGAGGATGCGCCGCAGCATGGGGCCTGGCACGGCGGCGATGACGACCTCCGCGCGCTCGACGCTGCCGTCCCGCCGGAGGGCGCCGGCGCAGCGTCCGCGCTCCACGACCAGGCGCGACACGGGCTCGTTCAGGAGCACGCGCGCGCCGCGCTCGGCGAGGTACCGCCTCGCTGGCTCGGCGTGCAGGCGCGACAGGCCGACGGTCGAGAGCGCGAGCGACGAGGCGCGGCCGGGACCGAGGAGTCCCCGCACGATCACGACCGCGAGCAGCGATGCGGGCGCCACGTCGGGCGACGCGTTCAGCGTCGCGAGGCAGAGGGGATCCCACAGGAGCTCCCGCGCGGCGGCGGACTGGCCGAGGCCGTCGAGCCATTCGGCCACCGTGAGCCGGTCGAGCGCGGCATCATCGTGCCGGGCTCGCGCGTCGCCGAGCACGCGCAGGCTCCGGGCCTTGTCGGCGAGCGTCAGGTGGCGGTGCTGGAGGAGCCCAGCGGCCAGGTGGAACGGCGGCGGAAGCGCCGGGCTCGCGAGCGTCGCGCGCTCGCCGTCGGCGCGCACGATCGGGATGCTGAGGCCGTCGGGGATCCTCACGAGATCCATCGTGCCGAGCCGCCGCAGCAGCCGGAACATCTCGTCGTAGCAGCCGAGCATCGCGTGCTGGCCCGTGTCCACCTCGTCGCCGGTGCGGCGGTGCACGACCGAGCTCGCGCGTCCTCCGAGCGCGCCGCGGCCCTCGAGCAGCGTCACGGTCAGGCCCGCCTCGCAGGCCGCGGTCGCGGCCGCGATGCCGGCGAGCCCTCCTCCGACGACTAGCACGCGTGGGTCGCCGGCCATCACCACAGCTCGAGCACCTTGTCGCGCGCCAGGGCCCCGAGCGCCACGGTGGCCTTCACGGCGGTCGGCAGCTTCACCGGAGACGACCAGACATCATGGTCGCGCGCCCGCAACTCTTCGAGGAGCCGCCCGTAGATGGCGGCCATGATGAGCGCCGGGTACAGGATGGGACGCTCTTCGGGCCGCACGAGCATCTCGGCGCGGTGAAACAGCGCCGACGCGCGATCGCCCGTCTCGCGCAGCAGCGCGCGCAGGCCCGGCGTCAGGCGCCCCTTCATGATGTCGTCCTCCGACACGCCGGCGAACTCGAGACTCTCCAGCGGCAGGTAGATGCGCCCGTCGGCCGCGTCCTTCGCCACGTCCCGCAGGATGTTCGTGAGCTGGAAGGCATGTCCGAGCGTGAGGGCGAACGGGCGCGCGTGCTCGCCCGATCCGAAGACGGGCAGGCACAGGCAGCCCACGCGTCCGGCCACGCGCTCGCAGTAAAGCGCGAGCTCGGCTTCGGTCTGCCGTCGCTGCGAGGTCAGGTCCATCTCGACGCCGTCGATCACCGCGAGCAGGTCATCCTCGCGCAGGCCGAAGCGCTCGGCGGTGATCGCCAGCCCGCGCGCGACCGGGTGGTCGTCCGGCAGCGCGGCGCCGCGCGCGACCGCCCGCACGCGCTCTCGCCACGCGTCCAGATCGCGCCGGGGATCCGTGCCGGGCTCGGGCTCGTCCACGATGTCGTCCACGACGCGGCAGAAGGCGTAGACGCAGAAGATGCTCTCGCGCCGCGGCGGCGGCATGGGCAGGAACGCGAGATAGAAGCTCGAGCCGGCGCCCTTCGTGATGCGCTCGCAGGTCGCGAGCGCCGCCGCGTCCCCCGCCCGCGCGTCGGCCGGACTCACGCGACGCTCGCGCTGGCGGCGGGCCGCGGGCTCGGGCGTCCGGCCAGCGCCGGGACGGCCAGCGCCAGCCAGTCCAGGCGGCCGAGCTTCGGCCTGCGCGTGAACGGGTCGCACGATGCCGCCGTCCGCTCGAGGATCGCGTGGCCTCCCGCCCACACGAGACGCAGCCAGAGGCCGAGCCTGCCCCGGGCCGACCGGACGAGGGGCCAGCCACCGGCGAAGATGTCGCGCGTGCGATCGATCTCGAACCCGAGCAGCGCTCGGAACGCGGGCGTCGCCTCGCGCGCGAAGAGGTCGCGCTCCGTGACGCCGTGGCGAGCCATGTCTTCCGCAGGAAGGTAGACGCGATCCTTGTCGAGATCGATCGCCACGTCCTGCCAGAAATTCGTCAGCTGGAGCGCCGTGCAGATCGCGTCGGAGGCACGAACGCTGCCGTCGTCGCGGATGTCGAAGAGAGCCAGCACGAGGCGGCCGACCGGGTTCGCGCTGCGCGTGCAGTAGTCGAGCACGGCGTCGAAGGTCGCGTACCGCGGCGTCGTGCAGTCCTGCTCGAACGCGTCGATCAGGGCGTGGAGCTCCCGCACCGGCAGGTCATGGCGGTCGATCGCGTGCGCCAGCGCGGTGAAGACGGGGCCCTCGGGCCGGCCTTGCGCCGCGTCGTCGAGCCACGCGCGCCAGGCGGCGAGCCGCTCGAGACGGTGTCCTTCGTGCTCGGGCTCGTCGGCGAAGTCGTCGGCGGTGCGCGCGAAGGCATAGATCGCCGCGACCGCGGGTCGCACGCGGCGCGGCAGCACGAACGAGGCCGTGGGGAAGTTCTCGTAGTGGCGGGACGCGAGCGCCTGGCAGTGCCGGCGCGCCACGTCCAGGGCGGCGGTCATGGGCATTCGGCTCGCGAGCGGGACCGGCTGGTCACCCCATGGTCATTCGTCGGGTTCGTGAAGAGCGGGACAGCATGGCATCCGGCGGTTCGGAGCGGCAACAATGCCCTGGCCCGGAGTCTTCATCAAGCTGACGCATCCGACGGGTGCTCGCGGCCGATGGCCGCGTGATCGGACCTGCGGTCCGAGGGCGACTGCCGGACGACCCGGCGGACCGTCGCGGCGCCGGGCCACGAGCGACCGAGCAGGACGTTCGCGTTGGACTCCGTCGGGAATCCTCGACGTAGGGCACGGCTACGCCTCCGGTTCCCTCCGTCGTCCGCCTTGCCCTTGGCCACGATCACCTCGTCGGATCCAGTTTGCTGATGACCCCTGTCAACGCAGGCCGGCTTCAGCAGCATCGTACGGAGAGTTCCGCCCCATGACTGCGCCACCTTGATGAATAATCCGGGCTAGTGTCCTGTAACAGAAGTTCGCATACAAAAACGCGAGACTGCCGCGAGAAT
>CAZTIW010000042.1:0-43574 GCA_964613915.1 uncultured Thermoanaerobaculia bacterium
GGTCGTCGAGATCTGCACGATCTACGCGCAGAAGGGGATGTTCAACATCTTCCTCGTCGTGTTCTTCTCGACGCTCGCGTTCGCGTGTCTCGAGCCCTACTTCTTCATCGGCTACCTGATCTCGATCGCTCTCTTCGGCCTCTACCAGGCGCTGTTCATGGCGAATGCCGGCGGCGCTTGGGACAACGCCAAGAAGGTCGTCGAGGTGGACCTGAAGGAGAAGGGCACGCCGCTGCACGATGCGTGCGTCGTGGGCGACACGGTCGGCGATCCGTTCAAGGACACGTCCTCCGTGGCCATGAACCCGGTCATCAAGTTCACGACGCTGTTCGGCCTGCTGGCGGTCGAGCTGGCCCTCGAGCTCGAGGGGCACCTGCCCCAGATCCTCGCGGCCGTGTTCTTCGCGGCGTCCGTGTTCTTCGTCTGGCGCTCCTTCTACGGCATGCGCATCCAGACGAATCGGGCCTGACGCCAGCCGCATGATCGCCGGCCGCGCGCGAGCGCGGACCGGCGGCCTCCCCCGGGGGATGCGCCCGACTCCTCGAGTCGTTCGCATCCCCCTTCGTTCGTCACATTCCTGCTGATCCCGGCCGGGCGGCGCGGCATGCTCGGCGCGGAGCCCCCCCCCGCGATGCTTGCTGCCGGCCTCGTCGTCGTCGCGTTCCTGACGGCGATCCTGTCAGGCGTGCTCGGCATGGCTGGCGGCATGGTCCTCATGGCGCTGCTCGCGGCGGTCCTGCCCGTGAGCGCCGCGATGATCCTCCACGGCGTCACGCAGGCCGCGAGCAACGGATCCCGCGCCCTCGTGCTGCGCCGCCACGTCCGGCTGGACCTGTTCGCCCGTCACGCGGCGGGTTCGCTTCTCGCCTTCGGGCTCGTGAGGCTCGTCGCGCTCTCCCCGGATCGATCCACGCTGCTCATCACGCTCGGGCTGGTTCCGTTCGTGGCCCGACTCCTGCCGCGGGGCGCCGCGCTGGACATCACGCGGCGGGGCCACGCGCTCGGCTGCGGGTTCATCACGACGGCCATCCATCTCGTCGCGGGCGTGTCCGGCCCCCTGCTCGACGCGTGGTTTCAGGATGCGCCGCTCGGAAGGCGCGAGGTCGTGGCCACGAAGGCCGCGACGCAGCTCTTCGGCCACGCGCTCAAGATCACGCACTTCGGCCTGCTGGCGCGCGCGGCGGATACGTCATCCATCCTGACGCAGGCGGTCGCGCCGCTCCTGCTGGCGGGTTGCGCCGCGGCGGCCATCGCCGGCACCTGGGTCGGCGCGCGCCTCCTCGAGCGCCTGCCCGAGGCGACGTTTCGCGTGGTCACGCGACGCGTCGTGCTCGTGCTCGGGGTCATCTGCCTGGTGCAGGGAGCGATCGCCTGGCGATCCGAGCGGCGGGCTGGCGCGCCCCGTCAGAGCCGCGATCCCGCGGGCGGCAGCAGATGGGCGGTGGATCCGATCAGCGCTCGCGGGGGCCGGCCGCTCGAGCGTGCGTGATCCGCGGATCCACGATCGCGTGGAGAACATCCGACAGCAGGAAGCCCGCGAGCGTCAGGAGCGCGCTGCAGGTCGCGATGGCCACGAGGACCGGGGTGTCGCGCGACAGGATGGACTCGAACGCGAGCTTGCCCATGCCGTTGATCGAGAAGATGGACTCGACGATCACGGAGCCGGCGATCATGGCGGGCAGGAGGACGCCGGCGAGCGTCAGCATCGTGACGAGCGAGTTCCGGCAGGCAAGCGTCCACGCCACCGCGCGATCCGAAAGCCCCTTCGCGGCCGCCGCGCGGACGGCGTCCGATCCAATCGTCTCGATCATGGACGTGCGCGCGCGCGCCGAGAGCGACGCGAATCCAACGCCCGCCATCACGATCAGCGGCAGCGCCAGGCGACGCAGGGCGTCCAGGAGCCAGGCGACGTAGGACAGGTCTTCGTGGCCGTGTGAGAGCAGTCCGGCCGCGGGAAAGACATCCCAGACCGTTCGCGAGCTGAACGTCCGGATGAGGAGCGTCGCCAGCCAGAAACTCGCAACGGCGCACGTGACGACGTGCGCCAGGAACGGCGCGAGATCGAGATCCGCCGAGCGCCTGGCCGCTGCGAGCACGCCCGGCGGGACGGCAGCGGCGACCATGACGGCCACCGCGAGCGCGCTCAGCAGCAGCGTGATCGGCAGCGCCTCGCCCACGCGCCGCATGACCGGCCGATCGTCCGTGAAAGACCGGCCGAAGTCCAGGCGCGCCAGGCGTCCCAGCCACTGCGCGGTGCGCTCGGCCACGGGGACCGTGACCACCGCCCGCGAGGCTGAGAGGAGCGCCGAGCCATCGGACAGCACGTGCAGCGCCGCGATGGGCCCGATGGCCTGCGCGGTCTGCCCGGTCATCGCGCGCGCCTCCACGCTCCAGCGCCGCACGATCTCGTCGCGTCCGCCCGAGAACAGCGCGCGGCCGTCGGGCATGAAGGCGATTGCGGTGGCCGCCTCGAAGTGCCCGCCCAGGACAGCCGGCTCGCCTCCCGCCACGGGCACGAGCACGACGGGCCGATCTTCGGTCGCCAGGGCAAGCCACGTGCCGTCGGGTGAGATCGCCATGTCGTTGGCCAGCGCGCCCTCCCAAGCAATCCGTCGCACGGCCGACGTGAGCAGATCCCACTCGCGCACGACCCGGTCGCTTCCCGACGACCACGCCGTCGCGCCGTCGCCGGACACGAGAAGCGATCGGATGGCGCCCGCGTGCGCGACGATCTGCTCCGCGACGCGGCCGTGCCCGTCGAGGATCGTGAGGTTGCCGTCATCGCTCCCGGCGATCAGTCGCTCGCCGGGAAGGAACGCGACGCCGCGCACGGGAACCGCCGCCACCGGCGCGACCAGGACGGAGCGCCCCGTCGAGACATCCCAGACGTGCACGCGTCCGGCGCCATCCGCCGCCGCAAGGCGCGCGCCGGCCGGCGACACCGCGAGAGCCAGGATGCCCTGCTCGGGCCCCGTCAGTTCGGCCATGACCGCCCCGGTCTTCGCGTCGAGCTCGCGGATCACGCGATCCTCGCCTGCCGCCCACGCGCGACGAGCGTCCGCACTGCTGGCGAGACGGACCGCCCAGGCCGTGTCGGCCGCAAGGCGGCCGGCCGGCGCGATCACCGGCGTCCCGTCGACACGGGCCTCCGGCTCCGCCGTGCTCCAGACGAGCACGGCCCGCTCGTCGCGAACCTTGCCCAAGACCTGCTCCCTGGTGCGCACGGTGCCCGCGCGCCGCTCGCGCGCGACCGAGGTCCCCTCGCCCCCGCCAGCGCCGGCGATGAGCCGCGTCGAGACGGGGTCGCCCGGCGCCAGGCTCATGATGCCGCAGGTGACGAGGATGATCCCCAGGAGCGCCGGCACCATCGCCAGCACGCGGCGCGCGAGGTAGGCGAGCACCAGGGGTCGCTCAGCGGTGCCGGACGTTCTCGGGCTTGACCCAGAAGTCCACGAACTGAAGACCGGTGGGACGCACCCGCGCCTCCTCGAATCGGGAGTTGAGCAGGACGCCGACCGTCGAGTGCGTCACGAGCAGCACGGGCTGCTCCTCATGGAACACGTGGTTGAACTGGCGGAACAGCTCGTCGCGCCGGTCGTCATCGAGCTCGACGCGCATGCGCTCGAGGATCGCGTCAGCCCGATCCGAGCGCCAGCCGGCATCGTTGCCGCCGCGCGGAATGTCCTGCGACGAGTGCCAGGTTTCCGCGGGGTCGATCATGGGCGACGCGAAGCTGCGCACGAGCGTCGCGGCATCGAACCTCCGCTCGTCGAGATCCCCGAGGAACGCGGCCCACTCGAGCGTGCGCGGCGTGACGCGGATGCCCACCTTCGCGCAACCTTCCTGCA
The DNA here is from genome assembly GCA_964613915.1 of uncultured Thermoanaerobaculia bacterium. Classification (GTDB taxonomy): domain Bacteria; phylum Acidobacteriota; class JBCCFW01; order JBCCFW01; family JBCCFW01; genus CAZTIW01. The sequence continues at coordinate 3,849 of CAZTIW010000042.1, forward strand.
GCGCCGTGGCGAGTTGGGCATGGAAGCGACGCGGAGAGCCCGTCTTCAGCTCGAACTCGAATCGCTGACCCCGCCGATCCAGCACGCCATCGCCGTCGGAGTCCGTCCAGCCTGCCTCCGCGAGGAGCGTCTTCGCGCGCTCGACGTCCAGCGCGTGGGGCACGATGTCCGGCGAATGGGACGGATACGAGGGCATGGTCGGACAGGTGGCCACCGAGCCCCTTCCGTGCTGGACCTCCCGCACGATCCACTCGCGATCCAGCAGGTGCGCCATCGCCCGCCGCACGCGCGCGTCATCGAACGGAGGACGCCGGCAGTTCCACACGATCTCCGTCCACCCGAGGCCCGGGTGGTCGTACTCGAAGCTGCGCGACATGGACGTGATCGTCGGGTCGTCCTTGAGCTGGTTGTCCAGCACGTCGAACTCGACGACCGATGCGTCGAAGCCACCCTTGCGGAACTCCTCGAATGCGGCGACCTCATCCTGGATGAAGACCCAGCGAAGCCCCGCCATGTTGTACCGCTCGGGGTGAACCTGGATTCCCCAGTAGAAAGGGTTCTGACGGAGTTCCACCGGCAGGCTCGCGTCGTACCTGTCGCCCGCGAAGGCGTACGGCCCCGTCCCCGGGCACGGAGCCGTGATGCGGTTGAAGAACTCGCCGAAGCCGGGCTTGCCGGGCTCGGTCGAGAACGTGCCGATCCCCATCTCTGCCGCCAGCCGCGGGATCTCGGCTTGATACCAGCCCGCGTTCAGGATCCGGAGGTCGTAGCCGACCGCATGGAGAGTGCGCCAGTGCCTCTTGCGAAGGGTCACGACCACCACGTGAGGATCCGGCGTCTCGAGCGAGGTGACGTCCTCGAAGGCCGGGCGCAGGTGCTGGGCGTTCACGGCGGGGTCGCGCTGGACATCGAAGCTGAAGCGGACATCGGCGGAAGTGAACGGTCGCCCGTCGGCGAACAGCACTCCCTTGCGCAACCGGTACGTGATGGTCAGACCGTCAGCGGCGACCTCCCAGCTCACGGCCAGCGACGGTTCCAGGCGAGGCGGCGCGTCCAGGTCGAGCGCCAGCAGCCGCGTGACCACGTAGCCGCTGATCGTGCTCGCGTCCGCCTCGCCGGTGGCGAAGGGGTTCAGCGACGAGGGCGCGCTGCTGCGCCGGCTCACGTACCAGTCGCCCTGGGGCCGGGGCTTGTCCTGGAGGCGGAGCGGCGCGTCCGCCTTCGCCCCTTCAACGAACAGGATCTCGGCGCGACGATCACCCCAGCCCACCGCCGTGAGACCCGTGCCCTCTCCCGGGACGCGCTCCGTGCTCGGACGAGCGGGCGGCGCAGGCGCCCCCACCGCTCCCGCGCCGCCGGCCGCGAGCGCGGACTCGAGCGCCTTCGTCTGCCGGATTACCTGCCGCTCGAGACGGTCCATGGCGCACGTGTTCGTGAGCAGTGCGAAGGCCACCAGCACCAGCGCGCCGAGCGTGGCCCAGCGAAACATCGAGTCGTGGCTGCTCATCCCGTCGCCCGGACGCCCGCGCGTCAGCGAAGAAGTTGCTCGAGCAACTCGAAGCTCTCGGCCTCGCTGTCGGAGATGACGCCATCCTGCGCCACGACCTGTCGCGCGGCTTCGAGGAACAACCGGCGGTGATCGGGCGGGACGTCCTGCGGGTCAACCTCTTCGGGCCGAGGCGGGACCTCGAGCCACTGGCTGACCTGCATGCGCTCCCGCGCATCCAGGTCGAGACGCTCGACGAGCCGGCGCACGAAGGCGCGCTCCTCGGGTTGCACGTCCAGGTCGGCCCACGCGAAGGAGCACACGAATCGCATCAGGCGCTGACGGTCTTCCGGTTGCAGTTCGGCAAGCATGCGCCGCATTCTATCCGGATTCGGATACGCTTCGCCCGGGGGATCGCCACCGCGTGGAAATGGGCACCGTCGGCCTCATGCTCGCCCTCCTGGGCGTGGCGCTCATCCTCTTCTGGGTCGAGCGCATCCCCGCCGATCTGGTCGCGCTCGGCCTGCTGCTCACGCTCGCCCTGACCGGGCTCCTCCCCGCCGACAGGGCGTTCGCCGGCTTCAGCTCCGACACCGTCCTGACGCTGCTGGGCCTGCTCGTCATGACCGGCGCCTTGATGCGCACGGGAGGCGTGGACATGGCTGGCCGCGCCATCCTGCGCGTGACGGGGAACTCGCCCCGACGCCTGCTCGTGACGGTGATGGGCTCGACGGCGGGGCTCTCCGCGTTCATTTCGAACACGGCGTCCACGGCGTTCTTCCTGCCCACGGTGCTCGGGATCGCGAGGCGGGCGCGGATCTCGCCGTCCAAGCTCCTCATGCCGCTGGCGTTCGCGTCCATCCTGACGAGTTCCGTCACGCTCGTCAGCACGTCCACGAACCTCGTCGTCAGCGGGCTGATGCAGCAGTCGGGACTCGAGCCGCTCAGCATGTTCGAGCTCGCTCCGGTCGGCGTCCCCATTGCCATCGCGGGACTGGCCTACATGCTCCTGATCGGCATCCGCATGGTCCCCGAGCGGGCACCGGTCGGGGGCGATGACGCCGCGGCGGAGCTTCGCGAGTTCCTCACCGAGCTCGTCATCCTTCCCGAGTCGCGCCTGGCGGGGAAGACGATCGCGGACGCCGGCCTCGGCCGCGACCACGGCATCACCGTGCTGGGAATCGAGCGGGACGGCACGCGACGTCTCATGCCCGAACCCTCGCACGTGCTGGTTGCCGGCGACCTGTTGCTCGTGGAGGGCGCCCCTTCCGACCTCGCGGAGGCGGCCGGCAACGCCGGCGTCGAGATCCACCACGAGGCCGAGCTGTCGTCCGCGGACATTCAGGACGCCGGCGTGAAGCTCGCCGAGGCGGTCATCCTGCCGGGCTCGCGCCTCGTCGGCCGCCAGCTGCGACACCTGGAGGTGCGCGCGCGCTTCGGCGTGCAGGTTCTGGCTGTCCGCCGCGAGGGCCGCACGATGCTCCACGGGCTGCGCGACGTGCGCCTGCGCATCGGCGACACGCTGCTGCTCCAGGGCGAGCGAACGCGGCTGCGCGAGCTGGCCGAGGCGGAGACGCTGCGGCTCGTCGGCGAGGCCGAGACCATGCGACCCCACAAGCAGCGCGCGCTGATCGCGGCTCTCGCCTTCGTCGGGGCCATCACGCTGGCCTCGCTCGGCTGGGCGTCGTTCCCCGTGGCCATGTTGCTCGGCGCGCTCGTCGCGATGGGGGCGGGATGCATCTCGCCCGAGGCCGCCTACCGGCAGGTGCACTGGCGCTCGCTGGTCCTGATCGCCTGCATGCTCGGGGTCGGACAGGCCATGGACGGCACCGGCACGGCGGCCTACCTCGCCCGCGGCGTCGCCGGCATGGCCGGGCAGTACGGGCAATCTGCGCTCCTGGCCGGCATGTTCGCGCTGACCGTGATCCTGACGCAGCCGCTCTCGAACCAGGCCGCCGCCGCCATCGTGCTCCCGATCAGCGTGCAGCTCGCTCGGGAGCTGAGCCTCGACCCCCGCCCCTTCGCCGTCATCATCGCCGTGGCCGCGAGCTGCTCGTACCTGACGCCCCTCGAGCCGTCGTGCCTGATGGTGCACGGCCCCGGCCGCTATCGCTTCTCCGACTTCATCAAGGTCGGCGCGCCGCTCACGGTCATCATCGGCATCATCGCCATCGTGCTGGTGCCGATGATCTGGTGACGCCCCGCGCGCGACCCTCCCTCTTGCACTTCGAGCGCGCAGAACAGAGACTCGCGTGATGAGACCACGCGTCTGGCTCACGATCGCACGCGGCGCGCTCGCGGTGACGCTCGCGTCCGGGCTCGAGCAGCCCGCGCTCGCGGCGCCTCCGGGCGAGGTCGTCTCCGTTCGCTTCCAGCCTGGCGCCAAGAACGGGCTCACGTGGGACGCCACGCCGGGCGCGACGAGCTACGTGGTCCATCGCGGCGATGGGGCCTCCCTGCGCGACCTCGCGACTTCCGCCGCCGACTCGTGCATCGTGGCGACGACGGCGGGTCCGAGGACCGGGCCCGTGCTGTGGGAGTCACCGGGCGCCGCAGGGCTGCACTGGTTCGTCGTGACCGCCGTGAACCCCGACGGCGAAGGCACCGAGGGTCCTGGCTCGACGGGCGCGCGCGCGCTCGACACGTCGGGACCCTGCTGCGCGCCGTTCGCGCTCGTGGACGACTTCGACGAGCCGAACGGCGCCGCCTGGGCCCCGCCCTGGGCCGAACTCGGCAGCGTGGATGTCGCGGACGTGCAGGGCGCGCGGGGGCGGTTCCGGCCGACGCTCTCGAACTACTCGCTGGCGCGTCTCGGCGTGCCCTTCTCCGCGCGCAACCTCGAGAGCACGATCACCATCGAGTTCGAGGACGTGCGCACGCAGGGCGTGGGCCTCTATCACCGCTCGAACGGCGGCTACCTGAATCAGACGAACCCGCCCGGCGCGGGCTATGCCCTGTTCCTCGAGGGCTTTCGCGGCGACGCCATCGGCGTCTGGCGCGAGGTGAACGGCCAGGAACAGGAAGTGAACATCGTCTACGACCCCTCCCTGGCCCTGACGAACGGCACGCGCTACCGCGCGAGGTTCCGCGTGCATCAGGCCCTGCCGACCGCGACGGAGCTCCTGGCGAAGGTCTGGCGGGCGGGCACGCCCGAGCCCTTCGCCTGGAACGTGCGCGCTCTCGACTTCACGCCGGTCCTGCAGGGCACGTCGGGCGGACTCGCGGTGGACTCGTGGAGCGTCGCGATCACGGGCAATCCGCCGCCGCCTCACACGTTCGTGGATGACATCCGCGCATGGCCGCTCTGCAGCCCGCTCGATGGCATCGGCCCCGTCACGGATCTCGGCGACACGTTCCAGTTCACCGAGGGCCCGGTCTGGTGGCGCGGAGCCGCGTACTTCACCGATGTCCGCGCGAGCACGATCTACCGGCACGTTCCACCGGGCCCTCCGACCGTCGCGCGCCAGCCGAGCGCCGAGGCGAACGGGCTCGCCGTGGACGTGGACGGCACGCTGCTCGCCGCCGAACACGCCTCGCGCAGCATCACGCGCATGGACGCGAGCGGCAACGTCACGGTCGTGGTGGATCGCTACCAGGGCATGCGCTTCAACTCGCCCAACGACATTGCCGTGCGCTCCGACGGCACGATCTACTTCACGGACCCGGAGTACGGCATGGCCGACCCGGGCCTCCGGGAGATCCCGTTCAACGGGCTCTACCGCCTCGCGCCAGGAGGCGCACTCACGGCCGAGTGGCAGGCCGCGCCGTCCGCGGGTCCGAACGGCGTGCGCCTCTCTCCCGACGAGGCCACGCTCTACGTCGCCGAGTCCGCCGGCGGCGTCGTGTACGCGTTCGACGTCGCGCCCGACGGAAGCCTGTCCGGCCAGCGCGTGTTCGCGTCCGGCCTGACGACCCCCGATGGCCTCGCCGTGGACGCGCTCGGCAACGTGTTCATCGCGACGTGGGCGGGCACGGTGGAAGCGCATTCGCCCGATGGTGGCTGGTGGGGGCGGATCACGCTGCCCCGGGCCGCGACGAACTGCGCATTCGTCGGTGATGACGGCCGCACGCTGCTGATCACGGCAGGACAGAGCATCCACTCCGTGACCGTCAGCCGGCCCGGCCTTCGCTGACAGCGAGCCGCGCCGCGCGGTCCCCCTCAGCGCAGGATGGGGCCGCCCGGCGCGACCTCGACGTCCGCCGCGGACGCGTCGGCGGCCCCCTCGATCTCCACGCGGATCAGCAGCACGAGATCGTCGGACTCGCTCTCGCGGCCAGCGCCCCCGGTGCCGCGCTGGCGCGTCGCGCCCCCGCGGCCGAGCCCCGCGATGGCAATCGTCTCGCCAGGCATCACGACGACGGAGGTGGACGATGACGTCACCCGCGCGACGCCGCGATCGCTCACGTCTCCCTCGAACGGCGTGACCTCGATCTGGACGCGCCCGTCGCCGAGAATCGTCGGACGCGCCTCGACGCCCGTGCGCGCCGAGACGAGCACCGTCGTGTCGTGCCAGGCCCCGCGCGACCGAACGGGAACGGTCGTGCCGGTCGCGATGACGGCCCGGCCGCCTTCGAGGACGCGCAGCGTCCCGGTCGTCTCGCTGCTGCCCTTGCGCGATCCGGCGGACGGCTCGACGACGACCCGCGTGCCGGGATCCCGGACGCCGAGATTGCCCACGCGCACGTTCCCGGAGTGGACGGACCAGCGGATGTCCACGCCGGATCGCGACAGCTCGGACGAGCGCCGGGACACGTGGTGCAGCACGACGGTCCGCAGCCGCTGATCGCTGGCCTCGAGCAGCGCGAGCGCCTGATCGACCGCGGCGCGCTCGCCGACGAGGATGAGCCGGCTGGTCCCCGCGTCGAGCGTCGCGCTGCCCGCGGGCTCGAGCGCGGCAGCGGCCAGCGGCAGGAGATCCGCGGCCGAGCGATGCTTGGCCGAGTACAGCACGACCGCGCGCTCGGCCAGCGCGGCAGGCGCGAGCAGCATGGCCCCAGCGAGAAGTCCAGCGAGCGAGCTGCGATGCGGCATGACACGACCCCTTTCCTCGCGCGCGCGAGCCGTGGTCCCCGGCAAGCCTAGCGCGGCACGGCCGCAACCGAACAGGAATGCTCAGTCGGAGCCGCCGCGCATCAACGCAGGGGGGGGCCAGCCGGTCCCCCCTCGGCTGTCGGGGCGGCCCTCCAGCCTCACCCCGTCCCGCCACGCGCTTCGCGCGTGCATGAGGAGTTCGTCCTCCAAAACCTTCGCAAGCTGGCGGTCATTGGAGGACGAAGAGTCCATCCCCGCCGCGCGCCGGGCGCCGCGTGGCGTCAGGGAGCGGCCACCAGATCGTCGAGCGGCGGGAGGAGCGACTCGCCGGTCGCGCGCGACAGGACGAGCGCCCAGCCCGCGGGGATCTGGCCTCCCTCGATCATGGCGAAGCGCTCGCCGAAGGGCCCGGCCGGCGGCCCGAGCACCCGGACGGTCGCGGTCCGACGACCGAACTCGACCGTGACGGACTCGCTTGGCGCCTTCGCGCCCGCCGGAACGACCGCGACGTCGTCGAGACGCAGGGCGCGAAGCGCCGAGGCGATGCGCCCGACGCTCGCGGCGCTGCCGGGTCCCGTCCGCGCGCCCGCGAGCGTGAACTGGCCGTCCTTGCCGCGCGTGACGGTGACCGTGCCCGCATTCCGCTCGAGGCGGATGCGCGATGGCTCATCCGTCGGCAGGTCCGCGAACGCCGCCGGCACGTCCCAGATCGCCGAGGCCTTCGGCGCGAGCGTCGTGCCGCTCCAGGACGACATCGCCCAGCAGTGCGGCGCGCCGTCCATCGTGAGCGCCGCGTCCTCGCCGATGGCGCCGCGCAGGCGCGCGACGACGTCGCCTCCGCTCGCGCGCGTGAACGTCACGGTCGTGACGGGCTCGGCCGCGCAGGCCGGGCTCTGCGGATCCTGCGCGCCCGCCACCCGCGCCGTGGCCGCGCGATCGACGACGCCCGCCAGCCCGTCGGCGCGCACGGTCCATGGCAGGGCCGGTTCGACCACGCGCCAGGCGGGCTCGGGAACGGGCGCCGGCGCCCCGTCAGCTCCGGCAGCCTCCGTCGGCGCCGGCGGCTTCTCCAGCACGACGCGCAGCCCCGGCCGATCGACGACCATGCGCGTCACGTCCGCGCCCGTGAGCCCGAGGACGTCCTTCTTGATCCAGAGATCCGCGGCGATGGACGCGCCGCTTCCCCACAGCCCCAGGTCGGATCGCAGGCCGCCGCGCACGTGCCGCACCCGAGGAGACCCCGCGGCGCGCACGAAGTGAGCCGTGCCGGAGTCGCCGCTCTTGCCGACGAAGACCGTGGCCGCCGCCTGCTCGCCGCTGCCCACCTCGACCTTCACCGCCGTCGCCTCATCCACGCCGAAGGCCGCCCACGAACCCTCGGCCTCGGCGCGCACCTCGCCCGAGAGCGCGGCGAGCTTGGCCACGAACGCGTCAATCGCAGCGCCGTCGGCCGGCGCGCCGCCCGGCTGCGCGACCCACGACCCGTCGCGCTTCTCGAACGAGACTCCGGTCGGCGAGACCGTCGTCGCGGGCTCCTGGTCCGGCGCCGTCGCGGGAGATGGCGCCGTGACGCGCACCCACGACACGGCGGCGGCATCCACGGGGGTCACGAGCACGCTCCCGGCGCCAGCCTGGGCCGGAGACGTCGCGACGTCGCTGCCCGCGCGGCGAACGAGCACGCGCGCCGCGAGAAGCGCGACCAGGACGATCGCGAGAAGGATGAAGTGCTGGCGCCTCATGCGCTCTCTCCCGCGGGATGGGCCGCGGCCTCGCCCCGCGCCGGCATGAACGGCTGACGCTGGCGCCTGCGCCGGGCGAGCATCCGCAGGACGCCAAGCGCCGCGACGAGCGCGGGCGCGAGGCCGATCATCACGATCTCGTAGAACACGATGCTGGCGTGCTCCATGTCGCGGAGCGGTCGCGGCCGCGGCTCGCGCACGGAGAGACGCAGCAGCGTGTCGCCGAGCGAGAGTCCGTCCACCGCGTTCTTCAGCAGCGCGCCGGACCACGCGACCCCGCCGCCCTGCGCGATCTGGTCATCGCGGAACGGCTTGGCCGTGCCGATCACCAGGACGCTTCCCGGCTTCGGCTCGACCGCGGCAGGCGCGTCCGGAGAATCCTCGGCGATCGCGCCGGGCCATGCGGGCGGCGTCGCGGCGGGCGCGGGGAACTGGCCGCGGACGAGCGCGGAGAGCGGGATCGGACCGGTGGCTGGCTGCGGCTCGTTGATGTCTTCCGGAATCGCCGTGACGGGCACGTCGCGCGTCCAGGCCGCGGCGCCGGTCGAGAGAACGGGCGTGAGCTCCAGGCCGAGTTCCGCGAGCCTTGCCGCGTCCGAACGCACGGGCGAGGCCGCCTGGATCAGCACGAAGCCGCCCAGGCCGTTGGCGAAGGACAGTTCGCGGTTGAAGTTGGCGGCGTCCAGCTGAAAGCTCCAGCGGAAATCCACCGTGAGCGGCGCCTGGAACGGACCGAGATCGTACGTGAGCGGAAAGCTCTTCTCGGACAGGACCATCTGCTGGGGCACCGAGAGACCCCACGCTGAGAGCAAGTCCGCCACGCCGGTGTCGCGCGGCTGGAGCTCGACCGCCACGCCCTGACGCATGGGGCGCAGGCCGAAGTCGTACGCCTGCACGGCGAGGATCAGCGAGCCCCCGCGATGCACGAAGCGCTGGATCTCCCAGGCCATGCGGGCGGACAGGGCTCCGGGCTGGACGACGATCAGCGTGCGCAGGTCATCCGGCAGGGGCGTGGCGGCATCGGGCCGCAGGCGGCGGAAGTCGTACTGCTGCCCCTGGCCGATGATCGCAGGGATCGCCCGGTAGTCGTCCTGCTCGCGCGCGATCTGATCCATCGGCATGCCGAGCTGCGCCAGGAACTGCAGCTGCTGGGGGTCAATGTCCACGGACGAGATGGGCGCGATCAGGCCCACGACGGGTTTCTCGTCGCGCACGAGCCGGAAGATGCGGGTCAGGAGCTCTTGCTCGAGCATGGCGACCTGCCCCGGCATGAGCTCCGGGATGACTTCCTTCGGGTGGGCGCCTTGCGTCAGCGTCAGGGCGGCGTAGACGACCTTCGTCTCCGTGCCCGTCAGCCCGCCCGATCGCACGCGGAACGGGATCACGCCCTCCTGCATGAGCTGCTCGGCGATCTGGTTCTTGCCCTCCTGCGCGCCCTTTTCCCCGGTGATCTGCTCCCGCAGCATCTCCTGCGCGCGCAGGATCGCCTCGTCGGCATGGAGGTACACGACCTCCACGACCAGGCGCCCCTTGCTGCGCCGCTGGAGCGCCTCGAGCCGCTCGACGACGTCGCGCTCCACCGACGCCATGAACGCGGGCATCTCGTTCTTGGGCGAGAAGTAGAGCTTCACGCGGACGGGATCGCTCTCCGGCACGTCCTGCAAGATCTCGACGGCGGCGTCGCTGACCGTGTGCAGGCGGTCGGCCGTGAGGTCCGCGCGCGGCGAGAGCTCGAGCGCGAGACTCCCCGCGAGCGCGATGACGGGCAGGCCGAGGAGCGCCGCGCCCGCCCGGCGCTGGCTCGAGCCCGGCCGGCGACGGCTCTCCTCGACGAAGAGAGCGTTGAGAGCCAGGAGGCCGGCCGTCCAGGCCAGGAGGAACAGCACGTCGCCCAGGCCCACGAGGCCGCGGACGAAGCGCCCGTGCGGGCTCGAGAAGGAGATGCTGTCGCGCAGGAACGACCCGGCGCCAGCCACCACGGCGTCGATCTGGCTGGCGATGGGCGCGAATCCGGTGAGGCGCAGCGCGAGCACGGCGAGCAGCGTGATGATGTAGGCCTCGATCTGATCGCGACACAGCCCCGACACGAACATGCCCAGCGCGATGATCAACGCGCCCGCCGCGATCGTGCCGAGGTAGCCGGCCGCCATGGCGCCGACGTCGGGCCCGAGCCCTTCGGCCGCCAGGACGTGCAAGCACGCCGGAAGCACCAGGCTGAACGCCAGGCAGCTGGCGTAGAACGCCAGCGCCGCCAGGAACTTGCCAGCGACGATCGGCAGGGTTCCGGACGGGAGCGTGAGCAACAGCTCGAAGGTGGATCCCTTCTTCTCTTCCGCCCACGATCGCATGGTGATCGCGGGGATGATGAAGCACGCGCTCCAGCTCACCCACTCGAAGAATCCGCGCAGGCTCGCCTCGTTCGCCACCCACAGGTCCAGCACGTAGAGCGCCGAGTTGAGCAGCAGGAACGCCACGGCCACGACGTACGCGACCGGCGAGTCGAAGAAGGCGCCCATCTCGCGCCGGAAGATCGTCCAGGTCGTGTTCATGCGGCCGCCGTGGCCCGCGCCTGCTGGCGGATGAGCGCGACGAAGACCTGCTCGAGCGTGAAGCGCTCGTGGGTCAGCCGCAGCACGGGGATCCCGGCCCGCGTCAGCGCCTCCGAGACCCGCCGGGGTGCCTCGACGTCCCCGAAGGCGTGTCCGACGTGGAAGGCCGCGCCGCCCTCGAGCGGCTCGGCCGTGCCCGCGACCTGCACGCCCGTGACCGTGGCGAGCGCGGCGGTCGCGGCGGCCGCGTCACCGGCGATCTCGACGAGGAGGCGATCGGCGCCCATCGCCTGCCGCTCGAGCTCGGCCGGCGTTCCGCTCGCCACGATGCGGCCCTCGTTGATGATGAGCACGCGATCCGACACCGCCTCGATCTCCTGGAGGATGTGCGTCGAGAAGATGATCGTCTTGTGCCGCGCGAGCCCGCGCACCAGATCGCGGATCCCGCGGATCTGGATGGGATCGAGACCGGACGTGGGCTCGTCCAGGATCAGGATGTCGGGATCGTGGATGAGCGCCTGAGCGATGCCCACGCGCTGCCGGAAACCCTTGCTCAGCTGTTCGATGGGCCGGTTGTACGCCGACTCGAGCCCGCACGCGATCACGACCGCCTCGCGGCGTTCACGCAACCGCGCGCCGGCGAGCCCGCGCGCGGCGCCCACGAACGCCAGGTAGTCCGCGACCAGCATGTCCATGTACAGCGGCGCGGACTCGGGCAGGTAGCCGATGCGGCGCCGGACCCCGATGGGATCGACCGCGGCGTCCTGGCCTCCGATCATGACGCGTCCCGCGGACGGGCTGAGCGCGGTCGTGAGGATCTTGAGCGTGGTCGTCTTGCCGGCGCCGTTCGGGCCGAGCAAGCCGAGGATTTCGCCCTGTCGGACTTCGAACGTGGCGTCCTCGAGAGCGCGAACGCTCCCGTAACGCATCCAGAGACCTTCGGCGCTGATCACGGTGCCCCCTGCCCCGCGCGGCGCATTCCCTCGAACACGAATCGGACGTCACGCGACCGATTCGGCCGGGATTGTCACGCGAGGGCGGGAAGTTGTGCCGCACGCGGAGCGTCACGTCAAGGCTCGGCCGGCAATTCGTAGTGCCAGACCTCGAGACCGTCCACCGGGGTCAGCCAGACCCCCTTGCGAGCGAGCGCCTCGCCGAGCCCATGCCGCAGGACTTCCGTCCCCGGCTCGGCGACGGCCACGACGAGCACGCGCATGCCATCACGGGAGGCCACCGCGGCGACGACCTCGTTCGCCAGGAGCCTCGCCTCTCCCTCCAGCGTCGCCGCGTCCAGGCGCTGCCAGTCCACCCAGGAGGGATGCGCCTCGCGCGCGGCCGGGAAGCTCCTCAGAGTCACCTCCGTCGTCATGCGCGGCAGGTAGTACTCGAGACCCCAGCGATAGGGACCGAGCACGACGACCGCATCGCCGCGATCCACCCGGTCGGCCACCATGCGTGCCAGCTCGCGCTCGTGGGACCGCGGCGACTCCACGTGCAGGACCACGAGCCCGGGCGCGGCGAGAGCAGCGATGGCGAGGCCGGCCATGATCTGCAACGGCCTTCGCACCGACGCGAGGCCGGCGGCGGCCACCAGCACCGCGAGACACGCGAGCGGCGCCTCCGCGCGGCCGACCACGTGGAGCGGCCCGACGACGCACGACGCTGCGAAGACCAAGCCGAGCGCCAGACCGATGGCAAGCACGAGCCGCACCGGCGCGTCGCCGCGCGCCAGCCGGCGCCGATGCGCCAGCGCCGCAATCACGAGAGCGGCGGCGATGGCTGCGGCAACGGCGTCGAGGGGCTCACGCGTCCAGATCGATCGCAGCGGCGCCGACGCGCCGGGTGAGAGGACCATCAGCGACAGCGCCGGCTGCCACGGAAAGTCCCGCTCCCACAGCGGCGTCGCCCACGCATAGATGACGCGCGCGGCGCTCCCCTGCCGCAGGCTCGTGAGCGTCCAGGGCAGGCTCGCGAGCACGGCGACCGCGGCGGCGAGCGCGAGCATCGGAAGCGCGCGCCGGCACCACGCGCGCGCGTCGCGCGGATCGGGCGCCGCCGCCGCGAGAGCGACCCCGGCGGCGTGCAGGGCGCCGAGGCCGTGCGCGAGCGGCAGGAGCGCGAGGAGCAGCCCGGCGGCCAGCGCCCGCCAGGGGCCGGGCTGGCGCCGGAGGGCGTCCACTGCGCCGAATGCGAGCACGACCAGCAGCGCAAGGAGCACGTAGGCGCGCGCTTCGCGCGAGTACGCCACGTGCAGCGGGCTGATGGCGAGCAAGCCCGCGGCGACCAGGCCGCCGGCATCGCCGAGGAACCTCCGGCCCAGGAGGCCGCATGCCAGAACCGTCGCGAGTCCGATCGCGACCGAGAGCCCTCGCAGCGAGAGCTCGCTGGTCCCGAAGACGGACGTGACCGCGCGGCCGAGCACGTAGTACAGCGGCGCCTGCACGTCGGCTCGAAGCATGGCGAGCATCCCCGCCAGCGGCTGCTCGCACAGCACGCCCGTCGTGGCCTCGTCCGTCCACAAGCCCTCGCGCCCGAGCCCCGGCACGCGCAGCGCGAGCGCCACGACGACGATGATCGCCAGCCCGGCCGCGAATCGAGACCTCACGCCCCGGAGACTAGATCAATTCTCACGATTCGGGACCGAATCGTCAGGGAGGGGGCACCCGCCAGCGCCCCCGGCTGCGGCCGGACACGCGTCAGCGCCGGAGGAGCGCCTCGCCGTTGTTCACGTGCGCGCCGATCCAGGCGGCATCGCGCAGCGAGTCCCGATCGCCGAGCGCGAGCAACCGTTGAATCTCCGCGACGGCGTCACGCACGGTCAATCCGGTCGCGTCCAGCACGGGAGCGAGCTCGATCGGGCACGCGGTCGAGAGCTTCTTGCCCTTGAGGTTCAGCTGCAGCGTCGCGAGCTCGCGTAGCGCGGCCACGCGCGGATCGGACATCGGCCCCTCGTCGAGGGCAGGGCAGGCCAGCGTTCCGTGCGCCGCGAGCGCGGCGTCGGCCGCGGCGGCGATCAACGGATCCAGGCCGTCCTGAACCTGCGTGGGTCCGCGCCCGCGACCGTTCCTGCCCGGATCGATGAGTCCCCAGCCGAGACACGCGCGATGCCAGTAGCCGTGGTTGCGGGGCTCGCAGCCGGAACATGCCACGTCGGGCACGCACAGGTACTGCACCATGTTCTCGGCCATCGCCCGGTTCTGCGTCGGAACCGTCGGGTTGGTCACCTGAAAGTCGAGCGTGCCAGCGGCGCCGGTGGCCAGCCAGTTGATGTCGAGCGCGACGACCACGCGCCCGCCGGGCGCCGCGGCGAGCGTGCCGGGATCCCACGCGGCCATGCCGGCCGACAGCGGGTTGCCGGTGATCCACGTGCCGTTGCCCAGCGCGATGAACTGGCCGTTGTTGATGCCGTCGTAATCCACCTCGTCCACGGCGCTGCAATCGGTCGAGAGCGGATGCGCGGGGTTGGTCGGCTCGATGATGTCTCGCGGCATGGTGAATCCGCCGACGACCGTGGAAACGAGCGGACTCCCGCCGCCCAGGCTGGCGATGAGGTTCGTGAGGGAATCGTTGCGCGGCGCGAACACGGCGTGCTCGCCCGCGAGATACGCCCCGCGGCCCCGACGAACATGATCGCCCACGCGCCCGGCGATCACCGGATCGAGCGGGTAATCCACGCGCAGGTCGAACACGCAGGTGTAGGCGGCGAGGTCGCCAGGATCCATGCCCGGGAGCGGCAGCGTCACGTCCGTCGCGATGCCGTGAGCGAGCAGCATCTGCGTGATCGTGTCCGCGGTGGCGACCAGCTCGGGCCGGAGGGTCTCCGACATCACGAGCGCGCGTCCCTGGGCCTGCGCCGGGACGGAACCGAGGCAGAGCAAAGCGGCGGCAAGGGATGCCCGCAGGCACCCGGCGACGGCTTGGTGATGCATGCCTGCCACAGTAAGGCCTCTCCGGCTCGGCCGCACGCCGACATCAATCGCCGTGATGCCTCTCGTCGCTCGCGCGGCGAAGCGCTGATTCAACCCGTGCGAACGGCGAGGTAGGGCAGGCCGCGGCCCTCGCCCTCGGTGTCCAGCCCGTAGCCGAAGACCCACGCGTCGGGGGCCTCGAACCCCACGTAGTCCGCCTGGATGGCCTCCGTCCGCCCCGATGGCTTGTCCAGGAGAACGCAGATCCGCAGGTCGGCCGGCTGCCACGCCAGCAGCCGCGTCCGAAGGGCCAGGAGGGTGCGGCCCGTGTCCAGGATGTCGTCGAGCACGACGACCGTCCGGCCGCGCAGGTCGAGCCTGGGCTCGTGCACGATCCGGGGGGCGGATCGGGGCGCGCCGTCGGCCTCGTACAGGGAGAGCCACGCCAGCTCCACCCGGGGCGAGGCGCCGAGCCGCGTCAGCGCCCGGGCCATGTCGGCGGTGAAGACGAGGCCGCCACGGAGCACGCCGACGAGCACGAGGTCGTCGTCCGGGATGTCCCGGCGGATCGCCGCCGCCAGGGCAAGGACGCGGGCAGCGATGGCCGACTCGTCGTGAAGGACACGGTGCACGGGGAGGGTCACGCGCGGGATCGTGCCACGACCGGCCACCGGGAAGCGCCGGGCGGCAGGGTCAGGCCCCCATGGTCAGAAACCCCATCTTCGGCGAGGATGGAACGGTATCGCCTGGAGCCGTTCGGACGCCCTGCCACACCGGAGCAGACCTTGCCCCCCACGAAGAAGCGAAAGACAGCCGGCCGCGCGTGCGAACTGCACGGCGTGCCCGCGTGCGAGCCCTGTCACGGCCGGCATCATGCCGAATGGAACGCCCTCGACGACGCCGGGCTCGCCACGCTCAACCGCGCGCGTCAGGTGCGGGAATACGGCGCCGGGGACACGATCTTCAAGCAAGGGAGCCCCTGCACGGGCCTGTTCTGCGTGGATTCCGGCGACATCGCGCTTCGCAAGGCGGACGACCACGGCGCGTCGGCCATCGTGCGCATGGCTCGCGCAGGCCAGACCATCGGCTATCGCGCCCTGTTCTCCAACGGTCCCTACCTCGCGACCGCCGAGGCGATCACCGCCTCGCAGGTGTGCTTCGTGCCGGCGGCGACGGTCAAGGAGCTGATGGAGCGGCACGTCGCCCTCACCTACCGGTTCCTCAAGCGCTTCGCCGATGACCTTCGCGACTCGGAAGTGCAGCGCCTGCACGCGCAGTCGCTGTCCACGCGCGCGCGGCTCGCGGACTACCTGCTGCGCCTCAAGGACCGCGAGGGCACGGTGGGCGACGACGGCTCGATTCACCTGGAACTGCCACTCTCGCGGACCGACCTCGCGGCCCTGCTCGGAACGCGCCGGGAGAGCATCGCGCGCGCCATCCGGGCGCTCCAGGACGCCCGCGTGGCGCAGTTCGACGGGCGGAGCGTGCGCATCCCGGACCTGGACAACCTCTTCGACGAGCTCGAGGGGCCAGCGCCGACCTGAGACCCGCGCGCCAGCGCACGGCCGGTCGGCGCCGGGGACTTGGCGACACGACAATCTCATGGCGCCACCATTGCTGTAGGAGCATACTGACCGCGGAGGCAGAATGCTGCTGCCGCGATCCACGCCAAGTCCGGGCCGCCTGGGAAGCTTCGCCGCCGCCGTCCTCCTGCACGCGGTTCTGCTCGGGCTGATCGTGTCGCTCGGGGGACGCCACGCCCTGCCGCCACCTGCCGAGCCGCCGCCGGACGGGACCACGGACTGGACGCGAGTTCGCTGGCCCGAGCAACCGCCCGCTCCGGCATCCGGCGGAAGCTCGGCGGCCCCGAGGATTCGCGACCCACGGGTGATCCCGCCACCGGCCAGCCCCGAGCCCCGGCCACCCACCGTGATTGCTCCGCTGGCGCCGACCGCCGCGGCCGATCCCGCGCCGCCGGAGGCACCGGACACGCCTGGCACGGGCGAAGCCGACGGCACCACGGGTGAGGACGGGGACGGGTCGGACGCTGGTCCAGGCGGCGGGCCTGGCGTACTGGGAGGGGTGGGCGATGGGCCAGGGGGTCCCGGGGCCTCCGGGCCCGGCGCCCCTGCCGCAGAACCCATGGTCCTCCGCTCGGACATGAACCCGCCGGTCCTCGTCGCGCGCACCGACCCGGACTACCCCGCGCTGGCGCGTCGGGCTCGCGTCGGCGGCACGGTCATCCTGCGCTGCGTCATCGGCGTGGACGGCCGGGCGCGCGTGAACGAGGTCGCGCGATCCATCCCGCTCCTCGACGCAGCGGCCATCGCGGCGGTCGAGAACTGGCGCTACGAGCCGGCGCGATGGCAGGGCCGTCCCCAGGCGGTCTTTCAGACCATCCGGATCGAGTTCAACGTCCGATGAGCCCGGGCGAGTGAGCTATCACGCTACAGCACGGTCACGACGTAGGTCCGGGACCGGAAGCAGATCGTGCCGCAGATCCAGGTGCCCCCCGCCGTCACCGTGAACGTGTAGGTGCCGGGCGTCGTCGGCGTGCCCAGGAGGTAGGCCTCCTCGGGCGATGGCCCCGGCACCAGCGCCACGCCCGGGAACGGCGTGGCCGGCACCGACGACCAGAGCACGGGGATGCAGAGATTGTTGGGCGTCACCCAGATCCGCTCGCTGTAGGGCTGGCCGACCGTGCCGTTGGCGAGCGCGTTGGGGTTCGGGTGGAGCGTGACGTTCTGGCAGGAATAGGTGTTCTGCTGCGCCTCGCTGAACGGGGGGACCGCCAGGAGCGCGAACGTCGCCAGTCCAACGAGCGCCATGAAGACGATGCGTCGCATGGAACCTCCTCGGGGACCGAGCCTCACCGTGGCCACGGTCAGGGGCGCGGCCTCCACGCACGCAGCATGTGCCCGCACCGCACGCGACTGGGGGCCCGGTCAACCCCGGTCGAGCGAATTCCGGCCTCCCCGGGCCGGCTGCGGCCCGACCGCTGGCTCAAGAACGCCGCGCTCGAACCGATACGGCTCGGGCCCGGCTCCGGAGGGAGTTCCGGGACACGAGGTGGAACATGGCCAGCATTCTCGTCGCCGACGACGATCCCGTCAGCTCGCTGATCCTCAGCCGGGCGCTGGGCCGTGCTGGCCACTCGGTCGCCATCGCGGCGACGGGCCTCGAGGCCGTCGAGCGGCTCCGCGACGGCAACTTCGACGTTCTCGTCACCGACTGGATGATGCCGGAGCTCGACGGCCTGGAACTCATCCGGCTGGTCCATCGTCGCTTCGTGCCTGTTCCCGTGATCATCATGATCACGTGCCTCGACTCCCGCGAGGCGCAGGCCCACGTCCTGGAGTCGGGCGCGGACGAGTTCCTCGTCAAGCCAGTCAGCCCGCGCGAGGCCGTCGAGGCGGTCGCGAGGGGACTGGCCCGGCACCAGCACGCAGCGCTCCGGTCCACCGAGTTCCGCGCTGCCCTGCACGCCGACCGGACCGTCCCCTGCGATGCCCCCTTCCCCCTCGTCGCGGTGGCCGCCAACGCGGGCGGGCCGTCCGCGATCCGGTTGTTCCTGCGAGGCCTTCCGGAGACGGCGGCCAGCGCCTGCTTCGTGCTCGCCCAGCACCTCCAGCCCCAGATGCTGCAGGCCCTGGTGCCGGTGCTGCAGCGCGAGACGCCGCTCCGCATCACGCTCGGCACGCACGGCATGCGGCTGGAGCCGGGTCAGGTGATCCTGGCGCCCGGCTCGCACGCGGTGACGATCGGCCGGAACGCCACGATCGAGCTGACCCAGGACCCGGAGGGCGCGAACGAGAGCGTCGCCGTGGACGCCCTCTTCCGCAGCGCGGCCGACGCCTTCGGCGCCGCGTGCATGGCGGTCGTGCTCACGGGCATGGGACGCGACGGCACGCTCGGCGCCGCACGCGTGCGCGCTCGCGGCGGAACTGTCCTGGTGGCCATGCCGGTCCAGCACGTAGCCTCGGCGATGCCCGAGTCCGTCATTCGCGCCGGCCACGCCTCGGCCATCCTCCCCGTCGAGCGCCTCGGTGAGGCCGCCGGGCAGGCGCTGGCGGCGATGCCCCTGCTCGCGACCGCCGGCGCGCCCGCCTGAGAAGACGGCCGCCACCCGGCCGCTGGCAGCTCGGCATTTCCTTCGACCGTCGCCCCCGTTACGATGCACCGCACGCGCGCTGTCGCGGCGGAGACACGGCATGGGCGAACGGCGAGAGCAAGTGAGGGATGTCGGCATTCTCCTGCTCCGGCTGGGCTTCGGGCTGGGCATCGCCACCCACGGCTACGCCAAGCTCTTCGGCGGCGGGCTGCCCGGGTTCGCGGACTCCGTGAGCCAGCTCGGCCTGCCCGGAAATCCCGAGCTTCTCGCGAAGCTGGCCGCCTGGTCCGAGTTCGGCGGCGGCCTGCTGATCGTGGCCGGCCTGCTCACGCGCGGCGCCGCGCTCATGATCCTCGGAACGATGGCCGTCGCGTTCTTCGTCGCGCACGCGGGCGATCCTTTCGGCAAGAAGGAGCTGGCCTTCACCTACCTGGTCATGTCGCTCGCGCTCATGCTCACGGGCGCCGGCCGGTTCTCGCTGGATGCGGCCGTCGAACTCGCGTGGAAGCGTGGAGGCAAGTGACGCCGGGCCACCGGATCGCCGCCTGGCGCGGCGTCCCCCGGCAGCAGCCGATCAGCCGGAGAGCTCGCGGATGAGACGCGTGGCCGTGTCCTTCAAGTAGCTGAAGGGCAGACCCGCGACGGCGCCCGCCGCTTTCATGCCCTGGCTGTCGGCCGGATTCCCCGCAATCGTCAGGACCGGCGCCGGAAGCTGATCGCGCCCGCGCCGCAATTCCACCAGCGCGTCCATTCCCGAGAGCGATCCCGCGAGGTGGTAGTCGAGCAGGATGACATCGGGCCGCGCCTGCTCGACCTCGGCCACGATGTTGTCCGCGCTGGTCGCCACCGTGAGGTCAACGCCTTCCAGATCGGCGTCATCCGGGCGATGCGGCCCGAAGTCCGCGCAGTAGACGAGCACCGACGGCCGGCGCGGCGGGAGACGGGCGCCATCGGCGCCGAAGGTCACGACCGCCATCTCGCGCGACGCGTCGTCCCACGTCATGACGGCGCCACCGTACCGCGCCTGTGCGGCCAGCCCCACCGAGCCCGGACAGGCAAGGAAGGCGCCGTCGCCGACGGCGCAGCGCCCGGGACCCAGGAAGATGCGGCGCCGGACAGCGGCGGGCCCGAGCATGTAGACCATGGGCGCGTACAGGTCGCCGCTCGCGCGCCCCCGCCCGTCCGCGCTCCGCAGGAGCTCGCCGGCGCGCAGCAGGCTCGGCGCGGCGTACCCGGTGAGCCAGAACGTGTCATCGGCGCCGCCTGGCGTTTCGTGCGCGAGGCTCATGCCGGCTGCCTCGGCCTCGCCCGGCACCCCATCGAGAAGGCCGGGCGCATCATGCGGGGACGCCACGACGGTCGCGCCGGCGTCGCGCAGCCGCGCCAGCACGGCCTCGTCATCGGGGCCGCCCTCGACCGTGGAGCCGAGGCAGGCCACGCGATCGCAGCCCTCCTCGGCCAGGATGCGCAAGGCGGCCTGCAGCGGCGCGAGCTGGCCGCGCACGTCGGCCATCATTCCGATCTTCATGCGCCGCATCATGTCAGCAGCGCCGCCGGACGGGGCGGTTTGACATGCTCTGCCGATGCCCAGAGCCAAGAGCGCCAATCCGCCAGCGAGCGGACCCCCGTCCGCCGAACAGACGCCGGATCGCCTCGTCGGACTGAAGGTCCTGGTCCTTCTATCGGGCGCCGTGCTCATGGCGCTCGAGATCGCCGGGAGCCGCTTGCTGGCGCCTCACTTCGGCAACTCCGTGTTCGTGTGGGGGAGCCTCATCAGCGTGTTCCTCGCCGCGCTGTCGCTCGGGTACTGGCTCGGCGGTCGTCTCGCCGACAGCCACCCGTCGTGGGCCCTGCTCGGTGGCGTCTGCGTGGCCGTGGGCGCGCTGATCATGGTCATCCCGGCGGTCGGTCATCCCGCCTGCCGCACCCTCACCGAGCTCGGGCTCGATGATCGGTGGGGGCCGCTCGTGGCCGCGACGATCCTCTTCCTCTTCCCCAGCGTGCTCATGGGGATGGTCTCGCCCTTCGCGGTCCGCCTCGCCGCCCGGAGCGTCACGACGATCGGGCGCGAAGCGGGAACGCTGTACGCGCTCTCGACGCTCGGCAGCATCCTGGGCACGCTGACCACGACGTTCGTGCTGATCCCCGAGCTGGGCGTCACGACCATCCTGCGCGCGCTGGCCGTCACCATGCTGGCTCTCCCCGTCGTGCTCGTGCTCGATCGCCGTCGCGGAGCGCCCGTCGGCACGGCCGCGCTCGCGCTTCTGGGCCTGCTGCTGCCGGCGGCGAGCGCCGAGCGACCCCTGCCCGGAGAGCGCATCGTGCTCTCCGAGGACACGCCGTATCACGGCATCCAGGTCGTGGACTACGACGCGGCCGGCATCCGGGCCATGAAGTTCGACCGGTACGTCGAGACGTCCATCCAGCTCGACCCTCCGCACGCGACGGCGTCGCCGTACACGAACTACTTCCACCTGGCCCACCTCCTCCGTCCCGGCATGCGGCATGTCGCGTTCATCGGGGCGGGCGGCGGCGTCGGGCCCCGGACGTTCCACGAGACGGACCCGACCATGCGGGTGGACGTCGTGGACATCGATCCCCGCGTGCTCGAGATCGCGCGGGATTACTTCTTCATGCCCGTCAACGACCGCGTCGTGCCGGCCGCGCGTGACGGCCGCATGTGGCTGGCGGCGAGCCAGGGCGGCTTCGACTGCCTCGTGCTGGACGCCTTCACGATCGGCGGGCGCATCCCGTTTCACCTGACCACGCGCGAGGCCTTCGAGCTCATGGCGTCGAAGATGGCTCCCGGTGGCGTGTTCATCATGAACACGAACTCCGCCCTGTCCGGCCCGAATGCGCAGATCTTCGAGGCGGTTGGCGCGACGCTCCGATCGGTCTTCCCGTCGGTTCAAGCCTTCGCGCACGAGTGGCGGGCGGATCACGATCCGCACCGGTCGCGGAACATCCTGTTCATCGCCCTGCGCGATGGCGACCTCCCCGTGGCCGAGGAGTGGGCCGCACGCGCCGCGCGCTTCGTGCCGCGCTCGTCCGTTTCTCGCGAGATGATGCGCGCCATGGTGCTCGACCTGCATCCCGTGCCCGACGCTGGCCTCGCCACGGTCATGACGGACGACCACGCGCCGATCGAAACGATGAGGTTCTGACGTGCGGATCCCCGTCCCGACCGGCGCGCTGCTCGTCCTGGCTCTCGCGGCCTGCGCGGCCCCGCCCCCGCGAGGCGACGCGGCCCGCGAGCCGCCGCCGGCCGCCACGGCGGCCCCCACCGCGTCGGCGTCAGCTCCCGCCCCCGCGGCTCACCCGCGCGCGGCCGCCGTCTCGGCCGAACGCGCATGGAAACATCTCGACGCGCAGCTCGCCATGGGCCCGCGCGCGAACGGCCTGCCCGGCCACGCGAGGCTCGTGGCTCACCTGCAGGAGCACCTGCGAGCGTGCGGAGCTGTCGTGCGCACGCAGGAGTTCACTCACGTGCGCACGGGCGCCACGAAGCCCGCGACGTTCACGAACGTCATGGGCCGGTTCCGGCCGGACGCGCGCGAGTGGGTCCTCCTGGGCACGCACTTCGACACGCGGCTGTGGGCCGAGGAAGACCCCGACCCGGCGCTGAGAGATCGCCCGATCGAGGGCGCGAACGACGGCGCCTCGGGCACCGCCGTGCTCATGGAGATCGCGAGCGTTCTCAAGGACATCCCGCCCGACATCGGCGTCGAGATCGTCTTCTTCGACGGCGAGGACTTCGGCCGCCCCGGCCTTCACCAGGACTACTTCCTCGGGAGCAAGGCGCTCGCGCGCGAGTGGGCCCGGTTCCATGGCGAATCGAGACCGACGTGCGCGGTGATCCTGGACATGGTCGGCGACGCTGACCTGTCCTTCCGCCGCGAGACGAAGTCCATCGCGCAAGCCGCGTGGCTCAGCGACCATCTGTGGAACACGGGCCGCGCCATGGGCGTCGCGGCCTTCCTCGCCACGGGCGACAGCCCCATCTACGACGACCAGGACGCGTTGCTCGAGATGGGAATCCCCGCCGCGCTGATCATCGACTACGAGTATCCGTGGTGGCACCGCGCCGGCGACACGCGCGACAAGTGCTCCCCGGCCTCGCTGGCCGACACGGCGCGGGTCGTGCTCGCCGCCGTCGTGGACGTGCCGGTGACGCCACCGGCCGCCGCGCCGGACACGACCGGCGGCCGCTGAGCGGGCGGGGGCCCGTCAGGCCGCGCGAGCGGCCGAGGGCATCGCCGGGAAGCTGAGCAAGATGCGCTGCTGCTCGCGATACACCTCGGGGTGACGCCGCAGCTCCGCGGCAAGCTCGGGATCGAAGCGGTCGAGCTTGGCCAGCGACTCCCACGTCAGCTGGAATCCGGGAAGCACGAGGTGCCGCGCGATCCGATCCTGCACGGACTGCAGGGCCAGCATGTGGTCGAGATACTGCTCGTGCACCAGAAGGTCCACGTCGTTGTCCACGTCTAGACTCGTGCCGCCGAACGGGCATGGCAGCATGCGCGCGCGGCATCCCATGAGCTCGCTGAACACGTGATCGAGCCTCGCGAGCGTGACCGGACGCCGCAGGAACCGCGCCGCCTTCGGGAAGCCGCGCTCGTGGAACCAGTGCGCGAGGACGGCGCCGAGCCCCATCCAGAGACCCAGCGGCCCGATGAAGCGCAAGCCGCCCCAGAGCACGCGCGCGCGCGCCGCGAGCACGGAGACCAGCCCGGCCGGACCCGGATCCTGCTTCCGCCCCGTCATGACGGCGCTCACGGACGCGCGCGTG
Source organism: uncultured Thermoanaerobaculia bacterium (assembly GCA_964613915.1). GTDB lineage: Bacteria > Acidobacteriota > JBCCFW01 > JBCCFW01 > JBCCFW01 > CAZTIW01. The sequence goes on from CAZTIW010000042.1 coordinate 27,463, forward strand.
CGCGCCGGATCGAACGCCGCCACGCGACAGAGCGAAAGGCTCCCGAGGCGCGCGCGGAACTCGCGCACGTGGAAGGGACGGCGGCCGAAGTGATCGCGCGGGAAGAAGTCCATGAAGGGCTCGACGAACACGTAGGGCACCAGCCCGTGATGCACGTCGGCCTCGGCCGCGCGACAGCGCGCGAGGAAGTCGAGCACCGCCTCGCGCGAGAGCAGCGGCGTGTCGCCGAAGACGACCAGGCACCGCTCGTCGTCCCGCCACGCCGCGGCCGCCTTGACGGCGGCGAAGTTCTCGGACTGGCGCGGCGCGGACTCGAGCACGACGGTCCCCGCCGGCACGTCGAGCTCGCCGAGCCGGCTTGCCTCCGTGACCAGAAACATCCGGCCGAAGCCCATCGACTTGAAGAGATCGATCTGCCGCTGGACCACGGGGCGCCCGCGCAGCGTCCAGTAGTTCTTGTTGACTCCCCGCTCGGCGGGCTTGCCCGAGGCGCCGGCGAAGATGGCGACGCTGAGCCGCGACAGATCGAGATCGCCGGTCGCTTCGCTGGCCGTCATGCCGTCCCCCGCCCGGTCGCGCCGTCGCGGAGCGCGCTGCCGTACAGCCGGTCGCGACAGGCCTCGCAGATGCCGTGCGTCAGCTCGCGATCCGTCACCCGGCGCAGGTAGTGCGTGATGTCCTCCCAGGTCCCGTGCTCGTTGCGGACCTGCTTGCACCCGGCGCAGATGGCGATGAAGTGGCGCAGCTCGTCCAGCCGCGCCTCGCTCTCGTCGAGGCGCTCGCGAACGGTGACGAGCGTGAGCGCCGCGCGCACCCGCGCGATGAGCTCGAAGCCCGAGCGCTCCTTGGCCAGCACGTCGCTCGCGCCCGCGTCGAGCGCCCGGCAGAGCTGCGTCGCGTCCTGCCACTGCGCGCTCATGAGGATGATCGGAATGCGCGCCGTCGCGGCCTGCTGCCTGAACCGCGCGCAGGCCTGGATGCCGCTCCAGCCCGGCATCCACAGGTCCATCAGGATGATCGCCGGCGGGCGAAGCGCCGCCCGATCGAGGCCGGTCGCGGCGTCAGGGACCTCCACGACGTTGAGTCCCGCGCGCAGGAGGAGGCCCGACACGATCGCGCGGAAGTCCTCGTCGTCGTCCACGACGAGAGCCTCGCGCCCCCGGAAATCGCTGAGTTCATCCGACACGAACGCCGCTCCCGCTGCCTGCCATGCGGACAGCATGCACTCCCGCGGGCAATCCGTCAGGCGGGGCCCGGCGGCAGGCTGACCGCCGGCCGCGGTCGTGCCGCCGCCGACGACGGGCCCCGCGCAGGCCGGTCGCCTTCAGTCGTGGCATGCTCGCCTCGCGGCGGGACACCCGAGCATCGGTCGCCGCTGGCCATGAACGCGGCGCGGTCCTGCGCCGTACGCCCCGTGTTTCCGGGCCTGCCCCGGCAGCGAGGTCACATGACACGACGCCCACCGAATCTCCTCGACCGCCTCGCGGGCCTGATCCCCGGCTACCGGGGCTACGCGGACCGCGAGTCCCGCCGCACCACGGACAAGACGCTCCGCCAGAGCATCGCGTCGCAGCTCGACCGCATGAAGCGCGACGTGGACGGCGTCGTGCTCGCGCTCACGGATTCAGGCCGCATGGATGGCCTGGCCGACCTCGACCGCCTCAAGCGCGAGATCGGGGCCTGCGCCGACGCGATCCGGCTGGCGCCGGCCGGGGGAAGCGGCTGGCTGGACGACGTCGTCGTCCGCGCCGAGGACCTCGACCGGGCGCACGACCACGATCTCACCCTGCAGCAGGCCGTCACCGATCTCGCGGGCGCCATGGCGCTCGCGGCGTCCTCGGGTGACGCCACCGCCCTCACGTCCCTCTCGAATCGCGTGAAGGAGCTTCGCGACGACATCGCTCGCCGCGAGAGCGTCCTTCGGGAGATGTCCCCCTGATGCCCAAGCTCATGGAAGTCCTCGAGTACCTCGACTCCAGCGGCAACACCCTCGTCGCGCGCGTGCCGCCCGACGACTCGTGCGAGATCAAGTGGGGCGCGCAGCTGACCGTGCGCGAGAGCCAGGTCGCGGTGTTCTTCCGTGACGGCCGGGCCATCACGGCATTCCAGCCCGGCCGGTACATCCTCCAGACGGCGAACATCCCGATCCTCACGAAGTGGGTGACCTCCTTCGGATACGGCCCGAAGAGCCCCTTCCGCTCCGAGGTCTACTTCGTCTCGACGAAGCTCATGCACGGCCTCAAGTGGGGGACGGCGCAGCCCATCCTGTTCCGCGACACGGAACTGCAAATGGTCCGCCTCCGCGCGCACGGGACGTACTCGATGCGCGTGGTGGAGCCTTCGGTCTTCCTCAACCGCATGGTGGGCACGCAGGGCTACTACACGAGCGCCCAGATCGAGGACTACCTGCGCTCCATCCTGACGGCACGCCTCGTGGACGTCATCGGCGGCGTGGTCAAGTCCGTCTTCGACCTGCCGCATCAGTACGATGAGCTCTCGACCGCGCTCAAGGCGCGGTCGCGCTCGGACTTCGACGCCGCCGGGCTCGAGCTCGTGGACTTCCTGCTGGAAGCCGTGACGCCTCCCGACGAGGTCCAGAAGATGATCGACGAGCGCACCTCGATGGCCGCCATCGGCGACATGAACGCCTACGTGCGCTTCAAGGCCGCGAAGTCGCTCCAGGACGCCGCGCAGCACGGCGGTGGTGGCGGGCTCGTCGGGGCGGGCGCCGGCCTCGGGCTCGGCATGATGCTCCCGCAGGTCCTGCAGCAGGCGATGCAGCAGGGCGCCACGCCGCCTGCCGGCGTGCCGGCCCAGGCGGCGCAGACCGCCGGCAGCGACGCCTACGAACTCCTGGGCCGCCTCAAGCAGCTGCTGGACCAGGGCGCGATCACGCAGGCCGAGTACGACGCCAAGAAGACGGATCTCCTCGCGAGGATGTGAAGCGATGAGCACGGACCGGATCGACGAAGCCCGGCAGCACTTCCAGGCCGCGCTGACCATGACGACACAGAATCTCATCGTGGACGCCGCGTCCGCCTTCCGCGAGGTCGTGGATCGCTGGCCGGACCACGAGCTGGCCGACGACGCGCTCTACAACCTGGGGGCGTGCTGGCTGGCCATCAACCAGTTCGGCCGCGCGGCCGAGGTGTTCCGCGAGGTGCTCAAGCGCTACCCGGACGCCACGATCGAGGATTCCGACGGGGCGGGCGAGCAGGGCCGGACTGCGGCCAAGGCGCTCCTGGGCCTCATCGCCGCGAACCTCGGCCTCGGTGACGTGGGGCAGGCCCGGCTCGCCGCAACCAAGCTCGAGGCCTATCCGGAGTCCTTCATCACGCGGCCCGGCGTGACGCTGACGTTCTACGAGATTGGCCAGTCGCTGCTCATGTCGGCGCTCGAGGATGTCGAGGCAGACAGCGACAAGGTCACGCCGGCCGACGTCGTCTGATCGGCTCGGGGCCCCGGCCGGCCGGGGCTCGCGAAACTCCACGCCAGCGCCGGGAAGCGCGTCAGGCCTCGAGCAAGGGCCAGTAGGAGCCGTCGCGGCGCAGGTGCAGGCGGCGGACGGGCGTCTCGCGCACGAAGCGCTCCACCGCCCGCGCCGCCTGTTCGCGCTGCGTCCCCTCGTCGAGCAGGAAGGGGACCTGGGCGAGCAGCTCCGACACGCGCAGCACGGCTGGCGCGTCCTCGAGCCGGTTCGTGTCCGCCTGGAACAACCGGCAGGCCATCGCCACGGGAGCGCAGGTCGACGCGTTCCGACCACGCGCGAACGACCCGCGAAACGGAACGCCGCACGCGCGCCAGGCTCCGTCGGCCGGCTCGACCAGCACGAGGTCGTCGCCGAGAAGGTCGGCGTCCGCGGGCGCGTGGCTCGCGGTCGTGGACTTGCCCGCGCCGCTGGGCCCGAAGAACAGGAAGGCCCTCCCGCCTCGCGCCACGCCGGCGGAGTGCAGGAGGAACCCACCCGCGGCGAGCGCCTGCGCGGCGATGAAGAAGCGGAGCGCGTTCTCGACAGCCTGCGCCCGCTCGAGATCGCTTCCGTCGCACAGCAGCAACCGCGCCTCGGTCGCGCCCGGGTGGAGCCGCGCGGCGAACCCGTACGACCAGAGGTCCATCCAGCCGCTCTCGCAGCGGGCGGCCACCCGTGCCTCCTCGACGAAGCCCTCGCCCTTCGACAGGTGGAGCCACCGACCCTGCGGCGAGCGAACCACGCTCATGACCGCGCGGCGCCGGGGGCCGGGCGCGCCACTCGCGTCGCCCTCGACGAAGCCCGCGTACTGATCGTCCACGAGCGACGCGAGCGAGGCGTCGAGGCCCGCGAGCTCGGTCGCGAGCGAGCCCGCGCGGATGACCCGCCCGAGCGATCCCCACGGCGTTCCCGCCGCCGCGAGCTGTTCGCCCGTCGGCGCGACGTCGCGCGGATCGACCCGCGCGTTGAGAACGCGTTCCACCGGCTTCATGGGCGCATCGTACGTGAAGCCGGAGGCCGCCGCGATCCCGGCAGGGTCGCCGATCAGGAAGCCAGGGCGCTGCGCAGGTTGGCGTCCACGGCGTCGAGGAACGCGGTCGTGGACAGCCACTTCTGCTGGGGCCCCACGAGGAGGGCGAGATCCTTGGTCATCGCTCCCCTCTCGACCGTGTCCACGCAGGTGCGCTCGAGCGTCGTCGCGAATCGAGCGAGCGCGGCGTTGTCGTCGAGCTTGGCGCGATGCGCGAGACCGCGCGTCCACGCGAAGATGGAGGCGATGGAGTTCGTGGACGTCTCCCTGCCCTTCTGGTGTTCGCGATAGTGGCGCGTGACGGTGCCGTGAGCCGCCTCGGCCTCGACGACCTTCCCGTCCGGCGTCATGAGCACGGAGGTCATGAGGCCGAGCGATCCGAAGCCCTGGGCGACCGTGTCCGACTGCACGTCGCCGTCATAGTTCTTGCAGGCCCAGACGTAGCCGCCGGACCACTTCAGGGCGGCGGCGACCATGTCGTCGATGAGACGGTGCTCGTAGGTGATCCCGGCAGCCTTGAACTTGTCGGAGAACTCGGCCTCGAAGACCTCCTGGAACAGGTCCTTGAAGCGCCCGTCGTAGGCCTTGAGGATCGTGTTCTTCGTGGACAGGTAGACCGGATACTTGCGGTTGAGACCGTAGTTCATGGACGCCCGCGCGAAGTCGCGGATCGAGTCGTCGAGGTTGTACATGGCCATCGCCACGCCGGAGGATGGCGCGTCGAAGACCTCGTGCTCGATGACCTGGCCGTCCGCGCCGGTGAAGCGCACGGACAGCTTGCCCTTGCCCGGAAACCGGAAGTCGGTCGCGCGATACTGATCGCCGAACGCATGGCGGCCGACGACGATGGGCTCGGTCCATCCCGGAACGAGCCTGGGCACGTTCTTGCAGATGATGGGTTCGCGGAAGATGACGCCGCCGAGAATGTTGCGGATGGTGCCGTTGGGCGACTTCCACATCTTCTTCAGGCCGAACTCGGCCACGCGAGCCTCGTCGGGCGTGATGGTCGCGCACTTCACGCCGACCCCCACGCGCTGGATGGCCTCGGCGGCCTCGATCGTCACGCGGTCTTCCGTGGCGTCCCGGTGCTCGATCCCCAGGTCGAAGCGCATCAGGTTGATGTCGAGGTGCGGCAGGATCAGCTTGTCCTTGATGGCCTGCCAGATGATGCGGGTCATCTCGTCGCCATCGAGCTCGACCACCGGGTTCGCGACCTTGATCTTCGACATGCGGGCAACCTTCCTGCGGCCTGTTTCGTGAGGGAGCGCGCATTCTACGCAGGGGCGGCGGGTCCGGCCATGCGGCCGGCGTGACCTGGCTCCGCCTCGGGCCGAGCGACTCGGCCACGACCGAAACGAGGCGATCAGCAGCACCCCCCGCGGCGAGGCCGCAGGGGCGGTGTCACGCCTTGCGGGCGCCGGCCACCTTGCTGAGCGTGCCGTCCTTGCTGATGGTGTAGCCCGCGGACAGCGCCGGCGTCGCCGCCTCGACGTGCCCTGCCAGCGCGCCCTTCCGGCCAGCGAGAGCCTCGCACAGGGCCGCGCCCACGCGCGGACGATCGGCCGACTCGAGGAGGCACGCGACCATCGCCGCGAGATCCGCGGGCCGACCGGCCGTCGCGAGCAACTCGATGGCCTGGATCCGCACGCGGTCGTCCGTGTCCTCGAGGAACCGCTGGGCCGCGTCGGCCACGGCGTCGTGCCCGGCGTGATCGAGCAGGAAGCGGAGCAGTTCAACCTTGCGCTCCGGCAAGCGATCGAAGTGCGTGTCGAGGCGCGAGAGAACCCGCACGCAGCGCTCGCGCAACTCATCGCCCTCGACGATCTTCCCCAGGATGCGGAGGGGCCACGACACTTGCTCATGGTGGCGCAGGTAGGCCTCGATCGGCTCCACGGCCGCGCGCCCGAGCTTGTCCACCAGGAGCTCCGCGACGTAGGCCTTTTCCGCCTCGTCGGACGTCTCCGAAGCGACGTTCATCGTGTACCGATCGAGCAGGCCGGCAATCGCCTCGGGCGTGCCCCAGCCGGCGAGCGTGTCGGCGGCGACATACCGGAAGGACGGATCGCCATGCCGCTGCTTGAGCGCCTCGACCTGCGAGGCGATCCGCTTGGGCGTGGGCGTCTTGCCCGGGCCGAACAGCGCATCGAGGATACCCATGGGGCGGGGAGGCTAGCATGCGCCGGTGGACCGGACCACCCGCCCGGTCACGGGTCACGCGGAAGGATGCGCCGTCCCTCGCCACCATGCTCGGCCGGGCGAGACGCGGCATGATGGCGCTCATGGGCTCACGCGTCGCGGCAACGGCACTCGCCTTGCTCTCCCTGGCGGTCGTGGCCGGCCTCGTGCACCACTGGGGCGAGCCGTGGTTGCGCACGGTGGCCCGCGCGATCTTCGCGTTCGGCCTCGGATGGCTCGCGCGCGTCGCCTGGCGCGCGCCCGCGTCGCGATCGGAGCGCGCGCAGCTGCGCGTGCGCCGGCTGCTCGCGTTGCTCTCGCGGCCCGACTTGCATGCGGAGTTCGCGCTGACCTCCCCGCAGGTCGGCCTTGCGGTGGCGCTGCTCGATGACTGGACGGAGGCGGTCGAGGCCTGCGCGGCCTCGCCGGGCGGCATCCCGGACGCCCTTTCCACGGCGGTCAGCGAGGTCTCGTCCGCCATCGAGCGCGCGCGCCCCTCGCTCCTGGCGCTCGCGGATGCGCCCGTCGAGGAGGTCCTGCGCTCGCAGGCCTGGCAGGAGCTCTGCGCGACGGCGGCCGCCGCCAGCGCGCGTCTCGGCGGCGACGGCTGAGCCGCCGGGCGCATCGCGTGGACGCTCCCGGCGGCGCGTGCGAAGATCCCGCCCGTGAGCACCCCGCCTCCCCCCGCTGCCCTGCCCCTGGCCTGGCGTCGCCGGCCCACGCGCCGCGTTCTCGTCGGTTCCGTGGGCGTCGGGGGCAACGAGCCCATCCGCGTCCAGTCCATGTGCACGACGGACACGGGCGACACCGAAGGCACGGCGCAGCAGACGTTGCGTCTCGTGCAGGCCGGCTGCGAGATCGTCCGCGTGACGGTCCCGAACATGCAGGATGCGCACGCGCTCGAGCCCCTCCGCCGGCGCCTCGAGCAGCTCGGCGTGACCGTTCCGCTGGTGGCGGACATCCACTTCAACCCGCATGCCGCCATAGTCGCGGCCGACTTCGTCGAGAAGGTCCGCGTCAACCCGGGCAACTACGTTGACGTGAAGAAGTTCGCGGTGCGCGAGTACACCGACGCCGAGTACGCGGCGGAGCTGGACCGCATCCGCGAGCGCTTCGTGCCGCTCGTCGAGAAGTGCAAGCGCCTGGGCCGCGCCATGCGCATCGGCACGAATCACGGGTCGCTGTCGGACCGGATCATGAACCGCTACGGCGACTCGGCGCTCGGCATGGTCGAATCGGCGCTCGAGTTCGTGCGGCTGTGCGAGGAGCAGGACTACCGCGACGTCGTCATCTCCATGAAGTCGAGCAACGCGTTCGTCGCGGTCGAGGCGTACCGGCTGCTGGCGGAGCGCATGCGCGCCGAGGACATGGCCTACCCCTTCCATCTCGGCGTGACGGAGGCCGGCAACGGCGAGGACGGCCGCGTGAAGTCCGCCGTCGGCATCGGGAGCCTGCTGGCCGATGGCCTGGGGGACACCGTGCGCGTCTCCCTGACCGAGGACCCCGAACACGAGGTGCCCGTCGCCTTCGCGCTCGTCGCGCCCTACAACGCGCGCCTCACGGCGCCGCGTGACCCGGACGCGGAGCCCGATGCGGTGCCCGCCTTCATGTCGCCCGGGCAGCGCCGCGCGACGGCGGCGCTGACGCTCGGCGCCCGGCAGGTCGGCGGCCGGGCCACGGTCTCCACATGGGTGAACCTGGGATCGGCGGGCGACGCGGACCTCGCGGCGCGCGTGCGCGAGTTCGTGGCGCCTCCGGGCTCCGACGCGCCGCTGGCTGACGTGGCATGGCTCCGGCTCGATCAACCGGCGGATCTCGCGGCGCTCGATCGCGTGCGGCCGGCGCTGTGGACGCCGGACGGCCGGATTCCGCTGGCCGTGACCGCGCCGCTGGCGCTCCTCGCCGATGACGGCGCGCGCGTCCTCGGCAGCCTCGCGGCGACGGTGCTGCTGCGAGCGGACGGCGTGGAGGCCGACGCCGGGGGCGAGGCGGCGCGTGCCGTTCAAGCGGCTGGAGCCTCGTTCGGCCTCTGGTTCGAGAGCGCGGGCGACGCGTCGGACGGCGCCGCAGCCAACGAGCCGCTGGCGCGCGAGGCCGTGCGGGCCACGCTCGCGGTCCGCGAGGCGACCGGCGCGACGCCGCTGCTGGCCTTCGCGCCGCCCGGTCGCGCCAGCGCCGTGTTCACGACGCGGATGACCCTGGCGGCTCTCGCGCAGGCTGGGGCGGATGACGCGCCCGTGCTGCTGGTCGATCGCGCGGCGGAGTCAGCCGCCGAGAACGCGTTGCTGCGCGGCGCGGAAGGCCTGGGCGGCCTCCTCGTGGACGGCATCGGCGACGCCGTGCTGATCCTCGGACCGCCCGCCACGAGCCTGTCGCGCGCGCTCGGGCTCCTCCAGGCGACGCGGCTGCGCATGACGCGCGCCGACTACATCGCCTGCCCGTCGTGCGGGCGCACGCTCTTCGACCTGCAAGAGGTCACCGCACGCATCCAGCGGACCACCAGTCACCTCGTGGGCGTGAAGATCGCCATCATGGGCTGCATCGTGAACGGCCCCGGAGAAATGGCGGATGCCGACTTCGGCTACGTCGGATCGGCCCCGGGCAAGATCAACCTCTACGTCGGCAAGGACTGCGTCGCACGCAACGTTCCGGCGGCCGAGGCGGATGATCGGCTCATCGCGCTCATCAAGGAGCACGGCCGCTGGAGCGAGCCCGCCGCGGTGGCCGCGGGCGGGAATCAGCCGCGGTAGGTGACGAGCACGGCCGTGCGATCGTCATCCACGCCGTCCTCGATCAGCCCGGCGACGAGTTCCTCCGCGGCCGCGCCGCCGCGGCGGTCCACCTCGGCGCGCACGTCGTCAGGCGAGGCTCCCGTGGGCAGGATGCCGTCGGTGTAGAGGAACAGCCGATCGCCCGCGAGGAGCCGGATGGCGTGCTCCTCGCACGCGTCGGGAGCCACGAGACCGAGCGGGGGCGCCGTCGGATCGAGGCCGCGAACGGCCTGTCCGCGGCGCAGGAACAGGGGCGATGGGTGGCCGGCGTTGGCCCACTCGAGCCGGCCGTCCTCGTGCAGGATGGCCACGAACACGCTGGCCGAGAACAGCGTCGGCCCGCCCGCGCGCTGCCCGAGGTTCGCGAGGAGTTCGTGCGCGATCCACAGGACCTCGCAGGGCTTTCGCGCCGTGCGCGCGATCGTGCGGAAGGCGCCATGGAGCATGGCAACGACCAGCGCCGCGGCGAGCCCCTTCCCGGTCACGTCGCCGATGACGATCACGTCGGAGTCCTCGCCGGCGATGAAGTCGAAGAAGTCGCCCGAAAGTTCCCCCGCGGCGGGCCGGTAGGCGCACTCGACATCCGCGCGCGGCGAGACCGACAGCGATCCCGGAAGGATCGCTTCCTGGAACTCGCGCACGCGGCGCAGCCAGTCACCTCCGCGCGACGCGCTCCGGCGACCGCTCACCCGCGTTCACCCAGCAGCCCGTTGATCTTCGCCGCGAGGATGAAGTCGTTGTCCGACAGGCCGTCGATCGCGTGGGTGGAGAGCTCCAGATCCAGACGCGAGTATCGCACGCGGAAATCCGGATGATGGGCCTGCTCCTCGGCGAGCACGGCGAGGTCGTTCACGAACGCCATGAGCGTCGTGAAGTCCTCGAACCGAACGGTCCGTCGCAGCCGCACGCCGCGCGCGAGCGTCCAGCCCGGAATCTCGGCCAGGAGCCGGCGCGCCCGGTCGTCGGGAACGCGCTTCGTGCGGGACGTGCATGGCGTGCACGTGCGGTCATCGAGCTTGAGCTTGGCGGGCATGATTCTTCCAGCACGGGTGGCGCCCAAACCTAGCACGCCCCACCCCCGGGCGCTCCCGCGCCCCGCGCCTGACTCGCACTCCTGGCCTGTCGGCGCTCCCTAGCGCAAGCCCCACGGAACCTGGGGTCAGCAGACGGAACCTGGGGTCAGACCCCATTATCTGATGATGAGAAAGCGCGGGAGGAGGGAAGGTCGGAGGGCGTTCGCTGCGCCGCCGGCTCAGCCCTTCGCCCGCCGGGTCCCTCCGCCTGGGCAAGCCCCGGGGGCAAGAGCGGGGCCACCGGGAGCGATCAGTCGAGGTTCAGCTCGAGGCGGGCGGCTTCGCTCATGCGGTCCTTCGTCCATGGCGGATCCCAGACGAGCTCGAGATCCACGCGGCTGACGCCGGAGACGGTGGCGAGCTTCGACTTGACCTCGGGCGGAAGCGATCCGACGGCGGGACACATGGGCGATGTCAGCGTCATCTTGACGTCCACGAAGCCGGCCGGCTCGGTCACGAGCTCGTAGATGAGCCCGAGGTCGAAGATGTTGAGGGGGATCTCGGGATCGTGAACCGTGCGGAGCGCCGCGATGGCGTCCTCGCGGATGGCCTCTGGAGAGCGCTCGGTCGTTGGCTGCGTCGGCCGCGCCAGGGGACCCGGGTCGTTCAGCTTGCTGAGCGTGCCCTCATCGCGGTTCCAGGCGAACCCCAGCGCCGATGTGTCGATTGTCATGTGGCGTCCTCCGTCTGCGCGCGCCGTCAGCTCGGGATGTTCATCTCGAAACGCGCGGCCTCGGACATCATCGCGGGCGTCCACGCGGGCTCCCAGACCACGTCCACGTTGCAGGCCATCACGCCCGGCGCCGCGGAGACCTTGCGCTGCACTTCGGGCGGGAGCGACTCGGCGGCCGGGCACATCGGCGACGTCAGCGTCATGTCCACGTCCACGTGACCGTCGCTCGCGACGCGGATCGCATAGATGAGGCCGAGCTCCCAGATGTTCACGGGGATCTCGGGATCGAAGACCGTGCGGATCTGATCCACGATCGCGCGCTCCTGCTCGTTCCAGGACGACGGGTCGTCCTTGACCAGGACGCGAACCTGATCGGCGGCCGGGGGCGTGGGTGAGTCTGTCATTCGGTGGACACCGCCTCTTGCTGACCCGACAGCGCCGCGTGCAGGGCATGCCAGGCCAGGCTCGCGCACTTCACGCGCGCGGGATAGTCGGACACGCCGCCAAAGACGGCCAGCTTCGGCGGCAGGCCGTCCGGAGGCTTGCCGCCGCGCGTGACCAGGCCGTGGAACTCGCTGAAGAGCTGCTCGACCTCGGTCTCGCTCCTGCCCTTGATCGTCTCGGTCATGACCGACGCCGAAGCCGTGGAAATGGCGCAGCCCTGGCCGGTGAACGCCGCGTCCGTCACGATGCCGTCGCGCGTGCTGAGATAGACCGTGAAGCGGTCGCCGCAGAGCGGGTTGAGCCCGTCCGCGTGACGGCCGCCGTCGATGGCGCGGAAGTTGCGCGGGCTCCGCGCGTGCTCGAGGATCAGCTCCTGGTAGAGGTCGCGCAGGTCGGTCATGCGTGCGGCAGGAAGAAGCGGCGCACCTCGTGCACGCCCTCGAGCAGTTGATCGACCTCGGCCTCCGTGTTGTAGGCGGCCAGCGACGCGCGCGCCGTCGCGGCAAGCCCCAGCCGCCGCATCACGGGCTCGGCACAGTGGTTGCCGGTCCGGATCGCGACGCCGTGGCGGTCGAGGATCGTGCCGATGTCATGGGGATGGATGCGCTCCATGATGAACGACAGCACGCTGGCCTTCACCGGCGCCGTCCCCACGATGCGGGCACAGCGGATGTCGGCCAGGCCCTGCGTCGCGCGGCGGAGCAGCGCGTCCTCGTGAGCGGCGATGCGCGCCATCCCGAGCGACCGGATGAAGTCCGTCGCCGCGGCCATGCCAATCGCGCCCGCGACGTTCGGCGTACCGGCCTCGAACTTGTAGGGAACGTGATTCCAGGTGCTCTTCTCGAAACTCACCGACGCGATCATGTCGCCCCCGCCCTGCCAGGGCGGCATCGCCTCGAGAAGCTGCTCGCGCGCCCAGAGCGCGCCGATGCCCATCGGCCCGTACATCTTGTGAGCCGAAAAGGCGTAGAAGTCGCATCCCAGCGCCTGGACATCCACGCCCAGGTGCGGCACGGCCTGCGCTCCGTCCACGAGCACGGGAACGCCCCTCGCCTTGGCCATGGCCACGATCGCGGCGACCGGGTTCACGGTGCCCAGGGCGTTCGAGACATGCCCGATCGCGACCAGCCGCGTGCGCTTGCCGATGAGGGGTTCGAACTGGTCCAGGATCAACTCGCCCGAGTCGGCGATCGGCGCGACCCGGAGCGTCGCGCCCGTCGCCTCGCACGCGAGCTGCCACGGCACGATGTTCGAGTGGTGCTCCATCGTGGTGATGAGGATCTCGTCGCCGGGCCCGAGCGCGGGCCGCGCGAAGCTGGCCGCGACCAGGTTGATGGCCTCGGTCGTCCCCCGGGTGAAGACGATCTCCCGCGCCGACCTCGCGCCGATGAAGGTGCGGACCTTCTCGCGCGCGTCCTCGAAGGCCTTGGTCGCGCGCTCGGACAGCAGGTGCACCCCCCGGTGCACGTTGCTCCGATCCTGTTCGTAGAACGCGCGCATGGCGTCGAGGACGGCCTTCGGCGTCTGCGAGGTCGCGGCGTTGTCCAGGTACGCGAGCGGCTTGCCGTGAACGCTCTGGTCGAGCACCGGAAAGCAGGCGCGCACCGCCGCGACATCGAGCGGCGCGGTGGCAGCCTGCGTGGTGGCGTTCGGCGCGACGGAGCGCTCGGGAGCCGCGTGCGCGCTCATGACCGGGCCAGCTCCAGATCGAGCAGGCGGGCGCTCACGCGGCGCTCGATGTCCGCGCGAGCCGGCTCGCAGGCGATCCGGCTGACCTGTTCCTGCAGGAACCCTCGCACCAGCATCTCGCGCGCGTCCTGCTCGCCAATCCCGCGGGCCCGCAAGTAGAACAGCGTGTCGTCCTCGATCTGGCCGATCGTCGCGCCGTGCGTGCAGCGAACATCGTCGGCCAGGATCTCGAGCTGCGGCTTGCTGTCCACCAGCGCGCCATCCGACAGGATGAGGTTCCGGTTCTTCTGGTGAGCTTCCGTGCGCTGCGCATGCCGTCGCACGAGCACCGCGCCGCTGAAGACGCCCCGGGACGTGCCCGCGTAGGCGCCCTCGTACACCTGCTCGCTCGATCCGTGCGGCACGGCGTGGTCCACGAACGTGTGGTGATCCGCGTGCTGCGATCCCCCGAGCAGGGAGAGCCCGAACAGCTCGCAGCGCGCGCCCTCGCCGGCGAGCTCCACGGACAGATCGTGGCGCGACAGGCGAGCGCCCAGCGAGACCACGTGCGATCGGTATGTCGCGTCGCGGGCGACCCGCACGCGCGTCGTCGCGACATGATGCGCCTGCTCGCCGTGAGCCTGCACGTGGATGTGCTCGAGCGAGGCGCCGGCGGCCAGCTCGATCTCGACGACCGCGTTCGAGAGCGAATCGTTCTCGGCGCCCGCATGAGTCTCGATGACGGTCGCGCGCGCGTTCTCCTCGAGCACGATCACGAGGCGGGGACTCGAGACGATGGGCCCTTCGGACGCGGCGACCAGCGCCAGGACCTGGATCGGCGCCGTCACGTCGTGCGCCGCGGGCACGTGCACGAAGGCGCCGTCCTCGAGGAGCGCGGCGTTCAGCGACGGGAAGGCGCCCTCGGTCGCGGCGCCCACCAGGCGAAACAGCGCCGAGCTGGCCTCGCGGCGGCGCTCCGCCAGCGCGGTGGCCAGGCCCTCGACGCGCACGCCGGCCCGGGCGTCAGCCGCCGCGGGCGGCACCGCATGCGCGCTCGCGGCGCGCCCGTTCACGAGCACGACGCGAGGCCCCGCCGACGCGATCGCGTGACGGGCCAGCGAGGCCGCGCCGGGCTCGCCCGCCGCCGGAGCCGCTTCGAAGGGGATGCGCGCCAGCTGGGTGACTGGCGTCCAGCGCCATTCCTCGTCACGCACGCTGGGCAGGCCGAGCGTGACGAAGCGCGCGAGCCCTCGCTCGCGCGCGTGCGCGAGATCGCCCGAAGCGCGTCCGGCCACGACGGCGTGCGCGGCGCTGAACGCGTCAGGGTGCGCGTCGGCCGCCAGCGTCATGCTCCCCGACCCTCGCTCGCCGCGGCCGAAGCCTCGATCCAGCCATAGCCGCGCGCCTCGAGCTCGGTCGCGAGCTCCCCGCCGCCCGAGCGAGCGATGCGCCCGCCCTGCAGGACGTGCACGCGATCGGGCACGATGTGGTCGAGCAGCCGCTGATAGTGCGTGATCACCACCATGGAGCGATCGGGGCCTCGCAGGGCGTTCACGCCGACGGCGACGGTACGCAGCGCGTCGATGTCGAGACCCGAGTCGGTCTCGTCGAGCACGCACAGCGCCGGCTCGAGGAGGACCATCTGCAAGATCTCGTTGCGCTTCTTCTCGCCGCCCGAGAAACCATCGTTGACGGCGCGAGAGAGAAGCGCCTCGTCCATGCTCACGAGCCGCGCCTTCTCCTTGACCAGAGCCAGGAAGTCCATGGCGTCGAGTTCGGGCTGGCCGCGGTGCTTGCGCACGGCGTTGAGCGCCGCGCGCATGAAGTACGAGTTCGTCACGCCGGGGATCGCGACGGGGTACTGGAAGGCCAGGAACACGCCCTCGCGGGCGCGCTCCTCGGCGGCCATCCCCAGCAGGTCGCGGCCGCGGAACAGGATCTCGCCGCTCGTCACCTCGAAGCGCTCGCGTCCCGCCAGCACGTGCGCGAGGGTGGACTTGCCCGAGCCGTTGGGGCCCATGATGGCGTGCACTTCGCCAGGCATCACCGTGAGGTTCAGCCCGTGCAGGATGTCCTTGCCCTCGACGCGGGCGTGCAGATCTCGAATCTCGAGCATCGGTGTCATGTCGCTCCCCATCAGCCGACGGCCCCCTCGAGGCTCACCCCGAGGAGCTTCTGGGCTTCCACGGCAAACTCCATCGGGAGCTCGCGGAAGACCTCCTTGCAGAAACCGTTGACGATCAAGTTCACGGCGTCCTCGGTCGACAGACCGCGCTGCCGCAGGTAGAAGATCTGGTCCTCGCCGATGCGGCTCGTGGACGCCTCGTGCTCGAGGTGTGCCGTCGGGTTCTTCACCTCGATGTACGGCACGGTGTGCGCGCCGCAGCGGTCCCCGAGCAGGAGCGAGTCGCACTGCGAGTAGTTCCGCGCGCCGTCGGCGCCCTTCTGGATGCGCACGAGGCCGCGGTACGTGTTCTGACCGAAGCCGGCAGAGATGCCCTTGCTGACGATCGTCGAGCGCGTGTTCTTGCCGACGTGGATCATCTTCGTGCCGGTGTCGGCCTGCTGATGGTTGTTCGTCAGCGCCACGGAGTAGAACTCGCCCACCGAGTCGTCCCCGAGAAGTAGGCAGGACGGATACTTCCACGTGATGGCGGACCCGGTCTCGACCTGCGTCCACGAGATGCGGGAGCCGCGCCCCAGGCACTTGCCCCGCTTCGTGACGAAGTTGTAGATGCCGCCGCGGCCGTCCTTGTCGCCCGGGTACCAGTTCTGCACCGTCGAGTACTTGATCTGCGCGTCGTCGAGG